>CALBCM010000016.1 GCA_937927235.1 uncultured Johnsonella sp.
GCTGTATGGAATACCAGCCGGTTCTTACAGTACCGTCCTTATTATAATACTTATAATCCGTAATTGAAGCTGAGCTTCTTCCGGTGCCCTTAATATTCGCCCAGCCAACATGCAGTGCTCCGCTTTCCGAAAAGCAGTATCTCACTCCGTCTACCTTTCTTTCGCCATAAGCCGCTCCGTCCAGACCTCTCGGCACAAATTTCTTGCCGTTTGCGCCAAAGTAATACCAGTTTTTATCATCATCAGTAAAGGTATTGGAAGGGCTCGGAGTTATATCCTTTTTTTCATCACTGTATTTTGAAGAGGGAAGAAGCTGCTGCCAGCCGGTCAGCATCACTCCGTCAGCTCCGCAAAAATACATATCGTCAAGAATCCAGCCGGTCAGCATGTGACCCTCGTCATTAAAATAATACCACTTGCTATCTATATTCTGCCAAGCTTCCCTTGCTGCCAAGCCATTATTATTAAAATGATACCAAAAATTTCCTATCTTTTTCCATTTGCCGTAAATATATACGCCATCGTCGTCTACATAATATTTTCCCGAATCTACCCAGGAATTTTTTGCCATTTCCCCTGCTTCATTGAGCCATCTGAAATTTCCGTCAGCTCCTTTTTTCCATACATTTTTAAGCCTGTTGCCTGAATCATCAAGATAAATCCATGTAGAATTTGACTGCTGCCACCCCTCTGCTTTAGCTGTAAAGGAACTAGTCAGCACTATTCCGAAAGTTAAAGCCGGTATTATTATACATTTTATCTTCATACATTTTCACCTTTCACAAAAATCATGAAATGCAGACCTTATAAAGGATAGAATCATTTTGTCCGCACTTTTCCAGCAATGCCCTCTATCCACAAGCACTATTTATCAAATTATGCAAATAGCTAAGCTTATTTTATCATATTAACAGGAATATTCAAGTCTATGATTCTTGCGAAATAATTACAGTCTAATTACAGCTGCCAAAAGATAAGCTGTCCTGCTGCTGATTATCAGCAAGCGGTAATCTGGACAAAGCCGCAGTTTTAGTTTAGTATAGTAATATTAATATTTGTCAGCTAAGGAGAATTTTATTATGTGGCTCAGCAGGCACTGGAAAGATTATAAGATTATAGCAGCCGGAAGCGGAGAAAAGCTTGAAAAATGGGGTGATTACCTTCTTATAAGACCCGACCCTCAAATTATATGGGAAAGAGAACATATAAATCCGCTTTGGAATAAAGCCGATGCCCATTATCACAGGAGCGTTAGGGGAGGCGGTGAATGGAAGCTTTTTTCTTTGCCCAAGCAGTGGAGCATTGCTTATGATTTAGATGACCTTTCAGCTCCATCTGCGTCTTTAACTGACACCTCCGATTATAAAAGCGGTAATGGCGGCAGTCAGCAGACCTGTATGCCTAAGCAGCTTATATTTAATCTCAAACCCTTCAGCTTTAAGCATACTGGACTTTTTCCTGAGCAGGCTTCAAATTGGGATTTCAGCTTTAATCTTATCAAAAAGCGCATTAACAGCGGAATGCCGGTAAAGCTTTTGAACCTCTTTGCCTATACCGGAGCCGCAACGCTTGCAGCGGCAGCGGCAGGTGCAAAGGTAACCCATGTTGATGCGAGCAAGGGCATGGTAAACTGGGCAAAGGAAAATGCGGTTTCATCGGGGCTTGACAACGCAGGCATCAGATGGCTGGTAGATGACTGTCTTAAATTTGTGGAGCGTGAAATCAGACGGGGAAATAAGTACGAGGCTGTAATCATGGACCCGCCCTCGTACGGACGGGGACCTAAGGGCGAAGTATGGAAGCTGGAAGCTTCGGTTTACAGCCTTGTAAAAGCTTCACTCAAACTTATGAGTGATACTCCGCTTTTTTTCCTGATAAACTCCTATACTACAGGACTTCAGGCAGGCGTTTTGAATTACATGGTATCAAGTGCAGTTAATGCCCTTAAGCTCCCGAAATGCAGCTTGGTTGAAGCGGATGAGCTTGGACTTTATGTAGAAGAGGACTCTCTTATACTTCCCTGCGGAGCAGCAGCAAGGGCTGTCTGGTAGCAGAATATTTCACTGTCCTCTTTACTTTTGCTCATGCCGCGAAGGAGGCCTTGCAGACTGTAAAATAAATCTCCCTGTCAAGCACTATTTCACCTGCTCTACAGGGAGATTTAAAATTTCCGTAATTTCAACTGCAAAATAAACTGCAAAAGATCCTCCTGCCGCTTTTATTTACCTAAAATCATTTTTACCGCTTCCAAAACATTGCCGGCATCTAAATCAGGTTCAACTTTAAACTTGCCGTCAAGCCCACCCTCTCCGGTCCTTACAAGCACCGACTTCATTCCAAGCCGCCTGGCAAATTCAATATCAATTGTAGTATCCCCTATCATATAGGAGGCTTCAAAATCTATGTTATATCTGTCAGCCGCTTCTTTTGCCATGCCTCCCTCAGGCTTTCGGCATTTGCAGCTTATCTTATATGCCGGATTTTCTTCCGGATAGCCCTTATCAGGATGATGCGGACAAAAGTATATTGCATCAAGAAATACTCCTTCTCTGCCGAGCAGAGTTGAAAGCTTCTTGTGAATAGCTTCAACATCCTCAATTTCACAAAGCCCTCTTGCCACCACAGGCTGATTAGTTACGACTACAGCCAGCAGCCCTGACTGATTTATCAGCCTTACTGCTTCTACAGCCCCCTCCTCAAGCTCAAATTCTTCTTCCTTATATACCAGACCCTTAAATACATTTAAAGTGCCGTCCCGGTCAAGAAATACCGCCCTCTGCCTGTGCGAAAGATTTTTTGAATTAATAAAGCCGCTTTCAATATCTCTGACCGTAGCTTCAATTCTCTCAACAGTTCCGACATCTTTTACAAACTCAGGCGATTTATAGGCATAAATCTCTTCATTTTCCTCTGCCATAACTGCAAGGATTTCCTTTTCAAAGTCAGTCTTAACAGGCTGTTTCACCTTATCGCATATTGAATTATCAAGTATATACAGCCCGGCATTCACCAGATTGTCATACCAGTAATCCCTTACATTATTTTTTGAGTCAAACTTAAGCACTCTGTCATTTTCATCAACCTCAACGAGGTCGGAGTCAAAGGGGTGTGAATTTGGATGAACAAATAAGGTAGCTTTTGAAGATTTCCTTAAATGAAACTCCTCCATCCTTTTTATATCTATATCAAAAAACACATCTCCAAACACCAGCATAAAGTATCCAGCTTCCGCCTTGTCACCTTGTTTTTCTTTTTCCAGTCTTTCTTTTAAATAATAAAAAGCTCCGGCTGTGCCAAGTGCTTCCTTTTCTATTATATAGTCTATCTCACATCCGAAGTCTTTGCCGTCACCAAAATATTCTGTAATCTTATACCCCAGATGACCTATTATCATAGTTATATCGGTGATTCCATACTTTTTAAGCTCTTCAAGCTGCCATTCAAGCAAGGGCTTTCCCCTTACCGCTACCATAGGTTTCGGAATTTCATCCCTTGTAAGGGAAGCAAGTCGGCTCCCCTTGCCTCCTGCCATAATAACTGCGCGCATAAATATCTCTTTCTTAAAATTATTTTTAACATTAATATTTAATCGGCTCTAAAACATTCATTAAATATTAATGCCGCCTCTATTTTACTATATTTTTTTAAAATTACAAATAAAAAACACCGCAAAATGACAGGTTATGCAGACTAATCTGATAACAAAGCCACCTTGCGGCAGTTTTTTAGTGGTTTAAGAATTTAGACAACTGATACATTAACAGCCTGGATTCCCCTGCTGCCTTCCGCAGTATCATAAGTCACCTTCTGACCGTCCTCAAGAGATTTGTAACCGTCAGAATTGATTCCTGAAAAATGCACGAAAATCTCGGTGTTATCATCATCATTTGTAATGAAGCCATAGCCTTTCGTCGCATTAAACCACTTAACTGTACCGTTATACATCGTTGGTACCCCCCATATAATTTTTCGCATTCCGTTGTAACCTAAAAAATCACATATTTTTGTAAAGCATGAACTAAGAAAACCCCATGACTTACAAAAATATGTGAATCTATAGCCCAACTTAAAATACAGCTTCATAATAACAGCTAATCTTAGTTATGTCAATAACATTTCATTAAATCAGGTCTTTTTTTTTCTTAAATTATATTAATAAATTATAAAAAATATAAACTTTTCAGCTTATTTATTTTATATTTTTATAATTTTAGCAGTCTATAAGCAGTTTTTTATAGTATACTCTTTAATATTCTATATATAGATTCTTGATATTTTTTTAATTTTAGTGTATTCTGTTTACTATATGTTTTTTACTAGCTATCATAGATAAAATAGTTTGTTCTAAAAATACATAAAAATGGAGGTTGATATGAGATTACTGATATGCGAAGATGAAGAAGATATACTCTCAGCACTTGTAAAGGGCCTTCGTAAGCTCAATTACTATGTGGATGCTGCACAGGACGGAGAAGAAGCTCTTGAAAGATACTATGAATCCGATTATGATTTAATCATCCTTGATCTTAATCTGCCCAAGCTTGACGGTCTTGAGGTTCTTAAAGAAATACGTGCCGACAATCCCGATAAGAAAGTTCTGATACTCTCAGCACGCAGCACACTTGAGGACAGAGTGCAGGGACTGGATTTGGGTGCAAATGACTACCTTGTAAAGCCCTTTCATTTCAAAGAGCTCGAAGCTCGTATAAGAGCAATTCTAAGGACCTCTTATACTGACAGTACGGATATTATCAAGCTTGAAAAATTTGATATAACCTTATTTATTACTAAAAAACAGGTATTTAAAGCCGGTGAATATATATCTCTTACCCCAAAGGAATACAGTATATTTGAGTATCTTTGCTGCCGCAAAGACAGTGTAATTTCTTCCGCCGAGCTTCTCGAGCATAATATTGATATGAATGCCAGTGATATATCCCAAGTTATTAAAGTTCATATAGCTGCTCTGAGAAAAAAACTCGGCACTGAAGTTATAAAAACCAGCAGAGGCTTAGGTTATTATGTTGAAGCCTAAACACACTTAAACTAAGATAAAGCTGTGGTACAACAAGTTAATTGCGTACCGCAGCTTTTTTATATTCAGCTCCTATTTTGTTTTTGCAAGCGCAGCTTCCATCCCTTTAATAAATTCTGCTTCCTCAGCTCCGCCTCTAAACGGTTCTCCTATAACATTGCCTTCCGAATCCACAAATAAGGTAAGAGGGAATTGCTGATTATTCATAACTGCTTCCTTTAATTTGCCCTCCGGCATTATATTGGTATATTTAATTCCTCCTTTTTGAATAATGTCTTTTTCTGCATCAGCATCGTCGGAATCGTTGTGAACTATCACTCCGAGCACATTTACTCCTTGGTCCTTCATTTTTTCGTATGCCTTTTGAAGCTCCGGAAGCTCCTCAACACAGGGGTGGCACCAACTGCCCCATACATTTACAAGGGTAACCTTGCTCTTTTTAAAGATTTCGCTGCTGACCTCCTCTCCGTCAAGAGTTTTTGCCGTAAATTCAGGAATCTTTTTCATCGTATCAAGTCCCTGTCCGGTTCCCATGCCGATTTCCCCAGATACACTTGATGCCGCATTTGATGCCGCTGTCGTATTTGATGTGCCTCCGGCATTGCAGCCTGCAAGCAAAATCATCATCCCTGCAATTCCACTCAATAATATTTTTTTCATTTTACAATCTCCTTTTTTTAATTTAATTCTAATATTTATTTAACATGCTTATATATTACATCAGCTATAGTAAAGATAAGGTTAATTATACATAGTCCAAAGCTGTATTTTTTAAATTTATTTTTTTCCTGCTTTTCACCGCTTTATACACTATAATTAATAAAGGTATTGTCATTATGACAGTAAATTTCTCCAATACACCGAGATAGCTCTGAAACTGTGAAAATGAGCTCAGCGAAGCTACTGTATTTATAGTAATATGCATTATTATCGGCCAAAGTATATTTCTTGTTTTTAAATAAATGGTACCTGCTATGAATCCCATTATAAAGGTATACACCGACTGTACAAAGGTCATGTGTGCAATCCCGAAAAGCAAGGCGGAAAAAAATACTGCAAACCAGCCTTTTTTGACCTTTTCCAACAGCCCGAACACTACTCCTCTGAAAAGCAGCTCTTCCATAACCGGTCCAAGTATACCACCCGCTAAAATCAGCAGCAAAGCTGCTCCCTGTGAATAGCTCTTATTTGAATAATCCATTATTTCAAGACTTTCTCTGATAAATTTTACTCCTGAAAGTGCATATTGTGCAAAGTTTATCCAGAGAAAAGAAATTCCTCCAAAGCCTATTCCCAAAATAATACTGAATATAATTCCCTTTTTTAAATCCCAGCTGACATCAGGCTTTGCCTGTTTATTACTAATTTTCTTATATAAAAAGTAAAATAAAAGTATCATCAACGGATATTTCAGTATATCAAATCTGTTATAATTATCCGCTGAAAGCAGCCATTCCAATATCGGAGCTTTTGTAATATTAAAAATATATGATAAAAAAATAAATAAAATATTATGTAGTATAATAACGCTTGCCGATGCCGCTAAGGCTAATAATATATATAATATCGGCTTAATTTTTTTAATGCTGTTCATAGATAACTCTTCCCTTCTTTATAAATATATTTATTAATTATTGCTGATTATCTGAGGTATTAACCAATACCTATACATTCCAGTCATATCTTTGTGGCTTTATTCAGCACATCCATATACTCATGTCTGAATATGCCTAACACTATAAAGGATATTGCCAATATCAAAAATATAAATGGAATTATTCTATTTTTTTCTATTTTTTTAATTAACATGCCCTTACTCCCTTTAGGTAAAAATTATAATAATAAAGTCAAACCCATTTTTAATATAATCAGAAACTAATTGTGAACTCCGTAAACTGTCCCTCTACACTTTCCGCCTGTATGCCAAAGCCGTGCTCCTTAAGGATTTCCTTAGTAATGGCCAGACCCAGCCCGCTTCCTCCAAGCTTTTTAGACCTCGATTTATCCACGCAGTAAAAGGGTTCAAATATTCTTTCCAGATTTTCCCTGGATATACCTATGCCATAGTTTTTTACCGAAAGTCTGTCCTCAGTCACAGTTATATCTACGGCTGCATTTTCATTTGAATATCTGACTGCATTATGAATTATATTAAAAATTGCCTGCTTCATCAGCACACTGTCAGCTTCTATGTATAAATCTTTGCCTTCAGAATTTATATTAACCTCAATGTTTTTTCTGGTAATTTCATTGTCAAGATTAATCAATATATGCTTTATATTTTCAAGCAAATTAAATCTTATAAGATTAAGATTGTCCCCGCTGCTTAAAAGCCTCAATCCCCGAACTATTGCGGACATAGCCTCCGTCTGCCTTTCAACTACATCTGTAAATGCCCTGTATTCCTCATAGGAGGGATTTTCGTCCATATTCAAAACCTCAAGGTTAGCTCTGATTGCCGCTACCGGAGTTTTTAATTCATGGGCTGCATTTTGTGAAAATCTCCGCTGTTTTTCGTAAGATTCTCTTATATTATTCAGCATATAATTAAAAGCAGTCTGTAAATCTCCCACCTCATCTGAAGTATTTACTATATGTATTTCTTGATTAAGCTGATTTATATCGAGCTGTTTTATTATCCTGCTGAATTTTTGCAGCGGCTTTAATGCCTTTCCTATTACCCACCATATCAGCAAGGTTCCTGCAATTACCAGCAGCAGCATAGTAATTACGCTCGTGATATTAAATGTGTTTTGGGCTCCTTCAAAGTCAAATTTAATCGGAATATTACTATTTCCGAACTCCGCAATTTTAGAATATGCCGCCTCATCAATTATAAATATAGTTTTTGCATTCCGTATAGTAACTATAAGTGATATTACCGATACAAAGCATAATACGGAAGCGGTAAGAAAAGTGATTTTAGTTCTGATTAAAAATTTGTTCCAAAATTTATTTAAAAATCCAATGCCGGTAATTTTATTTTTCTTTTCCATAATTTTAAATTTATTATATTAGTTTTTATATTTTGCACAGCCGGGACAGCTTGCACAGGCAGCCGGACTGCAGATTCCTTTTTTCTCTGATTTATCCTTACCCTTTGCCGGCTCAATTCTTTCCAAGCCTGCAAAGGACACTGTGATTGCACCGTGTGCGCAGGCAGCCTTGCAGGCTCCACAGCGTATACATTCAAGTGAATTTATATCCTTTCTAACTTTAATATCCATTTTGCAAGCCTTTTCACATAAACCGCAACCTACACATTTATCCTGATTAAGCTGCATTTTATAAAAACCTATTTTATTAAAAAATGCATAAAATGCTCCAAGCGGACAGAGATATTTGCAAAAGGGGCGGTAAGTAAAAATTGATAAAAGCACTACGGTAAGCAGTATGCCCATCTTCCAGAAGAATAAAAAGCCTATGGTATTTCTTAATCCCGGATTGGTGGAAATCAGCGGAATAGCACCTCCAAATGTACCGGCAGGGCAGATAAACTTGCAAAAATACGGAGGGGCCATGCCGAACTGATTAGTCAGCAGCAGGGGGAATATAATTACAAACAGAGCAAGTATCACATATTTTAAATATCTCAGTACCCTGTCTATAGCAGGCGGTATTTTAAATTTTTTTACAGGAATTTTATAAAGTAAATCCTGAACAAAACCGAAAGGACACATAAATCCGCATACCAGCCTGCCAAACATCGCTCCAAAAAATATCATAATTCCTGCAATATAGTAGGACATACTGAACTTCCTTCCGCCTATCACCGCCTGCAGTGAGCCTATAGGACAGGCACCCACCGCCCCGGGACAGGAGTAGCAGTTCAGTCCCGGTACACATGCCACCTTCGTCGGTCCTGTATAGATTCTTCCTTTAAAAAATCCCATTATATTTGCATTCGTGGCAAACGAGGCTAATGCCTGTATAATATTTCTTTTCCTTTCCTGTTTAAAACCTCTTGAGTTTTTAATATTTTTCATAAATTCAAGCCTTTCTTTTTACAGGCATAAGCCTGCCTATACAGTGTTTTGAGCATAAAGTATTATATTGCAATATTATATTAATTATATGCTGCCTGATATTTTTCAATATTGATAATCTGTCATAATACTATCATTGCCTACGTAAAGATAATGTAAAGAGAACAGCTTAAAACATAAAACTGCCAAAACTTCTAAAATAATATAATTATCTTAATAAGTTTTGACAGTTTATCTTCTTTTTATAAGCTTACCTGAATTTTTTTAAATAGTCCTTCTTTTTGGCACTTATCCTATAGCTTTCCACAGCCTTTTGTATCGTTTTCTTTTTTACCTCATTACTAAGCAGATTATTTTCAATCAGTTTTACAGCTTCACCGTATTGCTTCGAAAGTGCAGTAGCAAAGTACCAAGCCTGCATCATCTTTACATAATATTCATCAGATTTTATCTCTGCTACCATAATAAGCTGCTCCTTTTCAAAATCCTCGTCCAGAAAAAACGACATCAGCATACCTATGCCAAAACGTACAGTATAGGTATGCTTTGAGCCTGTCCAGCTCAGGATATGCTTTATCAGCTCCGGCTTATTCTTTGCCAAAGCCTTAGGTGAAATAATATCACAGGTCGCCCAATTATCTATATAAGGCAAAAACCTGTTAAGCTCCGCAATGCATTCATTAAAATCATTTATTTGAGAAATTATAATGCCGTGAAGACCGTTTTCTTCAAAATATTCATGCGGAAGCTCCTTTAAAAAATCTCCGCAATAATCGGATTTTTTTATTTCCCTCGCAATTTTCCTAAGCTCCGGTACACGCACTCCAAGCATTTTCATATTGTCAATTCCCGGTATGAGCTTTATATTAAACTCTCGGTATTTTATATCCTGAAGCTTTTTAAGCCTGCTCTTAATCCCAAATTTATCCTCAGCCATATTTATTTACATCCTCATTTTTTATTTTTATAATAAATATATCCATCTACGGTAAAGAAATCAAGCTTTTAAATTAAATAAACAATATTTTCTACGCTCTAAAATTAAAATCTGTTTACTACACCTATTGCTTGATTTTATATATTACAAGTATATAATCAAATATAAATATTACGGCTAACAGGAGAATTAGACATGAAAATACTTATAATTGAAGATGAAGCAAGACTTGCACAGGCTCTCGCACAGCTTATGAAGGAAGCCAAATATCAGTCCGATACTGCCTATAACGGAAACGACGGACTGTACTACGCACTTTGTGGAGATTATGATGTGATAATCCTTGATATTATGCTGCCCGGAAAAAACGGATTCGAAATTGTAGCCGAGCTGCGCAAGGCTAAAAAGCAAACTCCGATTTTAATGCTTACTGCAAAAGACGACATCAGTGATAAAATACAAGGTCTTGATTATGGCGCTGACGATTATATGACCAAGCCCTTCGTTCCCGAAGAGCTGCTGGCAAGAGTAAGAGCTGTTTCAAGGCGAAAGGGAGAAGTCATGATTAATGAGCTCGGTTTTTCTGATATTACACTTAATTTATCCTCCTGCGAATTATGCCATAACGATAGAAGCATACATTTAAGCTTTAAAGAATTTGAAATAATGAAAATTCTTATCAGCAGCAAAAATATGCTTGTAAGCAAGGATATATTAATCTCAAAGGTCTGGGGAGATGATTCTGAGGCAGAGGATAATAATGTTGAAGCCTATATCTCCTTTCTTCGCAAAAAGCTTGCTTTTATAGGCTCGGGAGTTACTATCAGCACTACCAGAAAAGTAGGCTATAAGCTGGAGGATTTCAATGCCTAACACTCTAAATGTCTTAAACAAAAAATTTATTTTTATTAATATGTTATGCGTAATGAGTGTAATGGCAGTGGTGCTGATAATTATTTTTACCTACAGCAAAAATAATTATACTGAAAACACTTTAAGAATTATGGATAATGAGCTGATGCGCTTTATTGAAAATCCAAATTCCAATCAGCTTACAGAGCCTGAAAATAATATTCCCGATAATATTTCCATATCAGCTGATAATTTCCTTCCAAATATAAGCTTAAAGCTTGAGCCCTCAGGAAACATAACTGCCAAAAATATCAGAGGGCTTTATCTAAGTGAGGACGAGCTGAACAAATTTTTAAAATTAATCCTTGCCCAAAATTCCCGCAAAAGCAATGCTTACGGCTATATTAAAAATACTGACTTAAGCTATGAAATAAAATCAGTCAAAATAAATAATAAAACTGTTTACAGCCAAAGCAGCTATGCTGACGCTCAAGCTGCTGAAGCCAGCTATATAATTCTTGCAGAAGTGCTTTATGAGCGCAGAAATATAAGAAATTTAACACTTATATGTATTTTTATCTTTATTATTACCTTTGCGGTATTTTTATTCTTAAGCATAAGGCTTGCCGGCTGGGCACTTGCACCTGTGCAGCAAGCCTGGCAGCAGCAAAAGCAGTTTATAGCGGACGCCTCCCATGAGCTGCGAACTCCTATAACAGTAATTCTTGCCAATCTTGATATACTCAAGCACAGCACTGATGAAGCTGAAAGAATTAAATGGCTTAAAAATACAGAAGAAGAAGCTTTAGGCATGAAAGAGCTTGCGCAAAATCTACTTTTTCTTGCCAGAGCCGATGCTCAGGAAAATCTTAAAGCGGCACAAAATGCTGAAAGCTCCCATTCTGAAGTTGATTTAAGCCGCTGTCTGACTGACAGAGTGCTGAGTTTTGAAGTAGTTGCATTTGAAAGAAATATATCAATTGAAAGCAATATAGCTCCCGAGCTTAGAATTTACGGTGATGAAGCTCTTTTAAAGCAGCTTTTTTCCATATTTTTAGACAATGCCTGCAAATATACGGACAGTGAGGGCAAAATTACAGTAAGTGCCTATAGCTCCAAAAATAAAGTTTTTGTTGAAATAAATAATGAAGGCACTCCTATACCTAAGCAGGAGCTTGAGCATATATTTAAACGCTTCTATCGTGCAGATAAGGCAAGGACAAAGGAGAAAGGCGGATACGGCTTAGGTCTTTCAATTGCAGCAAGCATAGTCAGACAGTTTAAAGGCAGTATTAGAGCTGAAAGCAATGAAAAGGAGGGAACCACTTTTACCATCATATTCTAAAAATTCATTTTTATTTTAATATTTCATACCGTTTTTGTATGATTCATACTATTAATTTTTAATATAAATCAAAAACTCTTTTTTAAGATCTGTTTTTCGCTAAACTATGTATTTTTATTAAAAAATTTTGTATAATTTATTATAGATTAGTTATTAAAATGACATGCTCAAGTCATATTAATCTGAATACCTGCCTGCCTGAAAGGTATCTGGATTTAAATCCATAATTAAAGATTACAGGCTTAAAATACTGAAATGGAGGGAATTTATGTGTAAAACAAAAATTAAAAATGATTTTAGTGAGCTTAAGCGGATTATTGACGACATCGGTTATGAGGAAGCTTCACTTATAAGCATTCTTCATAGAACTCAAGAGCATTATGGTTATATACCGAGAGAAGCTCAGGGGTTTATAGCCCATGAGCTCGGTATACCTGCCTCCAGAGTCTATGGTGTAGTATCTTTTTACTCATATTTTGTAGAAAAACCAAAGGGAAAATATCAGATAAGTGTATGTCTTGGCACCGCCTGCTATGTCAAAGGAGCCGCAGACGTGCTTGCAAGGCTTGAAAGCGAGCTTGGCATTAAGTTTGGCGAAACCACGCCGGACCTTAAATTTTCAATAGCACAGACAAGATGTCTTGGCGACTGCAGCAACGCTCCTGTGCTTATGATAAACAATAAGCTCTACAGCAAGGTTTCACCTGATGAAATTCCTTTAATACTTGAAGGCTATAAGGAGGTGTAATTATGTCAGGCAATGCGTTAAATCAAACTGCTGTTAAAATAGAAGCACACAGTGAAAAGCTTAATTATGATGCTTTAAGGCAGCTGAAACAAAGTGCATATAAAAATTTAAAAAACCGTATCCTCCAAGATGATTCTATAGGGATAAGAGAAGACGGCTCTTTCTATCTTAAAGGCGATTATTATGAAAAGCAGCTTCGCATAGCTCTTAGAAACTGCGGCATAATAGACCCGGACAATATTGAAGATGCGGTGGCGACTGACGGATATGCGGCACTTGCCAAGCTGCTTGAAAACAATATATCCGGTCAGAGCATAGTGGACGATATGATAAGGGCAAACCTCAGAGGCAGAGGCGGTGCAGGCTTTAATGCCGGTCGTAAATGGGCAGAAGCACTCTCTCATGCTGCTCCTCATAAATACATAGTGTGCAATGCGGATGAGGGCGACCCCGGTGCATTTATGGACAGAAGTATATTGGAGCTTGACCCTCACAGCGTGCTTGAGGGAATGGCTATAGCAGGCTATGCAATAGGTGCAGATAAAGGATTTATCTATGTCAGGGCTGAATACCCTCTCGCCGTAAAAAATTTGAAAACAGCTATCTCACAGGCAATGAACAAAGGACTTTTAGGTAACAATATACTCGGCAGCGATTTCTCATTTTCAATTGAATTAAGACTTGGTGCGGGAGCTTTCGTATGCGGAGAAGCCACCGCACTTATAGAGTCTATAGAGGGACATAGAGGTATGCCCAGAAATAAAATCTACAGAACCGCCCACAAGGGTCTTTTCCAGATGCCTACAGTGCTTAATAATGTTGAAACTCTGGCAAATGTACATATGATAATGCTTAAGGGCGTGGATTGGTTCCGTTCTATAGGCACCGAGGATTCACCGGGCACCAAGGTATTTTCTGTGGTAGGCAAGGTTTTAAACGCCGGGCTTGTAGAGGTTCCTATGGGTACTCCTTTAAATACAATTATCTACGATATATCAGGAGGTATAAAAAATAATAAAAAGCTTAAAGCGGTGCAGACCGGAGGTCCTTCAGGCGGCTGCATACCTGCTTCACTTGTAGATACCACTACTGTAGATTTTGAATGTCTTGAAAGCATAGGCTCTATAATGGGCTCAGGCGGTATGGTGGTTATGGATGAGGATGACTGCATGGTAGATATAGCACGCTTTTTTATGGAGTTTACCGTTGAAGAATCCTGCGGTAAGTGCACCCCCTGCCGAATAGGAAATAAACGCATTCTCGAAGCCTTAAACCGGATTACACAGGGACAGGGGCAGGCAAAAGATTTGCCTTATCTTAAAGAGCTTTCAGAAGTCATCAGAGATACCTCATTATGCGGGCTTGGGCAGTCGGCTACCAATCCTGTGCTTTCCACTCTGCACTATTTTAAAGATGAATATATCTCACATGTTAAGGATAAGCGCTGTACCGCCAAGGTATGCAGAAATCTTCTGGTTTATTTTATAGGAGAGGGCTGCATCGGCTGTGGTCTTTGCAGTATTAACTGCCCCGTCAAATGTATAGAGGGCGAGCGCAAGATAAGACATATTATAGATACTGCTAAATGTATTAAATGTGGAACCTGCATGGCAAAATGTCCTGTACATGCCATCAATTTAAGATAAATGGAGGATTGAGATGATTAATTTTACTATTAACGGAATTGAAGCATCTGTTGAAGAAGGTACTACCATACTTGATGCTGCCAAAAAATATAATATTCACATACCTACTCTCTGTCATCTTAAGCTCCACGAACTTAATGTGGAAAATGCCACTGCTTCATGCCGGGTCTGCGTAGTTGAAGAAGAGGGTAAAAATAAAATGCTTACTGCCTGCTCTACAAGAGTTAAGAAAGGCATGAGAATACGTACCGACAGCATAAGAGCTATAAGAGCGAGGAGAATGATGATAGAGCTGCTTCTTTCAGACCATCCTAAGGACTGCCTTATCTGCCCTAAAAACGGCAAATGTGAGCTTCAAACCCTTGCAGCCGAATCAGGCATACGCTCTTTAAGATGTGAGGGTGAAAGAAGGGTCTGCACCATTGATGATGATTCTTTTTCAATTATAAGGGATATGAATAAATGTATTCTCTGTAAGCGCTGTGAAACCATGTGCAATGAAGTGCAGACAGTAGGAGTGCTCACCGATGTAGGCAGAGGCTTTCACACTGTAGTAGGCACAGTATTTGACCGCCCTATGCACAATACCACCTGTACCTTCTGCGGACAGTGCATAGCAGTTTGTCCTACCGGAGCACTTAGTGAGGTAGATAATACTGCTGATGTATGGGATGCGCTTTCATCCGATAAAATCGTAGTGGTTCAAACTGCGCCTGCAGTAAGGGTTGCACTCGGCGAGGAATTTGATATGGAGCCGGGTACGATAGTCACCGGCAAGATGGTAACCGCACTTAAAAATATGGGCTTTAATTACGTTTATGATACCAATTTTGCAGCCGACGTGACTATAATTGAAGAAGCCTCGGAATTTGCCGACAGATTTAAAAACGGAGGAAAGCTCCCCATCCTGACAAGCTGCTGTCCTTCCTGGATTAAATTTGTTGAGCATAATTTTAAAGAGCTTATAGATATTCCCTCTTCATGTAAATCTCCGCATGAAATGTTCGGCTCCCTCGCTAAAAGCTATCTCGCACAAAAGCTTGGCAAAAATCCTGAGGACATAATTGTAGTTTCCGTTATGCCTTGTGTTGCCAAAAAGTATGAAGCTCAAAGACCCGAGCTCAGCAATGAGGGTACCTCCGATGTCGATATAGTTATATCTACAAGAGAGCTTGCAAGAATGATTGTTGATTCTACTCAGGATTTTGTTAATCTGCCTGACAGTGAGTTCGACCGTTTCATGGGACAGTCAACCGGTGCCGGAAGCATATTCGGCTCAACCGGAGGAGTGGCAGAAGCCACTTTGCGCACCGCTTATGAATTTTTAACCGGAAAAGAGCTTAAAGAGCTTAATTTTACTGCTTTAAGAGGCTTTGAAAAAATCAAAGAGGCTACAGTCGATATAGAGGGAACTCCTATTCATGTAGCGGTCGCAAGCGGTCTTGGCAATGCGAGGAAGCTTTTAAATGATGTGCGGGACGGCAGAAAGCAATATCATATTATTGAGATTATGGCCTGCCCGGGTGGCTGCATTGACGGAGGCGGTCAGCCTTATATGCATGGCAATACCGGAATTCTTACTAAACGCATGAATGCCATCTATAATATAGACAGCCAAAAGCATATACGCCAGTCACATAAGAATCCTGAGGTCTTGCAGCTTTACAATGAATACCTCGGTGAATTTTATGGTGAAAAAGCACATAAGCTCTTACATACACATTTTTATAATACCAGAGAAGAAATTTAGCTATATTTCTTAATAAATCCCTTAAAACAGGTTTAGAATAAGCCTAGACTCAAGAAACGCCGACTCCGGTAAATACCGGCTTCGGCGTTTCTTGAATTTAATTAAGCTGTAATCTGCAGACTCACAATCGGAAATTTTTATAATTATACAGCTAATTCATATTTTGCAAGGTTGGGAGTTTTAGTATCAAATTGTTTTTGATATTCTCCATTTTCATTGACCCAGTAGTACACTCCTCCCTTTCCAGCAACATAGCAGTATTTTGCCATAATTCCGCTTTTAGTTAAATAATAGCTCTTATTATTCTTTTCTATCCACTGACTTGCGCACATGGCTCCGTTTTTAGGGTTAAGATAGTACCAGTTCCTGCCGGATTTATACCAACCCGTAACCATATACCCCTCACTGTCAAATACGTACCATTTTCCGCTGATTTCAAGCCACTTACTTTTAACATATTTTCCCTGATTAATATAGCGCCATCTTCCGCCCTCCTGCACCCATTTGGTTTCCGATTTTTCAGTCATACGCCTACAGGCTTCATAAGCACACCAGCTTACAAACTGCTGACACCAGTAAAGTCCGTTGCTTCCATACCATTTACCGTACTTAGTATAGTTGTTGTCACCTGCATTGGCATGCTTATCTTCCAGCATGGCATTGCTTGCCTTCTCCTCATAACCGACTTCATTTAAAGCTACACTGATAAACATATCTGCTGTCGCAGTATTAGACCCGAATATAGGCTCGCCAAAGCCCTGTACTCTGTTTGTACCGCCTATCTGAGATGAGCTTACCGAATAATGTTTTTTAGCTACACAGCCGCCGTTGCGGCTGAAACCGCTGCCGGCTGAAGTATTTCCTTCAATGGTATTGAAGATATAAACTCCGTTTTTCAAAGCGCTGTCAATTACTATTCCGACGTGAGCTATTCTTTTAAGAGAATTTGAATAAAAATAAACTACGCTGCCTTTTTTAGGTATATTAGAATACCTGCCGGCTTTAATGAATAGTCCTGCTCCTGCCGGTGTATACTGAGTATAATCTCCGCATAATAAATGTTTTCCCTTGGTATAGGCATTATTCAACATTCTAATCTCCCCCTTTGTATATATAAAGCCAGTATAACATAAACTTATATTTTAGTGAAGCCCTCCCAAAAGTGAAAACGGGGCAGAAAGCCTGCAAAATTTGCAGGCTTTCTGCCCCGCCAGCTCTTATTAAATCCATTTTCCGCCTAAAGCTTCATGCTTTTGAAGCAGAGAATTTGTCTGTACTGCTTCGAATTTACTTAAGTGTAACCTTTGCTCCCACCTCTTCAAGCTGCTTCTTAAGTGCCTCCGCTTCTTCTTTTGAAACTCCGGTTTTAACTGCCTTCGGAGCTCCGTCAACAAGGTCCTTTGCTTCTTTAAGTCCAAGACCTGTAGCCTCACGCACTACCTTAATAACTTTAACCTTCTGCTCTCCTATTTCTGAAAGCTCTACGTCAAATTCAGTCTGCTCCTCAGCAGTAGCACCACCGGCACCTGCACCGGCAGCAGCCACTACTACTCCAGCAGCAGCAGATACACCAAATTCTTCTTCACAGGCTTTTACAAGTTCATTTAACTCTAAAACAGATAATTCCTTAATTGCTTCTATAAATTCAGCTGTTGTTAATTTTGCCATTTTTTCTTCCTCCATATAATAATCAATAATCTTATACTTTTATATTTTTTCCGGTATAATTAAAATAATATCCAGTTTAAAAGCCACTATGTCTCTCTATGCCTCTTCCTGTTTTTTAGCTATCTGGTCAAGCACTCTCGCAAAGTTTGCCACAGGGGACTGCATACTTCCTAACAGTCTTCCAAGAAGCTCTTCTCTTGACGGAATTGCCGCCACAGCCTTAATGCCTTCAGCATCATAAAGAGTTCCCTCTACAATTCCCGACTTAAGCTCAAGCTTCGGTGCAGTTTTTGCAAAGTTATAAAGCACTCTGGCAGGAGCCGTAGCATCATCCTTTGATACTGCAAGTGCCGTAGGTCCTTCAAGATAAGGATCCAGCACCTCAAATTCTGTTCCCTTTGCAGCAAGATGAATCATAGTATTTTTATATACCTTATAAGTAACTCCGGCTTCTCTTAACTGCTTGCGCAGCTTAGTATCTTCTTCAACTGTAAGTCCGCGATAGTCCACTACAACTGCAGACTGAGAATCTTTCAGCAGCTCTGCAATTTCCTGGACTATAGGTTGTTTCAATTCAACTTTTGCCATATTATCCTCCTTTACATATTTTAATAATATTCTGCAATTTTATATTCAAAGACATGGAAGCTTATACTTAAAAAACTCCCCCGCCTTACCTCAAGCGAAGGAGCATAATATCAGTAGGAAATTATACTTCCTCGGCAGGCGGCTATGCTTATGCCCTGACGGCACCTGCTGTCTTCGGCAGTTAATATCTCAATATTTTTTAATAACTATATGCATTGCCGGCAAAAACTATGCCATAAGCTTTGCAGTGTTTAATTTCACTCCGGGCCCCATAGTTGAAGCAATAGTCACACTTTTAAGGTAAGCACCCTTTACTGCACTTGGCTTTGCTTTAATTATAGCATCAACCACAGCCTTAAAATTTTCTTTAAGCTGTACTTCGCTGAAAGAAGCCTTTCCAAGCGGAACATGAACTATATTGGTTTTATCAAGGCGGTATTCAACCTTACCTGCCTTTATATCTTCAATAGCCTTTGTCACATCCATAGTTACCGTGCCTGCCTTAGGGTTAGGCATCAGTCCCTTAGGTCCAAGAATCTTACCGAGTCGTCCTACAACACCCATCATATCAGGAGTTGCAACTACAACATCAAAATCGAGCCAACCTTCATTCTGTATTCTCGGAATCAGCTCGTCTCCGCCTACAAAATCGGCACCCGCGGCACTTGCTTCATCCAGCTTTGCACCCTTTGCAAATACAAGTATGCGTACTTTCTTTCCGGTACCGTGAGGAAGCACTACTGCCCCTCTTATCTGCTGCTCTGCATGTCTTCCGTCGCAGCCTGTTCTTATATGAAGCTCTATCGTTTCATCAAATTTTGCTACAGCCGTCTTTTTTACCAGTCCAATCGCTTCTTCGGTATCATAAAATATTGAGCGGTCCACTAATTTAGCAGCTTCATTATATTTTTTTCCATGTTTCATCTTCTTAATAACCTCCTAAATTAGTCTTCAACCGTAATACCCATTGAGCGGGCTGTTCCTGCTATCATGCTCATCGCAGCTTCAATGCTTGCAGCATTCAAATCGGGCATCTTAGTTTCAGCTATCTTTTGAATCTCCGCCTTACTGATTTTTGCTACCTTTGTCTTATTCGGCACACCTGAGCCTGAGCTTATCTTGCAGGCCTTTTTAAGAAGCACTGCTGCCGGCGGTGTCTTAGTTATAAAAGTAAAGCTTCTGTCGGCATATACTGTTATAACTACCGGGATAATTAAATCTCCTTGGTCGGCAGTTCTTGCATTAAACTGTTTTGTAAATTCTACTATATTTACACCGTGCTGTCCAAGAGCCGGTCCTACCGGCGGTGCAGGTGTAGCCTTTCCTGCAGGAATCTGCAGCTTTATAAAACCTGTTACCTTTTTTGCCATACTGGCACCTCCTTGTGGTATCTGCGGGAAGCTCCCTCCCACTCCCCTTTTAAGGGATTAATTAATTCCGATTGATCCTCCGATTATAAAATATTGCCTCTGAAAAGGGAAGAATTTTCGGTATAGCCTGCGGATTGTAAATCTCCGCTTTAATTACATCTTTCTTACTTCGGAAAACCCTAATTCAACTTTTGTTGAGCGTCCAAACATATCAACATTCATAGAAATAGTCTTCTTACTCTCATTGATTTCAGTTATAATTCCGGCAGTATCTTTCCAAGCACCACTTATAACTGTAACGCTGTCACCCACTGCAAAATCTATAATCAGTTTTTCCTGTTTGGCATCCTTTTGAGCATCTCCAAAGCCTAAACTCGCCATCTCTCCCGGAGTAAGCGGAACCGGCTTGCTTCCGGGACCTACAAATCCTGTTACTCCTCTAGTATTTCTTACAACATACCAAGTTTCATCATTCATTACCATGTGGACAAGAACATATCCAGGAAAGAGTTTTTTATCTGAAAGCTTTTCAACTCCATTTTTCAGCTCAAGCACTGACTGCATTGGGACACAGACCTCCAGGATTTGCTCCTGAAGTCCACGGTTTTCTATAGTTTTTTCAATATCCAACTTTACCTTATTTTCATAACCCGAATATGTATGAGCTACGTACCATTGTGCTTTTGACATCTATTTACCCAGCCTACTTAAATATAAGTCCAAATCCGAATTTGAATCCAAAATCAAGCAATGCAATAATGCCGCCAAGTATTAAGGAAACTATAGTTACTGTCACAGTCTGTCTGCTGAGTGTATCTTTATCAGGCCATATTATACGCTTATATTCCGCCTTAAGCCCTTTTATAAAACTTGTATTTTTCTCCTTATCAGCCATTACATCCCTCTCTTACTTAGTTTCCTTATGAGTAGTATGAGTTCTGCAAAATCTACAGTACTTTTTTATCTCCATACGATCAGGGTGAGTCTTTTTATCCTTGGTCGTATTGTAGTTACGCTGCTTACATTCAGTGCATGCCAAAGTGATTCTTGTACGCATATCGTCCACCTCCATCAATATTTCTCATAATTACCAGTGCTTTACACCCGGCTGTCATTATTAATGAGGTCAAAAAAAAAGACCCCATCACCCTCTGCCACTGAGTAACTATATCATATAGTAAAGACGGAGTCAACAATTTTATACAAAAATAAAATCAGTGAGTCCCTTTTCCTATGCATATACTTATGCAGTAAACTTTTTCTGCTCCTGCACGCTTCAATACCCTTGTGCAGGCTTCCATAGTGCTGCCTGTAGTATAAATATCATCAACTATAATAATATTATGCAGATTTTCAGGGAGCTTATCACAGCAAAAGGCTTCTGAAAGGTTTTTAAATCTTTCCTCTGAAGTCAGCGCTTTCTGTGCCCTAGTATCCCGTACCCTGACAAGCGCATTATTTATAAGCTTAATTCCAGTTTCTTGACTCAAATATCGTGCAAGCAGCTCAGACTGATTATAGCCTCTTATTTTAAGTCTGTTTTTATGTACCGGCACAGGGATGAGAGCCTCCGCCTCCATCTTTTTTATTTCTGTACGGTATTTTAATGCTATAAGCCTGGCATAGATTTTTATATATTCTCTTTTATTTTTATACTTTATTTTTATCATACTCTCCGAGCTTATATCATCATAATTAAGAAGTGCCAGCCCATATTCAAAGCTTTTAGGCAGTGCAGCACAGTCACTGCAACTGTCCTGACTTTCATCATAAAGCTCCTTGCCGCATTTCAGGCAGACCGCCCCCTTAACAAAATCCATTAAAGGCAGGCAGTCTTTACAGATGCTACGCCCTGCTTTGGCAATTTCATGGCATACCGGACATCTCGGCGGATAAATTGAATCTAAAAGTAAAGCCTTAAGCTTTAAAACAGTTGCTAATCCAAAGTCTTTTTTTATTTTCACAGCTCCATATTTATTAAAATTATTATGTCTGGCAAGGCGGACCTTTAAAGTCCGCTTTAATTATGCTCCACGCCAATTAAAACTCCTGAAATATTGGAACTCAGGAGTCTGAATTTTTACTGTAAAAATCAATTCATCTAAAACCGGCCGTGCAGTTATTATTTTCTAAAATTCTTTTTTTGAACGTCCTTCTTCACCTACTATATAATCAATATACTTACCGGTTCCTATAGCTACAGCGGTAAGCGGGTCTTCTGCAATCACCGTATTAATTCCGGTCTTTTCTTCTATAAGCTGGTCAAGCCCTGCAAGCAAAGAGCCTCCTCCTGTAAGCAGGATTCCTCTGTCAAATATATCTGCTGCCAATTCAGGCGGGGTCCTTTCAAGCACCGAATGTACCACCTCTACTATTTGCTGTGCCGGCTCAGCCAAAGCATCAAGGGTTTCATCCGAGGTTATTACTATAGTTTTTGGAAGCCCTGTGACCAGGTTTCTTCCCCTTACTTCCATAGTAAGAAGCTCTGGTCTTTTATAAGCTGAGCCTACATTTATCTTAATCTCCTCCGCAGTTCTCTCACCTATGAGAAGATTGTGCTTTTTTCTCATATAGCGCACTATCGCCTCATCAAAATCATCTCCGGCTACCTTTATAGAGGTGCTTACCACCGTACCTCCAAGTGAAATTACCGCTATATCCGAGGTTCCTCCTCCTATATCAACTATCATATTTCCAAATGCCTTTTGTATCTCTATACCTGCACCCATAGCAGCTGCCACCGGTTCTTCAATGGTGCCGAGCACTATAGCTCCTGCCTGCTCAGTAGCATCTTCCACTGCTTTCTTTTCCACCTCGGTTGCACCTGAAGGTATGCATATAGCCACTCTGGGCTTCCTTAAGGTCCTTTTTCCTACAGCCTTATGTATAAAATATTTAAGCATCTTTTCAGTAACTGTATAATCCGATATCACTCCCTGACGCAGCGGTCTGACCGCCACCACATTGCCTGGAGTTCTTCCTATCATCAGCCTTGCTTCTTCTCCAAATGCCTTTATCTCATTAGTATTTCTATCTATCGCAACTACGCTCGGCTCTTTAAGAACCACGCCCTTACCCTTAATATATACCAGTATACTCGCAGTACCGAGATCTATACCTATGTCATTTGACGTTAATCCAAACATAACCTTTCCTCCATGCATGATTTTTATAGCTTCCCTGACTATTATAAACTACTACTCTTATAAATTCCATAAGATTTATCGTAAAGTTTTTTTTCTCTTATTTATATTTTTTTAATTATCCTACCATATTTTAGACACAATTATATTGTATCATATAGGCAAGTTAGTTGATACAGTATCAGCTAACTGAAGACGGTTTCAGAATACCGAAACTGCAAAGCTTTTTCATACTCATGCCGGACAGTTCAGTGCTGTCCGGTCCCCCTAAAATTTTTCCTTTTTATAGACCTACCATTCCAGAAGACGAAGTTTGATTGATATCTCACTTCGTCTTCTTTGTTTTATAAGCTTTGCAGCTAAACGGCTCCAATCAAGCTTCAGGGAGTTGACAGTATAATAATGAGCTGTTATATTAATTAAATTAATATAGCAGCATTTTATATAAACTAACTATAGAATATTTATATTCTGTATTTTGGGTATAATGAGAGGTCTTTATGGAACCATATACGTATAACTATTATTATATACTGATACTTTTTTATCTCTACTCTTTTTTAGGGTGGTGTTTTGAATCTTCTTACGTGTCTATCTGTGAAAGGCATCTTGTCAACAGAGGTTTTCTAAGGTCCCCTATGCTCCCTCTTTACGGAAGTGGTGCCATATCAATGATTTTTGCAGCCACTCCATTTAAGTATAATTATTTGCTTACCTATATAGCAGGAGCAGTCGGCGCTACAGCACTTGAGCTTATAACCGGCTGGGCTATGGAAAAGCTGTTTAAGGTAAGATATTGGGATTATTCAGAAAAAAGATTTAATTATAAAGGCTATATCTGCCTTTCCTCCACTTTATTCTGGGGGGTACTGACAGTAGCTTTCATTAATTATATACATCCATTTTTTTACAGCAGGCTTTCTTTCATAAATTTGCATATAATAATTATCGCCGACTATTTAATATCTTTTATCTTTTTATTTGATTTTATACTGTCAACTCATGCCGCTCTTGATTTTGCCAAGGCAATCACTGCGCTTTCAAAAATCAAGCTTGAATTTGAAGAAATTCAGGCAAGGTTTTATTCACTTGGTGATAATGTGGTGGAAAATACTAAAAATCATATTTATGAAACCGGTGAAAAATTAAATTCAATGGCTGAAAAGGTTAAAATTATAGGAGAAAGTACAAATGAACACCTAAGCGGTATGAAGTATAAAACTCAGAGGCTTATAGCTAATCTCAAAGAAGAAATAGAAGCACGCATCCCGCTTCCCAAACCTGACGAAGCCAGCGCCTCAGAATACAGCTCACTGCTTCTAAGAATTAATGCCTTTAAGCAAAAGCTTCCCTCCTCAAACCGGTTAATCACTTTCTTCAGGAGAGGTATGCTTAAGGGAAATCCTGATGCCACTTCAAAGTTTCTTGAAGAATTTTTTGAGCTGAAGGAGGGAGATATATTTTCCTCTAAGTACAACAAAAGAAATAAACCATCCAAACAAAGTAAAATGTCTTCCAAAGATAAATAGAACTATTGCTCCCAAGCAGGCTTTATATTTTACTGTCCTGCTTGAGAGCAACCTGTTAAACATTATATTTTTAGAAAGGCAGTGTCAGCCGGTATTTATTCTGAAGCTGATATTTTTTTATCTATATCAGCTTCAAGTGCCTCTGACCTCTTAATCATATCCTCACAGGTGCTGCCCTTGACACCAAAATAGAATTTTATCTTCGGCTCCGTGCCTGACGGACGTACACAAATCCAGGTGCCGTCCTCACAGTCGTAATATACCACATCGGAAGGCGGAAGATTTGAAGGCATACTATTTCCGGTAGACTTATCAATTATTTTGCCCTCTGCATAATCTCTTACATAATTAATTTTCATATTGCCGATTTTTTCAGGTACTTCTTGCCTGAAATTTTTCATTATATTATTAATCTTTTCACGCCCCTCTATGCCTGAAAGTGAAAGTGATTTCACACCGTCTTTATAATACCCATATTTTTCATACATATCAAGCATAGCATCCCAAAGAGTTTTGCCTTGAGTCCTGTAATAGGCAGCTGCTTCACACAGTGCAACAGAAGCTGAAACTGCATCCTTATCTCTGGCATAGGTACCTATCAAACAGCCATAGCTTTCCTCAAAGCCGAACATGTAACTGCCTTTTTGGTTTTTCTCATTTTCAAGTATATGTCTGCCTATCCACTTAAAGCCGGTAAGTACCTCAACAAGCCTGCAATTATAGTTTTCAGCAACTGCATCTACAAGGTTGGTAGTAACTATTGATTTTATCACTTCCGCATCTTCAGGTATCAGTCCCTTTTCCTTCCTTCTTGCAAGTACGTATTCACACAAAAGTGAGCCTGACATATTGCCTGTAAGGGCTTTATATTCCCCTGATTTTGTATCCTTTACATACACTCCGAGCCTGTCAGCATCCGGGTCTGTAGCAAGTACAATATCCGCAGCCTTTTCTTCGGCAAGTTTGAGTGCAAGCTTAAAGGCAGCTTTATCTTCAGGATTAGGATAGCTTACAGTCGGAAACTCTCCGTCAGGAAGCTCCTGCTCCTTAACTACATAAACATTTTTAAAACCAAGCTCATCAAGCACTCTCCTGACTGGAATATTGCCGGTGCCATGAAGCGGGGTATAAACTATCTTAAGCTTATCTCCCTCTTTTTCAATAGCTTGAGGACTTAATACCTGGGCTTTTACATTAGCTATATAATCATCATCTATAGCTTTTCCTATTTCTTCATAAAGTCCTTTTTTTTGAGCTTCCTCAAGACTTATAGTTTTAGCCTCAGATAATTTTTTAATTGCGGCTACGCACTCTGCCACTCCCTTATCATGCGGAGGAGTAAACTGTGCCCCATCCTGCCAGTAAACCTTATAGCCGTTATATTCCGGAGGATTATGGCTTGCAGTTATATTTATTCCTGCTATGCAGTTTAATTTTCTTACTGCAAATGAAAGCTCCGGAGTAGGTCTTAATGATTCAAATTTATAAGCCTTTATACCGTTTGCTGCAAGTGTAAGTGCAGCCTCCATAGCAAATTCGGGTGACATGCGTCTTGAATCGTAGGCTATGGCAACCGCATTATCTTTATTATTCTGTTTCAGTATATAATCTGCAAGTCCCTGAGTCGCACGTCTTATAATGTATTTATTTATTCTGTTCGTACCTGCACCAATTACACCTCTTAAGCCTGCTGTTCCAAATTCAAGCTCTGTATAAAACCTCTCTTCAATTTCTTTATCATTATCTGAAATCCTCTTAAGCTCTGCTTTGGTTTCATCATCAAAATACGAATCTGACAACCACTCATTATAAAAACTCTTATAATCTCTCATTTAATCCTCCTTATTTTTAAAAGCCCGCATCTGTACAGGCATATATTTGGGCAGTTCCTTTCCTGTACGGCAAGTATACCATAAATTACTGTATTTTGGCTACCTAAAGCCGCTGTATAAATTCTGCACCAGGCTCAAAAGTGCAGCTTTGGAATTAAGCTCAGGAGCTTCAAGAACTGCCTCAAGAAGCTGTTTCAACAGTTTTCCTATTTCAGGTCCCTCTTTAATTCCAAGGTTAATAAGATCCCCTCCGTCTATGTTAAGCATATCTATTCTGTACGGCTCCTTATTCATATATATCTCTTTTAAGGTATTATTTATAATATTAAATTCCTCATCGCTGATATAAGGAATATTTTTATCATATTTTATTAAATCGGAGCTTCTGATAATCAGCACTGTTTCCAGAAGCTCACTTCCCAGCTTCAGCAGCAATTTTTTCAGCTCGCATTTTTCGCCGGAAATTTCCTCTTTTAAAAATTTTACTACCGAAGCAGTCTTATTTACACATTCATTGTCCGCCTTCAGTTCTTTAAGTATCTTTTTCGCCGTATCAGGCTCCAAGCTTCTCATCAAGGCAGCCCAGCGCACATATCTTTTATCCGGAAGCTTGGAAGCATACTTGAAAAGCTCTGTATCAGCCCGGCTTATCTTCTTAAAATTCTCAGAGCAATACTTATATAAACCGCTTTCAAACACAGCACTTATATATTCGGGATGAAAAGCACGCAGCATTTTATCAAGCTCTACAAATATTCTTTCACTGCTTACCTTTGAAAGGTTGGCATGGAGAAGCTTTATTGCCTCACAGGTTTGAGTCTCTAAAGTAAAATCAAGTGCTGCGCAAAATCTTACCGCCCTCAGCATTCTCAGTGCATCCTCTGAAAATCTTTCAGTTGGTTTGCCTACACAGCGTATTATTTGATTTTGTATATCCTTTACTCCTCCAAACCTATCTATAAGTCCCTCTTCATCATTATATGCCATTGCATTTATTGTAAAATCACGTCTTTTTAAATCCTCTTCCAGCAAACTGCAAAATAAGACTCTGTCAGGATGTCTTCCGTCGCTGTAATTTCCGTCAATTCTATAGGTAGTTACCTCATAGGTCGATTTATTTATAAGAAGGGTAACAGTTCCATGCTTTATTCCAGTGTCTATGCTCCTTCTAAAAATTTTTTTAATTTCACCAGGCTTTGCATTCGTGGTTATATCCCAGTCTTTAGGTATAATGCCCATAATGCTGTCCCTTACACAGCCGCCCACGACATAAGCTTCAAACCCCGTTTTTTTTAACTTATTGATTATATATTTTACATTTTCAGGCATATTTATATGCATTACAGTCCTCCAATCAGATTATTAATATATGCTCTTATTTATATAATATGATACCCGCGGGTCATATTATTTATAGGCACTGAATAAAATTAATAAAAAAGCCGAGGTCCGCAAAGTGCATCCCTCAGCTTTTATCATCTTATATTAATATGCTCTGCCCCAGTAAACCATTTTCTTTGCCGGTTTTCCGCAGCATACGCATACGTCTGAAATTTCTTCCTGTTTAAAAGGTATGCATCTAGCAGTTGCACCGGTCAAATCTTTGATTTCATCTTCACAATCCTGATTGCCGCAGTACATAGCCTTAATAAAACCAGGTTTAGTATCTATAATTTCCTCAAATTCATCCATGTTTAAAGCAGTATAGGTATGGGAATCTCTATGCTTAAGAGCCGTTTCATACATATTTTTCTGAATCAGCTCAAGCAGCCTTTTAATCTCCTCTTCCAGGTTGTCCAATTTAACCGCTGTTTTTTCAAAATTATCCCTCCTTACAAGGATACACTGATTCCGCTCTATATCCTTAGGGCCTATCTCAAGCCTTACCGGAATGCCTCTCATCTCCGATTCAGCAAACTTAAATCCTGGGCTTTTTTCACTGACATCAAACTTGACTCTTATCCCCACCTGTTTAAGCCTCTCAAAAATCTGAGCCGCTTTTTCAGTCACTCCCTCTTTATTCATTCCAATAGGAATTATGTTGACCTGAACAGGTGCCACTAGAGGTGGAAGCTTCAGTCCTGAATTATCTCCGTGAACCATAATAATTCCGCCTACCATCCTGGTAGTGAAGCCCCATGACGTTTGGTGCACGTATTTAAGCTTATTATCCTTATCGGTATACTGTATATTAAAGGCTCTTGCAAAACCATCTCCAAAATTATGGCTTGTACCTGATTGGAGCGCCTTGCCGTCATGCATCAGGGATTCTATAGTATAGGTATCCTTTGCTCCCGCAAATCTTTCTTTTTCAGTTTTCTGCCCCCTGACAACAGGTATCGCGAGGCATTCCTCACAAAAATCTGCATATACATTGAGCATTTGTATAGTTCTTGCTTCAGACTCTTCTTCAGTAGCATGGGCAGTATGTCCCTCCTGCCATAAGAATTCTCTCGACCTTAAAAACGGTCTTGTAGTTTTTTCCCAGCGAACTACTGAACACCATTGGTTTAATACTTGCGGCAAATCTCTGTAGGATTTAACTATTTTTTGATAATAGTCACAAAATAAGGTTTCAGAAGTAGGTCTTACACACATTCTTTCAGCTAAGGGCTCCATGCCTCCATGTGTTACCCATGCCACCTCAGGTGCAAAGCCCTCCACATGATCTTTTTCTACCTCCAGCAGACTTTCAGGAATAAATAGAGGCATATAGCAATTTGATACTCCGGTTTCCTTAAATCGCCTGTCAAGCTCAGCCTGCATCAGCTCCCAGATAGCAAAGCCCGCCGGTCTTATTATCATGCAGCCCTTTACACTTGAGTAGTCAATCAACTCGGCTTTTTTAACTATATCCGTATACCACTGAGCAAAATCGTCCTCCATGGAGGTTATCTCCTGTACAAATTTTTTCTCACTTTCCATCTTAACTTATTTCTCCTACCTTCTATTTTTATATACACTGAATTTTCAGTATACGTGACAACATAATAACACAACTTTTACTATAATACAAACTAAAGTTTAATTTCAGGATTTTTTTCCTGATTTATATAAGGACTTTCTTCCTTGTTTAAGATTTCATAATAAACCTCATTAATTATGCTGCCTGCAACACAGTAGTCCTTGCCAGCTTTAAAGCCAAGCCTTATACTTTCACCAGGCTCAAGCTTTTTTATAAACCAGGATACATGCTCTCTGCCACGAATACAGCCGTATTCACCTAAAGCATCAGCCTCGGAAAAATGCGTAAACTCAGGCATATAATCTCTTATCCATATACCTTTTACTCCTTTATTGCCTTCATTTTTAAGAATTATTTCATATTCTATATCTTTTCCGTAAGCAGTTGTTTCAGGGTCATTCACTGCTCTTTGAGTTAACGAAAGCTTATTTTTATTTAAAAGCACAATATTTGATGAAAAAGGATTTTTTGAATAGGAGTTGCCGCCATTTCCTTTACTTTGATTATCCCCTTTTTGATTATTGTTGCCTTTATTATTGTCTTCGTTGCTATTACCGTTGTTATTATTATTGCTGTTATTATTATTATTATTGCTGTTATTATTATTATTATTGCTGTTATTATTGTTATTATTGCTGTTATTATTGTTGTCGTTGTTAGAAGGATCCTCTATAGAATTTTTAGGAGGGATTTCTTTTTCCTTCTTATCAATTTCATTTTCAAGAGGGTCTTTAGAGGGCTTTATATATTTGTTTTCTATAATCCAAAGATTCCCTTCAACCGCTTTTTTCGACATCCTAAAGTTTTCAGGTATATTTATCTCCCGGACGGTATATCTGCCTGTAAGATGATAATTACTTTGCTGACGAGTGGTGATCCGCCCCCCATAGTTACTTTCCTCTTCACTCTCACTTGAAGGATTTGCGGAATTGGAAGGTGAAGCTGTATCGGACTCACCAGTGCCTCCTGTAGTTTCAAGCCCAGTCCAGGTATAAGTCCATGAATTTCTTTCAGAAAGAATCACAGGACCGTCAAAAACAATTCCATCCTTATAAAGCAGCACTTCAACACTGTCCGGAATATTGCCGTCAGCATTCAGCCACCTTTTCGCTACAGTAACTGAAGAAGTAGCCCTGCGATAGGCGACTGCCAGCATGTGAATGTCACTGTAAGCCTTGGAGCTGCTCAAATTATAATGCAAAGCTTCCTCGTCATTATAAACTGCCACAGTCTGACTTTGTATCATATTGCCTGACAAAGCGGCTTCAGCTTTAACTCTTGCTTTATATGAAATTTTTATAATCGGGCTGTTATCAGCGTCATCAAGCCCCTGAAGCAGCAGCCCGTCTTTCGGATTAATTTTCAGCAAAGAATTATCTTTATCAAAATAAGTATCAAGCTCAATAGGGCTTTCTATTTCAGTAATTTCTAAAAATTCCAAATTGCTGTCAATGCTGTCTTCTATATTAAGCTCGGCAGCAGCCTGTCCGAAATTCTTTAAATAAATATTATAATTTATTATATCGCCTGCACTCACATAACCCGCATTGTCTTTATCTGATTCCTTTTTTATCACTATATAAGCTCCCGCCTTAACTGAAACTTCATCTATAAAGTTTATGCTGTCCTCTATATTAGGCAACTTTAGTGGTGCAAAGCCTATTTCAGTTCTGTGCTCTCCCTGCGGAACCTGATAAACTCCGGAATATAAAGCCCAATCCCTGCCGTTTTCTATTATCTTAACCGGACTGAGATTTTCTCTCTCATATGAATTTCCGATGAACAAAGCGACATTGCCTTTGCCTGACTGCCCGGCTTTAGAGTAAAATTTATAATACAGCCTCATTCCCGGAACAGTGTTAAATTTCTGAAATAAATAGCCCTGTATATCTCCTCCAATCTGAGCGTACTGTCTGATTGAAGTGTCCCTATCCTTAAAAAGCCTGACAGTCTTATCTTTAATTCCAGATGTTGTATAGTAATTCAAAAGCTCCCAGCCTTTTATCTTTTCACCCTGCTCAGTTGAATTTGCAGCCCACAGCTCTTTAATATTTCCGTCAATCTCAGGGTTTTCAAAGCTTCCATTCTTAATATGCACAGGAGAGGGAGCATTAGCTTCTCTTAAATTTCTACCAAAAATCTGTCTTGCATTTGCCGGATTCGGTCTGTATATTATTAAAAGCAGCATAAATACAGCCCCCGACAGTGCAATATATTTTAAAATGTTTTTATTCATAACTATTCACCTATCTTTTAAGCAACCAAAAAACAGACCAATCTGATTTTCTTCTCAGAAGTCCCTATTCTTCATCTTCAAGCTTTCCGTGTATATCCTTTTTTTTCCTTATACTCATATCGCTTTCAACATCTCTTACTCTTCGGCTCGTATAGAGGTATATTACCAATCCCAACAGTAAGAGTATGCCGACTAATGCTATCTCCAATATATTCCTAAGCAACATACTAATTTCTCCTATGATTTCCTCATTCGCATATCTGCTTCAGCTTTTTTCTTTTTAATCCATCTGAGCACGGCATACATAGGTTCTATAACGAACGCATACCATATCGCCATCCCTGTAAGAGCCATTGAGCTTAAAACATCTATTGCGTTTACCTCACCAACCAAGAGTGAAGCTATAAGTCCGGGTCTGCCAGCTGAAATACCGGTGCCCTTTACATTATCTGAAGAATCTAAAGGTGTCTTGGCTTTACCTGCTTCTGTTTTATCCGAAATAGTTTTTTTATTAGACTTGGTCACCTGCTTCGGTGCTTTAGCTATTTCCTCCAAATTATCACTGACAGTTTTATCCGCAATACCTCCGGTATTTAATGCGGTTTCTGCTGAGGTATTGCGTTCTAATGCTTTCTTAAATTTACTGCCTTTAGCATACGGAGTTTTACTTGGCAGTTTATTCTCTGTGTTTTTAATTACGAGCGGAGGTATTTCCTCCTCCTGATAGTGGGTTTTATGTGAATATTTTATACAATATCTGTATCTGTGCCCTGCTTCATTTTGAGTAGGCTCTTTGTCTACCACCCATTCACTCCATACATGTCCTGTCGGAGATATTTCTTCGCTATAGGTGTATCCGCAGATTTCACAGGTATATACTCTTTCTCCAGGCGTGTGTTCACCTGCCTTATGCATAAGGGTTACTTTAAATTTATGCTGCCCTTCCTGACATACTTGTGCATTTGCTGTAAATACAAAACTTATACATAGGATGAGAGTAAATATCAAAATCCAGCTGTAATTAATTTTTTTAATAGTCATCTAATTTGCTCCTCTATTGCATCTAACTAACTTTAGTACCTGACATAGCTGCTTTTAATGCAGAATAATACTTTCTTCCTACAGGTATGCTCATTCCATCATACAATACAGCTTCATTATACGAAAAGCTTTTTATGGACTTTTCTGCTACGAGGTAGGAACGGTGTATTCTTATAAATCCCTTTGAATGAAGGGTATTTTCAAGTTTGCCTATTGTAGATATAAACTCAAACTCTTTATGCCCATAATGTACCGTTATTATTTTACCGTTTACTTCAAAATATTTAATACTCGATATAGCGATATTTCTATATTCTCCGACCCCTGTAAAAAGTATATACTCTTTCTCTTTGTCAAGTGCTGCTTCAAACACATTTTTAAGTATTGTTTCAATTCTTGACTCTGAAGTTTCTCCTTTTACGATATAATTAAATGCCCTTACATCAAAAGCTCCGAGCATATGTGATTTGGAAAATGTAATAAAAACTATCTCCCCCTTATATCCTGAGATTCTAAGCTTTTTCGCTACTTCCATTCCGTCTATCTCAGGCATGCTGATGTCAAGTATAAGTACCTGAGCTTCAAAGAGGCTGTCTTCCATATCAAACAGCAATTTTTTTGGACTTTCATAAAGAAGAAGTTCTGCATCTATATCAGCTTGCTCAAGCACCTTCTTTACAATTATTGAGTAAGTATGTATATCATGAGGATTATCATCACAAATTATGACTCTCATCTATGTTATACTCCTTAAATATATATAGTTATTTATATTCTAATATAAATTTTATAATTTGTCAAAATATTAGTAATTATTATTTAATTTATTTTTATGTTTTTCAAGCAGCTTATTTAATCTGTCCGTTGGAGTAAGCAAACCGCTGAGTGAGGCATCATGATTAAGATTATCTATGATAAGTGCAATATATTTGCTCATATCTACATTTATATAATAAGGCTTTGACAACAGCTCCGGCGACTGATATACAAGGTTTGTCGTAAGCATCTTGTCTATGAAGCCTTTTTCATAGTATTCGTCAAATTTTGCAAATCCGTTCGTAAATAAACCAAAGGTAGAGCATATAAACACTCTCTTAGCTTTTCTTACCTTTAGTGCCTTGGCAACCTCAAGCACCGTTCTTCCCGAAGAAATCATATCATCTATAATCAGCATGTCTTTTCCCTCAACTGAGCTTCCAAGAAACTCAGTGCTGATTACAGGATTTATTCCATCTATAAATATTGAATAATCACGCCTTGTATAAAACATACCCATATCAAGACCCAGCATATTTGCAAAATGTACTGCTCGCTTCATTCCTCCCTCGTCAGGGCTTATCACCATCATGTGCTCACTGTCAACTATAAGCTCGGGCTGTGCTTTAAGCAGTGCCTTTATAAACTGATAGATGGGCTGCACTGTTTCAAAGCCCTTAAAGGGTATGGCATTTTGAACTCTGGGGTCATGTGCCTCAAAGGTAATAAGATTGTCCACTCCCATCCTGGCAAGCTCCTGAAGTGCAATGGCACAGTCAAGCGATTCTCTCGCAAGTCTTAAAAGCTGTCTTCCCTCATATAAAAACGGCATTATTACAGTAAGTCTTCTTGCCTTTCCTCCTACTGCTCCTATTATTCTCTTTAAATCCTGGAAATGATCATCCGGCGACATGTGATTTGTCATGCCAAAAAGTGAATAAGTAAGGCTGTAATTGCATACATCCGCCATCAAATACAAATCTGCCCCTCTTATTGAAGCATCCAGCGAGCCCTTTGCCTCACCTGAGCCGAACCTGCTTATTGTAGAGGGAACTATATAGTTGTCTCTTTCGTACCCTGCAAAGGCTATATTTGTCTTATGCTCGCTTTCTTTTTTATTCCTCCACTGTACCAGGTATTCATTAACTTTTTTTGCCAAAGGCTCACAGCCTTTAAGCGGCACTAAGCCAAGCGGACCTACAGGTATAGTTTCAATCTTGTTATCCAATGTATTTTCCTTATTATTTTCAGTATACAACATATTTTCTCCCGTCCTTATATGGTTTTTCTTCTTAAATCACTGCCATACAATGGAAGCACAGTGTATGAGCCTGATATTCTTGAAGTTATTCTCTCACTGTATATATCTCTAAGCATCTTCATTGAAAGATTTGTGGATATAATCGTTGACTTTCTAAGATTTAACCTACGGTTAATTATATAAAAAAAATGAGATATAGTAAAGCTGTTTGCAAGCTCAGTTCCCAAGTCATCTATAATTAATAGATCTGCTGATGCCAAGTCTTCATTTAACTCCCTTGAATCAATATCACTTTCTTTATCAAACCTTGCCTGACCCAGCCTGTCAAAAAAATCTACCGCACTCATATATATAACTCCGTAATTCTTATCAAGAAGCTCCTTCGCAATGCAATGTGAGAGAAAAGTCTTTCCTACGCCTGTACTGCCAGTAAACAGCAGGTTTTGACCTGAATCTTTAAAATTACAGACAAAATCCTTACATATATTAACCACTTTAAGCATATACTGCTTTTCATTCATTCCCAGAGCCTGTATCATTTTATTATCATTAAAATAATCAAATCTGAAGCAATCAAAATTTTCTCTCTTAAGTATATCATCCATATTTGACTCGGTATAAAGAAGCTTATTTATCTTTTGCTTAAAGCATCTGCATTTTTTAGCTTCAGTAAATCCGGTATCCCGACATTCCCGGCATTTATACCTTAAATCCAAATAGTCAGGCAAAAATCCGCTTTTTCTAAGCAAGGCTTCTTTTTTATGCCTTATGTCATCTATTTCCTTTTTAAAATTATCAAGTGCATTTTTTTGCCCGGAATATACGATTTTTCTATATTTATCCAGTGCCAAAGCTCCGACTCTGTTGCCAAGCTCTCTCATCTGAGGTATTTTCTCATATACTTCAGCTTTTCTCCTGTCCAAATCCCATCTTGCCTCAGAGCGGATTTTCTCATACTCTCTCATTATTGCATTATATTGTGAATTACTGATTGACATAATTTCAACCTCCTCATTAAGCGGTATTCAGGCTCCGTGCCTTTAAAGCAGATGATTTCAGCTTTGACTAAGTCTGAAATTCAATCTGTCAAGCATTGCACCATCAAGGTCGTCATCTCTTTGTTCAAAATTATTGAATTTATTTGATACCGCTCTGTACTGTCCGGCTTTGGAGGCTTTTTTGCTTCTTTCGATAAAAATCTCGTCAAGATTTTTTATATCTTCAATTTTTCTGACTCCCTCCTTCAGCCAGCCTGAAAGTATGGAGTCTGTATATTTAAAGCTTGGAGTCTGTATTGCCGCAATAGTTTTATCACATGCCTGTAAAATTACGTCAGTTGAAAATCTCCATTCATTTCTCCATTTATCTATATATTCCTGCTCCGCTCTTCCTGGATTTCTTCCGTTAAGTCCAAAGGCCTTCATTATCATATATACATCTCTGCCGAAATAAGCACCCTCATTTTTTGCCTTTTCAACACTGTCTATTCCCTTTGATTTCCATTTAAGTGCAATCGTTTCTATATACCTCATAGAAGTTTTCTTATTTTGTACACAGATTTCTATCAGATAAATGATAAGCTCCGAAGACATTTTAAGTACATCATACATATATGCCATGCTAATCGTATCTGTAGATGAGAAAGGCTTTGCGAGATATTTTTGTGCACAATAGATTAAAGTAGCAAACTCTTCATTGTTTTCAAGCCTTATCAAATCAATTTTTGACTTATCATGCCATTCTTCTTCAAGCCTCTGTTTCAATGCAGTATCCGGCTCAGCCGGGCTTGAATTGACAGACTTGAAATCCTCAACCTTGATTACTCCCGCCTTTTTCCAATAATCAACTGCTCGAATTACATCCTTGTAGGTCAGGCAGAGAACCTCAGCCATCATATCAACATTAAGCTCTTCTTTTGCATGGCATGACAAGTAAAGGTAAACTTTTACGTATTCGCCGTTTGCCCTTACCATATGTTCATTAATAAATGTATTTGATATAAGCGTTACATCTCCTACATCAAGACTATTAAAAAATACCTTCATACCCTGCCTTCTTCCCAAGTAATATTTGCTGTATAAAAAGACTTTTTACCTGCAGTCCTGTACTCCAAAATTTATATAATATACAGCAGTTTTTCCGTCAGCTATATAAATAATACCATAGCTCAAACTAAAATAAAATAGTCTGAGAACAGAAAGAAATCCACAATATTATCTACATTGTGGATTTCTTTCTGTGTTGACAATGTGGAAATGTTGATAATTTAATTTCCTATCAGGTGTTCAGCCACTTTTACTATATCTCCGGCTCCCATAGTTATACACAAATCCCCAGCTCTAAGATTTTCAAGTAAAAATTTTTCTATATTATCAAAAGAATTTATATAATGCACCTCTTTGCCGCCGGCTTCCAGCAGCTTGGCTATATCTGCCGAGCTCACCTCTTTATTGTCCTTTTCTCTCGCTGCATAAATATCTGCCAAAACCACAATATCTGCCTTGCTCAAAGCCTCTGCAAACTCATCCAAAAAAGCCTTGGTTCTGCTGTAGGTATGGGGCTGAAATACACAAACCAGCCTTTCATGCGGATATTTTATTACTGCATCAAGTGCAGTTTCTATCTCCTGAGGGTGATGAGCATAATCGTCAAATATATTTATCTCTCCCAGCCTTCCTTTAAATTCGAGTCTTCTTCCGACACCGGTATATTCACTGAGTCCCCTGGCAATGTCTTCAAAGCTGATTCCAAGCTTTAAGGAAGCGGCAACTGCTGCAAGAGAATTGTCGACATTATGTCTTCCCATCACTCCAAGCCGGATGTCGCCCGGCTGCCTGTCAAATGCGGTGAGTCTGTAGGAGGGTATTCCGTAGACATTAAAGCTGATATTATCAGCATAAACGTCAGATTTTTCTCCTCCATAGACTACTACGCTGCCCTTAAAGCCTGAAGTCAATTCACCTATATTTTTAATTCCGGAATGGATTACCAAGACTCCGTCCTCGTCTATATTATTAATAAAGCCTTTGAAGGAAGCTCTTATATCCTCTATATCCTTAAAAAAATCAAGATGCTCCTCCTCTATATTTAATATAATACCTATATGAGGCTTTAATTCAAGAAAGCTGTTCTTATATTCACAAGCCTCTGTTAAAAAAAACTCTCCCTCACCTATATGTATATTTCCTCCTATAGAGCTTAACATGCCTCCCAGTGATATAGTCGGGTCCAACCTCGCCTTTAAAAAAATATGACTCAGCATCGAGGTCACGCTGGTCTTGCCATGAGTGCCGCTTACCGCTACAGAATATTTATAGTTTTCCATAAGCTGCGCCAAAAGCTCCGCTCTGCTTAAAATCGGTATATCAAGTTCCAGTGCTCTTACATACTCCGGATTAGATTTGTTTATTGCAGCGGTAAATACTATACAGCTTATATTCTTACTGATATTTGAAACGCTATGGTTATAGTAGATAACCGCTCCCTCTTTCTCCAGCTCCTTGCATATAGGACTTATTGTCATATCCGAGCCTGTTATTTTAAAACCTTTTTTCAGCAGAATTTTTGCCAAGCCGCTCATGCTTATTCCTCCTATTCCTACAAAATGAACAGGTTTGGGGCTGTTAAAATCTATTCTATACATAATACATAATCCCTCTTATTTAAAGATTTGAACTCTGTGTTCCAAAAATTATATTTTTATATTTGGCAAGTGTAAAGCTAAGCATATTTCCAAGCACTCCTATGGAGATTATCTCTCCCGCACCCACTGTAAGCATCATAAACGGTATAAAATCCTTTAAGCCGTACGAATATCTTAAAACAAAGGGGATTATAAGTGTATTTGCCAATATGGGCGGAATGCTCGCAATATACTTTTTTTCTCTAAGTGCATAAGTTCCGCAGGCTCCTATCAATGTTGCCAGACTGCCGAATATAATATCTCCTAAGGCTGCACCTCCCAGGAAATTTGCAATCAGACAGCCTGTGAAAAGCCCGGGTACTGCTGCCGGAAAAAATACAGGCAGTATACATAATACCTCACTTACACGGAACTGAACTAATCCAAAGGATATAGGAGCAAATATAAGTGTAAGGGCTACATAAATACCTGCCGTCATTGCTGCATACGCTATATGAAACGCCGGATTTGTATTACTCTTTTTCTGATTAAGCATAGTTTTTCTCCCTATTCTTATATGATATAATTAAACCAAAGAATTATAAAGCTTATAGGTTATCTCGTCAACAACCTTTTTCATACTTTTCTTTAATTCATTTACTGTAATATCAGCATATTTTTCATAATAGGGTACTCTTTCATTATACAAATCTCTAAGCGTCTGTCCCGGAGCAAAGCTCACTCCTCTGGCTCTCAAATCTCCAAGCCTTGATTTCAAAGCCCCATAAGGCAGCTCAAGATAGACTACGGTGCTTATGTTTTTTAAATTTTTCATAGCCTTTTCACCATAAATTACACTTCCCCCCGGAGCAATTACATAGCCGCTCACCTCAAGCTCTGCATTTACCTCCTCCTCAATTTCTCTAAAGCCCTCATCACCATATTCTTCTAAAAGCTCTTTAAGCAGCTTATTGTATTTTTCCTGAATTACAATATCGACATCCATAAATTTCATGCCAAGTCTTTTGGCAAGCACCACTCCCACAGAGCTTTTCCCTGAAGCAGGCATACCTATCAACGTTATATTTCTTGGCAGCTTTAATAAATTTTCATCCATCATTTTCACACTCTCTCTAATTTTTATTTATTGTAAAAACTGTAAACATCAGCCTTACAGGCGGATATATTTAAAATAACAAGCTATATCTTATTAAGCAAACTGCCACTTTTATTAAGTGGCAGTTTGTCATATCCAGTATTTATAAAGCTGCCTGAGCACCAAGGGTAAGTGCCGGCACCAACTGTTTCTTTCTTGAAACCACCCCCGGCAGCTCTAATACTACATCGCTGCTTTGATTTTCAGCAGAGACTTTGAAAGAATCACAGGCAAGATTGCCTGCTCCATTTCCTATACAGATAAGCTTAGTTTCCTGCTTAAGAATATTGGTAAGCATTAAAAATATCATATCCTCTTCAATGCCGCTTAATATGCCATCCATATAGGGTATAAGTCTGTCTTGTATCTTAGACAGCTCCTCCTCATTTAATGAGCTTATCTGACCTATTCCTATATTGAGCTTGCCGAGGGTGAACTTCTTATAGTCCTGCTTAAATATCTGTTCATCCGTCTTTTCCTTTAAATCACTCGCCGCCGCAAACATTTTATTTGCATAGTCCTCTATATTATCAATTGCGGCTATTTTTGCCAACTCCAGTCCTGCTTCTTTATCAGTTTCAGTGCAGGTGGGAGAACGGAATAAAAGTGTATCAGATATTATGGCGGAGCACATAAGCCCTGCTATCTTAGAAGGAATTTCTATATTTTTTTCCCTGAACATCTGATATATAATTGTTGAGGTACAGCCGAGCGGCTGATTTCTAAAATACACAGGAGCTATAGTGCTTATCGTTCCAAGTCTGTGATGGTCTATAATTTCAAGAATATTTGCACTTTCTGCTCCCTCAGCTGCCTGAATACTTTCATTATGGTCTACCAGGATCAGATTTTTCCCCTTTGCACCAAGCAAATTTCTTCTTGAAATCATACCCTTATATTTGCCTTGATTATCAAGCACCGGAAAATATCTATGTCTTACACTCGCCATTATTTCTCTGATATCATCAAGATAATCATCTTCCGAGAAAGTTATAAGATTCTCAGAAGTCATAAAAAAGCTTATAGGCATGGACTGATTAATAAGCCCTGCAACTGCAAAGGTATCACTTGGAGTTGTCAGTATAGTAGTATTTTTTTCCTGTGCAAGCTTTTTAATGGTCATTGATACCTCTGCTCCCGTACATACTACTATGCAGGCTGCTCCCATCTCAATCGCACATAGCTGGGATTCATATCGGTTCCCCAGTATAATCAAATCCCCTTCTGAGATATATTTTTCCATCAGGTCAGGGTTTGCCGCCGCTATAAGCACCTTTCCCTTATTAAAATATTTCTGTGCATCCCCTACTACAAGCTTGGCTTCAAGTGTATCTATTATATTCTCATACTTTGTGTTTGCTCTTGAAAGAGTTGAGCTGTCATGTATGTTCATATAGGAGCTCGCTATATCTTTTACAGTTATTATACCTTCAAGCCCGCCTTTAGCATTGACTACCGGAAGGGTTGCCACATCAAGCTCTTTCATCAGGTTCCAGGTTCGTTTAATGGAAATCCCTCGGTCGACTCCTTTAGTAAGCCTTATTTCTATATCACTTACCTGAGTTTTTACATTTTTTCTGAGTACAGGTGCTTCTATGCCGAAATGCTCAAGTACAAAAGCAGTTTCCTCATTCAGCTCTCCTGCTCTCGCAGGCTCGAAATTATCTCCCTCCGCCTTTTCTTTAAAATAAGCATAAGCCACCGCCGAGCATACCGAATCCGTATCAGGATTCTTATGTCCTATAATTATAGTTTTCTTTTCCAATTATTAAAATTCCCCCTGTTTTAATTATTAATTCTCTAATTTTTCAAGAATTTCACCTGCATTATCCTTAGTAACCTTAGTGTAATCCACCGTATCAAGTGCTTCTACAGCCTTTTTATTAATCATATCCATAGCCGCTTTTGCCGCCAGCTGCGCCTGAAGCTTATAATCGGCATATAAGGTTCCTGTCAACCTGCCTGCTTTAACCTCTTTGCAAGCCTCCTCAATTCCGTTTATACCTAAAATATAAATATTTTCTCCGGGTTTCTTGCCTGCTGCCTCCGCTCCTTCAACGGCTCCCAGTGCGGTTTCATCATCAGCACAAAATACTACTTCAAGCTTATCTCCAAATTTCGCCGCTGCATCTGAAACTGCCTGCTTAGCAGCTGCTCTGTCAAAATTGACTCCGGTTTTTAAAATCTCTTCCTTGCCAAGCCCCGCTTCTGTAATAGCTTTAGCACAGTAATCTCCCTTTAAACCTGTTTCCGCAATGTCCGCATCACCTTGAAGCAACAGATAGCTTACAGTACCGTCACCGTTTATGTCCCCTTTATTGTCAAGAGAAACAACTATCTCTCCAAGTAAATTGCCTGCCTGCTGGGCATCGTTTCCCACATAGGAAGCTCTTATCCCCTCTGTTGCCCATCTTGCCTCCTCAGCATGTGAAGTTTCTCTGTTTATGATTATAATAGGAATCCCGGCAGAGCGTGCCTGATTTACATAATTTTGCACTTCTGCAGGTTTCACAGGATTGATTACTATAGCATCAACTGCCGAATTTATAAACTCACTCATCTGCTTTGCCTGTTCTTCAGATTTTCCGTTTGCATCACGAAGCAGTATATTTTCTTGTTGAAAGCCTGCATTTTCAAGCTCTTTTTGCAGCTCAGCCTGATATAAGGACATAAAGGCATTATTGGTTTTATACATTGATACCCCTATATTAAAGCTTTTGCCGCCCCTGCCGGGAGCATTATTGTTTGCAATACTTGCCGCTTCCTGCAAGGGCTGGGTGCCCAAAGCATTTTCAGTGCTCTCAGCCTGTTTTTTACCTGAACAGCCCATAACAGATATAACCGCTGCTAATACAGCTATAGAAATAATAAAATAATTTTTAGCTTTCATCATCGTCTACTAAAGTCCTTCCTTCCTGCCCGTCTTCATCCTGCTTTTGTCTTAGCTATCAAAGCCTGCCTACCAGTTTTAAACAGTAATATAATACCATATAAGCAGCAATAAAACCACCTTGTCTTTATTTTTAAGACCTTTTATAAGTAGAAAATTTTATATAATAATTTTTATCAGGAGCTTTTTCTCTCAAGGCTTTATTTACAGCATTATCTATTGCAAGCTCAAGCAGGGCTTCTGCATATTGTCTAAAATCACACCTTACTGTCCCGCAAAGTCTTCCCTCGTCCACTGCTTTTAAAGCTTCTGCACTGCCGTCAATTCCAACTATATTTATATTGCGAAGGCTCGCACAGCTCTCAGCCGCATCTCTTGCTCCAAGTGCCATATCATCGTTATTTGCTATCACAAGCTCTATGCTGTCCGAGTATTTTTTTATCCATCCCTCCATAATAGCCGAAGCCTGGTTCCTGTCCCAATTTGCCGAAGCGGCTGCAAGCTTATGTATCGGAATTCCCTCATTTTGCAGAGCTTTTATAGCCCACTCAGTTCTCAGCAGCGCAGCCTGATGGTTTGCCTCACCTTCAAGCACAACATAATTTATATTTCCGTCGCCGTTTAAATCAAGTGCCGAAGGATTTGAAGCGTACAGCTCCGATATAATTTCCGCCTGCTGTAAAGCGGCGTCCTTTGAATCATCTCCGATATAATATATCTTTTTGCCTCTGTTTATACCACTTTTTACCGGCTCTCTGTTAAAAAATATCAGAGGTATATCCGTAGCAACCGCCTTATCAATTATAGCTGATACTTCGGTTCTTTCCACAGGATTTACACAGATTGCATCGTATTCCAGAGCAATAAATCTCTCTACCTGTCGATTTTGCGTAATTTGGCTTCCTGCGGCATTTACCACCTCATACCTTACTCTTATCCCCTTATATTCGCTTCCTTTAAGCAGCGAATCTATTTCCTGCCGCAAAGAATTAATAAAAGTATCTTCATGATTATATATACAGATGCCTATAAACACCGCATTGTCTTCAACGGCTTTTCTGTCAAGCATTTTGGCATTTGCTATAAACAGTACGGTAATTAACTCACACACTATACCTGCTATAAGGCAGGGTTTTAAGGATATTGTCCGCATAATCAGCCTCGCTCTGTAATTTAATTAATTGGATAAAGCATCTTAGTATATTTTCCGGATTCTAAGGTATTATTATCTATATAGTAGCTTGGGATAATTTCATTTCTTAATCCTGTTTTTTCTCTTTCCGTCCCAAAAATTTTCATGTATGCATTTAATGCGGCGGCATAGCCTTCATCATATTCATTCCAAGTAATAATTCCTGAAACATATCCCTGCTCAAGCTTATTAAGCAGATAGGTAGTAGTTCCCACTCCATAAATCCTGTAGTTTAAATTATCTTTATTTAAAGAACATTGTTTAACGGTTTCAGTAAAGCTGCCTCTTGAAAGCATTATTACTGCCGGAATTTCATCTGTTTTTTTTAACTCAGCCTCCGAAGAATCAGCGCAAGGCTTTTCCATGTTTATGCCACGCCTGACAATTACATTGAAACCATCCTGCTCAAGCTTTTCCTTAATAAGCTGCTCAAGCTCATGTATATGATTTCCTTTTGCAACTATATATACGGGAGCTGAAGGAAGCTGAGAAACTTTTATGCTTTTTACAAGCTCATCTATCCCCTGCTGATAATCAATGCTTACATGGCTCATATAACCCTCGCTTTTTTTATAGACCACTCCAGATATGAAAACCGGTATTATATCAGATGAGATATCCAGCTTGGCAAATCTCCTGCTGTCCATATTTGGAAGCATTATAATATCAGTTCCCGAATCAGCTTCTTTTAATATAAGCGACCTGAACTCATTTACATCCGCATTTTTAGATATATTAGTAAAGTTTACATCTATTTTATAATCCTGTGCCGCACTTTCTATGCCTTTTTTAAAATTTGTATAATATTCTTCTTCATTTTCTAAAAATATTACAGTCATTCTGCATACGCTCTTATCTTCATCCTTTAATAAAAAATTTGTTGAAGACATAATAAAAAATATAACAATCAGCATAAAGTAAAGGACTAATAATCCTGTTATATTACTATTTGCCTCAAAATTTATTTTATTACTCATTTGTTTACACCAAAATCTTCATCAATATATTTTTGAGCCGGAAAATGAATTATCACCTCAGTGCCCTCGTCAGGCTCAGATATTACATATACTTTGCCCTCACTGCCATACTGTTTAAAAATTCTGTTCTTAACATTTTTAAACCCTATGCCTGAGCCTCTTGGTGCTGAAGCTCTTACCACTGCATCAGACATTATTTCTGTTACCCTGTCATTTGTCATCCCCGCACCGTTGTCCTTGATGCTGAATACCAACCTGCCATTTTCAATATATGCCTTAATAAGTATAATCCCGTCACCGTCATCCATATACTCCATGCCGTGATAGATGGAATTTTCAACTATAGGCTGCAATATAAGCTTTAAGGTAGCCATCTCATTGACTCTTTCATCTATATCAAATTTATATGAAAATCTGTCCTTAAATCTCATCTGCTGTATTAAAAGATAATCGCTTACATGCCCTATTTCCTCTTTGGCAGTAATAAATTTTTTATCAGTATTTAAAAATATCCTGAAAAATCTTCCTACCGCCGTTACCACCTTGGTCGCCTCCTCCGGTTTGCCTGCTTCTATCAGCCAGACTATGATGCTGAGAGTATTATATAAGAAATGAGGATTTATCTGAGCCTGCAATACATCAAACTCTGCCTGCACCTTCATCTTTTCTGCTTCTATTCGCTTTTGATTCTCTGTCTGGTTATCTTTAATCAGCTGATTTATCCTGTTTCTCATATTTTCAACAGCCTTTCCCAGATGCTCAATCTCTGAAACTCCGCCTATAGATACTTTCTCATCAAATTTTCCTGATTCTATCGCTTTCACTGATTCCTGAAGCCTGTTTATAGGCGTGCTTATCTTATCGGTCATGTAAATATAAGCAAAGGATATTATAAAAAACTCGGCAAATAATATGACGGCAGTAAAGGCACGTGTATGCTGGTCAAGGAGAACTCTTGAAGCCGGCATACTGACTCCCACTATTTTCCAGCCGGTGTACCCGACAGTTTTTATGAGCAGGTTAACTTCTCTGCCGTTTTTATAGATGCTGTAAATTCCGTCATTATATTTACTTGCTTCTATATTATTTTCAGATATTCTCTTTGAATATAAAAGCCCCATCTTAGGATGCCAGATAATTTCTCCATTTGAGTCAATTATATAAATATACCCGCCATTTGCAAAATTTATATCGTTAAAATTCCTTACCAGCTCATCATATTTCATATCAATCAGTAATACCGCCTGCTCACTTCTGCCTTCTTTAGTAAACTCTATTATTCTTGACATTGATATGACCCACTTATATCTGTAATCGCCAAGCTCAAATATTTTTTGAAGATGAGGCAGAGAAAAATGGCTGTTTTCTGTATCTTTAAATGTATTTTTAAACCACTCCTGTTTTTTTATTATATAGCCTTCCTTTTGCCTTGCTGCCGGAACTACATCTATAAGCTCTCCTTCCAAAGAAAAAAGTGCAATATTGTCAACCTTTTCCTTATTGCTGTCATATAAAAGGCTAAGCATAGAATGGGTATCCGTATTTTTATCCGCATTTTTTAAAACACTGTAGTACACCGTATTCGACAGTTTCATTACATCTCTCAGGTAATTGTCAAATAAATAGCCTACCTGATTTAATATCCCTGTATTAGCCTCATTTAAGCTTTTTTGTGAGCGCTTTGAAAGTCTTCTTGTAATAAAGAAAATAGTTACTGCAATCGCAGCGCAGGTTGCCAAGGTAAAGTATATAAAAAGTACCATCCTTATCCCAAGCTTATGCGGAAAAATTTTTATTTTTTTCTTGTTGTTATTAGGTTCACTTCTCTTTTCTGCCATACTAATAAATTAAAACTTCTTATCAGCTGCTCTAAACTTTGTAGGTGTCATTCCAAATTTCCTTTTAAATACATAGCTGAAATAATTTTGTTCAGGATAGCCTACCTCATTCGCTATTACATAAGTTTTCTTATCTGTATTTTTTAAAAGCTCCATTGCAAGCCCAAGCCTTAAATCAGTTAAATAAGCTATATAGCTTTGTTTTACCTCCTTTTTAAATATAGTAGAAAAATATGCCGTACTCATATGAAGATGCTTACAAATCATTTCAAGCGAGAGGTCCGGATTTGTAAAGTTTTCCTGTATATAGCGCTTGGCTTCCTCAATAACCCTTTTGGTAGTATTTTCCCTTCTCTCACGCATATAGCCATGAATTTTAATACAGATATCCTGAAACCAGAGTATAAATTCTTCCATATTTTTAATGATCTCAAGTATGTCTACATATTCACTGCCCGGCTCCGTGCTTATATCCTCAAAGCTGATTTCATACTGCTGCATAAGCTGCACTATGCAGTTAGCCGCACTCAGCATATAGGTATGATACTGACTTGTATGTACCTTGGCAGATTTCATCTTATCCAGCACCATATCAATTACATAATAAACACCTTCCTTTGTTCCGAACTTGATCGCATAAGTAAGGTCGCTTTCATCCTTTTCACTAAATTTCAAAAAGCCTAGATTTACCGGTTCTACATCGTGAAAATAAAGTATATCTCCCGTACCTATTACATTCTTATAGCCAAGTGCATTTAAAGCATCTGCATAAGAATAAGTAATGCTGTAAAGCTCAGTGCAAGTGCTGCCCACTGCTATGGTAATTGACACTCCAAGAACCTTCCTGTTTTCCTTGCAGATATTTCTTAGGGTATCCACAAGCTCATCTTCTTTAATACTTTCCTCGCTTCCCGAATGATTTTCACTGTCAATTCCTGTGATAATTACAAGCTTTGTATCCGAAGCTGAAGTAAACACGCAGCATTTATACTTCTTGGAAAGCTTGTCATATATAAATTTTTGAACCGACACGGGAATAAGCTCTTTGTCTATACTGGAAGTTTCAGACCCGCCCTCTTCTATGTCAACTACTGAAACTACCCAGGCCTTTGATGGCATTAAATCAATACCGTAGCGTTTAACCTTATCTTCTATCTCATCCTTTACAGTTTTTCCCAAAATAAGATTATTTAAAAACTGTTCTCTCAGGATAGGGATACTTGCCTTATAATTATTCCTTAAGATATCAAGGTCACGGCTTTTTGATATTTCATCATCAAGCTTTTCTTTTACCTTCAGCAGTATATTTGTAAGGTCTTCTCTGTTTACCGGCTTTAACACATATTCAGACACTCCAAGTCTGATAGCCTCCTTCGCATATTCAAAATCATTATAACCTGAGCATATTATAATTTTTAATGAAGGATATAATTTTTTCGCCCTTTTAGCCAGCTCCAATCCATCTATATATGGCATGCGTATATCAGTCATCAGCACATCAGGCTCCAGTATTTCCAGCTTTTCAAGTGCATCCTGACCATTTTCAGCATCTCCGATTATTGTAAACCCTGCCTTTTCCCAATCAACTGTATTCTTAATTGCAGTTCTTGCTTCCTGTTCATCATCTACAATAATAATCTTGTATAACTTCATAGGTACTCCGCCATTTATTTTATATCTCTTTCATCTAAAACTATCGTAAAAGGTCCGTCATTTATAAGGCTTACCTTCATCTCCGCTCCAAATTTTTTTCTGCAAATAGCAAGACCTGCTCAGTTTTAATTCCGCTTGCCTTTGCTTTTGCTACCATATACTCATATAATTCTTTAGCACGTCTAGGGTCGCCGGCATTTATAAAACTCGGCCGATTTCCATCTCGGCATGAAGCAAGCAAAGTAAACTGCGATACCAAAAGCAGCTCTCCCTTCACATCAGTTATAGACAGATTGGTTTTATTGTTTTCATCCTCAAAAATTCTAAGCTTAAGCAGTTTTGCTAGAAATTTATCGACTACAGCTTCATCATCTTCCTTTGCGACTCCTACAAGCACCATAAAGCCTCTTTTTATGCTGCCTACTATTTTATTTTTAATTTCTACCTCTGCACTGTTTACTCTTTGTATAACAAGTTTCATTTTATCCTCCCCGATTATATAATTTATTTAAAGTATAAAAAGATATACATTGAACCGATACAGGTAAGTCCCCCGCTTCATAAGTATATCTTTTTTAGTTTATTTAATAAATTACATTTTTATTGAATTTTTATGTCGATTTATATCAGACTGATTATTTAATGCATATTCTTAGCTTCAAGCCTTACCAGTGCTCTTGCCAGTGCAAGCTCCGCTCTTGCAATATCAATGCCGCCTTTTTCCGAAAGTCTTCTTTCAGCTCTGATTTTAGCTTCCTTTGCACGACTTTCATCAATTTTTTCAGGCCATTCACATACTTCAGCAAGTATGGTCACACTTTCCTGAAGAATTTGAGCAAAACCCGATATCAGTGCCGCATGTTTAATACCGCCCACTTCATGTATTCTTAGAATGCCGGGACTTACTACAGTTGTCATAGGTATGTGCTTTGGATATACACCTATCTGCCCCTGTATAGTATTAAACTCCACCATCTCGGATTCACCCTCGTAAAAATCTTCGACAGGAGTTATTATTCTCAATTTAAAAGTATTCTCCACAAGAAGCCCTCCTATTTCTTAGCAGCTTTCTCCAAGACTTCATCTATAGTTCCGGAGTTAAGGAAGAACTGCTCAGCTATGTCATCGTGCCTGCCTTCAAGAATCTCCCTGAAGCCTCTTATAGTTTCAGACAAAGGTACATACTTTCCTTCAAGTCCTGTAAACTGAGTTGCCACAAAAAACGGCTGTGATAAAAACCTCTGTATCTTTCTTGCCCTTGAAACTGTAAGCTTATCATCCTCTGAAAGCTCATCCATGCCAAGCATCGCAATAATATCCTGAAGCTCCTTGTATTTCTGAAGCACCTTCTGTACATTTCTTGCCGTAGTATAATGCTCCTCCCCTACTACATGAGGTGAAAGTATCCTTGAAGTTGAAGCCAAGGGGTCTACCGCAGGATAAATCCCCTGTTCAACTATTGCACGGTCAAGCACGGTGGTAGCATCTAGATGTGCAAAGGTATTTGCAGGTGCAGGGTCTGTAAGGTCATCCGCAGGTACGTACACCGCTTGAACCGAAGTGATGGAGCCATTTTTAGTTGAGGTTATTCTTTCCTGCAATGCTCCCATCTCAGTCTGGAGCGTAGGCTGATAACCCACCGCCGAAGGCATACGTCCCAGGAGTGCTGAAACCTCTGAGCCCGCCTGTGTAAATCTAAATATATTGTCAATAAATAAAAGTACATCTTTTCCGCCTTGGTCACGAAAATATTCAGCCATAGTAAGACCCGCAAGTCCTACTCTCATACGTGCACCGGGAGGCTCATTCATCTGACCAAACACAAGAGTTGTCTTATTTATAACTCCTGAATCTGTCATTTCATAGTATAAATCATTGCCCTCTCTGGTCCTCTCGCCTACTCCGGTAAATACCGAATAGCCTCCGTGCTCTGTGGCTATATTTCTTATAAGCTCCTGTATAAGCACCGTTTTTCCTACGCCGGCACCCCCGAAAAGCCCTATTTTCCCGCCCTTTTGGTAGGGGCAGAGAAGGTCAACCACCTTGATTCCGGTTTCAAAAATCTCCGCCTGTGTGGACTGCTCTTCAAATGAAGGTGCTTTTCTATGTATAGGCAAATATTGCTCTACCTTAGGAGGCTCTTTATTATCAATTACTTCCCCTAAAACATTGAACATACGCCCAAGAGTCTGCTCACCTACAGGTACTGATATAGGTGCACCGCTTGCAACTGCTTCCATGCCTCTCCTAAGCCCGTCAGTTGAACCCATCGCAACACATCTTACCGTATCATCACCTAAGTGCTGTGCAACCTCAACAGTCAGTGGAATTCCCATATTATCAATCTTTACCGCTTCATTTATCTCAGGGAGATGACCTTGGCTGAATTTTATATCAAGTACCGCACCTATAACCTGTGTGATTTTGCCTGCGTTTTGCTGCACCATCTACCTTTTTGCTACTAAAAATGTATTAAGCTGTACTTAATGCATTATAAAATTACTACTTCAACGAGCAGGCTTGCAGCACCACGCATCTGCTCGCCCTTTCTTAGGCTCTCCATAGTCGTTAATTCCCGGCTAGCCAACCGGTACACATATATATTCTCTCTGCTATTTTAGTAGCCTCTCCTTTTACTCTTATTTGAGAATATTATATTAAACTTTATTTTTTAACTGACCTACTCTATTGCATTTGCCCCGGCAACTATTTCCGTCAGCTCCTGAGTTATAGCTCCCTGTCTTGCCCGGTTATACTGGAGACTGAGTTTTTCTATAAGCTCATCTGCATTATTTGTAGCATTTTCCATCGCATTCATTCTTGCACCGTTTTCTGCGGCTGCCGCCTGCTTCAAAGCACCGAATATAATTGATGAAACATACTTCGGTACTATAGCATCAAGAACTACCTCCTCATTCGGAGAATAATTCATAAGTGCCTCCGATTTTGCCGTGCCGTTTTCCTCTTCTGGGCTTTGCTTCATCTCATCTGCCGATAAAGGCAGAAGTTTTATAAGTGTAGGTAGATGTACCACAGTATTTTTAAAATTTGTATAGGCAAGGTATATAGCTGAAATCCCGCCCTTTTCATATTCTTTTAAAAGTACCGAGGTAATCTCAGCAGCATCTGTATAAAGAGGCTCATTCATAACCTCGGCATAATCTCCCGCTATGCTGTAGCCATGCCTTTCCAGAGCATCTTTGCCTTTTTTCCCTATACTGTAAATCAGCACTTCATCTTTTTTAAAGGAATGCTCTGTCAATCTTATAATATTGTTATTATAGCCTCCTGCCAGCCCTCTGTTTGAGGTAATTGTTATAACTGCTGCCTTGCCGCCCTCATTTTTTCTTAAATATCGATGCTCAAGATTTGTGCTCCTGGTAAGGATTGAGGCTATAGTATCATAAATAAGCATAAAATAAGGTTTTGATTTTTCAGCCCTTTGTCTGGCTTTTTGCAGCTTTACTGTAGATACAAGCTTCATAGCCTTTGTTATCTGCTTTGTGCTTTGTATACTGCTTCTCCTGCGTTTAATCTCCTTCATTGAAGCCATACAAATCCACCTCCTCTACGCCTTTTTGCATTCCTCTACAGCCTGGATAATCTTCTGCTCCAGTTCTTCACTTACAGCCTTCTTCTCTCTGATTTCCCCAGGAATTTCAGGATAACGGGAATCTATAAATTTAAACAGCTTATCTTCAAAATCTGCTATTTCACTCACTGCTATATCAAGTAAAAGCTTTCTCGTAACAGCATAAATGATAATCACCTGATATTCTACAGGCATCGGCTTGAAATTGGGCTGTTTTAATACTTCTCTTATCCTTTCGCCCTGTGCAAGCTGATTTGCCGTAGTTTCATCAAGCTCAGAGCCAAACTGTGCAAATGAAGCAAGCTCTCTATACTGCGCAAGCTCCACCCTTATTGGACCGGCAATTTTTTTCATTGCTTTAATCTGTGCTGCACCACCTACTCTTGAAACTGAAAGCCCTGCATTTATAGCAGGTCTGAAGCCTGCATTAAACATTTCGGTTTCCAGATATATCTGCCCGTCAGTTATTGAAATCACATTTGTAGGTATATAAGCCGACACGTCGCCTGCCTGAGTTTCAATTATAGGTAAAGCCGTAAGTGAGCCTCCGCCAAGCTCATCTGAAAGCTTTGACGCTCTCTCCAAAAGGCGTGAATGCAGATAGAAAACATCTCCGGGATATGCCTCACGTCCGGGTGCCCTCTTTAATAAAAGGCTTAAGGTTCTGTAGGCTGCCGCATGCTTGGTCAAGTCATCATAGATCACCAGTACGTCTTCTCCCGATTCCATCCATTCCTCACCTATAGCACAGCCTGAATAAGGTGCTATATACTGAAGCGGGGCAAGGTCGGAGGCAGTTGATACGACTACTGTAGTATAGTCCATAGCACCGAAATCCTCAAAGGTCTTAACTATTGAAGCAACTGTCGAAGCTTTCTGACCTATTGCCACATATATACAGTGAACCTTCTGTCCCTTTTGATTAATTATAGTATCTACCGCTATAGAGGTTTTGCCTGTTTGTCTGTCACCTATTATAAGCTCTCTCTGTCCTCTGCCTATAGGTATCATTGCATCTATAGCTTTTATTCCTGTCTGTAAAGGAGTATCCGCAGATTTTCTTTCAATAACCCCGTGTGCTACCCTCTCTATTCTTCTATATTTATCAGTCTGCACGGGACCCTTTCCGTCTATCGGCAGACCGAGTGCGTTGACAACACGTCCGGTCAGTGCATCACCTACCGGAACTTCAACCACCCTTCCCGTAGTCTTTACAGTATCTCCCTCACTTATGTTTTTGCTGTCTCCTAAAAGTACAGCACCTACATTATCCTCCTCAAGGTTTAAAACCATACCGTAAATTTCTCCGGGAAATTCAAGCAGCTCTCCCTGCATGGCATTGTCAAGCCCGTGAATCCTTGCTATACCGTCTGCAACCTGTATAACAGTGCCTACATCGGACACTTCCAGCCTATTTGAATATTTTTCAATCTGTTCCTTTATTACCGAACTGATTTCTTCCGGTCTTAAATTCATTTAGCTTCTCAACCCGCTTTCTTATATTTATAATGCTGCCGATCAAAAGTCGGCATACTAATTAAAATCCTATGTCATACGCAGACTTATAAGCTTCCTTTTTATATCGTTTAGTCTGGTCTTAATGCTTGAATCAACGATTCTGTCATTTATGCGTATTACCATTCCTCCAATAAGGCTTTCATCTACCTTAAAGTGCATTTCAAAGCTCTCATAAGCTGTCGTTTCAAGCAGTTTTCCTTCTATAGCCTTTTTTTCCTCCAAACTAAGTTTAGAAGCCGAAGTTATGCACGCCACTCCTATCTTTTTATATTCCTTTACCAGTCTTATAAAATAGTCAAATATTTCTATAAATTCAGACTGTCTGTTCTTTTCAATTACAGTTGATAAAAAAGCAATCACATCTTCAGAAAGACTGTTTTCAAAAACAGCCTTTACAGTGTTAAGTTTTTCTTCTCTGCTTATCTTTGGAGAATCAAAAATTTTCTTGAAACCAATATTGTCTTTAAATAATTTTCTTAAAAACAGTATCTCTTCATAGGCGGTATCTATGCTGCCCTTTTCACGTGCAGCTGCAAAAAGTGCATCACCATACACCTTTGAAATCAACCTTGCCATGTATTCTCACCTATTTCCTTTAAGGTATTTAATATAAGTTGTGCATGCAGCTTTTTATCAATGGACAGTGCTATGGCTTTTTGTGCCATCAGTGCAGCTATATTTACCATCTCCTGTTTTGCATCATCAATGGCTTTCTTCTTTTCAAGCTCTATTTCCTTTGATGCTCTGGCGGTAATCCTGACAGCTTCAGCTCTGGCATTTTCCAATATTTCTTCTTCCTTAGCCTTTGCCTTCTTTCTTGCAGCTTCAAGTATATGGTCAGCTTCTATCTTTATATCTTTAATTTTTCCTTCATATTCTGCTTTTAAGGCATCTGCAGCCTTCAATTTAACAGCTGCCTCATCAAGTTCAGAAGCAATACGCTCCCTACGTTTTTTAAGCATATCCCTTACCGGGTTAAAAAGCAGGTAAGAAAGGACAAAATAAAGAACTAAAACACTTATACCTGTTAAGACTGCATCTGATAAAAATTGAATGTCAAACTCTATCAGACGGCTCATACTGTTTCCATCCGATGAAGCCGTTATTATGGGGGCAAGTCCTAAACCATGCTCCATTAATTGATTTAAATGATTCAAAGCTCTATCTTCCTTCCTTATGTTCTATCTGACTAATGCCAAAATCCTGTATCTTGAGTACTTATTTAAACGGCTTTACAAACATAAGAATCATAGCTACTACAAGACCGTAAAGACCTGTCGTTTCAGCAACAGCCTGACCTAAAAGCATAGTCTGTGTAATATCAGCCTTTGCACCCGGATTACGTCCAACCGCAGCTGCACCATGTCCTGCCGCAATTCCCTGTCCGACTCCCGGACCTATACCTGCTATCATAGCAAGCCCTGCTCCTATTGCAGAGCAGCCATAAATAAAATCCTGTCCTGTCAAATTCATAAATTTAATCCTCCTAAAATTAAATATTGCGTCGGAAAACGCCTTAATATAAAATCCTGATAAAATATATCAAAGACTATATAGCAAAAAACCACAGCCACCCAATATGAGCAGCTTCACCTATTCCAGCTTATCACCTATATATACCATAGTAAGCATACAAAATACATAAGTCTGTATGCAGCCTGAGAACAGGTCACAGTATATATGCAGGAATGCCGGTACGCCTACCTTAAGAAAAATTGGCATCAGACTATACCAGAGTCCAAGCATAACTACACCTGAAAGCAAATTTGCAAACAAACGCAGGGATATTGAAAGCGGGTTTGCCAGCTCACCTATCAGGTTCAAAGGAAAAAGCAGAGGCAAGGGTTCAAAAAGCGAAGTAAAATGCCTCAGCCCTCTGTTTTTAATTCCCTGGTACTGAACTATAATAAAAGTAAACACCCCTAAAAGAAAGGTTACGCCATAATCAGCAGTAGGGTTTCTCATTCCTAAAAGTCCGCTTAAATTACTTAGCAGTATAAATAAAAAAATCGTTCCTATATAGTTTATAAATCTGCAGGCATTGTTTCCAAGAATTCCGCTCGTCATGCCCTCAAATGCCTCTACCATCATTTCAATTATATTTTGGAATGTTCCCGGTACCTCAGAAGCCTTCAGCATCGTTCTCCTGGCAAAAAGTGCAAAGATTATAAGTATAATGCTTACTGTCCAGGTTGATATTGTCGTGGTAGTAATCCAAAGCTCCTTGCCAAAAAAATTATACTTATAGATACCATGCACCATAAAGTCCGCACCGCTTTCAAGCACAAGCCTTGAGGTAAAATTTGGAAATATCATGCTTTACTCCCCCTTTATTAGTTTTATTTAATATCCTTTTTATTTAATATCCCTGAAATAAGTGGCTGCATATATGCTCCCGGCTTTAAGCCCAGCAGTGCAAATACCATAGCTGCTACATTTACATAAGCACTTCTCCAAAATATAACGGCAGCTGCAATCATAATAAGCTTTCTTATGAACATGTGCAGTATAGTCTTGTTTCTGGCATAATTTTCGCTTCCGCTTGCAATCACATCTTCAGCAGTAAGGCTCATATCTATTAAAATTGCAAAGCACAGCACGGTCCCCACCGCTACTCCTGCTATCAGTGACTCTTTACTATATCCAAGCCTGTCCGAAAATATTACCAGTACAACTGACAACAGCACTTCATACAATATGATTCCTGCGCTCATCTCAAGAATTGTTCTCTTTAATATCTTGCTCATCTAAATTAATAATCCTTATAAATTCGACTCTTCATTTTAGGAATATGCACCTTTTCCTCTTTGTCAATATTATCCTTCTTTAACAATCTTGAGACTTGTCTGTCATTTTCTTTTTTAGAGGCTTCTATATAGGCGCTCAGTATTTTGTAAGCTGCGTTTGCACCTGCTAAAATACCGAAAATTAATAAGGGCAGAGTAAATGCGGTATTGTACCTTTTATCAAGCCAAGTACCTAAGAAGGTACATAAAAGCACAGGGGTAAGGATTGAAAAGCCCAGCTGCGATACCAGGGCTAAGCATCTAAAAATTATTTTTTTATACAAAATAATACCATCTTTTCATAAAATTTTATAAGAGTTATACAGTTATACTATCGGCAGGATTTTGTAACCTGCTCTATCAATATAGAACAAATCTAAATACACTCTACCGATTTATTAATTATATCTGTATATCAGGATTTTGTCCAGTACCGATAAGCAAAAATATAACCTTCCAAACCGGTTTTTTCTAAAAATAATAAACCTTAGGGCAGGTAGCCCTAAGGTTTATTATTAATGTTTTTATAATTTATTAATCTTACTTTCCGTTTAGTTTACATTCTGCTCTTTAAGAATGTTTGCTGCCTTCTCTGAGGTAACATTCTTGCCTGCATTGAACTGATCCCAAAGGAAAGAAATTGAAACAGTTGCTTCCTGTCCTTCTGAATCGCTGTCATTGTTCTTGTTATTGAGCTTCTCTGTGCTTCCTGTTGTGTAAACACCCTCAGCATCCGGATCCATAGCTACACCTATGAAAAGGTCTAATCTATTATCGGTAGATGGGCTTGTAAGTACAGTTGCATTCTCAATAGCGTTCTTGATTACGTCAGCATCAACCTTCTCTAATGCTGATAATCTTACGAAATCAACACCACCTATAGTAAAGTAATCTTCTTTCTGAAGTCCAAGGCTCTTAGCAAGCTTAAATACGTTTTCATCATTTTTGCTGTTGTCAGGTTTATACTGCTCCTGATGTGTGTAAAGCGCAATTCCTAACATATCTTTTGCTTTTTTATCTTTATCAGCTTCAATCTCAAATTTGATATTGCTGAGTTTAGATGCCAGAGTACCTACGTTAAGAACATCTGAACGGAATGCCTGTGCATATCCTGGATACATATTCTTAATATCAAGCTTAATCTGATTGCTTCCGTTGGTCTTAGCTTCAGTGTATGGTCCTACAGTACGCTTAATTGCCTTTGCATCTTCAAGCTCTGCATTAAACTCTACATTGTTGTACTTCTTCGCATTCTTATAATACTCTTCTATGCTGCCCTTTTTAGCTATAGCATTATAGTCTGAATCGCCTCTTCTAAAGAAGTCAGCTGGCAGATAGCCCTTGTCGCCTACACCGTCCACTATGGTCCAGTTCTGTGAATGGTTCTCTTCGTTAGCGTACTGAGCATATAAGCCCAAGTCAACAAACTTCATCTCCAAATCACCGGTAGTAGCTTTTGCTTTAAGACTTAAAGTATCTGTCCAATAAGCATAACCTGTACCTGCTAAAATTAATGTCAGTGCAAGAACACCGCTGATGATAGATTTTTTTCCTATCTTCCTCATTTTCCAATAACCTCCGTTTATTTTTAATATTTTTTATTACAGGTTTATTATAATCAAAATTTCTTTATTAAACATCCTGCCAAGGTTTGCTCTTTATACCCCCTTTAGTCTAGATTAATATACTACTAAAGTGGTAGATTAATTTGAATCAGGATTTTCCTCGTTTGCTTCCTCTTCAGCATCTTCTTCAGTATACTCTTCAGCCTCAATATACTCTTCGCTTTCAATATATCCTTCATTTTCAATGTATTCTTCCGCTTCAATATCCGTTTCACCAATCTCATCTAAATCATCTGATTTATTTCTTTCAAAGTGAAGTAAAAACAGCTTATCGCCGTCCTGGATTATAAACTTGCCGTCTTCAGGCAGCTCATCTTCATCAAGACAGCATAATACAGGCTGATGCAGCTCCTCCGAGATTGCAAGCAGACTGCTCATATCCTTGACTTTGCATACACTGCCGCTTTCTTCTATGCTTTCCACATATACCAGACGGCTGCCATATTTTCTCAGCAGTCTTCTCATTTTTATAATCCACTTTTCATCTTCAGAAGGAGACTTGGTGGCAAAAATAGTGAAAAGACAGAGCAGAGCTCCCAGTGCTGTCAGGCCGAAGCCCAGCACCCGCTTGTATAGTGCCGGAGCCACTGCAACACTCCTTGATTCCGACATTGAGCCGCTTTCTTTAAAGGCTTCCGGCTTATTTATTGAATAGAACGAGCTTCCGGGTTCTACAGGAATTGCCAGCTTATATGAAAATTCCTTTTCCTGCGTTTCATCCGGTGCATTAATCACCGCTTTCCCGCTGAGCTCTACATAGAAGTTTTTATCTGTGCTGCCTCCGAGTGTTTCCTCTATTTCCACTAAATATCCGGCATATTCTTCAAGTGAAATGCTTAACGGCTCCTCTAAATTAATATTGCCGCTTTCATCTTGAGTAAGCTCACCTTCCTTTAAAGGAAATTTTTTCTCATAAATCGTCTTCTTCTCATTTTCTTCGGTATAATATCCCTCCAGCACCGCATTTAGCTGATAGCTGCCCCCTATCGACGGAGTGACAGTGCCTGTTCCGGTCAGGCTCAGCTTTATAAGCAGCTCTATATGGTCGGTAAGCTTTCTGGCATACATTCTGCCCTCCTCCAGCCACTCAGCCTCATAAATATTATTCTCTGTAAGGTATACTTTATATTCTGAATCTGCTGTAAGCTCATAGCTGTATAAGGTATCTTCTTCAGTATGTATTTCCTTCTTTACTAAAAACACCATCACTAAAATACCGGCTAAAATTAAAAGTGCAGACACCACAAAAGCTACTATCTTCGTTCTGCCGTCAAATACCACCTTACTTACTGTTTTTTTTATAGGTTCCGCTTTGTTTTCCATCCCTCATTTATCCTTTTATTTTCTTTATAATTTGAGTAAATACTACACTCAGCTATCCAGGTTTAGAGCTTACAGATAAAGCTTTTCTAAATCATTAATTTACCACATTGTCCGGAACCTCTTTACTGCTCTTAAGCAAAAGCACCGGAGTCCCGATTTTACGAATTACTTTAACTATGCTTCCGTTGACATCATCCGGTTTCACCGGGTCAACATCTGCCGATTTATTATTGTCACCTTTAGTTATAAACTTAAGATTTCCTGCCTTATCCTTGTCAATCTTTATAATCCTGTGTGTAATATTAATATCCCCACGCTTAAAATTAATGACATCTCCCACAGCCAAGCTTTCAATTTCCGCTTCTTCCTTGATACGTTTTATAAGAACCACATCTCCGGGATGAACTCCCGGCTCCATGCTTCCGGTCAGAATAACGGTCGGATAAATTGAAAACACGCCTATGCAAAACCAGTAAAACATTATTACAATAAAAAACTGCAGTAAAGATACAAAAGAGATTTTATACTCTCCTGCCCGTCCCTTTTTATCTAAAAAGCTGTCCTCTCCTTTTATGAAAAAAATATACACTGCCGGGAAGCACATTCCCACCGCTGACTGTGCAATCCAAGGCAGTTCGGGAATAACAGGAAACATACGAAAAAACAAACTGATAACTGCCGAATAAATTACTGCCGGTCTGACCCCTCCAAAGAGTACAAATGCCGTTAGTAAGGAGTTTGTTGCCAGCAAAGGCATCAGGTCGTTTGCAATATAAATAAATATATCCTTATAGGCCTTTAACTGTAAAAGCTTAGTAATATTAACCTCTGTAGCAGCCATAAATATTGTCAGCAATACAATTAAAAGCAGCCTGTACTTATTCTTTCTTCCCAGCAGCCCCAAACAATAAGCTTTTATACTCTCTCTGGCAATAAGAGGCAGAAATATACTTATCACATTAAAAAAAATGCCGGTAAAGGAATTGTCATAAGGGCTCGTTCCAAGCTGCTTTAAAACAACCCCGATTACAAAATATATTGCAATATAAATAATTGCTCCTGAAAACGCATAGATGGACATAAGCCTGCGCTCAACCTTACGTACATTTACATCCACTCTGGGGCAGAAAATATATACAATAGCTATTAATATAAGCCAACAGGCAGAAAATATATATATATTTTCTGCCAAAATAATTTTTACAGCCGGAATTGAAATTGCCGCAAGAAGCACCAATAAGAACAAGGCATAAATCTTATAATGTTTAACTACTTTTTTCATTATTTTGCTTCTGCACTTTGTGAAGCTCCCTCTGTGTGTGTGTGTTGAACAGCCTCGCCTTCAGGTTCAGTCTTGCTCGTCGGCTTTGTTTCATGTGTCGCCGTGCTTTCGCTTATAGTCTTACTCTCATGTAAAGCTTTGCTTTCATGTAAAGTCTTATCTTCAGGTAAAGCCTTACTTTCAGTTAAGGTCTTATCTTCATGCAAGGGTTTGCTTTCATGTAAGGTCTTATCTTCATGCAAGGGTTTGCTTTCATGTAAGGTCTTATCTTCGGTTTCAGCCTTGCTTTCATTTTCAGTATTTTCTTCATCTGTAAGAGTAGCTTCCTGTTCATCCTCGGCTTTTTCTTCAATAACCATCTGCACCGGATAATTTACCTTTACCTCAAACTTCATATCTAATTTATCTGTCCAGTAGGCATAGGACAAAAAACATGCAAATACACTAAATACAAGAACTAATAATATAATAATTTTTCTATGCTTCATAATATCATCTCTTTCCGACAGTTCTGTCTGCTTCCGCCTGGTCTATATATAAACTATACTCACAAGAATAAAGTACCTGTATGCCGTCCTGTTCAAAAGGTACTTCCTCCGCAGGTATAAACTGCTCAAGGTCTTTACTGGTTAATTTCATCTCCTGCGGAAGTTCAACCAGTTCACCTTCAGGCTCTACCATTCTGAGATATAAATTTCCTACAAGTTCATTATCTACCCGCTCTATACTTCTGAATCCTTCAAACAGCAGGGGTCTGTTAAATACCGTATCAGTATAATTAAATTCATATACCTTTCCCTCTGCCGCAAGATATGCCGCCTTTACCGGCATCTGAATTTTTTCTGCCGGCTTGATTAAATCCAGCTTATAAGGCATTAATTTTAAGCCTTTTTCATTTAAAGGATAAGATAATTTAAGGTAATTATCCTGAGCAGTTAATAATTCCAAAGGAATTCCTTCTTTGAATATAAGCTCAGCTTTTTTTCCCTCATCCAATAAGTTAAAATCCAAGGCAACTTCCTTAATACTTGTTTCAGTGTTGTCAGTTTCGCTGCCATTCTTACCGTCCTGAGGAATTAAATTTACAACCTCAGCTTTAAATCTTTTCCCCTCCTGAAACTCATTCTCAAAATCACCGGTCTCAAATTTTGCATTAGCCTCCATCTCATTTACCAAATAAGCGTAACTATGCCCTAAGCCTCCTAAGCACAGAAATGACAGCATAGCTACAGTAAGTACCTTTAATGTTCTGCCTCTTTTCATCTGTTTTCCACCTCACATAATCCGAATTTTTGAAAATTCTCATTTTTATCTATAAAAAGAACCGCCTCGACCCTATTTTTTAATCCCAGCTTACTAAGTATGCTACTTACATGTTTCTTAGTAGTTCCATTAGATATAAAAAGTTCATCACTTATTTCCAAATTAGAATAGCCACGATGTATAAGCCTCAAAACTTCCATTTCTCTCGTGGTTAGACTGTTCAGCCTTTTTTCCTCATCTGTAGCATTTCCAATTTGATTCATAAGCTCAGCAGAATAAAAATTTCTTCCACTCCTAACTGCTGTTAATCCGAAAACTATCTCGTCAATAAAAGCATCCTTTAAAATGTAGGCATCCGCTCCTATATCCTTTGCCTTTAAAAAATCCTGTTCTCTTGAAGATGAGGTAATCAATATAGTTTTGACTTCTTTTCTCTTTCTTTTCAGCCAAGCTAAAAAGTCAAATCCGTTTTCTCCGTTTTTTAAGTTTAAATCAATAAAAGCCATATCAACCTTTTTACCCTGTATGCAGGCAATTGCCTCTTTCACGGTGCCTGCATGCAATACCTCATCTTTGGGGCAATGCATATGTATGATTGATTCCAATCCCTTTCTTGAAATCGGGTGATCATCCAGTATTAAAAACATTCTACATCCTCCATATTATATCAACATCCTTTTTCTAATTCCTTATATCAAAATCTATACCAAAAGCACTAAATCTACCCTAATGCCACCTTCCTCCTTTTTTTTAACAGAAAGCTTGCCTTTTAACAAAGCTGCCATGTGGTACATATTATAAATTCCATGTCCCTTTGGAGTTATAAATTCTCCTTCCTCCACTCCCTTACCGTCATCTTCTACCAGTAAGTAAATCTTTCCCTCCTTTTCTTCTATATTTATAGAAATATTTTTTGATTCTCCATGTCTTATAGAATTATTGACCGCTTCACAGGCAATTCTGTACATGACAATCTTCTGTGCAGCCGAAAGAGAATCCCTGCCTATATGAATATTCTGCTCTATCTTTATATTATGGAATTTCTGCATTTCTTCCATATAGGTTTTTAATTGATTTACAAAGCTTTTTTCTCCGCTTATTTCAAAGCTTCGACCGTAAATAGTTTCTCTCAGCTCTCTCATAGTAATTCTTGCAGACTGCTGCAAATCCTCAAGCTTGGTATTGACTTCCTCTTCAGTGAGTTTTGCTACATTTGAACGCAACTCCCCCAAGCTGCAGGACAGTCCAAAAAGCTTTTGTATTACCGTGTCATGAATTTCGTCGGAAATCCTATTTTTTTCATCAGCAGTTATATAGTTTTCTATCCTGCTTTGTGTATCTAAGGCACGAAAAATAATTTCTGACAGTCTTATATAGAAATTCTTTTTCATAGTATTATCTTCATCCGTCTCCTCTGTGCCTACAACTAGGAAAATTATATCTCCTCCGGCACCGTCCAAATATATAAACTCATATTTTCTGCCATTAACAACTGTTGTTTTTAGCAGATTAGAATCAATCTCTTCAATATACGGTTTAATTAATGCTGCCTCAGACAGCAAATGCTCACCTATTTCCCGGCTGATACCCAAGCTCAATATTTTTGCTGCTGAGCCCTTCAGGTCTTTTTCTATAAACATACAGCCATACGGAGCTATATTATTGGTTATCAGAGCAGCCAGCTGTGAAATTATCTTATCCCTATCGGTCATCGCAATCAGTCCGAATCCCTCATACATATCCGACATCTGCAAAAGCGCTTCTTCTGTCCGCTCGTTTTCTTTTTTCAGCTGCTCATTCAGCCGCTCAAGCTCCCCTTTTTTATCTCCTAATATACGCATATAATAATGCAGTACACAAAAGGCTAAAATGACGACTATCACACCTACCATTATATTAATCTTTATCTGCATGGCATGATTTATAAATCTGCTTAATAAAGCACAAACAAAGCACCAGACTGCTGCCACAATACACATCATATAGCTGTAGCCCTGGTCTATGCTGATTAATATACAACTAAGATAGTAGGTCATATAGGGGCTGATAAAACCGCCGCTCAGAAAAATAAAAATACCGTAAGCAAACAGCTCAATGCTTATAATAAGCAGGGTTGCCGATTTACTGTTTCTAAACGATATATAAAGATAATTGCCTACTATACAGGAAATCAGCATTCCACAAATTATCACTACGCTTGTAATGCTAAATTCTTTATAATAAACTATACCAAAAATATGCGCCAGCGTAGACAGAAGCAGCGAAACAAGGCGATATTTTATGCAAATATTCAGGTATTCTTCATTTTGTGCATATTGTGCTTTACAACCCCTAAGCATATCAACCTCCAATTACACTATCAATGCTACAGATGTATATATAATCAGTCTACAAACAATATATTGTATATGCTATTTTATTAATCCAATATATTTTGTTTTATAAAACCTACCATAAAATCATATACACCCTATATAAAAAATTAAATTGTAATAAAAACCTTATAAATAATTATATCTCTTTAATATATATTCAGTCAAGTCTTTTAATTTTTTATGAGGGATTCTATAAATAAATCTCATCGCAGATTCAATCATATTTTTGTGACTGCATTTATAATGCCAGTCAATCATATTTATTTTTTTTAGAACTGTGACAGCCAAATTCCGACTGACATTTCCACCATTTAGCTAATATAAAAGGCAACAGGTACGATACCTGCTGCCTTTAGTACAGTTCAAAGCTCAAGCCTAATAATTAGTTAATCTGCCAACTTTGGCTTCACTATTACAGATATGCCTTCAGGTATCGCTGTAATCTGTGCATCCTTGCCTTTGATTTCAAGTGCCTTTTCAAGAGCCTTTTCAATAGTCGGCACATAAGTTATATGCATATCTTCAAGAATATTTTTTGCAGACTCATCAGCTACATAAAGCACCTGATGCCTTACCAAAATCCTCGCAAGAATCTGACTCTCCCACTGGTCCGCAATAGTGTCCTCCATCTTAACCTTTAAAATCATGTCTTCAACCTCTTTTGCATCTTTGGCATTTTTAAAGGTTTGATAAAAAGATTCTCCGCCATGCCCGTCATTGCATTTTGATACTTCTATTATAATGCCGTCAGGTTTGGCACAGGCCTCAGCCGCAGTCATGCTTTTTACTGACTGATAAATATTCTGGTCAAGCGGGTAGCCTCCGTTTGTAGTAATTACAATATCGGCATCGGTACCTTCTACCGCAGAAAGATTTTTTACAAAATCGCAGCCCTTTTCGTGAGCTTCAAAGGCATCTCCTGCAAAAGCCGCAATTACCTTTTTGTCGGCATCTATAGCAACATTTAATATAAAGGCAAGCTTAGCCTCCTTAGCAGCAAATTCCATGTCCTTATGTATGGGATTGCCGTCAAGGTTGCCGGTTCTTGATTTATCTGAAGCTATGAATTTAGAGCAGTGGTTTCCAAATACTGTCTTTTGTGAAGCTATTCCGGGAAGAATCGACTTTCTGCCGCCAGAAAAACCTGCAAAGAAATGCGGCTCAATAAATCCCTCGGACACAAGAAGGTCCGCTTCTACTGCAAGCTTGTTTATAAGCAGCTCTCCGCCTGAAGGAAGGATGCCAAGATATGCCATATCTTCATCCTTCTGGGACATATGTATCACAAACTTCTCATTTTTCACCAATTCCTCGCCGAACTTATCAATCATTTCCTGGTCTGTAGTCGGTCTATGGAAGCCGGTAGCGATTAAAATCGTAATATCGCAGTCAGGATTTTCCTTTCTGATTTCTTTAAGGTAAAGTGGCAGGGTAATCTTGCTTGGAACCGGTCTTGTGTGGTCTGATGTTATTATAACGATCTTTTTCTTGCCTTTTGCAAGCTCCGATACCCTCTTGCTTCCTATAGGATTCTCAAGTGCTTCCTGAACCAGCTCCTCCTGTGACTTTGACGGAACATACTCCGCTGCCTTTGATTCAAGAATCTTAGCTGAATCAGGTAACTCTACCTCAATTTTCTCTCTGCCAAATGGAAATTTAACTTTCATTAGATACGCCTCCTTTTTTTGATGATAATACCATGTAGCTTCTATTTAATCAATAAGTTTTTATGACAAAACTATTAATTGCAAAGATTATTTTTATTCATTTTCATATTCGTTAATAAGTTGTCTATAAACTTCCTTAATTGGCAGCTCATACTTAAGTGCAGCTTCTTTTACACTCTCATACTCAGGATAAACCGAATTTTCCGTAACCTTAAGTGCTACCTCGCCTAAGCTGCTTTTAAACCTTACTATTTCACGTGCAAGCTTTTCTCTTTCAGCAGTATACCTTCTTATGCCTATAGTTGTCGTGTGCTTAAATATGATTTCTGAAATTACCGCTTCATATTTTTTATCACATATCACTGAAAGCATATAGGCGGGACGATTTTTCTTCATATATATAGGAGTATAAAATACATCAAGGCTGTATTTCAAAAGCTCTTCCATTACAAAGCCTAAAACTTCACCTGAAATATCGTCAATATTGGTTTCCATAATTAAAACTGAGTCTTTTTCAACTCCTTTTTTATATGAAGATTCAATATCAAGCTTGTGTTGACCAACTTTATCTTGATTGGAGGACTGCTTATTTAACACCTCTATACTCATAATCCTCAGGATATTAGTAGTATTTTTAAATTCTCTGCTGCCGGCTCCCAGTCCTATCCTGTTTATTGTAAAATCTCCATGAGGAAGTCCTTCTCCAAAAACTGCGGCTATTGCCGCACCTGTAGGTGTGACATGCTCTCCTTCGTCCTCTATTATCTTAATTGACAAGCTGCAGTTTTTCACAATATTCAGCACTGCCGGCACCGGTACCGGCATAGCTCCGTGAGCACAGCTTATAAAGCCGCGGCCCTCATACAGACAGGTTGTATAAATATGCTCGGGAGCAAGGTCTTCAAGCAGCACGCAGACTCCCACTATATCCACTATAGAATCTACTGCACCCACTTCATGAAAATGTACCTTGTCCCTGTCTATTCCATGAGCTTTTGACTCGGCATCTGCTATTACTCCAAAGACCTTTTTTGCATCAGATTTTACTTTATCCGAAAAATCCCCGCAGTCTATTATTTTTTCAATATCCTTAAGATGTCTGTGAGAGTGTTCAGAGCTATGGCTGTGAAAGCTTTCCTGTTCATGGGTGTGATGGTGGTGAGCATGCTCATGATGGTGAAAATGGTGATGCTCATGCTTTTCCTCAATATCTACCTGTGCGGCAGAGGTATTATTTATATCAGTTTCCGTATGTACCTCAAAAAATCCGGCTTCTATCCCGTTTACAGTCTTTTTTCCAAACTCGAGCCTGTACTGCCCGAAATCAAGAGATGAAAGTGCCTTTTCAAGCTTTTCACGACTGGCTCCAAGCTCAAGCAGGGCTGCTACAGTCATATTTCCTGATATCCCTGAATACATTTCTATATATAAATCCATAATACTTCCTTTCTGTTTATTTTTTATTTTATTATATAACCCAGCTTCGCTATTAACGGCTTCGCTCTATAAGCAGATTTATCTGTGCCGCCTGATAGGCTGCTCCAAAGCCGTTGTCTATATTTACTACACTTATTCCCTCAGCACAGGAGTTTATCATTGTTAAAAGAGCAGCTATTCCGTTAAGACCTGCACCATATCCCACCGAAGTAGGCACTGCAATCACCGGCTTGTCAACCTGTCCGGCTATTACTGTAGGCAAAGCTCCCTCCATACCTGCAACAGCCAGGATAATATTTGCTTTCCTGATTTCATCTATCTTGGAAATAAGACGATGAATGCCTGACACTCCTATGTCATAAAAGGTAGTGACCCTAGCTCCGAAAAATTGTGCACTTAACCTCGCTTCTTCCGCAATCTTTAAATCTGCGGTTCCTCCTGTGCATATTGCTATATTCCCTTTAGCCGGTATTTCATTTAATTTTACACTGATTATTCCTGCCGTTTCATTAAACCGGGCAGCTTCTATCACCTCCTTAATAATTTCAAATTGATGTCTGCTTGCTCTTGTGCCGAGGACATTTTCCCCTCTTTCATAAAAGGCTTTAAAGATTTCAATAAGTGCAAAGTCTTCCTTTCCCTGGCAGAAAATCACTTCTCCAAATTTTCTTCTTTTTTTTCTGTGAAAATCCAGCTTCGCAAAGCCGAGCTCTTTATAGCCATAATCCTTTAAATACAGCAGACCTTCGTCTATAGACATTTTTCCATTTTTTATTTTTTCAAGAAATTCTTTATCATCCATACTCCACTGTCCTCTATTATATTCTTTGTCAAGGCTATTATATATGAGCTTTTGTCTTTAATGCAAGTAGCTGTTTTTTTATCTTGATTTAAAAATCCGAAATATTGTAAAATAAACGCCAAATAAAAAACGCCGAAACCGGTATCTTCCGGAGCTGGCGTTTCTTTATTTTAATATCCGCTTTATTATTATTTTACTTATTCGCTTTTAAAAGATCTCTGATTTCTGTCAGGAGCACTATATTTTCATCCGGCTCCTTAACCTCCTCCTCTTCTTTTTTAACTTCTTTTTTCTTAAATGAATTTAAAAGCTTTATAAACATAAATATCGAAAAAGCTACTACCAGAAAGTCAAATACCGACTGTATGAAAGCTCCGTACTTAAGTGCAGTTTCAGCAGTATCCGCAGTTGCCGGAGTTATAACTAATTTTAAATCTGAAAAATTAATTCCTCCTACAATTATACTGAGTATAGGCATAAATATATCCTCTACAAGTGATGTCACTATTTTTCCAAATGCCGCACCTATAATAACACCGACTGCTAAATCTACTACATTTCCCTTTAGTGCAAATTCCTTAAATTCCTTTAACATGATTGCCTCCCATTTTTTTATTTTTATACACACATTATACAAGATTCATATAAAAAGTAAACAAAAATATATCTTAACAGACGGCAGAGGAATATTTTTCTATGATTTTTCTATTTTTTTTAAAATATCCCTTGCATTTTTTTAAATATTATGTTAGTATATTTGACGTAGCAGTGAGAACTCATCTACGAGTTGCATGCTACAAACGTGCATTATGCACTCCTATATCACTCTAACAGGGAAAGGACATCCGCAAGGGTGTCTTTTCTCGTTCATGACATAATTTAGCGCCCGTCATAAACTATAAAGCCGTTGCATATAGTTAAAATAACCTTTCCTTTAAGCTCACTGCCAAGCCAGGGCGAATTAGAGGATTTGCTGAAGGACTTATCATATATCCATTGCTTTTCTGCATCAAATATTATTATATCAGCAGGAGCCTCCTCTTTCACCGCACCTCCTTCAAGCCCATACAATGCAGCAGGCTCAAGGCTCATGCAGCTGATAAGCTTTGAAAGACTTATATATCTTTTATCTACGAGATTCATTATCCCAAGTGATAAAGAAGTTTCCAAGCCTATTATTCCGCTGGGTGCAGCAACAAATTCTCCAGCCTTTTCTTCACTTGAATGTGGGGCATGGTCTGTAGCTATTATATCTATAGTGCCGTCCTTTATACCTTCAATAATTGCCAGTCTGTCCTCCTCAGTTCTCAGCGGAGGATTCATCTTGGCATTTGTTCCAAATTTAAGCACCGCTTCCTGAGTAAGTGAAAAATGATGAGGTGAGGCCTCAGCATGTACTTTAACTCCAAGCTTTTTTGCTTTCCTTACTATCTCCACTCCCTCTTTTGTACTGAGATGCTGTATATTAATCACAGCATTATATTCTCTTGCAAGCCGGCAATCTCTTTCTATCATTACTGATTCAGCTCTGGCTTCAGCACCATGCAATCCAAGCTTTTTTGATACTTCTCCATGGTTTATTCCGGGCTCCTTTACATATTCCGGTGCCTCTTCATGAAATGAAAGCGGAATTTTAAGCTTTGCGGCAGTCTTCATAGCTTCCCTTGCCAGCTCAGCATCGGTAAGCGGCTTCCCATCATCAGTAAATCCCACTGCTCCGCATTCCTTCAGGTACTTCATATTAACCAGCTCTTTGCCTGCCATTTTTTTTGTAACAGTGGCACAGGTTTTTATTTTTATTCCGGTCTTTTTCCCCTCCGTCAGCACATGAACTATACCCTCCTCGCTGTCTATAGGAGGATTGGTGTTTGCCATGCCTATTATAGTGGTAAAGCCTCCGGCAGCGGCAGCCTTTGCTGCCGATGAAATATTTTCTTTATAGGTAAAGCCCGGGTCCCTCATGTGTACATGTACATCTATAAGCCCTGGAGCAGCACAAAGTCCACGGCAGTCTATAATCTCAAGCCTTTCTCCCTTAGCCTGTGCTATCATAGAAGCTTCAAGAATCAGCCTTTCTCCAATTTTCAGAAATTTTCTGTCCGTTATAAGTATATCTCTGATACCGTCGGTTTTTGATGCAGGGTCTATCAGCCTGACATTTCTTAACATCAGCATATATCAAATACCTCATTATCATTTTTTATTCTAATTATCCTGTCCGAAAATCCCTTCATATCAGGGCAGGCTTTAAGCTTATCTATTATATCAAGGCTTCCGTTTATGTGCATCGGAAAGACATATTTCGCTCCCACCAGCTGCATAAAATATGTTATTCCAAGATAGGCATGTTCCTGCTGCCTGTTATCAAGCACTGCAAAAGCAAGCTCTATGCCCTTATTATCTTTCTCAATCATAGCTTTTAGTTTTCCCAGCTCTTCGGAATAAACCTGTTTTTGTAAATCATTCCACTCGCTGCCCTCTTCTTTCCAGTACCAATAATTCAAATCAGCACCGAAGTAAATCCTTCTTCCTTCGACATCAAGCAAAAAAGCTACTCCCTCGTCAGTAGATTTCAAGGTGCGCACCCGAATTTGACCTTCCCCGTAATTATAAGTCCTGTCCTCTCCGGCTCCTATAAAATTGACATTTTTATTTTCTGTTACAGCAGATTTATCTATATCGTCCGAAATTATATAATAAATCCTTTTATATTTGTTCCCCAATTCAAAAATTTTCCGCGAGAAATGGTCTTCATGCCGGTGACTCACAAAAACTATAAGAGCTTTTTCCCGGTTAAACTCAGGCAGTATGCCCTTATAATAATCAAATAATAAAATGCAGCAGTCCAGTTCTACACAAAACGAGCTATGCTTTATAAATTCAACTTTCATAATGCTGTTTTTAATCCTTCCATTAATTTTATATACTTGATTATATCAGATATCTGCCAAATGTCATCAGATAAAAACCTGTGCTATAAAACATATCTGCCTAAAAAGCTTCTCATTCTTTCACTTTTGGAATTAAATACATCCTGAGGTCTGCCTTCCTCTATTATCACACCTTCATCCATAAATATGACTCTATGACTGATCTGTCTTGCAAATTCCATCTCGTGAGTCACGATTACCATAGCTATGTGGAGCTCTGCAAGCGATTTTATAACCTTGAGCACCTCCATAGTCAGCTCCGGGTCAAGTGCTGAGGTAGGCTCATCAAAAAATAAAAGCTTAGGCTTTAATGCCAGCGCCCTTGCTATGGCAATTCTCTGGCATTGTCCTCCCGAAAGCATATAGGGATAGGCCTCCGCCTTATCAGCCAGCCCCATTTTTTTAAGAAGTTCCACAGCCTCAGCCTTCACCTCAGCCTTATCTCTTTTTTGTACTCTCACCGGAGCATCCATTATATTCTTAAGCACGCTCATATGCGGAAACAGATTATAATTTTGAAATACCAGCCCGAAAATCTCATTTGATTTCTTAAGCTGCTTTGAATTAATATGAACCCCCTGAGCCCGTGCCGAGATAAATACCTCTCCAAGATACTTTATCTCACCTTCATCTATAGATTCAAGCATAGTAGCACATCTTAAAAGAGTTGATTTTCCCGAGCCTGAAGGGCCTATAACAGACAGTATTTCGCCTTTATTTACCTTTAAAGAAACCCCCTTAAGCACTTCACTTTGCTCAAACCTTTTTTTAATATCCCTCATTTCTAAAATACACATCTCAAAACTCCATCTATTATTCCTTATAGTATTCCATACGCTTTTCCACAAATTCCATAATATACGCCACTGCAAAATTAAATACATAATATAAAGCTCCTGCTATTACAAAAGGGAGCATGCTTGCCTGGGCACTCGCAAGTGCTTTAGCGGTAGAGAACATTTCCGCTACCGAGATTGTAAATGCCAGTGAAGTATCTTTGATAAGTGTAATAACCTCATTAGTTATAGAGGGAAGTATGCGCTTTATAACCTGAGGAAGTATTATTACAAAAAAAGTCTGCGGTTTTGAATATCCAAGGATTTTAGCTGCTTCGTACTGCCCCTTGGGCATAGACTGAAAACCGCTTCTATAGATTTCAGCAAAATAAGCTGCATAATTTATTATAAAACCTATCATTACAGCATATAACCTGTAATTGCCGGGAGTTTTAATCCCGGCAATATAATAAGGTCCAAAATACACTACCAGCAGCTGGAGTGTAAGAGGGGTTCCCCTCATAATTGATATATAGAGCTTAAATACTGATGAAACTATAATATTTTTATTCATTCTGCCAAAGGCAGTTAAAAGCCCGAGAGGAAGTGAAAATATCAGTGTAACTGCAAAAATATATACACTTATTCCCATTCCCTTTAAAAGCTGAATCAAAATATCTGATAAACTCATAACCTTACAACCGTCTTCCTATTTTATAATAGTAACATCTCTGCCGAACCATTTTTCTGAGATTTGCTTAAGTGTACCGTCCTGCGCCATCTCTTTAAGTACCTTGTCCACCTTATCCCTCAGCTCGGTATTTCCTTTTTTAAAGCCTACTCCGTATTTTTCTCCGGAAAGCTTTTCATCAAGTATTATAAAGTCATCATTATTTCTCTTTTCTATCTGATAACCCGCAACCACGATGTCCATAGCTACCGCATCTGTTGAGCCCATCTCCAAATCCATAAATGCAGTGTTGTAATCAGCAGTAGTGACAAGGCTGCCAAAGGTTTCTGCTATTTCAGACTTTTCCTTTAAAGCTGCATCCGCTGAAGAATCCACCTGAACCTCTACGTTTTTACCCTTAAGGCCTGCAATGTCCTTTATGCCTGAGTCTTTTTTTACAACGAATACCTGAGAATTTTCCATATAAGGCTGTGACCAGGTATAAGCCTCTTCTCTGCCGTTCATAGTAAAGCCGTTCCATATACAGTCTATATTGCCGTTTTCTATTTCAAGCTCTTTAGCTTCCCAGGCTATAGGCTGATAAACTACTTCCATATTAAGTCTTTTTGCAGCTTCTTTAGCAAGCTCAAGGTCAAATCCTTCATATTCTCCGCTATCTCCCACGAAGCCCATAGGCGGAAAGTCTTTATCAAAGCCCACCGTAAATTTTGCATCAGAATCCTTTGAGCCTTTATTTTTTTGCTTTGCAGCTTCAGTCTGCTTATCATCGGCTTTTGAAGCAGCGCTTTCTTTATCGGAAGCAGCCTTTGCCGAAGTATTCTCTGCTGTAGTGCTTGTAGCAGAGTTCCCTGAACAGCCTGAGAGTATGCCCACAGTTAGAGCCACTACACATAATACCGATATTTTTTTAATTCTAGCTTTCATTTTCATAATTCCTCCGAATATTTTATTTTTATAATCATTTGCTTTACTATGGTAGCATACTAAAGTATTTTTGTAAAGAAAAAGTTCAGAAATATTTTAAATATCCTGAACTCCTCTCAGACAGCACATCTATATTGTGAGCCGCTCTGGCTTGCTAAAAGCCCCAGCTTCCTGCTTTATACAACATCCGCAGGCATATAAGTTCGGAATGCTCTGTCCCTACTTTAATTTTTCCGATATTACTCTAAACCTGCTCTCACAGTTTATCACTTCCAACAATTAATCTACTCTAACTAATTTTTCCAACCACTTCCTCTAACATTCCAACCAACTCTAACTCATCGCTCTAACATCAATCACTTCTAACACTTTATCTTCTCTAACACCAATCACCTCTAACTTCTTATCAGCTCCAACACCAGCCTAATTAACTCCAGCTCCCAACAACCTGCTCTGACCGATACCGACTCTAACTAATCTCTCTAACAAGTATCAACTCTAAACACTAACCATCTCTAACATCCTATTATCATTCCAACCCTGTCCGACTCTGTTTAACCACCTCCAACCTCGTACATCCTGCTCCTATTTTACTCTGCCTAATCTCCTCCAAACAAACATAAAACCCTAACTTTATAACCTGCTCCATTTATTCAAAAAACAACCAGCATCCTGCACTCTATATTAACACTATCTCAACAGCTCTGCCTAAGCTGTTTCGTTTTTCTAACTGTGTACATTATATACCATTTTTATAATTTTTGTGCTTAAAGGTATAAACAGCAGTGAAAAAGGTACAAACAGCAGTAAAAAGATATGAAACCCTGTTTTTTCAGGCTTTCTTCAACTTACACCTGAGCCAGCTTGCTGAGCTTTGCACTCTGGTCTGCTGCTGTACAAGCATCTATGATTTCCTGTATATCCCCGTTCATTATCTTGTCAAGCTTATACAATGTGAGATTTATTCTATGGTCAGTCACTCTGCCTTGAGGGAAATTATAGGTTCTTATCTTTTCAGACCTGTCGCCTGTACCTATCTGGCTTCTCCTCGCCTCCGATTCCTCCGACTGCTTCCTTTCCAGCTCCAGCTCATACAGCTTGGTTCTTAATAAGGCGAAGGCCTTTTCTTTATTTTGAAGCTGTGACTTCTCAGTTTGTGAATATATAACTATACCTGTAGGATGGTGCGTAAGGCGAACTGCCGAATCTGTAGTATTTACGCACTGACCTCCATTTCCGGAAGCACGCATTACATCTATACGTATATCATTCATGTCTATCTGTATATCAACCTCCTCCGCTTCAGGCATTACGGCTACAGAAGCAGTTGAAGTATGTATTCTTCCTCCGGATTCAGTTTCAGGTACTCTCTGCACTCTGTGAACTCCGGATTCGTACTTAAGCTTTGAATAAGCACCCTTGCCGCTTATCATAGCAACTACTTCCTTGAATCCGCCTATTCCGTTTTCACTCAAGCTGATTATTTCAGTTTTCCAGTTCAAGCTTTCGGCATAATGTATATACATTCTGTAAAGCTCCGCTGCAAAAAGTGCCGCTTCATCTCCGCCTGCTCCTGCCCTTATCTCAAGCATAATGTTTTTATCGTCATTTGGGTCTTTAGGCAGCAGCAGAATTTTAAGCTCCTGTTCAAGCTCAGTTTCTCTTTTTTTAGCCTGTGTCAGCTCTTCTTTGGCAAATTCTCTCATCTCCTCATCGCTTTCAGTATCCAATATGGATAAAGCCTCATTTTGATTTTTTATAGTCAGTTTGTAATCATTATAGGTATTTACCAGCGGAAGCAAATCAGACTGCTCCTTCATAAGCTTTCTGAATCTCTCCTGATTGCCTGCAATTTCAGGGTTTGCAAGCTCTGCCATAACTTCTTCATAATGGACAAGTATATCTTCTAAATTATCAAACATTCCGATACCTCTTTCTACTAAATACAACTTATTTTAACAGCTGCCTGAGATTTTGTCATATACATAACTCTGTCAAGCCCAGCCAAGTCTTTTTCCACCTCTATATTTTCAAATCCACGCTCTTGAAATATAAGCTTAACCTCCGCCGCCTGCCATGAGCCTATCTCAAGATAAACTCTGCCGCCCGCTGCAAGGTAGTTTCCGGCTTCTTTTGCCAGGATTCTGTAAAAATAAAGACCATCCCAGTCTCCGTCCAGTGCCTGCAAAGGCTCATGCTTTGCCACCTCAGGCATAAGGGTTGCTATATCCGCACTCTTTATATAAGGCGGATTGCTTACTATCACATCAAATTTATAAGGGAGCTTAAGATTTTTAAACATATCACTTTCTATAAAGCTGATTTCAGCGTTATTAAGCTCTGCATTTTTTTTTGCCACTTTAAGCGCTTCTTTTGATATATCCAAAGCACATATTCTTTCAAACTCACCAAGCTTTTTCAAAGCTATCGCTATAGCTCCTGAACCGGTGCAGACATCCAGCAGCCTTTTTTTATTTTCAGAATTTTTACAGCCGGCTTCTTTTTTTAAAACAGCTTCAACTAAAACCTCGGTATCCTGCCTCGGTATCAGCACCGCTTCATTAACTAAAAACTCCATGCCGCAAAAATTTTGAAAGCCTGTAATATACTGCAAAGGAATATGAGAAGCTCTTTTTTTTATATAATTTTTATAGCTTTTTATTTTATCGTCTTTATCACGAGGAATCTTAATTCTGCCCTCAAGATAAAAGTCATTCAAATTTAGGTTAAAAGTATAAAGCAACAAAGCTCTCGCATCAAAATCAGCATTTTCTATCCCTGCTAGTAAAAGCTCTGCCTTCCCCTTGTCATATAATCCTGCATAAGTAATCTCTTCCGTCATTTTCTATTTATATCTCTTTGCCGAAATTCTCTCTCAAATATTTTTTCCAGTCAAAAACTGCCTCCACCGCAGATATAGCCACTTCAACCATATCACTTGTAGGCTCTTTCACCGTAAGTGCCTGCATCCACATTCCGGGTCTGCTTAAAATATTTACCAGCCAGGCATCGCTTCTGCCGGCAAGACTTAAAAACTCAAAGCTTACTCCGGCTATCACTGGTATAAGCAGCACTCTGGTCAGTATTCTCAGTGCTACCGTATCTACCTTTATAGCCATAAAAAACACTATGCTGATCAGCATAACTATAATGATAAAGCTTGTACCACATCTTTTATGTTCTCTGGAGGATTTCATGACATTTTCCACAGTTAATTCCAGTCCGTTCTCAACACAGTTAATACACTTATGCTCCGCTCCATGATACATAAAGGTTCGTCTTATGTCCTCAAATCTTGATATAAGCTTAATATAGAGAACAAATATTGCAATTCTGATAACTCCCTCTAAAAAAGCTGCAATATAATAATTGCCGTAAACTTTTCTTATTAGCCCGCCCAGAAATGCCGGAAGCAGAAGAAACATGCCCACCGCTGCCAAAATTGAAAAAGCGGTGCCGGCTGCCATAATTACGGTTTCAGCCTGTTTTCCGAATATTTTATCAAGAAAGAGCTCAAGCTTAGAAGGCTCGCTGTCTTCATCATCTTCAAAAAAGCTTGCCGAGTATGAAAGTGACCTCATGCCAATTGTCATAGAATCCGCAAATGCAAATATTCCTCTTATAAACATAAGCCTGAGAACAGGATATTTTGCCAATAAACTGGTATAAACTTCTTTTTTTACAGCTATGCCTCCATCAGGCTTTCTCACGGCAGTAGCGTAATCACTGCCGTTTCTCATCATTATTCCCTCTATTACAGCCTGACCACCAATCCCTGAATATTTCAATTTTAATCACCTCTTTAATTTATATATAAAAAGAGTTGAGTCATAAAGTATGCTCAACCCCGTAAATTTTACAAAACCTATTCTGATTTAACACCGTACTTACGATTGAACTTATCAATACGTCCACGAGCGGCAGCCGTCTTTTGCTGTCCTGTATAAAATGAATGGCACTTTGAGCAAATCTCCACGTGGAGAGATTCTTTAGTAGAACCTGTCACAAATGTATTTCCACAGTTACAGGTTACTGTAGCCTGATAATAATTTGGGTGTATTCCTTTTTTCATCTTCATTCTCCTCTATTATTTAAATTGTATTCCCATTTTCTGAATATTAATAGGATTGCAGTCCACTTGTTTTAAAAAGCTAAACCAGTATAACACAGTAATTCTTTAAGTGCAAGCAATTATTTACTGGTCAAGCTCGTCCAGCTTCTTAAACCTGTTTCCTATGGCATATACACTGACTATGGGAGCAACCTCCATAAATACATCCGGATAATGCTCTGCCAGAAATCTTCTTATTATAGCAGACTGGTTGGGAGTACATATACAGGTAATCATCTTCTTTTTCTCGTTTGTATAGGCTCCTACTATATCGTGAATAGTCACGCCGCGATTAAGCTCATGTATTATAAATTCCGCAATTTCTCTGTGATTATGGCTTATTATAGACACCTTGTAGAGCTTGGACCTGAAGCCAAATAAAATATAGTCCATAACATAGATATAGATTACATGGTTTACCAGTGCATACAGTGCTATGTCTTTGCCGAATACAAAGCCCTGCAGTATTATTACAATGCCGTCAATCACAAGCAGTATCCTGCTTACACTCACATTTTTCAATATTCTTTTATTTAAAATCTTTGCGATAGAATCAGTACCTCCAAAGCTATATCCGCGCCTTAGCACAAGTCCTGCTCCCACTCCGTAAAATATTGAAAAATATATGCAGACCAAAAACATTTCACCTCTCACAAATACAAAATCTCTTATAGAGCCTATACTGTTCATGCATAAGAGCAGAGTAGGATAAAATATAGACACAAAGAGGATTTTTAAAAAATCCTTTTTGCCTAAAAATATCAGTGAGCTAATCAATATTATAATACTGAATACATAGTACATATAAGTATAATTAATTCCCGTGTATTTCTGAGCTATAAGTGCAAGTCCCGTAATTCCGCTTGTCGAAAGGGCATTGGGAACAAGTATATTGTTAATTGCAAAAGCAGTGATTATACAGCCTATCACTATTGCCACAATGTCCTTCACCATTGTGTTATTTATAATCTTCTTTAACATAATAAAATCCTCCATCTGAAAAGCAAAAAAATCCAAACAGCACTATACCACAAAGTTTGAATTTTGGCGATATATAGCCGGAATTTTTTATATGATATTTATTAAACAAGAATTATCCCTTATAAGCCTTGAGTTAGGAACTACTAAATAAAAGCTCTTAACAAATACACATTTTAATGCTATTATAACAAATATAAACAAAATTTTTAATTGGATTAAAATTCGCTTTGCATAAACTGTAAAGCAGTTAAGGAGATAAAATGCCTGGCTTTACAACACATTATATACTTGGAGTAAAGGCTTACCAAGCCCTTGCACCGGGAAGACTTAAATTTATAATAGCTAAATACCGCTGGCTCTACCAGCTTGGAGTTCAGGGTCCTGATATGTTTTTTTACAACGTTCCTATCGTGCGGCACCGGGATTACAGGAATATAGGCTCCTATATGCATGAGGCTCACGCAAACAGCTTCTTTGCAAATGCCATTGACGAGATAAGCAGGATGGATTCACGTCAGAAAATGGAGCAGGCTATAAGCTATATAGCCGGCTTTATGACCCATTACATAGGTGATTATATCTGCCATCCCTTTGTATACGGCAGGATAGGACATAGTCCGGAAGCACCGAGCAATTATACGCACGGTCTTCATGCCAAGCTTGAAAATGATATTGATGCAATTATGCTGAAAAAATATAAAAAAAAGAAGCCCTCTGAATTTAACCAGGCAGCCACCATCTGCTTAAACGGTTTTGAAACACAGTTCATATCGGATTTCTTATCAAAAATTATCAATATAACCTTTTACCCGCTTTCTTATAAAAATAATTTTCAGGTAACTCCGGGCGTTATACACCGCTCCATCTTCGCCCTGCGCTTCGGCTGTAAAACACTTGCCGACCCTACCGGCAAAAAAAAGCACGGTATCGAAAAGCTGGAAAATATGTTTTTAAAAAGTCCTATCGCTGCACATAAGATAGTGAGTGATTATGTAGAAGATTACAGGCAGAGTCTCAACCTTGAGCATGAGGTCTGGCTGAACCCTTGGGATAAGAGCCTTGCCTCAAACCAGAGCTTTCCTGAGCTTTTTAATCTCTCACTGAAGCAATGCCATAAGATTTTCTATCTTTTAAATGAAGATATAAAAAATATTGATGAGATTAAAAAGCACGATTTTCACAGGCTTCTTAAAGAGCTCGGCAACTATTCCTACCACAGCGGGCTGGAGCTTAAATAAGCTCCAGCCCGCTGTTTATCAATATTCTGATTCTAGGGCAAATCTACCCTCAGACATACCAGGGCAAACAGCCTTATGAGAGAATAGGCGTTAAGCCAGATAAAAGTGCAAAGCACCGTATTGCTCCTGTCTGAGCGGCAGACTATAAAAGAATTGTCTATTAACAGCAGTGCCGGAACCAGCACCGGGAGAAAATACCTGCCCTGTACTCCGCTTATTACCATTGCCGACCTCGGAGTCCAAGCTATAAACATTGAGAGCAGCGCCCCTCCGGAAACTGCCATAATTATAAATAACAACAGCAGCCTTTTTCCAATGCTGAGCTTAAAGCTTTCTTTTTTTTCAAGCTCGGGCAGAGCCAGTATCAGTAATCCCAGAGTAAATAAAATTACAGCCAAATAGGGAATATTCAGCACCTTATTTATATTCCCAAGATAGGCTCCTATCATAGTAAAATGATAGTAATCCAGCTGCAATAATACAGTTTTATAGAGCATGCTCAGAGTAAAAAAGGGTCTGTGCAGCAGCTCGGCAAATGTAAAGCCTGCTTCAGCATTCCAGCCTACGGTGCTGACTTTTGCTTCCGCATAATTTTTTATTACGACAGAGTTGATTAGCATCATTGATATTATAAGAGCAGCTGAAAGTATTATAAAACCGGCAGCACAGTATTTTTTATTTTTAAAATTTTTAGCCGGAATAATAAAATAAGCTAAAATCAGAGGAGAATAAATAATCTTGCAGGGTGCAAACACTGCTGTAAGTACAGCTAAAAAGGCTATGTCTTTAAACTCTATTTTTTTAGCTGGAGCTTGATTATAAGCAGCCAGATTTAATATTTTTGCAAAAAAACAGGCTGTAACTGACAGAAGCATTGCATCATAGGACATTGAGGCTGCAAGATGAAGACTCATAGGCAGCAGTGCCGCACCATATAAAGCTTTCTCTGAAAACGGCATTAAGCTTATGGCATAAGACATAATAATTATATAAATCAGCAGATTAAAAAACTTGCCGAAATTAAGCATAGCTATTGAATTAAAGCCTAAAAGTCTGGCAAGCGTAATTCCGAAAGCCTGGGGAATGTATACAAGAGGAGTTGTATTAACCGGAGGATAAAGCGATATTCTCATAACCTCACTGTTTTTAAAAGGGTAGAGCCTGTTCCAGTTTTTTATAATTCTAAAATCATTTTCTCCAAGGTCTTCTCCCAAAATTCTGGCAGCGCCCGTTTTGCCCGCCTCATCATTTAAATCTCCCAGAAAATAATCCTGCTCTCTTACTATTACATGTCCGTCCTCTACAGTTGCTTCGGCTCCCAGCCATTGTGAAGACAGCTTATAGGCACTTATATAATGACTGATTTCGTCCGGTGCGCTAAGCCCCTGAAAGACATACATATAGCCGATGCCGAGCAAAAGAGCTGAAGCTGCAAAACTCCTGCAAAGCGGCAGCTTATCCGCCTTTGCTTGGTCCAGCAGATAGGCTGAGCCTATTACGGTAAACAGCATCAGCAAAGCCAGGCAAAGATAAGCCGGCTTTAAAAAGCCGTCCCCGCTTTGCTCAGCTACCAGTTTAACTTCAGTATAATGAATACCTGTAAATATTATAAAAATTAAAGCAGTTATAACCCTCGGTTTGATCAGTCTGTTTTTAATCAGCTCTATTTTCATTTTATTCCTTTTTTATTTTGGGGAGGTTTTTTAATAAGGTCAGCTTTTCGGATTGCCTTTATTGTCCTTTTCCTCTTTACAAGCTTCTTTAAGGGCTTCATTTTGTACAAGCTTGGTAAGCTTGCTGTTAAGCAGTGAAATCTGAAGACTCATTGAAAAAATTTTAATTATCAGGACTGCAATTATTATAAGATAAAGCATGTTTGCCGGAGATTGTGTTCCGCTTATTTCCGATAAAAAATAAATTATATTCGGAAATACTGCTATAATTATCAGAGCAAGAGAAAAGCATACCCAAAATACCGCATCTTCAATCTGAAGCTTGGCACGTCTTACTCTGCGCAGTACCGATACTGCTGCCAATACTGAGCCTGTTATAAGCAATATCCTTAATATGAAAGTCATATTTCCTCCTTAATTCCTGTCTCCGCTACCTTAAATACTTAGAATTCCTTTTCCTGAAATTCTGAATAAATATAATTGATATAAGCATTCTTGTCATGTATTTAATTGAGCTTACCGGTGTAAGATAGCTTTCACCGCCGCTTCTTTCTCTCATTCCCGCCTGCACCTCACTTACCCTTATTCCCTGTTTGATAAGATAAGATACCGTATCCGGCTCAGGAGCATAGTTAATGCTGAGTGCAAACTCCTCTATTGCCTTTGAGCTGTACATTCTCATACCTGAAGTAGGGTCTGTAAGCTTGACTCCTGTGGTCAGCCTTATTGCCAGTGCTATCAGTCTGCTGCCGAGCATCCTTAAGGTTAAGGGTTTCTTTTTTTCAAGGAATCTGGAAGCAATAACTATATCAGCCCCTCTGTTAATTTCCTCTTTCATAAGCTCTACATATTCCGCACTGTGCTGGTTGTCACCGTCAAACTGCACCGCATATAAATATCCCCTTTCATAAGCGTATCTCATTCCTGTCTGAAAAGCACCTGCAAGCCCTAAATTTACTGCCAGGCTTATCATATTATATCCCTTGGCTTCACAAATTTTTCTGGTATCATCGGCAGAGCCGTCATCAATTACTACATAATCAAGCTCAGGATAATTTTCTATCAGCTCATCAACTACTAAAGCTATATTTTTTTCTTCATTATATGCCGGAATAATCAGTATAACTTCCTTCATCTTGCCCTCACAGTCTTATTCTTTATCATTTTTCCAGAAAGCTTTATTTGAGCTGCATAATTTTACTACAGGAAGCGGAAGTTTTTTATATCTTTTCCCTGCCAGATAGCCCGCATATTTGCAAAAGCTTATGCAAAAAAGCTTAGGTAAAAGATGAGCTGCCTGATTCTTTACTAAATAAGCCGCAGTTTCCTTAACAAGCCTTATTCCCTCTCCCTCGCTTTTAAACTCTGAAAATATTTCACTGTAATCAGTCTGTGAGGCTCCTATATCAAAATTTCTTTTAAACTGCATACAACCTGAATACTCATGTGAATGATAGACCTTAGCCTCTGCATTATAGCAAATAGATTTGCCGGCTTTAATAAGCTTTGAAGCATAAATCATATCCTCATTCAATATCACTCCTTCAGGAAAGCCTCCCAGCTCATCAAAGCACTTTCTGTCAAAAGCGGCACATACATTGGAAGCAAAATAAAGCTTTATCCCATACTTATCACGGTCGGCAGCAGATTTTATATAAGAGGCTTCAGGATAATTATAATTTCTGGTAAATTTTTCTATTAATCCGGCATCCTTATAGGGAAGCTGTCTTGCATAAACCAGCTTGATGTCTTTACTAAAGGGTTTTATAAGCTTTTCTATAAAATATTTATCAAAGGGAAGGGCATCCTGGGTCATACAAATAAATAACTCCGATTTCGACAGGGAAACCCCAAGATTCCTGCTTTTCCCATGGTCAAATTCTTCCTTGGTGATATGCTTTATCTTGCAGAGCTTTGAAAGCTTTTCTGATTTTGATATTATATCGCCAAAGCCTAAGGCTTCCCATTCACTTTCTTCCGTGTTTATTATAATAATGCTTTCAGGCTTTATACTTTGAAGCAGCAGTCTTTTTAAAAGACCTATAAAGCGTCCGTCAGGCTTATATGAAGGTATTATAATATCAACACTTTTTCCAGTCATCTTAAATCCCCCCTTTGGTTTTTCTTATCAAAATCAGCTTTTTTAAAAATACCGCTATAAACATAAGGCTTACTAAAATCATCAATATGAGGTAAGCCACAGCTGCACCCTCTATCCCTCGGCTTTTTACCATTCTTTCAGAAATAAAGTATGCAGTGATTCCTGCCAAAAGATAAACTGCAAAAATAGCATTTCTCTCTTTTATAATTACAAGCACATAGTAAAATAAATTAAGCAGTGCATAAAATCCTCCGCCGAGAATTAAAACTAAAAAAGAGGCTTCGTATTGCTTAAGCTCGGCAACCGTGTTTCCCAGAAGCACTGACAGTACCCTTATCCCCGCAATTTTTGCCGCTATAATTCCAAAGGCGGTAAATACGCCTATATAGCTGCTTATTTTTAATATTCTCTTATTAAAAAGCTTTATCTCTCCTCTTTCATAATTTATGCTCAGCATAGTAAGTGCAGGTCTTATTATAAAGCCTGCCATCAGATTTATAATTGAGGTCGGTATAAAAAGAGTGCTGAAATAGGCATTCGCCTCATCTCCAAGTACCGAATTAACCGCATATTTTGCAGCTGCAAACACATATATGTCAACAAATGAGGATATAAATAAAAGCCTGCTGATATTAAAAAGCCTGGCTGCACTGCCCTTTTTTACACTGTAATCAACCCCTTTTATAAGCTTAAGCGGAGCTATTGCAAATATATACACCGAAGCAAAGCCTGACGTCAGAAATGCCAAGCTGCTGTACAATGCACTCTTAGTCAAAAAAATCGCTGTGACAAATATCAAAACAGAAAATACCGTTCTTAACAAGCTGGATTTTCCGGTCATATACAGCCTGCCCTGCCTCTGGTATTCCGTTTCATAGCAGTCCGCCACTCCGTCACACACCTTATAGACTACCATAGCAAGCCATATACAGGCTTTATAAACATCCTTTGCAAATATCAGAGCATATAACACTCCTCCAAAAAGGGCAAAAGCGGCGGTAATCTTTCTGAATTTAAGATAATCGCCAAAGGTATATGAAAATGCCATATCCGTCATCTGTACAGGTCTCATTCCGAAGTATGAAACTATATACAGCTGCTGCCCCAGAGTTGAAAAAGCAAAAAATATTATACCTCCCTCTTCCTTTCCAAGCAGCCTTGTAGCTATAACTCCAAGCAGCATGCTTGTTACGGCATAAACTCCGCTTCCAAGCATATTCCATATCAGATTTCTTTTTTCAAAATCCTGATTTTCGGAATTTCCCGCCTCTAAATTCTTGCTATTGCCAAGCATAAGCCTGCCTATTATTTCCATTATTCAAGCCTCATTAATTCTATGTCCTTAGCATATACCCGCCCTGCAGCCGCTTTAAAATATTCAGCAGGAGCCTCCTGATTAATGCACCATAAGAGCATTGCCTTAGGCAGATTTATCCCTGCTGCATGTGAAAACGGATAGCCTCCTCCAAATCTTGCATTCATATCTATCACATAAGCTCCGTTTTCATTAAGGATGATATCCATATCAAGATTTCCTATATGCCGGCTCTTTAAAGCTATAGTTTTAGCAGTTTCATAAAGCTGTGCCTGCTCCACCACCTTGGATATATCTGTTTCGCCCGCTCTCATTGCAAGCTTTTCTTTAATTACCGCAGTTACAAAATTTCCTTTAAAATCATTTATTATATCTATGCCGTATTCAGTACCTCTTATCTTCTTTTGTATGATAACCGCTCTTTCTCTATCATTTTCAGCTTCATATTTTAAATAAGAGGAGGCTATGTCCTTATTCGCCTTATTATAAAAGCATCTCAGCTCATCAAGGTTATCCGCCTGGTAAATTCCGAGCGAGCCCATTCCCCACCTCGGCTTAATTATAAATTTGCTGCCGGCTTCAAACTCCTTTTCAAAATATGCTCTGTTATTCTCATAAGCCGTAAAGGTCTCAATTATATCAAGTCCTGCTGACGAAAGAAACTCATTCATCTTAAGTTTATCATTACAGGCATTGACAAAATCAGGCTCCGAAACCGCTAAAAAGGTTCTTTTAAAGCTTGCCTTAGCTGCCGCAAGTACAGGCAAATCAACATCAAAAAGCGGTATAAGCAAATCTATAGCTTTTTTTTCACATAGCTCTGCTAAAAACGGCACATACTCTCTGCTGTAGATTACAGGGCTTACAAATGCCTCGTCTGCCTGTGCCATTCCGGTAGACAGCTCAGTAGAATTAACAGCATATATTTTACCCGCTCCCTTTGCAGCCTCTTTAAAATACCTTAGCAGATATGCTCTTCTTCCCACTGAAGTAAATAGTATATTCATAAAACTTAAGCCTTTCCTTTTTTTGAGTAAAAATTTTTGATTTTGCCATTTCAGCAGCTTATAGCCTATAAAGACAGCTGGGCAGTTATTATATCACAGATTTTATCCACATCCTCCAGAGCAAGCTGCGGATATATAGGCAGAGTAAGAATTTGCCTTGATACCCTTGCTGCTACAGGTGTAGCCTGCTCTGAATGCAATTTTCTATAGCAATTATATTCATTTATACAGGGATAAAAATATTTTCTTGCATAAATTCCCTGTTCAGCGAGAGCTTTATAAATTACATCTCTTGAAGCCTTCGCCTCCTCAGTGTCTATACGTACAGGCATATAAGCGTAGTTATATTTTATATTGTCTTTATATTCATTTAAAACTATTCCTCTGATGCCGCTTAATCTCTCAATATATCTTTGAGCTATGTTTTTTCTTAAAGCAATCATTTCTTCAATATGCTTTAAATTGCAGAGCCCCATAGCTGCCTGAAATTCATTCATCTTGGCATTTCCGCCTGTACAGACAATATTTTCCTTATCTATTATTCCAAAATTTTTAATCTTGTCAAGTTTTTCCTTTATGCTTAAATCCCTGCAGGCTGCCGCTCCTCCCTCTATGGTATTAAATACCTTGGTGGCATGAAAGCTGAACATTGAAGCATCTCCATAAGCAGCTACGCTTCTTCCTGCTTCAGAGTCAACGCCTGGCAGAGTAATTTCTTCATAAAAGGCATGAGCCGCATCAAATATAAGCTTTAAATTATATTTTCTGCACAGAGCCTCCAGCCCTGAAATATCACATATATTGCCATATACATGCACCGGCAAAACTGCACAGGTGTTTTTATTTATCAGAGCCTTCAGCTTTGAAGCGTCCAAGGTATAATCATCAATTCTTATATCGCAAAATACAGGTGTAAGCCCCCGTCTGACTATAGCATGAGTAGTCGAAGCAAAAGAAAAAGGTGTAGTTATAACCTCACCTTTAAGTTCAAACGCTTCAAGGAGCATTTCAAGAGCAAGATGACCATTGGCAAATAAAGACACATTTTCAGATTCGAAGCAACGGCTTAAAAGCGCTTCAAGCTCATTATGATACTGCCCCATATTGGTAAGCCAGGCACTGCTCCATATCCCCTTAAGCAGCTCTACATATTCCTCCATAGGAGGCAGGGTTGATTTGGTAACAAATATCTTTTTCATTATAAAACCTTTCAAAAATTATGGAGCGGCTGTTTTACGCCTTACTTTATCAGCCTCAAAAGCCGATAAAAGCTCTTATTTTTTGATACTGCCGATAAAGCCCCATATACTGTAATTCCGACCAGAAGCTGTACCAGCAGATTCAAAGCAGGTGAACAGTCTGCCGCTCTGCCCGCTGCATATACTGCCGCTCCCATTATAAGCGCTGTTATAATATTAGGCAGCAAATCCAGACACTGATTTTTTATGCCATAATCAAATATTTTTTTATTTGGAGCCGCATTTATAAACATTGATATAAAATCTGCCAACACCTTAAAGGCTACAAAGATTACTGCATTATATCTGAGTCCTATAATTAAAACTATAATCCCCGCCGCTTTTTTAATAATCTCAAGCCTTAAAAAAATATCACTTCTTCCCAGTGCGTTTATGGCTTGAAGATTGGCTATATGCACCGGCCAGAACACATAAGCGGCACACATAAGCCTTAAAAACGGAATTGAGCCTGTCCACTGCCTGCCTAAAAGAAAGAGTACTATATTATCGGCAGAAGCCGCCATCCCTGCCATCATAGGCATAAATATATAAGTACCCAGCATTACGGAAGATTTTAAAAGCTCCTTTATGTGCTCTTTATCCTCCTGACTGTGCGACATTACCGGAAGAAGCACCGACTGCAGTGCTGCCGAAAGATTAAGCACCACTATTTTAGGGAACTGTTCTCCTCGGTTGAAATTTCCCAGTGTCCCCCGGTCATAAACTCTGCCTATTGCCAGTCCGTGCATATTTGTAAATATATTGTCTATCAGTGAGGCTGCAAGTATCTTCCAGCCAAATTTAAACATTGATGAAAGTCTTAAAACATCAAATTTTTTTTCAGGCTTCCAGCTGATATTTATAAAAAGCAGCGCACACAGTATGATGTAATAGCTTATCTGCTGCCATACCAGCGCCCAGACTCCATAGTTCTTATAAGCCAAATATATACTGACAGCTCCTGAAATTATTGCAGAGATAAAGGTTGATATGAATAGGGCTTTAAATTCAAGCTTTTTTGATATATAAGCATTTTGTACCGAAATTACCGAGCCGAAAAAAATGATTACCCCTATTATCCTAAGCATCAGCTTTATGTCGGGATTTGAATAAAACCCGGCTATATAGGGGGCAAGCAGATATATCGCCATATATGCAAATATTGATAAGAATAAATTAAAATAAAATACAGAAGAAAAGTCCAATCCGTCAGCATTTTTTTTCTGAATCAGAGCGGTAGCAAAGCCGTTTTGCACTAAAACATTTGCAATCCCTGTAAATATCAGCATTATTGCAAGTACATCATATTCTGCCGGTGACAAAAGCCTTGCAAGTATTATGGATACTATGAACTGAATGCCTTGAGAGCCTCCGTTTTCCATAATTTTCCAGAAAAAGCTGCTCTTAATTTTTTCTCCATTAATTATATCTGCTGTATCTTTCATTTTATATATTAAACATTTCTCCTACTGTAGTTATAAAACCGCTTTTACAAAAACGGTTTTTCAGTATTGCCGCTATCTTATAAGCTCGGTTTTTTTTCTGCATGCCTGTAAACTCCTTCAGCAGTCTTTTTTTAGAGGCATCCGGATTATATTTTTTCAGAAGCTCTTCAGCCTGTGCATACATCAGTCTGTAATTTTCCTGCACCGCCGTTTTATTTCCGATTCTTTTCTTAAGCACCTCAAATGAGAGTGCATTTCTGGCACCAAGCGTATTTTTACTATGCTGCCTGTATAAAATAAGAGCTTCATCAAGATAGGAAATTTTCCCTATACAGGCAGCACTAAGTGCAAGCCACCAGTCATGCATAACATATTTTTTTATTCCAGGTCTTTTATAATTATTTAAAAATGCCGCATTCAGCATAACTGTATTGCCTGTAATATTATTTTCAACTAAAAGCCGGTTCAGTGAAGTATTGCCGGACTTAAACCCCATATACCTTGCCATATCAAAATGGATTATATTAAGCTTTTCATCCACAAGGCTCAGATTAGTATGCACCAGACAGGGCATATCCCTTGAATATTTTTTTTCCAGAGCCTGCATTCTTAAATAGGTTTTTTTTATTTTATCGGGATGCCAGACATCATCCTGGTCGGAAAGCATAAAATATCGCTTTTCATTATCACTTTTTATATTTTTTTTAGCAGCGGCTAAAAGCTCAAAAAAATTTTCTCCTGCACTTTTAGTCGGCAGCACTCTCCTTATCAGCCTTATCTTATCCGGATAAAGTCTGATATACGAATTAACTATGTCAATGGTTTTATCGCTTGAGCCGTCATCTGAAACAGTTATCGTAAAATCCTTAAAGCTCTGTTTAAATATTGATTCAAGCTGGATGCCTATATACTTTTCGCCCATATAGGCAGCCAGCAGTATTTCTATCAATGCCATACATCATTCTTTCCATGTATAGTTTTTTTAAAATTCATTTTTTTCTGAAAATCAGCTTTTCCGCTATCAGAGTTTCCAGCCCTATAATCTTAAAAAAGAGCACTGAAAAAACATACTGCAAAGCATTTATACGGAGATAATTCTTAAAATAAAACAAGGTTGAAATCTCTCTGAGCCTTTGCCGATTATAAATTGAGTCAAAACGCTTCTTAATGCTTGTAGAAGCATTATGTATATAAAATCTGTTTGTTATTAAAGCGGTTTTGAAATTTGCTTTTTTTAATTTATACGCAATTACATTTTCTTCACCGTATAAAAACATACTCTCATCATATCCGCCGAGCGAGTCGATTACATCCAGCCTCAGCATCAGTAAGGCTCCGGGCAGAACATCTACATAGAGCAGATTTTTTTTATAATCATTACTGCTCAGATTTTTCTTATAATAAGCAGCCGGATACTGCAGAACTCTTTTAAAAAGCCTCCTTACCAAGGGACCGGCTGCACATAATTCATGAAGCCAATCTCTTAAAGGCCAAGCAGGAGGCACTCCAAAGCCTCCTCTTTCCTTAAGCAGAGGAGCCAGTGCCGCAATGTCCGGATTATTTTCAAGAATCTGCTTCATATATTCCAAATCCTCATCAAAAAAATCAGTATCAGGATTAGCTATAACGGCATATTTTGCATGCAGCACCTTATAGGCATGCTTTAAGCCTATATTATTTCCGCTGCCATAGCCTCCGTTTCTCTTTGACCTTAAAAACAAGGTATTTCCTCCGGCAAGCCTGCCAAGCTTCGCCTGCGAATCATCAGTTGAAGCATTATCAACTATTATAATTTTATCTACAGCCCTATATTTTTGTACTCTCTTAACCTGTTTCACCGCTGTATCAGCATCATTATAATTCAATATTATGCAAACTATGTCTGTATTGTTCATAATTTCAACCTCTTTTAATCAATACCGCTTTCCTGATTTTATATGTTTTAAATACTCGGCTGAAAGTCTGTGCCTCAGGCAGGGACAAAACATAGTTGAAAGATTCATTAAATGATATAAAAACATATACACTCTCTTTCCGGAGGCTCTTTTATCCTCCCACATAGAAAGCTTTGCATACTTATCATAGGCTCTCCTGTAGTAATTAAGGCAGCCCTTATTCCAAGGCCTTTCATCACCTGCAAAATGAAGAATTACAGGATGGACTTTAGATGCCTCATACTCTTTTCTGGTAATTATCTCATATTTAGGAGTAGCCTTTACCAGCTCTTTATAATTCCAATATTTATAATTTGAAAAGAAATTGTACTTGGGAGGGAGCAGCTTTATCCTATAGGCAAGCACTCCGTTTAAGGCATCCTGGTCATTGAAAAAGCAGGCCCTGCTTATGCTTTTATGATAAGCCAGTACCTTTTCTTTAATATTTTCCCGGCGCCATAATTCCAGATTTATCAGCAGTACTCCTGAATTATAGTATAAATAATCTCTGTAAAGCCCTGCCGCTTTCTTTATATCGGCACTCACTGTAGGCTCTGGAACTGCTGCCATTATATTGGAATACAGTGCAAGCTGCCAGAGCTTTCTCAGACTGCCAAGCACTATGGTATCACAGTCGAGATAAATCACTTTTTTTACCTTTTCAGGCAAAAGCTCTCCTAAGAATACCCTGCCCATAATGCTTGAGTCAAATCTTCCGGTTTTTATTTTTTCTCCTAATTTATCTTTAATATTATTAAAATCAATAATATTGACTTCCCGGTTAAAGAGCTTTGCAGTCGCCTTAAGCTTTTTTAAAGATGCCTTTTGCATTCCTATAGATATTATATATACATTTAACTGTTTTTCATCCTTGTTATTATCATATAACGAATATAAGCCTGCACCTAAGTATTGAGAGTATGCCTCATTTGACACATAGGTAACATTCATTATAAAATAAGACCTCTTTCTGATATTACTTTAATAACCTCATCCACGCTCTCTTCACAGATTTCAACGCTTTCAGCTTCTACCATAACTCGTATTACAGGCTCGGTTCCGCTTGCTCTCATTAAAATTCGTCCGTTGTTTCCAAGTCTTTGAGCAATTTCTTCCGTTTTTGCTTTAACCCTTTCATCCTCCTGAGCGGCCTTTTTATCCTTGACTCTCACATTTTTTAATACCTGAGGATAGATTGTCACCTCTGAAGCAAGCTTTTTAAGACTCTCCTTTTTCTCAAGCATCACCTCCATAACCTTAAGTGAGGTAAGGATCCCGTCACCTGTAGTCGCATGCTTGCTGAATATTATATGCCCGCTTTGCTCTCCTCCTAAGCAGTGACCGTGAGCCTGCATATTTTCGTATACAAATCTATCTCCCACCGCAGTTTTTTCATAAGCTATTCCTTCTCTGTCAAATGCCTTATACAGTCCAAGATTTGACATTATAGTTGTCACCACCGTGTTATTTGGAAGAGATGAAATTTCCTTCATATACTTTCCGCAGATATACATTATCTTATCTCCGTCAACTAGATTTCCGTCTTCATCTACCGCCAGACATCTGTCAGCATCGCCGTCATAGGCGAAGCCTACATCACAGCCCTTTTCCTTTACAAAGCTGCACAATCCCTCTATATGAGTAGAGCCGCAGTTGACATTTATATTAATACCGTCAGGAGAATTGTTTATTACATAGGTTTGAGCTCCAAGTGCATCAAATACGTTTTTTGCAATTGCTGAGGCTGAGCCGTTTGCACAGTCCAAAGCCACCCTCCTGCCCTTAAACGACCTGGTTGCCACTGAGATAAGATAGCCTATATATCTGTTTCTTCCTGCAGCATAATCTGTGGTCCTTCCTATGTTTTCTCTAAGCGCAAAGCCTATGTCCCCATATTTGCCGTCAAGATATTCTTCGATTTTATCACTTACCTCATCCTCAAGCTTTTCTCCTCTGCCGTTCAATACCTTAATGCCGTTGTCATAGTAAGGGTTGTGACTTGCACTTATCATTATCCCGCAGTCAAATTCTTCTGTTCTCACCACATAAGAAACACTTGGAGTTGTAGTGACGTGGAGCAGGTACACATCTGCCCCGGAGGCTGTCAGCCCGGATACAAGTGCATATTCAAACATATAGCTTGAGCGTCTGGTATCCTTCCCTATAACTACCCGGCAACTTTTTTTATCTCTTGGATTTTTACCATAAAAATGTCCGATAAATCTGCCTACCTTATATGCCTGTTCTACCGTGAGGTCCTTATTTGCTTCTCCTCTGAAGCCGTCAGTACCGAAATACTTTCCCATAAATTAATTGCTCTTCCTTTCTGCTTTCTAATTTCTAATTTTGATTAAGCTCTTTTAATTCCTTTAAATACCTTTCTAAAGCCTCCTGCCAAACCGGAAGCCTTTTAAATCCTTTTTCATCAAGCTTTGATTTGTCCATTCGGCTATTATGCGGTCTTTTTGCCTTTACCGGAAATTCCCCTGAAGCAACCGGTATTACCTTTATCTCCTTAACGCCTGCCTGCTTAAAAATTTCCAAAGCAAATTCATACCAGGTGCAGAGCCCCTCATTTGTTGCATGATACCTGCCGTACTTATTTGTAACCGCCATATCCGCAAGCAATACCGCAAGGTCGGGAGTATAGGTGGGAGAGCCGGTCTGGTCATTCACTACCTTAAGCTCTTTCCTGTCCTTGGCAAGCTTAAGCATAGTTTTTATAAAATTGCTGCCTCTAAGACCGAATACCCATGAGATTCTGATGATAAAATATTTTTTTAAATATTTTTCTACAGCAAGCTCCCCTTCATACTTGGTCTGCCCGTATACATTTAAGGGATTTCTCGGGTCATCGGGTTCCCAAGGTCGGCTTCCCTCCCCGTCAAACACATAATCAGTGCTGATATAGAGCATTTTTATGTTTAAATCCCGGCATACCTTGGCAATATTTTCAGTCCCCCTGGAATTTACCTCCCTTACCAGCTCAGGCTCATCCTCCGCCTTATCCACCGCAGTATAGGCGGCACAGTGGATTACGGCTTCCAGCGGAGCCCTTGCCTGTTCCGTTTCTATTACTTCCCGGCATGAGCTTTCCGACCTTATATCCATCTCCTGCAGGTCTACCCCTACAGCTTCTATATTTCTTTTTTGCAGTTCTTTTACCAAATCGCTTCCAAGCTGACCCTTTGCTCCTGTCACCAATATTTTCATCAGTCTTGTCCTTTCTTAAAAACACCTGTAATTTAACTCAGAGTATTTTATCACATTATTATCTTAAGGTCAAAAATGTATTTATCTCCTCGCTCCAACCGCTCCAACGAAAAAGGAGCTGCCACTCTGAACAGCTCCTCCTCAGCATTACTTAAGCATCTCATTAACATATTTTTCAGCATTATATTTGCTTAAATTCTTATATTTAAGCGGGCTTTCAGAAAACACCCTACAGGCATAGCTTTTATTTCCTGCATCATAATGCATACGAGGCTCCCTGCTTTCATAAGCTTCTCCGCTGTAAAGAAAGTCTCCGCCGCTTCCGAAAAAGACAATGTCTGTTGCAATAGCCTCCATTTCCTCTTTAAATTCTCTGCTGTCGCTGCTTTGCCAAGCTCTATATATTTCAGGAATTGAGGCATATCCGCCATCATACAATATGTCTTTGCCGTAATCTCTTATTTTTTTACTCTGATAGGCCTTAAGATTATAGCCTGCTATGATTCCGTCCATATTGGAAATTGAAAGCAGTGCAATAAATATCCCTGCCATATAGATACATTTTGCAAAAATCTTAATTCCTTTCAGTCTGCCTATAATTATTAAAATAAACACACAGCTCAGATAAAGCATAAATATACTTGGCACGACTCTTAAAGGCGTCATTCCGTAAGCATTGATATAAAGAAACATTTTTGTCAAAGCCGTTATTATTAAAAACAATGTAAATATAGACATCGTTATAATAATTGCCGATTGTACCAAGTCTTTTTCTTCTGCTTTTCTTTTTATAAATACATCGCCTAAGCAGATCAGGCATATATTAATAATGCATACTGTAATAAGCTCAAAAAAGCCTCGCCTCGCATATTCCGAATAGGTAAATTCCTTAGGAAGTATTCCTCTGAGAGCGTCAAAGAAATAGCCTGCCTGTATGCCTATAAAGATTACATAAATAATAATTACCAGGATAAATATTGAATAAATACTTACACGGGGGATAATGTGCAGGTTTTCTCCATCCTTTTCCAAGACTTCAAGCTTGAAAGCGTCAGCTTTTACTTTATTGGCAGCACCGTATGCCAATCCGAAAAAATACATCGCCGCTGGCAGGGAAAAAATAATTTTCCCGATAAAATCCGTTACCGAGCTGATGTCTAAAAGATGTATACTATTCATTATATCCGCAAATCTATCGTCTGCATTGACAAGGGTCGCAATTATCAAAAATATAAAGGGGGAGCCTATTATAACGCCTAAGACCGCCTGTGCTATATATCTGTACCTTGATTTGCCGCCATCACTCTTAAACACTGCCTTCCATGCTGAAAATATCCTTTTTATATTGGAAAAGGGTATAACAAACAAGGCATTTAAACCATCATAAAAAATATATACGCTGGTATTTTTAGATATTAAGACCCCATAAATGCTCAACGCAATATACAGCATAAGCAATCTAACAAACACATTAATATAGTATTCTATAGAGGCATTGTAGACAAAGGTATATGAACTGCCGAGAATCAGAAGAATCACCGTCCAAAAAATTCCCTCACGGCTTACGGTAATATTTTTAAGCTTTGCATATAAATAAAGCGCTGCCGTATAGACAAATACAAACACACTTGCACCTATGCCGAGCTTTTCAGAGCCTGTAAATATGCCGAAGGCATCTGTTCCGATATAGGCTGCAAAAAGCATGGCAAATGCCATTATTATATCAGCCCTATCCATAGCTGGCAAAGGCTTAACCGGTTTAACCGGCAGACTTACTTTTGAAGCTTGATTTGTTTCATTATTTTCCTTTTGTTCAGCAATTTCAGCTATTGCCTTATTTTTATTTTGTTCAGCAGTTTCAGTTGACAGATTAATTTCATTATTCATTTTTATCCTCCTCAGCCCTATATTCAAGTATATCCGCAGGTTGGCAATTAAGTGTTTTACAGATAGCTTCCAGAGTTGAAAAACGTATCGCTTTGGCTTTATTGGTTTTTAGCACTGAAAGATTTGCCGGTGTTATGCCTATTTTCTGAGCCAGCTCACCCGAAGAAATCTTTTTCTTTGCCATCTGCACATCAAGATTAACTATTATCATCATCCTTACTCCATTATATTGTAAAATCATTTTCCTCTTTAATATTCACTGCTTCTGCAAAAACATTTTTAACAATTCTAAGTATTAAGCCCATAAAGGCTGCACCCACAGCAATTAATAAATACGGCAGATAGTACAGACAGGACAATACACATATAAAAGAAGCGCCGTAGCATGCCCATGACAGCATCCTCATACATCGTATATTCTCCTCTACAAAGACCCTACCCTTACTTATATTGCAAAGCAGCCTGTAGAGAAAAAACAGTGCCGTAAACATCGGAGCTGTCAGAGTATAAAAGCTTGCTAAAAAATAAATTTCGGCATTTATATATTCCCCTCCCCGATTCAGCATTACTCCTTTAACTGCGCAAGGTGCCAGAAACATAAGTATAATACCTGCAAGTGCAAATGCAACTATGCAGAGTTTAGATAAAAGTATGCTCTTACTTTTATTCCATCTCATAAAAAATCCTCCATATAAGATTACTTATACAGAGGATAGCATATATTTTATTCTTTTTCAATAGTTTTTTATTGAATAACAATAAAGAATTATCATTTAAGAATATCACGAAAACAAATCCCATACCCCATCCTTATTTTCTGTATTAAATTCTATCTTTTTTCCTGTAACGGGGTGTTTAAATATCAAACTAATACAGGCAAGGGCAATATTATATTTTTCAAGCTCAGCAATCTCCTCGGTAATAATCAGGCCGGACTTATTATTTGACGTACTGCCGATGCCATATTTCCTGTCCCCGATTATAGGCAGGCTATGGTATGCGAGCTGAAGTCTTATCTGATGATGTCTGCCGGTAAAAAGCTCTATATTAAGCAGGCTTACTGCGGTAGTTTTATATAGTGCGGATTTCATCAGCTTATATGACAGTAGGGCTTTTTTTGCTTCTTTTTCAGACTTATCGCATATATAAGAAATATTAATCCCCTTCGCTTTTTTTACATAGTCTGTCAGCAGCTCATTTTCAGCTTTCGGCTTTCCATAAACCACTGCCTGATATAGCTTTTTTATCTCTCCTTCAGCCAGGCTTTTACTGAGCCTGCCCGCAGCTTCCTTTGTTTTAGCAAAGAGCATAATTCCTGAAACAGGCTTGTCAAGTCTGTGTACTATGCCAAGATAGGGATTTTGAACAGCTTCAGAGAGGTAATTTTTAAGTTCACTCTCCATATCAGGCTCAAACCCTCGTGAGGCTTGCGCTTCCATCCCCGCCGGCTTTATAGCTGCCATTATATAATTATCTTCAAATATTATTTTCAATATCCACCTCTGTTTTATAATTATTTTGGTATTGATTTATTTTGATTATAGTGTTATTATATTTTCTGTAAATATTATATAGTTTTAAAAACTATATAATATGGTTTTTATATCCCTCTTGCTGTAAATTTATATAGCTGTAGTATACATTTGTATCATTTCATAATGCAGAAAGGAGTTTATATGATAAAGTATTTTAAAAAGCACGGATTAAAAGACCCGGGCAGTGCAATTACTCACCTTGTCGCAATGATAGCGGCACTTATTGCGGCTGTTCCGCTTTTATATAAAGCAGTTTCCTCTCATGTGACCTTAACTGCCGTTATTACCCTCTCGGTCTTTATATGCAGTATGATATTTTTATATGCCGCAAGCACTACCTATCATACCTTTAATATTTCGCCTAAAGTCAATACTGTTTTAAAGAAAGTAGACCACATGATGATTTTTGTATTTATAGCAGGCACCTACACTCCGGTATGTCTTGTGGTAATTGGAGGAAGTGCCGGAAAAATACTGCTTTTACTGGTCTGGGGGCTTGCTCTTGCCGGTATATTTATAAAAGCCTTCTGGGTATACTGCCCTAAATTTTTTTCATCCGCAATCTATATAGGACTCGGCTGGCTCTGCATATTAATGATTTCCAGAATTATCAGCTCTCTTTCTAAAAGCGGATTTTTATGGCTGCTCTGTGGTGGTATAATTTATACTATAGGCGGCGTTATCTACGCTTTAAAATTAAAAAAATTTAATGAGCTGCATAAATACTTCGGCTCACATGAGATTTTCCATCTCTTTGTAATGGGAGGAAGCTTCTGCCACTATATGCTTATGTATTCCTGTGTAGCCTGATTTTCACTCATATATAAGTGAGGCTGCTGCAAAATAGGTGAGCAATCATCTATGGAGCGGCAGCTTCTTTTTGTGTAAAAATAAAATCGGGTATTTCCCTAAAAAGTGGGAGATGTCGCTCAATCATCCATTTTGATGATTTTGCGACATCCCCTCGATTTTAATTTGATTATTTAAGTCTATAAGAATGTAATTTCTGCCTTTCAAGCTCCTCAACCCTTTCCGAGAGCTCCTTTAAGCTGTGCTCCAGCTTGGCAAAGTCACAGTTTATCTCCTCTTTATCCTCCTGCACGGTTTTTCCGGCAATCTTTATAGGCTTTGCCGGGATGCCTGCCGCAGTGGAGTCGCTGGCAAGCGGCTTTAAAAGCACTGCATTTGCTGCAATCTTGCAGTTGTCGCCAACCACAAAGGAGCCTAAAATTTTCGCTCCTGCTCCGACAGTAACATTATTTCCCAGTGTAGGATGCCTTTTGCCTTTTTTAGTTCCGACTCCTCCCAAAGTAACTCCCTGATATATAGTGCAGTTATCCCCTACTACCGCAGTTTCGCCTATTACCACACCGGCTCCGTGGTCTATTAATATTCCCCTTCCGAGCTTTGCTCCGGGGTGTATCTCTATATGAGTAATAAATCTCGATATTTGAGAAATAAGCCTTGCGATAAAGTATCTCTTTCTTTTATATAAAGCATGTGCAATGCGATGCAGTATAAGTGCATGCACCCCTTGATATAAAAGAAGAATCTCTATTGAATTGCGTGCCGCCGGGTCTCTCTCCTTAACAGCTCTTATATCCTCACCTATTGCCTTAAATAACATCTTCTGCCTCCACAAGCCTTAATCTAATCTGCTGCTAAAACTCCTGCAATTATAGTTTTCAGGCTACTAATAATTAAAATCTAATTCCTTAATCTCAATATTGGCATTTTTGTACAGCATCATGTCAAGTTTTAATTCCTTTAAAGCATCATCAATTACCTTTTCATCATATCCTGAAGCAGCGTATTCCTCATCATATATGTTTTTAAATACATCAATTACTCCGGCCTTATCCTTATTTTTTATATTAAAGAAAAATTCGTATATATCGGAATAGTCCTGATCGCTGAGTGCATTCATGTTTTCAGCTGCCATAATTGCTTCTTTAACATATTCCAACTTTTTTTCAGCTATAATCACCTCTCTCAGAGCCTGTCTTTTCTGCTCAATGCCGGAATATCCCTCTGAAGCCAGGTAATCCTCCAAATTGATATTTGTGCTTTTGCAGTATTCCTCATAGTCCTTCATAATTTTATCAATTTCACTATTAAGATAGTCCTCATTAAATACCACCTCGGAATTTTCAGCCACCTGCTCTACAATCTGCCCGCCCGCTGACAATTTATCTGTAGTCTTGGTGATAGTTTTGACACGTTCCTTAAATTCTTCAAGATTATTTACGTCTGCAAAGAATATCAGATAATATGCTTTGTCATATTCACCTTTGGCTTTTTGAAACCAGTTTTCATCCATCTCGCCCTTATAGGCAAGCTGCACTGCATTGACCTTAACCTTAACCCTATCCTCAATCACAGTTTCTGCATTTCTAATATTGCTGTACATAGTGTCCTTGACAGTCATTACCTTTTCTTGCCCCTTTTGCATCCCTATAATTCCTTCAGATAAGGTCTTGTAAAATAATACATCTTCATTCTCACCCACAGTATAAGAAAAACTGCCGAAATCATCCAAATAGGTTCCCGACTGCTTTCCGGCTTTTGTAATATCAATAGTTACAGTATCTCCCGGCTGAACAGGTCTTGATACCTCGTCATACATTACCAAATCGGTTTTAAGATAGCCTATAAACTCATTGGCTCTCTTCTCATAATTTTCAGCGGTATCTATAGCTGCATTTAATCCTTTATACTTAGCGAGCTTTACTGTGCATACCCCTTCTTTATTATAGGCAGATACATAAGCCTTCTGTGCCTGTGCAAAAGCTTCTCCGTTTACAAAACAACCTATTCCCTGTAAGGTTAAAAGTGATGCAGTCAGTGTTAAAACTAATAATTTTTTCATTGCTATACCCCCTTTATCAAGTAGACTTTAACTTTACATAAATTAATATTTTATTGTGAAATAGTTTTTAAGTTTTAAAAATACTGCCATGTGCCACTTTATTGTAAATATATTACTCAAAAAATGCCTCTGCACTCCTTATTTTCACTCTCTGTCCCATTTAAAGCCCTGTGTTTTTAAAACCTAAAGCTGCCAATCCTGTTTTAATTTCCCGATGAGGTCTTCTCATCTGCATTTGCTGCAGTGGTTTCAGCCTTGCTCTCTGATGAAGCCTCTGATGCCTTGCTTTCACTTGAGCTTTCGGATTCAGAGGAGGCTTCACTTGTTTTTGCCGCCTCAACAGACATGGACTCCTGTCTGGCTTTTTCTATTTCTTCAGCGCTCTTTACAGTAAACTTTGATTTTTCTAATAAAAATTTACTTATTATATATGACTTAACCGCCTGCTCAGCTACATCTTCTCCAAATTCTATATTAAGCTGCTCCTTGGTTTTGCCTTTTTCACCTGTATATTTTTCATACATATCACTATAATCCTGGTCAGTAATATTCAACTTCTCAGTATTCATTATAGCATCATAGATAAGCTCGGCTTTTATACCCGATTCAACGGTTTCCTTAAGCTGGCCCCTTAATTCCTCCTTGTACTGGTCAACAGTTTTATTTTGCTGCTGTGCAAGCTGCTCTAAATCCATACCGTACTGTTTAAGGCTTTCCTCCTGAGCAGCGACACTTTCATCTATTTTTTTATTGACATTTTCCTGATTTAAGTCAAATTCCGCTTCCTTCATTATTTTATCAATTACGGTATTAACCGCATCAGCTTCATATTGATTCTTTCTGTTGCTGATTATAAACTCTTTCAGCTTATCTACAGAGTCAATGCCTTTTTCAAGTCCCTGAGCGGTTACAAAGGTTTTAACCCACTCATCATTGATTCCCTCATCGCTGTTCAGCTTTTCTTTTATTTCGTTTACCTTAACCTTAAACTGAGCCTCCTTGCCTGCAAGGTCCTGGCTGTAATAATCCGCAGGAAAAGTTACGGTTATAGTCTTTTCCTCACCTGCCTTCATCCCTATGAGCTGTTCCTCAAAGCCCTCAATAAATCCGCCGCTTCCTATAGTTAAATCAGTAGCCTGAGCGGTCCCGCCTTCAAATTTTTCACCGTTAATTGAGCCCTCAAAATCTATATTGACAGTATCTCCGTTTTCAACATCCTTTGATAAGGTTTTATATGAAGGAGCAGTTTCATAGGCATTTTCAAGTATGGTTTTCATCTCGTCATCCGCTATAGCTGCATCTGCCATATCGGCTTCAACACCTTTGTATTTTTTAATTGTTACCGTACCCACTCCATCCTTGGTATATTTGATGCTTGAGCTTGAACAAGCAGCAAGCAGTGCAGTACTTAAAACTGTCACACCTAAAATTATTAATTTTTTAATTTTCATTCTTTCTTATTTATCCTTATTAGTTATTTTTTATCCTGATAAAATGCCTTAAAGGCGAGATAAGCATTGTATAAATCAAGCTTGCTTGCAATCTCAAAAGGAGCATGCATCGCTATTATAGGTACTCCTATATCAACTACATCTATATTAAGCATAGCAACATACTGTGCTATGGTTCCGCCGCCTCCCGCATCAACTGCTCCAAGCTCAGCTACCTGCCAGTATACCCCCGCCCTGTCCATAATGCTTGTCAGCTTGTGCATATACTCTGCACTTGCATCGGAAGCATTATATTTTCCGCCTGCACCCGTGTATTTTGAAAATACGCAGCCGTGATTTATATAGGCAGAATTGTTTTCTTCAAACACGTCTGAGAAGGTAGGGTCATAAGCGGCACTTACATCAGAAGATATGCAGGCACTGTTTTCACATACCTCCTTTACATCAACTCCTTTATTCTGAGCAAGATATGAAATAAAATCATATACATAGTTTGAATGCAGACCCGTATTGCCGGCGGAACCTATTTCTTCTTTATCTGTAAGTATAGTAAGGGTAGTGTAGTAGGGCTCTTTTGTTTCTATCTCCACAATAAGTGCAGGATAAGCACATATCCTGTCATCCTGACCGTAGGCTCCTATCATGGAGCGGTCCAGTCCGAAATCTCTGGCTTTGACTGCCGGAACAAATTCAATTTCAGCAGTTGTAAAGTCTTTCTCATCAACTCCGTACTTCTCGTTAAGCAGTGAAAGTACATTAAGCTTAAAAGCATTATCAAGCTCTTTTTCCTCAAATGGAAGTGAGCCTGTAATTATATTTAGCTCCTCACCGGTAATTCCCTCAGAAAGCTTCCTCGCATTTTGCTTTGCTGAAAGATGCGGAAGCAGGTCGCTTATGCCGAAAACAGGGTCTTTTTCATCCTCGCCTATATTCACCTCAACCTTAGTCCCATCCCTTTTAATAATTACTCCGTGCATGGCAAGAGGTATGGTCACCCACTGGTATTTTCTGATTCCACCGTAATAATGAGTTTTAAAGTAGGCAATTTCTTTTCTCTCATATAGGGGATTTGGCTTAAGGTCAAGTCTTGGTGAATCTATATGTGCTCCGTTTATCCTTATTCCCTCACTTAAATCAGCACTTCCCCAAGTAACTGCAAGCACAGCCTTATTTCTGTTAATCTTATAAACCTTATCTCCGGGTTTATATTTCTTTTTAGGCTCAAATTTTTTATAGCCCGCCTTAATCAGCAAATCCTGTGCATAATTTACGCATTCTCTCTCAGTTTTTCCCTTATCCAGAAAATCCTTGTAGCCGCAGGCAAACTTATCAGCTTTGTCAAACTGCTTATGGTCTTCTTTTGCTATATGAGGATTTTTATATAATAAATCCTTTATGTCAGATTTAACCTTTTTAGCTTTTTTCTTTTCAGCCATAGCTTTCCTATCCCTTTCCATAAATAAAATCACTTCCAAAAAAGTAATTTTTTCAGAATAACAGGCAATACAGCCTATTATTCTGAAAACTGGCTTATTATTTTATTTTTAAGTCCTTAAGCAAGGCTGCCAGACTCGTAGTTGCAGTTTCTCTGTCCTGATGCTTAAAATTTTCAAAAGCTTTCTTTTCACGGCTTTCTTCCTTTTCAGTTTCAAGTACCTTCTTGGAAAGTGAAACCTTTCCATTTTCAACGCCGGTTATTTTTACTTCAATTTCGTCTCCTTCTTTAAGCACAACACCCGGATGCTTAATGCGGTTATTTGAGATTTGTGATACATGCAGAAGCCCTGAAACTCCATCGCCGATATCCACAAAAGCACCATATTCCTTAATGCCTTCAACCTTGCCTTTCACAATATCTCCAACCTTTAAAGCTTCAAGCGCTTTTTTTCTTTTTTCATCCTCTTCAGATTTTTCAATTTCTCTGTGACTTAAGACCAGTCTTTTCTTCTCAGGCTCTACATTTATTACAACAACATCAATGCTTTTGCTTTGATATTCATCCAAGTCCTCTACATATTTGAGTGATAACTGACTTGCAGGTATAAATGCTCTCACTTCATCAAGGTAGGCAATGCAGCCGCCCTTTACCACCTCAATAATCTTCACTCTTGCAACAGTCTTTTCGGCAAGCATTTTTTCAAAAACCTCCCACTTACCTGCGTCCGGATCATCATAAGTGTTTCTTTCTTCCAGAGATTTATTAATATCTTCCTCAAAATCCTTCATGCTTTCTTCCATAACTGTCCTCCTATCTTATCTTTTTCTGAATATTATTAGTAGTGCCTGTACAGCAGGCACTATATATGAAGATTATAACATATAATTCTAAATAAATGTTGATTTTATTTATGAATATTTCGTATCCAATAATAATTACTGAGCCTACTTGACAGCATGACAGTATGTGATATACTAAAATTAGTAATAATTCTTATAATATAAGTTTGTTTTAGGAGGGACTTTTTATATGAAAGTAAAATACAGCAGGCAACGTGAAGCTATTGTTGAATGTCTTAAAAATCGGCACGACCACCCTACAGCAGATGCTATTTTTCAGACCTTGCGTATAACCAATCCCAAAATAAGTCTTGGTACCGTGTACAGAAATCTCGGACTTTTAACAGAGCTGGGAAGAATCAACCGCATTTCCTGCGGCGGCGGAATAGAAAGATATGATTATGTCACTACTAAGCATGACCACTTTGTCTGTAAAAAATGTGGAAAAATCCTTGACCTTGAAGCAAATTCTGTAGGGAATCTGAATCACCACGCAATAAATCCCGATATAGGCAGAATAGAATCCCATACTCTTATTTTTTACGGATACTGCAAGGATTGTACCGATAAAGCCGCCTACTAAGTATGGGAAGTCTTGGTAAAACTAAAAATACTATAAAAATACCACCATTCATTAATATTTAAGTGCACACTTTTATAGTATTTTTTTATTTATAAGCCCATTTCGTTAAGTGCCAGCTTTATTGCGCCCGCAATTCCCTGGTCACCGCCTAAAGCTGCCGGTACTATATAGGTATCCAGGCTTTTAAGCTCCCTGGTCAGAAGATAGGAGCCGTTAAGCCTTTCTATCTCTTTTCTTATAAGTCCGAAAAGTTTTTCCTGTTGCATAATCCCGCCGCCAAGAATTATAATTTCAGGTGAGATTATAAGGATATAATTGTATAGTGCCTGAGCTATATAATAAGCCTCAAGCTCCCAAACCTCATCTTTTTGAGCAAGCTCGATGCCCTTTTCCCCCCATCTTTCCTCAACAGCAGGACCGCAGGCAAGACCCTCAAAGCAATTTTTATGATAAGGGCATCTGCCTGAAAATGTATCTTGAGGATGCGGTCTCAACAGTATATGCCCCGCTTCAGGATGGAGCATGCCATGCACAAGGCTCCCCTCTGCAAGTATCCCCAGTCCTACCCCGGTGCCTACAGTCATATAGATCGCATTTTTTATCCCCTTCGCAGCTCCCCATGTAGCTTCGCCTAAAAGTGAGGCATGCACATCTGTATCAAAGCCTATCGGCACCTTAAAGGTTTTCTTAAATTCACCCACTATATCACAGTTTCTCCAGGGGATTTTAGGAGTTTCAGTAATATATCCGTAGGTTTTTGATTCTCTTTTTAAATCTATCGGACCAAAGCAGCCTATGCCGAGAGCTTCAATATTTTTGTCATAAAAATATTCCTTAATTTTAGGGAGAGTTTCCTGCGGTGTTAATGTAGGAATTGAAATCTGTTCTTTAATAGTGCCTTTTTCATCACCTACAGCACATACCATCTTGGTTCCGCCTACTTCCAATGCACCTATAATCATATTTACCTCCAAATACAATAATTATATACAACTATACAGTTTAACTGAATACAAACAGTAGCTTTAACAGAGCTATTATAACAAATTAGCATCAGCTCTGCCAGCCCGTCTACTTAAGATTTTTAAATTCATCAGCAAATTCCGCGAGCTCCTGCCCTTTAAGCGCCCTTTCAAGCAACTGAGGAAGCTTTTGAGGATTGCAGGCAAAGCAGGGGATGCCAAGTGCAGAGATGCGTCCTGCCATCTGAGCATCATAATAAGGCTTACCTCCATCTGCTATTGCAAGCAGACAGACAACCGTTACCTGTGACTCCTTCATCTCCTGCAGCCTTCTAAGCATCCCGGCACGGTTTCCTCCCTCCATTAAATCTGAAACCAGAAAAAATAAAGTTTTTTTAGGGTTTTCAATATACCTGCTGCAATAA
>CALBCM010000017.1 GCA_937927235.1 uncultured Johnsonella sp.
AGTACCAGCCAGTTTTATCCCGAATCCAGCCGGTTTTATAAGGAAGCTTTTCATAAGTTTTTTCTGAAGAGCTCTTATTTGTATTGTCAAAAGACCTTGAATCCTCCCCTGAAGAGGATGAAGCCGCTTTGGCAAAGCCGTAGTCTAAAAGCTTTCTCGTGTCCTCATAGCGTGTATTGGTACTTTTTAAAATAACCACTATAAGCTTTTTCCCGTTTCTTTGAGCTCCTGTCACCAGTGTTTGTCCTGCCTTTGAGGTATAGCCTGTCTTTCCGCCTATGATTCCTTCATAATATCTTGAATCAGATTTGCGAAGCATTTTATGTCCTATGGAAATAGCCTTGCTGGCACTATTTTTAACTGCCGGGAAGGTATAGGATTCCGTGCCGTTTATCTCTCTAAAGGTTGAATTATTAAAGCAGGCTTTAGCAATAAGTGCCATATCTCTTGCAGTAGTATAATGCGCGGAATTTGTTAATCCGCTGGGATTTGCAAAATTTGTATTGGTGCAGCCCAGCTCCCTCGCCTTATCATTCATCATGGAAGCAAAGCCCTCTATTGAGCCTCCCACATGCTCTGCAAGTCCGTTTGCCACCTCATTTGCAGATTTTAACATTAAACCGTACAGGCAGTCCCTGACGCTTATTTTATCACCCTCGCTTACCTCCAGTGTCACCGCACCTCTTTCAAGATTGGTGGTGGCAGTTTTCGAAAAGGTTACCACACTGTCAAGCTCCGAATTTTCAATGACAAGCAGTGCCGTCATCATTTTTGTTATTGAAGCCGGATAATATCTTGTATCGGCATTTTTCTCATATAACACCTCTCCGGTGTCGGCATTCATCAGGATTGCACCCTCTGCTCTTATACTGGGTGCTGCTTCTTGTGCACAGCTGTTACTGCTTTGTATTATACAGATAGCTGTTATTATCAGGAGCATTAAAAATAATGCCCCATTTTTTTTCATTTGAATTCTATTTTTATTCATACAGCGACAAAATCTCCTGCTCCCTTTAATTTTTATTATTAAACGCACAAAAAAGATATACATTAATACTAATCGCAGTATGTATATCTTTTTGTGTCCTATATTATTGATATTGCTCTCTGACCTTTCAAATCTATGCCGGTTATTTAATCCGATCCGGCTGAAATTTTATAAGCAGCTACGGCGCATTATCAATAGGGGTAGCTTCAGAATCAAGAGTAAATACCCCTGCCGGTGAATTGGCATCTATAGTTGAGTCATCATTTAAAGCTATAATGAAGGAATATCCGTCGCTTGCAAACTCAACAGTCTTTTGCCCCTTTTTCCCTACACCGACCTCACTTTCATCAAGGTTTTCACCGTAAATAGGCTGCTGTGTGCTGTCAGTATTTATTTCCTTAATAAAATCCTCTGCCTTCATTTTATCCTTTACTCCCCATAAATCTCCTGTAGTTGCAAATGCTGCCCAGCAGGTATTTGCCGCCTTCATATCGGTTTCAGGGAATAAATGGAATTTCCTGTCAGGATTTGAATATTCAAGTATGGTTGAAATATCTGTTTTATTTTCATTTGCAGGCTTTCCAAGTGCATTAATAATAGCTTCCTTGTCATCGCCTACATGATTTACAATATCATAATTAAGTGAAACCGCCTTTTCAGCCTGATTTGCTGCTGATGAGGCAGCATTTGCCGAGCTTTGAGCTGCCTGACTTCCCGACTCGGACTGAGCTTGCGACTGGCTGCTCTGCGAAGCCGGCTGCTCCTTCTTATTGGAGCAGGCTGCAGTTACAGCAGCTCCAAGCAGAAATGCTGTTGCGTATAATGCAATTTTCCTGTTAAATTTCATAAACATCCTCCTTATATTCACGGCAGTATTAAAACTGACACGTTAATTTATAGCAAAGCCTGTAAAATATACTTTATCATATTTTTAAAATAAAAACTATAAATAATCCCTTATTTTTTCGTTAAAATCTGACAGTCGTAAATCTAGATAAGTCCAAGCCTTACACAGGCATTATATACTCCGTCTTTCCCTACCTCATCAGTAATAAAATCAGCCGCATTTTTAAGCTCCTCTATAGCATTGCCCATAGCCACTCCTATTCCTGCCTCGCTTATAATTTCAATATCATTATATGAATCTCCAAAAGCCACCGTATCAGCTAAGTTTATGCCATAGTAATCACAGAGTCTTTTAAGACCCTCAGCCTTGCTGTTGCCCCTTTCGATTATATCAGCTCCATGCACTGCGGCAAAAGCCGGGCATTTAAGCTCACTGAAATTTTTTTCAATATCATACGCTCCTTCAATCTCACCCACATAAGCCAGCGTGCCTATGTCCATGCTGAAAAGGTCCTCAGGATTTTTAAAATTTCTGAAGGAGCCTCCCCAGTATTTTCTGTCGTAGCTGTCAATTATTTTCTGATTAAAATAATAATCATCGTCACCTATAGTAACTCCTATAGCATAGCCCTTTTTCATGCAGAAATCAGCAAGCCGTCTTAACAGCCCCTTATCAAAATAATGCCGATAAAGAGTTTTTTCACCTATAGTAACCTTAGTACCGTTAAGCTCTATCATGGCATCAGGATTGATTATGTCTGCAATGGGCTTTCCATGATGATTTGCCATATCTCTGCCGGTAGCTACCGCAACTATATTGCCGGCTTTTTTCAAAAGCTCTATAGCTTTGAGTGCGGACTTCGGTATAGTATAGTCCGCATGGTCCAGCAAAGTCATATCAACATCAAAACTTATTAATTTTTTCATCTGTTTTATAGTTATATTACCTTTTATCTATTATTTTATTTACTGATTACCTTTCAGGCATGGTAATCTTTACCTTTTTTAGTTTCCATATATCCCTTACATACTCCTCTATAGTCCTGTCGGACGAGAACTTGCCACAGGAAGCAGTCTGTAAAAGTGCCATTTTTGCCCAGGCTTTTTTGTCCTGATAAGCCCGGTCTATCTTCTCATGTGCCTGTGCATATGAGCGGAAATCCTTAAGTATAAAATAGACATCCGCTCTCTCATCTCCATGCCTGTAAAGCAGAGAATCATATATTTCTTTAAACATTCCGGGATTTTCCGCTGAAAAATATCCGTTTGTCAGCTGCAGTAGCACCTTTCTTATTTCTGAATCATTATTAAATATTTCAAGAGGCTCATATCCCCCCTCAGTTTCATATTTAATCACCTCATCTGAAGAAAGTCCGAATATAAAGGCATTATCCCTTCCGACCTCTTCAACTATTTCCACATTGGCTCCATCCATAGTTCCCAGGGTAAGCGCACCATTAAGCATAAATTTCATATTTCCGGTACCTGATGCTTCCTTGCTTGCAGTTGAAATCTGCTCGCTTACATCAGCTGCCGCAAAGATAATCTCAGCGTTTGATACCTTATAATCCTCTATAAATACCACCTTGATCCTGCCCTTAATCGAATCGTCATTGTTTATCACCTCCGCCACGGCATTTATCAGCTTAATTGTAAGCTTGGCTCTCCTGTAGCCTGCCGCCGCCTTTGCACCGAAAATAAAGGTTCTTGGATACATATCAAATTTTTCATCATCTTTAAGCTTATTATAAAGATACATGACATGAAGTATATTAAGGAGCTGCCTTTTATATTCATGCAGTCTTTTAACCTGAATATCAAAAATCGAATTTGGGTCGACCTCTATGCCGTTATGCTCTTTGATATACTTAGCCAGTCTTACTTTATTCCGGTATTTTATCTGCATAAATTCCTCAGCTGATTTTTCATCATCAAGGTAATTTTTAAGCTTTGATATAGAAGCAAGATTGCAAATCCAGTCCTCTCCTATTCTCGCATTTATCCAGTCCGCAAGCAGAGGATTGGCATGGAGCAGGAAGCGCCTTTGGGTAATGCCATTGGTCTTATTATTAAACTTTTCAGGCATCATCTGATAAAAATCCTTAAGCTCCTGATTTTTGAGAATTTCTGTGTGAAGCCTTGCCACTCCATTCACTGAAAAGCTGCCCACTATAGCCATATAAGCCATTCTGACCTGATTGTTGTAAAGAATTGACATTTTGGCAATCTTAGCTTCATCACCCGGATATTTAGCCTTGATTTTGTTTATAAACCTGCGGTTAATTTCCTCAACTATCTGATAAATTCTCGGCAGAAGCCTTGAAAATAAGTCTATCGGCCATTTCTCAAGCGCTTCAGACATAATAGTGTGATTAGTGTAGGCACAGGTTTTAGTAGTAACCTCCCAAGCCTCCTCCCAGTCAAGTCCTTCCTCGTCAAGCAGGATTCTCATCAGCTCAGGCACCGCAACGGTAGGGTGGGTATCATTCATTTGGAACACCACTTTTTCATGCAGTCTTTTAATATCCTTATGATTTTCCTTATATTTTGCTATAGCTCTCTGTATACTTGCCGAGATAAAGAAATACTGCTGCTTAAGCCTGAGCTCTTTCCCCGCATAATGATTGTCGTTCGGATAGAGAACTTCAACTATGGTTCTTGCCAGATTTTCCTGCTCCACCGCCATCTGATATTCACCTCTGTCAAAATGCTCAAGGCTGAAATTTGTTATAGCCTCAGCATCCCATATTCTCAGAGAATTTACCATATTGTTTTTATAGCCCAGAATCGGAAGATCATAAGGCACTGCTCTTACCGAATTATAATTTTCATGTACAAAGACATCCTTTCCCTCCTTTTGCTCAACCCTTACATTGCCTCCAAATTTAACTTCATAGGCGTATTCCGGTCTTTTCATTTCGAAGGGATAGGGATTTTTCAGCCACTCGTCAGGTACCTCCACCTGATATCCGTTTTCTATCCTCTGCTTAAACATGCCGTAGCGGTATCTTATTCCACAGCCGTAAGCCGGGTAGCCAAGCGTGGCAAGCGAATCAAGAAAGCAGGCTGCCAGTCTTCCAAGTCCTCCGTTGCCAAGTGCAGGGTCGGGTTCTCTGTCCTCTACCGCATTGAGGTCAAATCCCAGCTCGGACAGCGCCTCCCTTACCTCCTTAATTGCTCCTATATTAATTACATTATTGCCAAGTGTACGGCCTATAAGAAACTCCATAGACATATAGTAAAGCACCTTTACGTCCTGCTTTTCATATTCTTCATGGGTCGCTATCCACTCATCTATAATCACCTCTTTAATTGCATAAGACACTGCCTGAAATACCTGCTCGGTGCTTGCCTCATCTATCGTCTTTCTGTACAGTGTTTTGATATTGCTTTCTACTGCCGCCTTAAATTCAGCTTTACTAAAATGTTTCCTCATTCAATCTCCTCCTAAACAAGTCTATCCCGCCAGGCACAAAGGTTTGGCAAAGCTTTGCCTCACTCACCTGCACCAGGCGGGATTCAATTAAATTTTATTTATACTAATTAACCTTTGAAACACTAAGTATAACATGTTCTCCATTTAAATTCCACTCTTTTGTGAAGCCTTCTGTTTCTCCGGTTCTTATCTCGTCAGCAAGCACTTCAGATTTTATCATCTCAACATTAGCCTTTATGATTGCCGCAATTTTCTCATTACCTGACTGTGAAAGCACTATATGGTCCGTGACCTCAAAGCCCGCTTCCTTTCTCATAGTCTGAACCTTGCTGATAAGCTCCCTTATAAAGCCCTCGTTTATAAGTTCGGGGGTAAGTCTTATATCAAGCACGACGCTTACTCTTGAATTGCTTTCGCTTATAAAGCTTTCTCCCTGTGCAGTTTCAATTAAAACATCTTCCTTTGAAAGCTCTACAGCTTCTCCCTTTATATCGAGCTTGAGGACTCCGTCAGCTTCCAGCTCCTTAAGTGCCTTATGAGAATCTAATTCAGCAAGCGCCTGCTTTATATCTCCAAGAAGCTTTCCGTATCTCGGTCCCACAGTCTTTAACTGAGGCTTAAATATATAGGTCACAAAGCTTTCAACCTCGTCGGTAAATTCGACAGATTTAACATTAAGCTCTTCTTCAACTATCTGCACATAGAATTTATCCAGTGTATTTTCCGCCTTAACGTACATTTTCGCTACAGGCTGGCGGTTCTTTATGTTGGCAGCATTTCTTGCAGCACGCCCAAGTACAACTATATCAAGCACCTCGTCCATGCTTGCCTCAAGCTCCTTGTCTATATAGCTTTCATCAGCCTTTGGATAATCGCATAAATGTATGCTTTCAGGAGCCGTACTGTCAACACTTCTTACTATGTTCTGGTAAACAGCCTCAGTAATAAACGGTATCATAGGTGCTGAAAGCCTGCATACCACATTAAGTGCGGTGTAAAGAGTCATATAAGCATTTATCTTATCCTGCTCCATTCCCTTTGCCCAGAATCTCTCTCTACATCTTCTGACATA
>CALBCM010000018.1 GCA_937927235.1 uncultured Johnsonella sp.
ACTATGTAGTGGCAGGTAGCAAGAATCCCCTACCTTTAGGCATGGGGAGTGTCAAGATAATTAAAAATCATTAGCTTTACAGAGGAGAAATATTAGGATATAATATCCCAGAAGTTTTCCGGCTGCCGTTTTTATAAAAGCGGCAAATTACAGCTTTAATTAAAAAGATGCAGGGCAGCGATGTTTGCCGGAGAGGTCGGCTGCTCTTAGGATTTATTAAAAAGGACATCTTTAGGATGTCTTTTTTTTCGGGCTAAAATTCTAAAAATGAAAGGTTTAACTTTATGAAGGCTTATCTAATATTGGAAGATGGAAGTATGTATCAGGGGAGGGGCATAGGCTCAGACAAAGAGAGCGTAAGTGAAATAGTGTTCAACACATCTATGACAGGATATACTGAGATTCTGACCGACCCCTCGTATGCGGGACAGGCTGTAGTAATGACTTATCCTCTGATAGGCAACTATGGCGTAGCCTGTGAAGATATGGAATCAGCAAGACCCTGGGCGGAGGCGTTTATAGTCAGGGAGGTTTCGGAGCTGGCAAGTAATTTCAGAAGTGAAGTAAGCTTGGAGGAATTCATGCTTAAATATAATATTCCGGGCATATCGGGGATTGATACCAGGGAGCTTACAAAAAAGCTCAGAGATTACGGCACCATGAACGGAATGATCACGAGAAATAAGCCCTCAGACTCTGATATGAAGGAAATTATAGCACGCATAAAGCAATATGAGGTTAAAGACGTGGTAAGAGCGGTGACCTGCAAGGAAAGCTATACGCTTGCCGGCAGTGGCAAAAGGGTGGCACTGCTTGACTGCGGAGCAAAGGCTAATATAGCCAAGGCTTTAAATAAAAGGGACTGCCAGGTGACAGTCTGGCCTGCCTTTACAAGTGCAGAGGAGATAATAGCTTCAAGACCTGACGGCATAATGCTGAGCAACGGACCCGGCGACCCGAAAGAAAATACTGAGATTATAGCCCAGATTAAAAAGCTTTATGATTCCGACATACCGATATTTGCTATATGTCTCGGTCATCAGCTTATGGCGCTTGCACTTGGAGGTGATACCTATAAATTAAAATACGGTCACAGAGGCGGCAATCACCCGGTAAAAGACCATGAAACCGGCAGAACTTATATTTCATCACAGAACCACGGCTATGCGGTGGATGAAAACAGCCTTGATAAAAGCTTGGCAGTTCCAGCATTTACAAATGTAAATGACGGTACCAATGAGGGGCTGAAATATCTGGGCAAAAATATTTTTACGGTGCAGTATCACCCTGAAGCCTGTCCCGGACCCTGTGATAATGATTATTTATTTGATAAATTTATAAAGATGATGGAGGAAAATAAGTAAGATGCCGAGAAACCATGATATAAAAAAGGTGCTGGTAATAGGCTCAGGTCCTATTGTAATAGGTCAGGCAGCGGAGTTTGATTATGCGGGAACACAGGCGTGCCGCTCACTTAAGGAGGAGGGCATAGAAGTGGTATTATTAAACTCGAATCCCGCTACTATAATGACGGATAAGGATATAGCGGATAAGGTTTATATAGAGCCTCTTACTCCTGAAATTCTTGAAAAGCTGATAATTAAAGAAAAACCTGATTCAGTGCTGCCTACGCTCGGAGGGCAGGCAGGGCTGAACCTGGCGATGGAGCTTGAAGAAAAGGGAATATTAAAAAAATATGGCGTAAGGCTTATAGGCACTACCGCACTTACTATAAAAAAGGCGGAGGACAGAGAAACCTTTAAAGAAACGATGGAAAAGCTTGGAGAGCCTATTGCGGCTTCTATGGTAGTAGAAGATATAGAAACCGGCATTGATTATGCTGAAAAAATAGGCTATCCGGTAGTATTAAGACCTGCCTATACGCTTGGAGGCTCGGGCGGGGGCATAGTAAATAACCGACAGGAGCTGGAGCAGACTCTTGAAAACGGCTTAAGGCTTTCGAGAGTTAATCAGGTGCTTGTAGAAAGGTGCATCTCCGGCTGGAAGGAAATTGAATACGAGGTGATGCGTGACGGTGCCGGCAATGTCATCACAGTCTGCAATATGGAAAATATAGACCCCGTAGGAGTC
>CALBCM010000019.1 GCA_937927235.1 uncultured Johnsonella sp.
ATGAGGACGCAGAAATTTTTTCTTCTACAGCAGTTGTAATAGCGGTTGTAAGCGGATTGATTTTATCCGTATTTTCAATTGTATTTTTAAATCCGCTATCTTCATTTATAGGCGGTTCTGCATCAGAAAAATTACATATATTTACAAAAGAATACTTAAAGGTTATAGCCACAAGCATACCATTTATGCTGTTTTCCCTTGTTACCTATAACCAGTTCAGACTTTGCGGTAATGTAAAAGATGGTATGAAGGGGCTGCTTTCGGGTATGCTTGCCAATATAGTTTTAGATCCGATACTGATGTTTGGATTTAAGCTTGGCTTTATAGGTGCTGCTTATGCGACTTTAACAGGGCAGATAATCGGAGCAGCCGTATTATTTGCACTTACCGGAAAAAATGGAAATATAGCCCTAAATTTGAAACAGGTGAGATTTACGAGGGAAAATATTTATCATATTCTGGTAGGCGGACTCCCCAATTTTGCAAGGCAGGGAATTACAAGTCTTGCTTTGGTTTTATTAAATATGGCGGCAGCAGGATTCAGTGAGGAAGTCATAGCGGCATTTGCTGTAAGCAGTAGGATTGCAGCATTTTCATACATGCTGGTAATAGGCTGGGGACAGGGCTTCCAGCCTATATGTGCCATGAATTACGGTGCAAAACAGTATGACAGGGTAAGAAAGGCATTTAAATATACAGTGAGCATAGGTACGGTGTTTATGAGTGTATCAGCAATGCTACTCTATGTATTTGCAACTCCTCTTACAATGGTTTTGTCAAGAAATACCGGGGTGATAAATATAGGCGCGGAAATACTGAGACTTCAATGCTTTAGCCTACCTTTTCTGGCTTATTTTGCCACAAGCAGTATGCTTATGCAGAATATCGGGAAATATTATTCTTCGCTTATAATATCCGTATCAAGACAGGGGATATTTTATATACCTCTGCTGTTCGTACTGCCGTTTGTTTTTGGACAGAGAGGGCTGTATATGGTGCAGCCTGTAGCAGATTTATTGGCATTTTTGTTGGCAGTATGGGTGGTCAGGAATACCTTTAAATCACATTCGTTATTTTACCACCAAAGCACTTAGCTCTTCGGCAAATTTTTCCACATCCATCATCAGAGTTCCGTCAACCTTACATAAATGAATTACCGGAATAGGGCTTTGCAAAATCAAATTTGCATTATTTAGCTTCTCCGGATATCTGTAAAATTGTCTGCCCTTTGGGAAATTATTTTCCTTTTGCCATTCTTCAAATTCTTTTATAAAGCATTTATGCTCAGGCATTTTTACCTCTTCAAAAAGACTCTCATCAAAATATCTTATCAGACGATAAAAACCATGTACTTCCGGAGCGAAGCATTTATCAATTTTTTCAATCGGATATCCCTGTTTTTGATATGCTTCACAAATTTTTTGCAGACATGCACTTAAACTCTCAGCATCCTTTTTTGCAAGGAAAATAAAAAAGCGGACATAGTTTTCTGCTATTCCTGAAAGTTTTTTCTTTGATAAGAATTTTTCCACTATTGTAATTGCCTCTTGAAGTTTTTCATCATTTTTATAGTATAATGAACTGAGCAGATTAATTACATTATTCGTATAAAAAGTTCCTTTGAGTAGTGGCAATACCTCCGGAACGAATGATTTGACCACATCATTATCATTGCAGGCAAAGCAGTTAATAAGTCCATTTACTATATTAGCTGTATAGAGCGTTCCGCTGTGATTGATTCCTCCGCAAAGCAAAGCAGTTCTTTCATTTTGCCAAAGAGCATCGTTTAGCATACTAAAATCGTCTTCGCTAAAGGCAATGTAGTAAGCAAAATATCTAATCTTTTCAAGAATAAGATTGATGTACAACTTAGTTGTTAATATCCGATTAGAAGTGTTCTCTTTTTCTTCCAAATGCTCCTTAAAAATATTTTGGTTCAGCTCTTCAAATTCTGCAAGACTCAGCGGATGAGAGTAAGCACCCCATTTTTTATAATAATCCTCTCTCATTTTTTGATATAGTTTTATATACTCTTTCATGTCCTCTCCTTCACACTCCAC
>CALBCM010000020.1 GCA_937927235.1 uncultured Johnsonella sp.
GCACTACCCCACTCTATCCCTCCTGTAAGCAGAAAGGCGGAGGCTCCTATAAGTGCAGAGCCTAGAAATATACCGGGCTACAGATTAAGGGATGTTACTGTAACAGTCGGAAAAACTGCGAATATGGCTGCTTATATTGTAGGTCTTGATGAGATGGCAGGGGGCAATTCCAATAACTTCTTTGACAGCGACAGGAAGTTCAACGGCTATATGCCGAACCAGGCAGTTACAATAAGATATACTTATGATGCCGACGGCTATGCAGTGACCAGAAACTATATAGATACAACCACTAACAGAGCTATAGGTACTCCGGTATCTATAGGCGGCTACCAGGACAATCAGGTACTTGCTGTGCAGGATACCGGCGGAGTACTCAGTGCTCCGGCTACAAGATACGGATATGTATATTCAGGAAACAGTGATGTAGACCCTGTAGGCAGCCCTATTACCGTAGCAACCAACGGCGGTTTAAGTGGTAATGTAGCTTCAAGCGATATCCTTGTGAATCACAAGATGAACAGAGATGCAAATTATTGGAAGCATATGAACTTCGCAGTCGGAAATGCTCCTTATAACAAGGGAAGCATATCAACTGTTGCACCTATACAATTTTTAATAGATGACCCGGTTACAACAAATGTTGAAGACGGAGCTCATACCTTTAAATTTATACAGGACAACAACACTTTACCGACTCCTACCGCTCAGGATGCACCTTACTACAGGTTTGAGGGCTGGTACACCGATGCCGACTGTACAAATAAGGTACTTGATAATACAACCTTTAAGGGTGATGTCACACTGTATGCAAAATTTGATAAAGACCCGGCATACTGGGTAGATATTAACTTTGACAGTGATGACAAGGGAAGCATCACAGGAAATACCTCACTTAATGTAAGAAGAGATGCTACTTGGGCTTCTATAGCTGCAGAGCGTGCTACTCCGGTTGAGAGCGTACCTAACTATGTATTTGACAAGTGGACCATCAATGGTGCTACAGTTGAAGACGGTACAGTACTTATAGGAGGAACCTACCATGCGAACTTTAAAAAGAATCCTGTTATATGGGGTCTTAGAATAGGTGACTTCAATGCTTCAGGTCATATAAATTCAAGTGGCAAGGGACAGATAAGAGTCAGAGAAACTCAGCCGGGCAATGTATACATAATTACTGATGAAAATGACAATGTAGTTGCAGTACGTACTGCTCCTGACGGCAATTTACTTACTTTTGACGGACTCTATCCGGGAACTAAGTATTTTGTACGTGAGGCGGCACCGGGCACTACAGCGGCAATAGGACAGCCTGCACCTTCAGGAAACGGCATAAGCATTCCTAAAGAGGTAAAAATACCTACACTTGAAGACAACTACAATGTAGGCTTTGACCCTGTAAATGAAGACAGATCACAGATAGTTGTAAATCCTGCCGACCCGGATTCAGACTATGCAATTTTAGATGAAGACGGAAATGTAGTAAACTATCCCGGCAGTGATAACGGCTGGAAAACTCCGGTTGGAAAAAATCCTTCAACCGTAACCTTTGACAACCTTGACCCGAGCAAGACTTATACAGTGGTTGCAAGGAAGAAAGGTGACACAAGTGTTACCGCAGCTTCTAAGAAGGACCTTGGAACCAGCGTAAGCGCCAATCCGGGTGATACCTTGGAAGCAGCTAAATACATCGTTGAGGTAAAGCCCGGCGACAACAATATAGTGAAGATACTTTCCGTAGGCGGAAAAACTCCTTCAGAGCACATCAACAGCACCGACTTAAAGGTAACCGATGCCAAAGCCGAGGACGAGGTAAGCGTACATGCTGAATCGGTTGACAGCAATGGCAAAGCATTTAAACACTGGGTGGTAATTGCAGGAAGAAGCAAGAACATTTCAGGAAAGATAACAACACCTGATTTCACATTTAAGCTTAGCGGAAGCAATGTAGTCTTAAGAGCCGTATATGAGAAATCAAGACCGAATGCACACAGCGGAAATGCTGCAAATGCTATAGTGGATGAAGAAATAAGAGGCGGTGCTTCAGGCGAGTATTCACTTGACCCTGACGGCATAGAAGGCGTTGAAAGCCGTCTTACTACTCCTGAGGACAGAGTACTGATAGGTCAGGATGCGGATGTAAGGTACAGAGTAGTCTTTAATAAGAGGACTGCAACTGCAGCTGAAACTGCTGATGTTAAAGCTGTGTCCGTATCAGGCATAGACCATCCGGAAGCCTTCACTACCGCATGGGGACTTGATATTAAAGCTGAAAGATATGTTGACGGCAGATTTACAGGCAACATCATACCGGCTCCGGCTTCACCTTCAAATGCTACAGTACCTGTACTTGTACAGCTTCCGGCAGAAGACAGCGATATGATGGATTATCAGCTCTTTGATGTAACTGATGCTGCTACACTTGCAGCCGGTGCAATAGACAACTTTGCAGCTGATGTAAGCAATAATCCTGAAAATACCGCGGGCTACTTCGCTTTCTCAGGTGAAATCGGTCATAAGTATGTACTTGTTTATTCAAAGGCATTCAGGCTTAAATTTATAGACAATAATCAGTCATTATATTACCTGGATTTAAATAATACTAATAATAACTTCTACCATACCTTTAAAGTAAGAAAGAAGGATTCGGTTTCGCAGTATGCAAGCGGCCCGGACGGATACGGCAAGGTAATGGATTATGTAAGTAATATAATGAGAACTCCTTTTGAAGACATCTACGGTGTTCAGTATGATTATGTGGCATGGAGCAAACGCAATATGCCGGAGGCTATCAGAGAGTTTAAGGACGACTCTGAGGTAACCAGCAGACTCCTGCTGTATGCATACTATAAAGATAACCGTAAAGCAAAGGATTCAGCTTATAGTAAGCTTGAAGATCTTAAGATACATGCACAGGATGTAGCAAGAAGTCCATACTTAAAGTCAGATGAGGTTGAAGATCTTCAGAAGGCAATTGCACGTGCTGCTGCAAGACTTGCACAGAAACGTGGAGAAATCCTTGATAAATCACTCTTTGAAGCCGGCGCCTCACCTGAGGACCCGAAGCGTATGGCAAATCTCAGAGAACTTCAGGAGTGTATTGATGAATTGGAGCGCTTATTAAGCTATTATGAGGATTTAATCTCTGACAGAAGCAATAGATTTATAAGAGTCACCGGCGGAGGCAGCTCAGGCGGAAGCGGAAGTGCCGGACGCGGTAACGGAACTGCAGAAAGACCATTTGAGTTAATCGGTGAGAGAACCTTCTCTCTCGGTGTTGACGGAAACTGGAAGATAAACGAAGCAACCGGAAAATGGTCATTTGTATTAAATGGAGGACTTCCATTAAATAATACCTGGGGCAAGATACAGTATGCCGATGCGGCAACCGGAAAGCTCCTTACAAAATGGTATTTCTTTGATAATCAGTCATCAATGGCACAGGGCTGGTACCATGATGAAAGGACTGATAAATGGTACCTCCTTAATGATTCAAACGGAGCTGACGGAGGACAGATGATAACAGGCTGGCATAAAGATGCTGCAGGAGTATGGTATTATCTTGACCCGGTAGTTGGAGAAATGTATCTCGGCTGGCATCAGGTCGGCGAGCACTGGTACTACTTTGCACCAAATGCCACAGAGGGTCATCCACAAGGCTCACTTTATGTAAGCACTACAACACCTGACGGTTATAGAGTGAACCATGACGGTGAATGGGTGCAGTAGAGCGAGAAGGAGAGATAGTGAATGAAAAAAATTAATTTAAAAAGGCAGGTGGCTTTTACACTGTCTGCCAGCATGGCTTTTGCCATGCTGGCACCGGCTGCGCCGGCTCATGCGGCGGCTTATAAGAAAATATCGTTTAACCTTGGAATTTATGAAAAATATGAGGGGGCGGCACTTAATGTTTTAAATCCCGGAGCTAGCGGAAAAATAACGGATACCTATCCTATTGGAGCCAATTATCCGGCAGATACGGGAACGAATGGTCAGGCAACATCCTCAGTCAACCCAAATAATCTTGAAATGCCTTGGTGGAACGTAGACTGGAGCGGCTATACCAGCAGCCCTGTAGTAATACCTAATCCTAAGCCAAATCCTAGTTGGGGAAATCCTAGTTTAGCTTTTGGCTTTACTGGTTATGCACTTGAAGGCTGGTATGAAAAGCCTTTTGCCGATGACCCTACTCAGCAGAGAGTAAATAAGCTTCCAACAAGATTTCCTGTTCAAACAGCGGGAGATCACAGCGATGAAAAAATCTATTATGCGCATTATGTATCAGATGGTACTACTTATAATTTTAAGGTAAGTCATAAAGATACTACCAATACAGGAGCAGCAGGCATTCTTGGAGTATTTGATGACAGTGCTACTACTAATGTAGAGGAAATAAAAGAAGACCCTGTAAAGACTGATAAAACTTTGGTATCTGTACAGGCAAGACCTAAGGTAATACCGGGCTTAAAGGCTAATATTCCTGTGGTTACCATAGGCGGAGTTGAAGCCAGTGGTGTTAATGCAGGATTAATTGGTAAGTATAATTTTACAGTGGATGCCGACAACAATGTAACGGGCAGCATCATTAATAAGGAAGTACAGGTTGATTATACTTATATAGTAGATACTACAAAAACCTTTAACTTTACGAGTGAGCATGTTTACTTAAATGCTGATGGCAGTGCCGTTACCAATCGTAAGCTGGAGAGGGCTTCACTTAACGCAAATGTCGATATCGCTTCAAATGCGGCAACGGTTAATGTAAGACAGCCCGACCAGGCTGCGATAACTCCGCAAAACGGCAATACAGAAGCCAGATATAAGCTGGTTACTACTGACGGAATAAACCCGGCAACCGGTGCAGCAATTGCCAGTGCTGAAGTTAAGAAACCCTATTATACCGCAGGTACTGCTGCTGATCCTAATCGTTTTGTAGTAGCACATAGCAATACCTTTGATTCTGACCATAGAGTTGGTGGCAAGATGCCTAACCAGAGTGTGGGAGTAAGATATACTTATATGCCTAACCCAAATTACCAGATACATGTGGCAGTAAAATATGTTGATGAAAATGATCAGCCTATAGCTTCACTGGTAAAGACTGCAGCAGGTGCAAGCTGGAATATCAATAATGATAATACTGTAGAGTTTAATGTAGTTCCTCACGGGACAGTAAACATTCCGGTACCCAGTCTTAGCTCGGAAGGCTATGGTAATCCTAATTATGTATATACCAGCAATGCACTTGAAGTGGCAAATACTGTGAATAACTATGTTGCTAATTCTGCTGCTGGAAATTATGCGGTTACTATAAAGAATGATACAATTGCGATGAAGATTACCTATACTAAGGACCCGGCACGCTGGGGCAGAGTAACTATCGCTAAAGAAGGTGTAGGAAGTCTTAAAAATGCGGACCTTACAGAATATGATAATGCTCAAGCTAATCCTATAAGCCTTAAGAAAAATATTAGCAATGAAGTGGCTGTAAGCTATGCGGTACTTCCAACCCCTGAAGCCATTCCGGGCAGCGGCTATGACTTTGACGGCTACTATATTTCAGGTACCAACATTCCTATTAATCCGGTCGGAGATACCAATGTAGCGGCACCTTATAAGTTAGATGCCAGATTCAAGCCTAACAGCGAATGGAAGTCACTTACCTTTAAATTCGGCAATACTGCCACTCCTCACGGTTATATGTCACCTACCGGAGGCAAGACCCTTACAATATATCCTAAGGACAATGCCGGAAATGCCAGGGTAATAACTCTCGGACAGTTATCAAGCGGTTTTACTGATGCTCAGACAGGTACGGACTACTCTCTTGAATTTCCTCAGGTAGTAGCCGATGCCGGCTATGAAGTAAGATGGTATGACGAGAACGGAGATCGTGTTCTGGATACCGAAAACATGGCGGACAGAGTAGACGGTGCTATATTCACTGCTTATTGTGTATCTCCATTTGTTGCAAGAACTCCTGAAGCACAGGGCATGATAAACAGCAATGACGGCTCGGTATCAATCAACCTGCTTGCAGCTTCAGACGGTCTTACCTATAACTCAGACCCAAGCTCATATTATGCGGTGACTGATGAAAGCGGCAAGATAGTAAGGCTTGTTAGAAACCGTGACCTTCAGGCAGCTAACGGGGTTATTGCAGGTGTACTTCCCGGAAAGAAATATCAGCTGCATGAGCTTCAATCAAATGTCGGAATTAATGGTATTGTAACCGAAGGCTCTATGATTACCGATATTGATCCAAGCATTAGAAGTGCCGTACCTAAGGATGTAAGTACACCGGTCAGTGTAACTCCTGATGTGGCGGTTGATGTTAATAATGACAGAAAAAATCAGGTTACTATCTCACCGGTAACACCGGGAATGAAGTATGCAATTCTTGATGCAAACGGCAATCCTGTACCAGGTGCAAACTGGAAAGCTCCGGCTTTTGGTGAAAACAGTGTAACCTTCGGCAACCTGGCACCGGGTATGGTATATTCGGTTGTAGTTAAACCGGCTTCAGATGCCAGCCTGCCATCTACTGATGCTTCACTTGAAAGACTGCCGTTTACTGCTTCCGCAGCAGTAAATGCTGGAAATAAGTTGAGCTTTGCAGGCATTGATGTCACTGAATTGGAAAGTACGACAAATCCTCCGGCTGATTACAACGATGTACCTACAGGTCAGGCTATGGGCTTTACCGCTCCTACTTTGCATGATAATAAGGCATTTAGAAGATGGCTTATAATAAGCGGAGCTGAGAGTGCAGTTGTTGCAAACGGAAGAAGAATCAATGTGACTATGCCTGCCGGAAACCTGATTCTTCAGCCCTTCTATGCTACACCTGGAGAGCATGCCGACTGGGGAAATAACCTTGTTAGCCCAAATGTTGATAATCAGAGTGTAAATGCAAGTATTCCTTCAATCCCTGAAGTTCCGGGCAAGAAACTTAGGGTCCATGTAGAAAAGAGAGCAGTTCCGACAGCGATGGCAGCACAGATAGATGCTCTTGAAACCGGCGGTCATTATAAGGGACTGTGGATGCTTAAAGCCAGCCTTGAAGAGGAAGTGAGTGCAGGCAACTGGATACCGTTTACTATCCCGGCAGGAAGCACCTACAGTACGGATATAGCGGTAGATACCGGAAGATTAAGTCCGAACCGCACTTATTCACTTTATAAGGCTACTTCAAGCAATGCAGCTCCGGAGCCGATTAACAATGTAATTGACCCTAACTGGCAGGATGCAAACTCCGGCTATCCAGGACACTTTACTCATAACTATGAATTTGGAACCAGCTATATATTAGGCTATACGCTTCCGGCTTTATACAGAATCACTATCAAGGAAAATATAGGCAATCAGCTGCTTGCTCAGTTTGATATTCCAGAAACTGATGTTTTAGCAAATCACGAGTCAAAATATGCTTCCTTTATCAGACAGTCTGAGGTTGACAATAACGGTATCACTTGGACTTATAAGGGATTAAGCTTAAGCGACGGTGACTTTGATGAATTTAATCCTGTGGCAGCTCTTGATGACGATAAGACAGTCTATCTTTACTATGCAAATGACAGGGATGAGAGAAATGCCGCTGAAGCTAAGCTCAATCAGCTTAAAGCCGAGGCTGAGGCACTTTTAAAGACTTCTTTAAAGTATGTGCAGAGAAATAATTTAAATTCTGCACTGCGTGAGGCTCTGGCTGTGCTTAATAAAGTAAATCCTAAGGCTACTACTGCTGAGCTTTTACAGGCTATAAGCAGACTTGAAACCGTACTGAATGACATTAAAAACGGCGGCTCGGGCGGCAGCAGCAATGGCGGCTCAGGCGGCGGTGGCGGAGGTGGCGGTGCTGCCAGCAAGGGCATAATAGCTGAGGCTAATGCCAATACCTCTGCAATAAGAGTAGGTCAGGACGGCAACTGGGAGCTTGTAGATGCTGCAAACCATATCTGGCAGTTCAAGCTTAACGATGGATCAAAATTAAAGGGCTGGGCTAAGCTTTCATATACCTATAATGGAGAAGAAAAAATCGCCTGGTATCACTTTAATGATGGAGAAAACATGGACAGCGGCTGGTACTATGATGCTTCCGGAAATAACTGGTATTATCTCTCAGAAGACCATAACGGCTTCTTTGGAGAGATGAAGACCGGCTGGCATTTTAATAATCACGATTATAAGTGGTATTATTTAAATCCGGCAGACGGCAGTATGCTTATCGGATGGCAGAATATAGGCGGAAACTGGTATTATCTTACAGTAACTGCGAATATTCAATCCTGGTTCTTTAACAGCGATACCAGAAGATGGGAATACCGTACAGATGTCAAACATCCTTACGGATCCTTATTTATAAATGAAGCTACTCCTGACGGTTATAATGTCAATTCCGATGGAGTGTGGAATTAATAATTAGTTTATATAATGTATTATTATAAAACTTAATATTCTAAACTAAAGATAAAAGCTCTATAAATCGCTGGATCCAGCGATTTATAGAGCTTTCTTTATAAACGTTAGGACAATACGTACCTTGATTATAGAAAGGCTTTAAGGAAATAGGAAGTTTAATGGATAAATTTATTGAAGAAATTAAGAAAGAAATTATGTTGGATGAGCAAAATCTTATATTTACTAAAGAGGGGCAGAAGCCGTTATTTCACATATACCCTAATTCACGTATACTTGTAATAGGTCAGGCTCCCGGTATAAAAGCTATGAAAAGCAGAATATGCTGGAATGATCAAAGTGGAAAAAGGCTTCGCAGCTGGATGGATATAGATGAGGATATTTTTTATAATTCCGGTCTAATAGGTATAATGCCTATGGATTTTTACTATCCCGGAAAAGGAAAAAGCGGTGATTTGCCGCCAAGAAAAGGATTTGCACAAAAGTGGCATGAAAAAATACTTTCTCATTATAATAATATAAAGTTAAAGATATTGGTTGGAAGTTATGCACAAAATTATTATCTTGAGAAATTTAAGAAAAAGACATTAACTGAAACAGTAGCTGCCTATAAGGAATATTTGCCGAATTACTTTCCTGTAGTACACCCCTCCCCGAGAAATATTATGTGGCAGTTAAAAAATCCATGGTTTGAGGAAGAAGTTGTGCCACAGCTTAAAAAAGAAGTAAAAAAATTGCTGAAATAGTTTACTATCAAGTAAAAAGGTATATAATAAAGCAGTAGGTTTTATTAATTATTACTGTTTTAAAGGTAATATCTCTTTTAAGAAAGGAAGGAAGATATGTCAATGGTAAATGACAGAAAAGCTGCAATTATAGGCTGCGGCTTTGTAGGCTCAAGCTCAGCGTTTGCTCTTATGCAAAGCGGACTTTTTTCAGAAATGGTTTTAATAGATGCGGATATAAACAGGGCAGAAGGGGAGGCGCTGGACATAAGTCACGGACTTCCCTTTGCAAAGCCTATGAAAATATATGCAGGAAGCTATGATGATATAGCAGATGCCGCAATTATTATAGTGACGGCGGGGGCAGGGCAAAAACCCGGAGAAACAAGGCTTGACCTTGTAAAGAAAAATGTGGCTATATTTAAATCAATTATTCCTGAGATAGCCAAAAGGGATTTTAATGGAATTTTGCTAATAGTTGCAAACCCGGTAGATATACTAACTTTCGTTGCAGCTAAATTAAGCAAGCTGCCCGAAAATCGTGTATTTGGCTCAGGTACGGTTTTAGACTCAGCCAGACTTAAATATTTGATCGGGGAGCATCTTAATATAGATAATAGAAGTGTGCATGCATTTATTATCGGGGAGCATGGAGATAGTGAGATAGTGGCATGGAGCAGCGCCAATGTATCCGGTATACCGATTAATGATTTTTGTGAGATGAGAGGCTACTTTGCTCATAAAGAATCAATGGAAAAAATTGCGGAAGAAGTAAAAAACAGCGCTTATGAAATAATAGAGAAAAAGCATGCGACTTATTATGGCATTGCAATGTCGGTAAGGCGTATCTGCGAAGCGATAATAAGAGATGAAAAGTCTATATTGCCGGTATCCTCTATACAAAGCGGTGAATACGGCATAGAAAAGGTAGCTCTCAGTCTGCCTGCCATAGTGGGAAGAAGGGGCGTAGAGAAGGTGGTGCCGATAGAATTAAGTGAGAGCGAGAAAGAGCAGCTGGTGAAGTCTGCAAATACGTTGAAGGAGGTAATAGAAAATTCAGTAGATTTATAATTGCCTGTTTTAATTTTACAATGCTGAAATAATATAGAAAAAATGAAAAAATAAGGGTCCTTTAAATTACTGTATTTGGTGGTTTATGGGACTTTATTTTAATTTAAGGATATTATATTGAGCATTGAAAGCAAAAAGTATACTTTTCAGAGGATGAGTTTATAAAAGACTGGCTTATTTATAATTTGATAGTTGTCTTGATATACAACTACTATTTATTGTAATAATAATTAAAATCTAAAAAAAGCTTAAACAATAAACTATTTGGCAAGAACTTACAGAAATATTACGAAGTTCTTGCTATTTTTTTATTATTAAGAATTATATAAGATATTATTGTAAAAAAATTATAAAAATGTTATACTGCATTTAATATTTAGATAAAGTGTGTCTGGATATGGTTTAGGTAATCTTTTATAATAATAACGGCTCCAGTTTTTCAAAAAATATAAATAAATAAGGAGGCAGCTATGACAAAAAATAGATTTGTTAGGCTATGCTTAGTTTCGTCACTGCTTGCAATTTCACTTTCAGGCGCTGCACTCGCAGGAGAGTGGAAGGAAAGCAATGGAAACTGGCAGTATGTCAATACTGACGGAAATCCGGTACAGGATAAGTGGATAAAGTCAGGTGACAGGTGGTTTTACCTTGGAGGCGACGGCAATATGCTGAAAAACTCTCTCGTTCAGGACGGAGGAGAGCTTTATTATGTCGATGCCGAAGGGGCTATGCTTGCAGAAGCATGGAAGGAGGTGCAGGACCCTGATGACGGAGAAAAGTACTGGTATTATTTTACTAAGACCGGAAAAGCTCATAAAAACAGAAGTGATAAGTTTTCCGCAAAAGAAGTGAATGGAAAAAAGTACTTCTTTGATGATACCGGTAAGATGGTAACAGGCTATGTCACTGCGGAGGGGCGGAAAGTGGATGCAGATAATAGGGCTCCTTATATTGATACTACTTATTATTTCGGCGAGGATGGTGCTATGTATACTGATAAGTGGTACAGGTATGAAAAGGTGGCAGACGATAATCTTTCCAGCAAGCTTGCCGGCAGGCAGTATCAGTATTTCAGTGAAATGTGGCTTTACTTTGATGCAAACGGCAAGAAAGTTAAAGCGGAAAATGATACCAATGCAAAAATCAAGGAAATCAACACTAAAAGATATGCCTTTGATGAAAACGGTATCATGATGCCGCAGTTTTCTGTAAATAATTCAGAAATTTCAATTGCTACAAACAGTAATGCCAAGCTGCGTTATGGCTCAGAAGATAATGACGGTCATCTTGCTGCGGAATACTGGGTATTTAAAGTCCCAAGCGTTGCCATGAGTGACAAGGACTTTGATAAGCAGGAATTCAGCTGGTTTAGAACAAAGCT
>CALBCM010000021.1 GCA_937927235.1 uncultured Johnsonella sp.
TTCCTCCTATAGCAAGGCGGCAGGGTGCACCGAGAATTACCGCTCCTCACGTTCCGATAGGTTCAAATGCAGGTGAGCCGAACAATATTCCTCAGCAGACCGCTATTATTAAGGAATCTCTTGAATGGGTTCGCGACTGCCCGAGCTTTAATGCTACCAAGGTGCTTCCTTACGAATACCGTCATAATGTATAAAAACAGTATAAACTAATATATAACAATATACCGACACAGTGATAATTAGATTGACATTTAGCTTTGGATTTAATCAAATGAGGCATCCACCGCTTCTACCTCTTTAACTGTTTAAAAGCCATAAGCTATTTAAGAATCAGGGTGTGGTATACTGCTTATATATATTAATTAATGCAGGCAGTCCTCCTGCTCCAAAAACGTAGAGCTTCCAGATGGAGTACAGGGGGGCTTGCCGACTAAATTAAATGCCGGAAAACATGTATTATTAAGTGTATGTTTTTCGGTATTTTTAGATTGCCAATATAAAGAGGTGAAGATTATGGGACTTGGACCGAGCATTAAAATGACCACTTTGCACCATTTCAGATGCCCTGTCACCGAGGTACTCTCAAGGGATGAAGACATAGAATTTACAGGAATTATAGTTGACGGAGTATCCGAGGTTTGTGACGATAAGATTTATACTGCAAAGCGTGTCGGAGATATTGCACGCCTGCTTCGGGCAGACGGAGCCTTGGTAGCTATAGACGGCTGGGGTAACCATCATGTAGATTTTGTAAATGTTATAGAGCAGCTTGGAATAAGGAATATTCCAAGCGTCGGATTGAGCTATATAGGACTGCAGGGCAGACTTGTCTGCAGCAATAATTTTGTTGACTGTATAGTTGACTTTAATAAGAGTGAATCAGGTTATGAATCCTGTGTGGTAGGACAAAATAATCTCACTGAATATGATGCGTTTAAAGCGGCGGCACTTTTAAAAAATAAATTAAAAAAGTCCGGAAAATTTGCGGAGAAGGCATTGGCTGCTCAAGCCTCTGAAAAGCGTCTGTCAAGACTTACAAGAAAGGTTTTCCAAATAAAGGAAGTTAAGCTTTCAGACAAGACTGGAATTTCAGGAGGTATTTTATATATTGACAAAGCTGTGGCAAAGAAATACCTGGCTACAGAGCCTTTGATTAAGGACGTAAAGGTAAATATTATTGCCCCGGGCGATTACAACAGATTTGTAAATTCCAACCTTGACTTTTCTCCTATAGCCTGCAAAGCTGCCGGCGAGCTTGGAGAAGGTACTACCCATCTTCTTGCCGGAGTGACGCTTATGCTTAACGGAGTCGAGTACAAAAGCGGATTTCAGCCTTCAAATATAGGCTCCTCAGAGGGTATTTTAAAGGAGTGCTTCACCCCCGACAGATCCGGTACTGCGGCTTCTACGGATTATATCCTCCAGGTTGATATACTTTTTAAAGAAGGAGAGGGCAGAACCTCTGAAGGAATTTATGCCGCTCATAAAATTGCCGATCGTATAGCCGGAGAGATACGGCAAGCACTTAAAGCTCTTGACAATATGGCTTATAAACGGGAGGAATTTTATGATGTGATGCGTCCCGGCAAGCCCAAGATTATCCTTGTCAAAATAGTATCGGGACTTGGAAATATGTATGATACCGCTCTTTTTCCCGATGAGCCCGGCGGAGTGCTGGGGGCTCATAATATGATGGACAGCAAAAACCTTCCTTATCTTATAAGCCCCAATCAGTGCCGGGACGGCGTGATACATTCGCTTTTGTAGTTTTATTAAAAATCCGTAAGATTACATATTTTTTGCCAATGCTTATAAAAATTTAAGGATTAAGCCTGCATAACTGTGAAACTTTATGCTATAATTGGGAAAAGACTTGATTGGTCCGGAGGAAAACATGATATTTATTTACGGAGGGGCTTCCTGCGGGAAGTCGGAATATGCTGAAAGCCTCACTCTTTCCTATAATAAAAAAAGCGTTTATCTGGCAACTATGCAGGTTTATGATGATATTGACAGACTTAAAGTACAAAAACATAGAAGGCTGCGTTTGGGGAAAGGCTTTAGAACCGTAGAATGCTCAAAGGACGTTCAAACTCTCTCTGTAGCTAAGGATGAAGTAATTTTACTGGAGTGTCTTTCTAATCTGCTTGCAAATGAGATTTTTGACAGCCGAAACGAGGGTGAGGGCTCAGATTATGAAATGAAAATCAAGGCTGATAAAATCTATAACGATATCATTAGTCTGAGTCGGAAATGCTTTGAGCTTATAATAGTGGGAAATGATGTATTTTCAGAAGCTAAAGCTTTGAGTCTTTCTGTAGTTTCATACCTCCGGGCACTTTTATATCTGCAAAATAAGCTTATAAGCTATGCGGATAAATCAATAGAAATGGTCTGCGGTATTCCCGTGCCCTGTACCGAACCAATTTCCCTTGGAGGTAGTTTATGCTCTTTTTAAAATCTCTTGCTATGGCTTTTAATATGTATACTAAAATTCCCGTACCTCAGAGCGCCTGGAATGAAAAACACATGAAGTATGTTCTTGCCCTGTTTCCGCTTGTAGGGCTGGCAGAGGGCTTGATTTATATAGGTCTATGGAAGTTTATGATGTTTATAAAGCTTTCTCCTTATATAATAGCTGCAGTTTTAACCTCCTTTCCTATACTTTATACCGGCGGGATACATATGGACGGCTTTCTCGACACCTCGGATGCACTGGGCTCACATCAAAGCCGTGAAAAAAAGCTGGAAATACTTAAAGACAGCCATGTAGGGGCTTCTGCCGTAATATCAGGGCTTTTATATATAATGTGCTATGCCTTCATGATATTGAGCATTACAAGGCTGAGGCAGGTAGTAATAATAGCCTTTTCCTTTGTTATGATAAGAGCCTACAGCGGGCTTTCTCTCGTATGCTTTAAAAATGCAAGAGGCTCGGGGCTTGCTATGACATTTACCAAAGCAAGCGACCTTATCCTGACAAGAGTAGTGCTTATAAGCTGTATAGCGGCTGCTAAGCTGCTTGCCTCACTTTATTTTCCTCGCACCGGTATAGCAGTGTCGATTACCATTTTTGTATGTTTCTTTTATTTCAGATTATTTGTTTGTACGGAATTTGGCGGAGTTACAGGAGACCTTGCTGGTTATTTTTTACAAATAGCGGAGCTTGCTGCTGTGGTTGTCACAGCAATCACCTAAAAAGTGCGGATTACGAATGCCGATTTTATAAAGGAATGCTGTATTGAAATTTAGCTGTTTTGCAGCCTTCTTTTTATTATAAAATAGCTGTAATTTTACAGGAGCCGCTGCTTGCAGAGAGAATTTTACTCTGCTTCGCAGCGGCTCCTGTTTTAAATAAATATTATTTTACATTCTTTTCAAAAGCTTCTTTAATTTTATTAGGAGAGGTATGCCCTATCTGAGTTCCGACTAAAACTCCATCAGTTCCTATATAGGCGGCGGTAGGAAAGGCTCTTATCTGGTAATCAGTAAAGCTTTGACCTGATTCGTCAAGAAGCACTCTTATATTAGGATAATTTTGAGATTTAAACCATTTTATAAACTCATCCTTTTTCATCTCGTTATTAATTCCCGGAGTTACTATAGTGATTATTTCAAAGTCATTATTTTCACCTGCCATTTTATTTAAGTCCTCCAGACCTGCAAGGCAGGCACCTCACCATGAAGCCCAGAATTTAATATAAACCTTCTTGCCCCTTTGCTCACTTAATTTAAACTTATTGCCGTCCAGGTCTGTTAAATCAAAATCAGGTGCAGGCTCTCCTTTATTTACAGCCTGTGCCTCAGATTTATCTGAGGAGTTTGCCGCAGAAGCAGATTCCTGTGCAGTTGTCTTTGCAGAATCGGAGCTTGCGGAATCGGAATTTTCCGAAGCAGCTTTTGCAGAAGTCGAGCCTTCTGCCGAGCTTGCGTCAGTATTACTTTTAGTACCGTTTTGAGAGCATGCAGCCATTATAATTGCGGCAGCAAGCACTGCAATATACATTGCCGGTTTTAACAATCTTTTCTTTTTCATATAATTAATTAAATCCTTTCAGTTATTTATTTTAGGCAAAAACCTGTTTAAATCTTTTTTAAATCCTTTCCGGGTATAAATCTACAGTTTTACAGCCTCAGGGAAGTACCAAGTCTTATTTAAGCAGTCTTTCAAAGAACACTGTAATTGCAGTAACCTGGTGGAACATTACAAGGATTCCCATAATGACTATAAAGCCTCCGCCTATACGCTTTAACGTCACTATATTTTTCTTGAGAAAATCAAATTTTGACATGGCAAAATCGGAAGCCACCACCATTATAATAAACGGAATCATTAAGCCCAGAGTATATATCAGCATTAGAAATGCTCCGTAAAGTGCGGTTCCCTGAGTAGTGGCTGCCGCAACTACCGCACCTAGTATGGGACCGGCACAGGGGGTCCAGCCTATGCTGAAGGATACCCCCATGAGGAAGGTTCCAAGCATACCCGTTTTCTGGCTTTGGATTCTAAGTCCGCTGAGCTCATCAAGCTTTTTTATATGTATTAAATCCATTTGATGGATTCCGAGCA
>CALBCM010000022.1 GCA_937927235.1 uncultured Johnsonella sp.
TATTGTTAGGCTCACCTGCATTAGATCCGATTGGCACATGAGGAGCTGTAATTCTAGGTGCACCCTGCTGTCTTGCTATAGGAGGAAGTGCAGCTATTACGCAGCAGCTCATTCCGGCTTCTTCACAGCATCTTGTAACTATAGTTGCAGAGCGGTGGCAGGTTCCGCAGCCGCCTGTACATAAAACTATGTCTACACCCTGCTCTTTTAATTTTCTTGCAATTTCAGGTCCGGTTTCATTTAAGAATTTTTCAACATTTCCGCCGCCGCCCATAAAGGTATAGGTTTCTGCCGGAAGTGAACCTATAAAGCCTTCTTTAACCAGCTCATGCAGACGGTCAATCGGGAACATGGCATTTACGTCTTTATTAATATCGGAGTTGTCAAATCCGCCATGTGTTACCATCAGCTGGTCTGAAGGTGTATCAAACGGAATTGTACGATAGGAGAAATCTCCTGAAGTATTGAAAGGAGTCTGGTCTTTTTTATGAATTCCTCCCGCTGTAATAAATGCTACCTTACATTTATTTAAAGGCTTTTTTAATTCAGTAAATACAGGCTTCGGTGTAACCGGAACAAAAATTTCCGACTGCATACCCTGTTTTGTTGTTAATTTCATTATTATTCCTCCTCAAATATTGATATTCTTTAGTTTTATACTATTAGCAAGAGTTAAATTAAATTGCCAAATCTGATCCTTGTGCTATAAAACACCCGCCTGTGAAAGCACCTGCATACGGCTTAAATAAAACTCCACGTCAAGCTCATCCTCAAGAGCGACCTCGGTAAATACCCAGCGTCTGGGAACTCTTATGATAATATCAAGCTTTTCTACCACTGCTTCTATTGCAGTATCATTAAACTCTGTTATTTTTCCTCCCAGCAGGCAGGGAATTATCTCCTTTTCACGCACTATTTCATCCGAATCATAATCACAGGGATTGTCCGTTACCTCCAGATAGCTGAAATAAAAGCTTACCTTGTCACCCGACTTCGGAGCAGGAGAAACTATCAGCACCTTAGGCACTTCTATAACCCCAAGCCGCCCTCTTAAGTTGATTTTAACTCTATCCTCTGTAACTTTGTTTATGACTCCTCCCATAAGTATGGGATTGATAATATAATCCATTAGTGAAGGGTTCCGCTCTCGACAAGCTTGGTTTCAGGAAGTCCGAGAAGTCTGTTGTTAGCATTTATAACATCGTTATTCCATTTCTTTTCAGCAGGCTTTACTTCAACACCCGACATTTCATTCTTAAGCATCTGGATAGCTCTTGCAGCTACTTCAACAGTTACACAGGAGCAGCCTGCTATGTCGTTTTCAAATCCGCCGGCATCCATGTTTTCTTCAACCATTGCCTTGGCATACTCATTTCCTACTACAAGCTGTCCCTGATATGCACAGAAAGAAACTCCTACTACAGGGATTCCTCTCTTGCCTGCCTGTCCGATATGCTGTATAAAGTCAATATGGTTATTGCCAAAGCCTTCAGTTGTGATTATAATGCCGTCAAGGTCAAGAGATTCAAGCATTGAGCCAAGTCTTTCTGATACCCAGAGCTTTTCATCATTAACCTGAGGTGAGCCTACAAATACCACACCTATCAGGTCAAGCTCCGTATCGGCAGCCAGTCCCTCAACGAGAGGCTCTCTGATATAATGACGAGTCATTTCCTTAGTGGCCGGTCCTATACAGGTAAGCGCATGGATGGAGCCGTCCCTAACCTGGTTAGGAGTAAGCATTATCGGTACGTTTCCGCAGTCAACGTTTTTCTGTCCTCCCATGATGCCGCAGGGCTCATTTGGGCAGAGTACATTGTCATGCATAGCTCCCTGTCCCATGATTTCCTTAATCAGAACTATTCTAGGGTTGCCGCTTCTTCTTACGTCCTCGCAAACCTCCTCACGTATAACCTCTCCGTTATATTCCTTAAGCTGGTCGCGCACTGCCTGTATAATGTAATCCTGGCACTTATGTGCTGCAAAAGGACCTGGTCTTGTCATACCTGAAAGTCTTTGAATTACGGCATGGCAGCGAATAATTATATCGTCTTTATCTGCACAGCCCGGATGTCCAAAGAACATCTTTTCATCAAGGTAGCCCTCTGAGGAGCCGAACTCATGCACCTGAACTCCGTCCTCATCAACACCTGTAAGCATAAATACTACACCGTCAGCTACCTTGGTAATGCCTTCTCCAAGCTCACCCTCAACCTTGGTAGCTATAGGGCATACGTCCATAATGGTTTCCGTGTAGATATGCCTTTTGTCAGGATAAATAACTTCAAGCTCAAGGCTCTTACAAAGTGCATCTTCTTTAACTGCCAAATCAACTATGCTCTTATCTATTGTAATTACGCCATCTTTTATAGAGGTTTTATTGCCAAGCTTTACATCAGTAATTTTAATATGCTTCTTAATCAGTTTACGTATAACCTTCTTTTCTCCATGCTTTTCTTCAGCAGTGGCTGAAGCCGGTGCCACTGGTGCAGCAACACCTGAAAATACAGGTACATCAAGCTTTAAGCCTTCAAATTTTTCCGCTTTTCCGATTTCAATATGAATCATTCCGTTTCCTCCTGTTTGTGCCGCTGATGAAGAAATTACCGGGGTATCTGATGGAGCACCGCCTGAAACTTCTGCTGTATCAACTTTATCATCTTCTTCCGTTTTATTAACTGAATCAAGAACCTCTTTGGTAATAGAGGTAAGTGCTTCCGTATCCTGAAGCAGAGTGCGTCCTATAACCTGCTCTATACGCAGACCGTCCGAGCTTAATGTCAAAAGCCCCGCCTCCTGCATATCATCAAAAAGTCCCGGGTCTTCAAGGTCGGCAGCACCGATCACTGTACCTTTTTCCCTCCTGCAACAAAGAATTGCCGGATCTTTAAGATGCTTCTGCAATGTTTCCTGTGTAATTGACATTACCTTATTCCTCCTTATAAATTAATTTTTAAATCTCCTTATCATCTTGTAATTGACTGAGCGAAGCGCTCCGTCAGTACAATGATAGACTGGCAACTTTAACTGAGGTGCGCATGACATTACAGTATTGGTACAGTCAGTACAGTTGCTGATCAGCACCGCCTGTGCTCCTGCTTTTTTTAATGCCATAACCTTCTGCACCTGACCGGGACATCTGCCCGGGTTTTCGCATTTAAGGCTGTTTTTAATCTGCCTTGCCTGCTTGCAGTATTCCACTCCCGTCACTTCAGAGCCCATACTCTTTGCCTGTTCTTCCAGCCTTTCCTTATTGGCGCCGCAGGCACAGACCAAAAGCCCTATCTTTTGAGGTCCCGGCATAAAGTTTTCTGCGACTATGATGCCCCCTGTAGTTTTAACTACAGGCTCTTCAAGAGTGGTTCTTTTTCCTGTAAAGGGTCCTCCCATAATGATTTCCCCGTATTCCGATCCAAGTCCGCCTGCCATCTCTATAATGGCACCCACGCTCTTGCCCAGAGGAACGTCCCGGAATATATGTATTGAGGCGTTTTCCGTGAGCTTTCCGGCTACAGTCATGTCTTTGTCAATTAAGGGTTTTTTATCAATTACCGCTTCTCTGAGTCTGTATACCGTTTCAGCATTGATTACTATGGCATCTGCCGCCATGGGAAGAAGCTCAGGGTCCAGCAAAACTCCGAGAGCATCTCTTACAATGGCTCTTTCCTCACCTACAGGATATATGTTTTCCAATTCAAAAATAGTTATATTATCATCTTTAATCGTATTTTTGAGGATTTCAATCGCTTCTGTATGTATTCCCTTTAAACAAACAATTCCTCTTTCGGCATTTGTTATCTCCATCACGATTTTTAAGCCTTCTATAAGCTTTTGCGGCTCTTTTTCTATTCTGTCTATATTATGGGAAAGTATAGGCTCACATTCAGCTGCGTTTACCGCTATAACTCCGCCGCCTTCAAATTTCTTTCCAAGCTTTACATAGGTAGGAAAGCCCGCACCCCCCAGACCTACAAGCCCCGATTCCTCTATAAGCTTTAAGGCTTCCTTTTCTTTAAGCTGCTCATATTTTGAAAAATCAGTGTTTTCCTCATTAATTACGATACTGCTTTCATCAACTGAAGAAACAATGCCGTCAATACTTGAAAAAATATTGGCTCCAAGTGAAGCTTCAGGCTTTTTTGCTATAAGCTGTCCTCTTTTTACAGAGTCGCCGGGCGCAACAACAGCCTCAGAAGCCGCACCTATATGCTGCCTCAGCGGAAACACGAATCTCATATTTGAATTTCCTCCTTAAATGTCTTTTTTTTAACTCTCTACAGGCAGAATACCCTGTTATTGCTATTATGGAGAATATTCGCCTGTAGGATTTTAAAAAAAGAAGTTGTAATAAGTAAATTTTTACCTGTTTTTGAGCTGTTTACTCTTGCATTGTAGTCGAAAATATGGTATTAGTAAACTGAGAATACTTAATCAATAATATGACAAAATTTCATATCTAAAATTTTTATGAAAGGAGTTCTTATGGATATTAGTAAGCTACAGCTGTTTTCAGACATTGCCTATACTAAAAATCTGTCTGAAAGCGCTCAAAGACTAGGCTATACTCAGTCAGGCGTAAGCCATGCCATTAATAAGCTTGAGCTTGAGATGGGAGTATCTCTTTTAAAAAGAACAAATCACGGAGTCTATCTCACCAAGGATGCTGAGTTTCTGCTTCCGAAGGTACGCTCTATAATCGGAAATTACAACAGGCTGATGGAGGGGGTGGATTCCTTAAGGGGACTTACTAAGGGAGAGCTAAGCATAGGCACCTATTCAAGCATCGCAAGACAGTGGCTGCCCGCAATTATCAAGAGATTTCAGGAGCTTTATCCTAATATAAAGCTCAGTATACACGAGGGAGGAGTAAAATCCATAGAGAAATGGCTTCATGACGGAATAATTGATATTGGATTTTTAAGCTGGAGAAAAAATCAGAATTTTAAATTTATAACCTTATCAAGAGATAATCTTTATGTAATAACCTCCAAGGCTATGGAAATGTTGCCCTCCTACAGGGAGGTCTTTCCGCTTAAGGCTTTTTCAGAATACCCTTTTATAGCTTCAAAAAGCGGTGTCGACAACGACGTAAGCGATGCCTTTGAAACAGCCGGAGTCAAACCCGATATCAGATTTTCATGCAACGACGAGCATACTATTATTTCAATGGTTGCAAATAATCTCGGCATAAGTCTTCTTCCAAATATGTTTCTTAAGGGGCGTGAAAATGAGATTAATATAATTCCGGTTTCGCCCTGCGCAGTCAGGACCCTGGGCATAGGAGTAATATCCGAAAAAAATATCTCGGTTTCAGCAGCCGCCTTTATACAAACCTCAAAGGCTGTAGTAAAGGGGCTGATTTGAGAAAACAGTTTAAGACAGGTCTGTCTTAATGTTGGTGACGATGCCGGAGTCGGCATTGATATAGGCTTTCATGTTGGAGTCAGAATTGGGAAAAGCTTTAATGTGTCAGTTAAATTAAGTGTTCTTGGAATTTTTTATAAACGGCAGTATAACTTCAATCTTAAAGTTTAAAGTTATACTGCCGTTTTAATTTTTATACCCTTGATTTTACCTCTGCAATATTAATTAATTCTATCTCTCTGGCTCTGTTTTCCATTGATGAGGCGAGGGCTGCTGCCGTATCAAGCGAGGTCAGTACGCTTACTCCGGTTTCTATGGCATTTCGTCTGATTATAAAGCCGTCGCGGCTTCTTTTTGCTCCCTGTGGCGGAGTGTCTATTACAAGATCTATCTCATGTCCTAAGATAAGGTCCAGGAGGTTGGGACTTTCCTGCTCTATCTTATTGACTACGAGTGCCTTAACCTCATTTTCCTTAAGCACCCTTGCAGTTCCCCGGGTTGAAAAAATCCTATAGCCAAGTGCCGCAAATCTTTTTGCGATGCCCACTGCTTCCTGCTTATCGGCATCCTTTACGGTAATTATCATATTTTTATACTTAGGCAGTTTGATGCCCGCCCCCTCAAAGGCTTTATAAAGTGCTTCATTAAAGCTTCTGGCTATGCCGAGGCACTCTCCGGTGGATTTCATTTCAGGTCCGAGCGATATATCTGCTCCCCGGATTTTCTCAAATGAAAATACCGGCATTTTGATTGCTATGAACTCGGATTTTTTCTGAAGTCCGGGAGCTATGCCAAGCTCTTTAAGCTTTTTGCCGCAAATCGCCTTTACTGCAAGCTCCACCACCGGTATGCCGGTCACCTTGCTTATATAGGGCACTGTTCTGGAGGACCTGGGGTTGACCTCTATGACATATACCTCTTCCTTATCCGCTATAAACTGTATATTTATCATTCCAAGCACATGCAGCGCCTTGGCAAGTCTTTTTGTATAATCCACTATCTTGTCTTTAACAGCTTCCGATATGCTCAGTGCAGGATACACGCTTATTGAATCCCCCGAATGGACTCCGGCTCTTTCTATATGCTCCATTATCCCCGGTATCATAATGTCTTCACCGTCACATACCGCATCCACCTCTATCTCTTTTCCCACTATATATTTGTCTACGAGGATGGGGTGCTCCTGAGCTATGCGGTTGATTATTCCTATAAATTCGTCTATATCATTGTCGCTGACTGCTATCTGCATTCCCTGTCCTCCAAGCACATAGGAGGGGCGCACCAGCACCGGATAGCCAAGCTCTGCGGCTGCCTGCTTTGCCTCCTCTGCGGTAAACACCGTCCTGCCCTCAGGTCTTGGAATAGCACAGCTTTCGAGGATTCTGTCAAATTTTTCCCGGTCTTCCGCCGCATCGACATCTTCGGGTGAGGTGCCGAGTATTTTTACTCCCATTTCCAGCAAAGCCTTAGTAAGCTTAATCGCTGTCTGACCTCCAAACTGCACTACCGCCGCATCAGGCTTTTCAAGCCTTACCACCGACTCCACGTCCTCCGGAGTAAGCGGCTCAAAATACAGCTTATCCGCTATGTCAAAGTCGGTGCTTACGGTTTCGGGGTTATTGTTGATTATAATAGTTTCATAGCCTTCCTTTGCAAAGCTCCAGGTGCAGTGCACCGAGCAGAAATCAAACTCCACTCCCTGACCGATTCTTATAGGTCCGGAGCCAAGCACAAGGATTTTCTTTTTTGCCCCGTCTTTGACAGCCATCACCTCGTTTACACTGCCATAGCAGGAATAGTAATAGGGGGTTTCGGATTCAAATTCTCCGGCACAGGTGTCCACCATCTTATAGGCAGCCTCTATATTATGCTGATAACGCAGCTTTTTAATCTCGGCTTCAGACCGGACTGTGCCCTCCGGAGTGAGCTTGGCGATTACCTTGTCCGTAAATTCCATACGCTTTGCTTCAGCTAAAAGCTCCTTGGTCAGAGCTTCGGTTTTAAGCCTTTTTTCAAGCTCTACAATTTTATCTATCTTATGTATAAACCATCTGTCTATTTTGGTAATATCATAAATTTCATCATAAGAAATTCCGCTTCTGAGAGCCTGCGCTATTACCCAGAGCCTTTTGTCGTCAACCTTTTCAAGCTCCGCTTTAAGCTCCTTTTGAGTATAGGCGCTGTAATCATAGCTCAGTAAAGAATCTACATTCTGCTCCAGGGAGCGTATAGCCTTCATAAGTGCTCCCTCAAAATTGGTGCAGATGCTCATCACCTCTCCTGTGGCCTTCATCTGAGTTCCAAGTGCTCTTTTTGCACTTATAAACTTATCAAAGGGAAGTCTTGGCAGCTTCACCACTACATAATCAAGCATAGGCTCAAAGGAAGCATAGGTTTTTCCTGTCACTGAATTTTTTATTTCATCAAGATTATAGCCGAGTGCTATCTTGGCAGCCACCTTGGCTATAGGATAGCCTGTAGCCTTGCTCGCCAGTGCAGAAGAGCGGCTCACTCTCGGGTTTACCTCTATTACACAGTATTCAAAGCTTTCGGGATTTAGAGCGTACTGCACATTGCAGCCTCCGGTGATTTCAAGCTCGGTGATTATCCTTAAAGCCGAGCTTCTAAGCAGTTGATATTCCTTATCTCCAAGGGTCTGACTGGGAGCGGTTACTATTGAATCCCCGGTATGGACT
>CALBCM010000023.1 GCA_937927235.1 uncultured Johnsonella sp.
ACTAATCTTGGCAATCATATATGAGAGCCAGTGCCAACGTTTACTTTACAGTAACGCGAAGCGGTTGTAAAAGAATTATAATTGATTAATACTATAGCATGAGTTAAACTATATAAGTATTAATAAAAATGATATAAAATATATATAAGGAGCAGCAGAGCTATATGATAGGCATTATAGGGGCGATGGAAGAAGAAATAGTGAAAATTCGTACTGTTATGGAAACGACGGAAAGTTCTGAAATTGCAGGAATGATTTTTTATCAAGGAAAGCTTTATAATAAAGAACTGGTACTTGTAAACTGTGGAATAGGAAAAGTAAATGCGGCAGTCTGCACTCAAATTCTGATAAGTGTTTACAAGGCTGAACTTATTATAAATACAGGAATAGCGGGTGGACTTACCTCAGATATAAATATAGGAGATATAGTTATATCAAGCGACGCGGTGCAGCATGATGTTGATGCCACCGGCTTCGGATATAGCTTGGGACAGATTCCGCGAATGGATACTTTTGAATTTAAAGCGGATAAATATCTTGCTGAGCTCGCCTGTCAATGCTGTCAGGAGGTTAACCCTGATATTTCAGCTTATATCGGAAGAATTGCTACAGGAGATATATTTGTATCTGACGGAAAGATTAAGAAAAGGATAAGGCAGGAATTTAATGCTTACTGTGTCGAGATGGAGGGAGGGGCGATAGCTCAGACCGCTTATCTTAATAAGGTACCCTTTGTGATAATAAGAGCCTTGTCTGATAAGGCGGATGCATCGGCAGATACGGACTATACCGCCTTTGAAGCGAAAGCTATCAGACATTGCAGCAGACTGACCCTTGAGGTTATAAAGCAGCTTAATTCCTAAGTTTATCAAGAATCTTTTATAAGCCGGAGTATTATGATATAATAAAAAAAATGATAGATTAACGGAGGTATCCAAGATGGGAAAGTCACTTATATTTGATTACTCAAAAACGGCTATGTTTGTATCAGAAAATGAAATCTCAAACTTTAAGCCGGCAGCACAAACCGCATTGAAGACACTTTTAGAAAAATCCGGCTCAGGAAGTGATTACCTCGGCTGGTTAGACCTGCCCGTCAATTATGACAGAGAAGAATTTGAGAAAATTAAACAGGCGGCAAAAAAAATACACTCTGATTCGGAGGTATTGCTTGTGATAGGCATAGGAGGCTCCTATCTTGGTGCAAGAGCAGCAGTTGAATTTCTTTCACATAGCTTTTATAACCTGCTTGAAGCTGATAAAAGAAAATATCCGCAGATTATATTTTGCGGCAATTCATTATCTTCAAGATATCTTGCAGATATTAAAGACTATCTTCAAGGCAAGGATTTTTCTGTAAATGTTATCTCAAAATCGGGAACCACTACAGAGCCCGCGATAGCTTTCAGAATATTTAAAGAGCTGTTAATAGAAAGATATGGAAAAAAAGAAGCTGTAACAAGAATATATGCCACTACAGATAAAAATAAGGGAGCACTGAAACAGCTTGCGGATGATGAGGGCTATACAGCTTTTACAGTACCTGATGATATCGGCGGAAGATTTTCAGTGCTTACTGCGGTAGGGCTTTTGCCTATAGCTGCTGCCGGAATTAACATTTCAAAGCTGCTCGAAGGTGCCGCTGCAATGAGGGAGAGATTGCTTAAGAGCCCATACGAAGAAAATCCGGCTTTGCTTTATGCTTCAGTCAGAAATATTTTGCTTAGGAAAGGTAAGTCTATAGAGATTATAGCAAATTATGAACCCGGTCTGCACAGCTTATCAGAGTGGTGGAAGCAGCTTTTTGGAGAAAGCGAAGGAAAGGACCAAAAGGGTATATTTCCTGCTGCAGTAGATTTAACTACGGATCTTCATTCTATGGGTCAGTATATACAGGATGGAGCAAGAAACTTGTTTGAAACGGTAATTTCTATAGATAAAACTCAGTCAGAGCTTTTGATGAAGGAAGAAGAAAAAGATATTGACGGAATGAATTATCTGGCAGGAAAGAGCGTGGATTTTATAAATAAGTCGGCGATGTCAGGCACCGTGCTTGCACATACTGATGGAGGTGTTCCGGTACTTGTAATAAATGTGCCTGAACAGGATGAGCATTCTCTCGGAGAGCTGTTTTACTTTTTTGAGTTTGCCTGTGGAATAAGCGGATATATCCTTGGAGTAAATCCGTTTAATCAGCCGGGAGTGGAAAGCTATAAAAGGAATATGTTCGCTCTCTTAGGAAAACCCGGGTATGAAAGGGAAAGAGAGCAGCTTTTAAAAAGACTTTCATAAACAATCGGCAAAGCGGGTTATATCCCTATATAGGCAGCCCCCTGCTTTAAAAGCACAGAGCCTTAAATAAAGAGGGGGATCTGCCTGCTGCAGTACAGTGAGCGAAAGGAGAGATTTTAAATGCCACAGCCTATAAGTGATTATAAACTTTTTTTTGCAAATGCAAGGCAGGCGGTTGAGGAACTTGATGAGCTTATCTTTGAAGAAAAACAACTGACGGAAGAAGCAAAAGATATAGGTGCCGATATAGAATATGAGCAGAAGCTGTGTGAGGATACTATAGCCTCAGATATAGAAAAAAACAGAAATAATATATGCAGACAGTATGACGATATTATAAAAAAACAAAAGGCTGATTTTAAAAAAGTCAGTGCGGAGCGTGAAAAAGCTAAGAATCAGGGGATAAAGGACAGAATAAGCGAAGAAACTGCAGATTTAAGAGCTGAAAATCGGAATCTGCAGGTTATGATCAGAGAAATGTTTGTAAGTAATAAAGTACCGGAGTTTTGCAATACAGATATTTACTACAGCTTATATTTTCCGAATAAATTTACCGATTATCTTATTATAGTCACAGCGGCACTTATCTCTTTTGCTGTACTGCCGGCAATAATATATTTTTTGCTTCCGGATAAAGCAATACATAATTTAATTATAATAGTGCTTGCAGATATAATTATATTCGGCGGAGGCTATCTTATTACTGCCAACCTTACAATGGTTAAAAATTTAAGTATACTTAAAGATGCGGCAATCCTTAGAAATGATATAGATGAAAATATAAAAAGAATCAGAGTAATCGCTAAGAGCATTGTGAATGATAATGACGAAAAAAAATATGATCTCGCAAATTTTGATGATGAATTAGCTCATATAGAGCGGGACTTACAAGAAACTAACAGAGAACGCAAGGAAGCACTGAATTCCTTTGATAAAGTCAAGCAAAATATAATTATAGATGAAATAAATGCAAGGTTTCAGCCTGAGATAGACAGATTGAATAAATTATATGCAGATACAGAGGAAGAACTGAGAGTGCTCAGAGCTAAGCTTGAAGAAAAACAAAAATATCTTGAAGAAAATTTTGAAGTATATCTCGGTGCGGAATTTTTAGATGTGGAAAAGATAGATATATTAGATGAGATAATGGATAAGTCACTTGTTATAAACCTTGATGAAGCTATAGAAGAATATAAAAATCAGATGGAAGAATAGTTTATGTCAGATTTTGAAAAGAGGGAATTTAGAAAAAATCTATTAAAAAAGAATATAATTGACACCAGAAAGGATGAGGGGCACAAGAAAAAAAATCCTCGGCAATATGATAAGAGAAGACTTTTGCTGCTTCTTTTAATACCGTTTTTTTTATTTGCACTTTACCTGGCATGGAAATTATATATAAGATATGCCAAATATACTAATTATACTGTTGTTTCCGAAATTGACATAACAAAAGGCAGTGTTGTAGGATATGCCGCCTTTGAAGACGGGATTCTCAAATATTCAAAAGACGGAGTAATGTTTTTGGATAAAAAAGGCAGAGAGGTGTGGATAGAAAGCTACGAGATGAAATCTCCTATTATAAGTGTCAATGGAAATTATGCAGCTGTTGCTGATAAGCAGGGCAGCAGAATCTGTATATTTGATAAAAACAAAAAAATTGGTGAAGCAAAGACTGTACTTCCTATTAACAGAATTGCTTTATCAGCTAAAGGCGTGAGTGCGGTAATTATGGAGGGAAGCAGCAGCTCGAAAATAGGATATTTTAAAAAAAGTGGTGAAAACCTTGATATATCTGTTGAAACCGTTTTAAAGGGTGACGGCTATCCTGTAGATATATCACTTTCTCCGGATGGAACTCAGCTAATAGCGGCTTTTCAGTACATAGATGGTGCGGACATGAGAGGCAGAGTGGTATTTTATGATTTTTCCGAAAAGGGAAAAAGCGTAAAAAACAGAGTTGTAGGCGGTGTTGATGAGCCCTTTGCAAACAGTCTTATAGCCAAGGTCCAGTTTATAAATAACACTTATTCCTATGCTGTGGCGGATACTGGAATCTATTTTTTTTCTTCAAAAAATCTGCTTTCTCCTGAGCTTATAAAACAGGAGGTATTTGATGCACAAATAATGAGTATATGCAGGAGCAGGGACAAGGTTGCACTCATAATTAAAAATCGTACAGGTGAATTTTCAAATAAACTGCTGGTATTTAAGGCATCAGGTGAAAAGATTTTAGAAAAAGAGTTTGATTACGATTATAAGCATTTTGACATGGATGAAGGATATGTATTTTTATATAACGATAATTCTGCTTTAATTTATAATATGTCAGGAGTCGAAAAATATAGGGGAAAGCTTGATTTTAAGGTAGTTAAATGCTTTAAGGGAAGCGGCTCCAATGAATTTGTGTTTATAGGAGCTGCTCAGATAAAAACCATAAGACTGAAGTAACAAACAGCCTTACAGCTATAAAATATATGAACAGGGAGAATAAGTATGGAAAAAATATGCATAGGAGTTGATATAGGCGGTACAAGTATAAAAATGGGAATATTTGATATACAGGGGATACTTATAAAAAGATGGGAGATTAAAACTTCAAAAGAAAATAACTCCGCAGCTGTTATAAATGAGATTGCAGCTTCAATTCAGACCGCACTTTCTGAATATTCCTATACATTAGAGGACTGTCTTGGAATAGGGCTTGGTGTTCCCGGACCCGTGCTTCCCAGCGGATATGTCGAGGTCTGTGTAAATCTTGGATGGAGAGATAAATACCCTGCAAGAGAATTGTCACAAATCCTTGGAGGTATTCCTGTAGGGCTTGGCAATGATGCAAATATAGCGGCACTGGGAGAGATGTGGCAGGGGGGTGCCAAAGGATGCAGCGACGTTGTGCTTATTACGCTTGGCACAGGCGTAGGAGGCGGAGTTGTCCTGGATGGAAGGATAGTGGAGGGCAGGCATGGCATTGCCGGGGAGATAGGTCATCTGCATGTGCTGGATGATGAAAATGAATACTGCAACTGCGGCTGCCGGGGTTGTCTGGAGCAGATTGCAAGTGCAACAGGTATAGTACGTGAAGCAAAAAAAGTGCTTGCGGCAGACAATCTGCCCTCATTACTGAGAAATTATGGAGAATCAATAAGTGCTAAGGAGGTTTTGGACTGTGCCAAAGAGGGCGATGCAGCAGCACTTAGAGTTATGAAAAAGGTATGCAGATATCTCGGGATAGCTATGTCACATATTGCGTATACTGTTGACCCTGATGTATTTGTTATAGGAGGAGGAGTGTCAAAGGCAGGTGAGTTTTTACTTGGGCTTATAAATAATGAGTATGAAAAATATGTAAAGCTTTCAGTAAACAAGCCTAAGATAGTGCTTGCCACACTTGGCAATGATGCCGGAATCTATGGTGCTGCCAAGCTGGTATTTGGTATTACTTCGACTGCCTCAGCCGTTTAAAAAAGTCTTTCATAAGCAGGGAGCATTCATCATGTATGCTCCCCTGCATATAATTTACTTCAACTTTATGATTAAACTTATCTATGTGGAAAAGGTCTATTACAGAGCCTGCACAGCCTGCCTTAGGATTTTTGCAGCCTATAAAGACTTTGGGCATCCTTGCCTGTACTATTGCACCTGCACACATAGGGCATGGCTCAAGAGTAACATACATAGTGCAATTTTCAAGCCTCCAGTCGCCGATTTTTTTGCAGGCTTTTTTTATTGCATTAATTTCTGCATGAGATAGAGTAGATTTATCTGTAACTCTGCGGTTATAGCCTCTGGCAATTATCTTGTTTTCATATACTATTACACAGCCTATCGGAACCTCGTTGATAGAGAAGGCCTTTACAGCCTGCTTAAGCGCTTCATGCATAAATTTTTCATCAGTCATGTATATTTTACCTCCGCGGTAGGTTTTAAAGTCCGGCTAAATGTCCAATACGATAATTTGCAGGAACAAAGCAGGATAAATTATAGCATATAGCCTGTGATTTACAATAATTAATTCTTAATACAAAATTCATTATGATAAAACAGCTAAAGGTGATATACTTTGATAGGTAAAATACATAATGCAGGCTATTTTAGAATTATTATAAATAAACTATTAAAAAGAAAGGAAATATTAAAGTATGCAGAAAATTTTAGTTTGTGATGATGATAAAGAAATAGTAGAAGCCATTGATATATATCTGTCCGGAGAAGGCTTTGAAGTTATAGGGGTGTATGACGGATATGAGGCCTTAAAGGTCCTTGAAGAAACTAAGGTTGATTTGCTTATAGTGGATGTGATGATGCCGGGACTTGACGGTATAAGGACGACCTTAAAAGTAAGAGAGCGCAGCTCCATACCCATCATAATTTTGTCGGCTAAATCTGAGGACACTGATAAGATACTTGGACTGAATATAGGTGCGGATGATTATCTGACCAAGCCGTTTAATCCGCTTGAGCTGGTCGCCAGAGTGAAAAGCCATATAAGGCGTTATACCAAGCTTGGAAATCTCGGTCTTCAGTCTGAAATGAATGTATTTAGATGCGGGGATCTTGAAATAAATGATGATACTAAGGAGGTAAGCGTAGCAGGCGAAATTATCAAGTTTACTCCGATAGAGTATAATATATTGCTTTTGCTGATAAAAAATGCCGGCAAGGTGTTTTCTATAGACGAGATTTATGCACAGATTTGGAATGAGGAAGCCATAGGGGCAGATAATACTGTAGCGGTGCATATAAGGCATATCAGAGAAAAAATAGAAATCAATCCGAAAGAGCCGAGGTATCTTAAGGTCGTCTGGGGAGTGGGCTATAAAATAGAAAAAATGTAGGTGATGTAAAGCGATGAAAAAACATACTGAGCTTTTACTGCAAAAAACCGGGCTTACTCTTTTGCATCTTGCAGCATTTATATTATTTATAGCTGGAATCTCTCTGCTGTATACCAATAATAATTTTAAAAAGGGCTTAAGCTGGATGAATTCCGAAACTTATGAAAATTCACCTGCTTTCATGGCGCAGTTTGAATCTGATATAAATGATATATTTGCTTATATAAAATACAAAAATGCTTTTGAAGAGAATGGAGTATTCAGCCTTGACAGTGAGATATTCAGCATTAACATATCACCGGGAAAAGACCCTGTATATACTCTTAAGGATATAATAGATTATGCAAAGTCACATGGATATTATATCAATGAAAAATACCAGTCTGATTTCTTTAAGGAAAGCGATAGCGAAAATATGGCAAAAAAATCAAATCCGCCAGAAAATGCGGCTTTGGAAACTTCAGATTTGGAAACTTCGGGCACAGAAGCTTCAAATGTAATAGACGAGGACATAAGCAATGCCAATACTTCATATCTTGTCAACTGGAGAACCTATAAACTTGGTGACAGGCTCAAAGAGCCCGGAGATGCCTATATGACTATAGACAGGCTTATAAGAGAAAGCCTTGATAAGCTCGGTGCGTACTATTCTGCCTATAACAGACTGATTTTAAACCCCACGAATATAAGATACAGACTGGTTTACGGCAGTGAATCATATACAAATGATGTCAGCTTAAATGATGAGGATATGGAAAGGCTCGGCAGGTACGCAGAGGTGGATTCCGGCAGTATGATTATTAAAAATAATCTGTCTAAGGTGCCTCAAAATTTATCGCTGCTGGCAGCAGAAATGTCGGAGGAGCTGGATGCGGAATATAAGGTTATCATAGCGGTAGACACCGGCTACCAGGTAAAAGACCAGTATTACTATGGAAGGCTGGACTATTTGAATCAGAGAAATATGTATTTCTATGGCATGGTGCTTACTGCTGCAGGACTTATATTTATGGCTATAACAATTATTATGCTGGGATATTTGGCAGGAGTACCGTTTAAGAATGCAAAGATCAGAAGGGTATATGCCATGGACAGATTCGGGATAGAGATTGATATTATTTTATGTCTTCTCAGTATTATGGTGTTTTTATATATAGGAGAAAAAGCCGGCAGCAAGCTTCTCCATGTCTATCTGGCAGAAAGGAATTGGAATTTTGCTGAAAAGCTGATGCAGTATATTTTTGTCTATGGCTGTGTGCTGTTCTGGCTCTTCAGTATTATACGGGCTATAAAGGCAGGCATAATATGGGAAAGCAGTTTAATAAAAAAAATCAAGGATGAGCTGAGTATTTATGGCAGAAAGCAGCCTTATAAGGTTGGAATATCAATTAAATTTGCACTTTATTTGTTTCTGAATGTGATATTTATTATGTTAATAAGCTTACTTTGGGCAAATGAAAATACTCTGATACAGAGGTTTATAGTTACAGGTATTATAATGCTTTGCATTATTATAAATATAGCAGTATTTCACAATATGTACAAGAAAGCTATACAGACGGATAAGATAGCTCAGGCACTGCATTTTATAGCAAATGGAGATACTGCCTATAAGCTGAATTTAAACGAATTTGACGGCAAGGAGGCGGATACCGCTGAAAGCATAAACAATATAGGCTGCGGACTTGAGAATGCTATAAATGAGCAGGTGAAAAGTGAAAGACTTAAGGCGGATTTAATTACAAATGTTTCTCATGATATAAAAACACCTCTGACTTCAATCATTAATTATGTAGGGCTGATTAAAAGAGAAAATATTATAAATGAAAAGGTAAAGGTTTATCTTGATATATTGGAAAGCAAATCCAACCATTTAAAAAATCTTACTGAAGATTTGGTGGAGGCAAGCAAGGTATCGAGCGGAAATATAAGCGTGGACATAGCGAAATTGGATTTGGTTGAGATGATACAGCAGACTAACGGAGAATTTGAAGAAAAATATCTGAGCAATGAGCTGCATATAATATCCGAGCTTCCGGATGAGCCTGTACTGATTTGTGCTGATGGCAGACACCTTTGGAGAGTACTTGAAAATCTTTATAATAATGCCTTTAAATATGCTATAAAAGGCTCAAGAGTGTATATCACAATCAGCTGTGAAAAAGACTATGCAGTCTTTACTATGAAAAATGTATCTGAAAATCCTCTTAATATAAGTCCTGAAGAATTGACCGAAAGGTTTGTAAGAGGAGATGTAAGCAGAGCGAGTGAGGGGAGCGGACTTGGACTTTCTATAGCAAAATCCCTTACTTTGCTTCAAGAGGGAAAATTTGAAATACAGATAGACGGTGATTTATTTAAGGTGATGCTGAGGTTTAAGCTGGCAGAGCAGGCTATAGACATTTTAGAGGAGGACGAAAATAAATGATAGGGGCAATTATCGGGGACATTGTTGGCTCACGTTTTGAATGGAGCAATATTAAAAGCAAGGATTTTAAATTTTTTACCAATAAATGCTTCCTTACCGATGACAGTATTATGACGCTGGCACTGGCACAGGCAATTCTGGCGAGTAAACCGGATTATAGTGATTTATCAAAGAATGCAGTTAAATATATGCGTGCGATAGGGCGTAAATATCCGGACTGCGGCTATGGCAGAGGCTTTTTCATGTGGATGTTCTCCGACAATCCGAAACCGTATAACAGCTTTGGGAACGGAGCTGCCATGCGTGTGAGTGCAGCAGGCTTTGCAGCCGACAGTCTTGAGGCTGCAAAAGAAATCTCTAAAAAGCTCACTGAAGTAACGCATAACCATCCCGAGGGAATTAAAGGAGCTGAGGCTACGGCGGTCGCTGTTTACATGGCTAAGAGCGGCAGCAGCCTGTCTGAGATTAGAGATTACATTGATAGCAATTACTATCCGATGGACTTTACACTGGATGGAATCAGAGCTACCTATGAATTCAATGAAACCTGCCAGAATACGGTTCCGCAGGCATTGATGGCATTTTTTGAATCCACAGGCTTTGAAGATGCTATAAGAAATGCGATTTCTATCGGAGGCGACAGTGATACGCTTGCTGCGATATGCGGCGGTATTGCAGAGGCTTATTACGGTGTTCCGCCGGAATTCAGAAGCTATGCTTTTATTCTCCTGGACAAGCAGCTATTAAAGATTCTGGCGGCATTTGAAGATAAGTATCCGCCGATAAAGTAGAAAAAGGCAGAGTACGATTGTACGGCTGAGTGTAAGCCTGAATGAGAATTTAAAGGTGCGGACTGTAAAACAATGATAGAAGAAGTTCTTCAGATTTTGCTCGTAAGAACTGAAAGACTTAATAAAATTTTCAGTTCTTACGATATACCGATATTTATAGTGACACTGCTGCAAGCTATATTATACTTTGAAGCCTATTGATACCGTTTTCTCTTTAAAATTTATGTTTGCTGCTCCAAAATCCTCTGCTGTTAAGGTATAATCCTCTGCCTCATTTGCCACTTCAGTTTTATAAATTCTTACTGCAAAAGCGAGTATTGCTTTCTCTATAAGATTTCTGCAAAATCGTCCATTTCCCATATCGGCATTTCCTGCAGCCTTGTTGCAGATCTCTTGAATCTTTTTTCTTGCATTACAGTCTATTTCAAACCCTCTTTTTTCCGCCTCAAACTCGCAAATGCCAACCAATTCTTCAGCAGAGTAATCATCAAACTTTATAGTGAACGGTACACGTGATCTTAAGCCCGGGTTTCTTAAAAAGAATTCTTTCATCTTATCGGGGTAACCTGCAAAGATGACAATTGTATTTTCGCGGTTGTTTTCCATCTCCTGTACAATAGTATTAATTGCTTCATCGCCATATGCTCCCTTGGTATACTCCACAAGGGAATAGGCTTCATCAATAAATAATACCTTGCCTTTAGCCTTCTCAAATACGGCTTTGACTTTTCCGGCTGTCTGTCCTTCATAGTTTGCTATTAAATCAGCTCTGCCTACTTCTATCAAGCCCTTAGCTTCAGTAAGCCCAATCTCACTAAACAGCCTCGCCATAATTCTGGCTACTGTAGTTTTTGCAGTGCCGGGATTTCCTATAAACTCCATATTTAAAGTAACAGGCAGCAACTTCCTGCCATGCAGGCATATGTCTTTTTGAAGCTTTGCAAATGCTATAATCTGCTTAACCTGCTCTTTTGCAGCCTGGATTCCAATCAAAGCTTCCAACCTTTCAATATAGTTTGATTCTTCAATTTGAGCCTTATTTAAACAATTCGGCATTTCTTCTTGCATTTCTGCCAGCTTTCGCTTTATTGCAAAAACCCCCCTTTTACCAAGATTTCGAATCTTATAAAGGTCTTCATCTGTCATCCTGTAAAGCTGCTCAATGGTTGTAATTCCTGCCCTTCTTAGGCAGTTGTAGATACGGGAGCCGAATTCCAGATCATATATTGACTGTTTATTAATACTATCATTTTGATTCACTTCAGTTAATTCAATGCTTTCTTTATAGTATTTTTTATTATAGCTCTCATCGCTGACATTTTTTTGCTCATTTCCAAGAATTTCCAAGAGTTTAATTATATATCTTTGAAAATGATACATAGGCAAAATACCTTCTTTTGAAGCTTCGGTTTTTTCCTGCAATACTGTATTTGGAAAAATAATGGAAATTAGTGTCTTTATTCTGAGTGGTATTTGTTTTGGAAAACTGAAAATAATTTTCCTGATGACCTTATCTGCAGTATCATTCAGCCCGGCAATAATGTTAATGCTTGCTCCAATCATACCCATTTCCCTGCACATTTCATAAAAATATTCTTCCCTTATAATACTCTCACCATAAGCTATATTATCTTCTGACAGTAAGGTTTTTTCACCAGTTTCCCTTATGTCTTTTAAGTATAAAAGCTCATAGTTTTTTTGTTCATCTTGAAGCAACTTATCTACTATAATAGATTTGTCCGGTATCACTTTTGCATAGTCTTTAAAAATCCAATTAAAGTCGTCTACAAAAACGTTTGAATTAGAGCTTGTAAACAGATAATTTTCAGGTGCTGCTTTCCTAGGCATTTTAATTTGCCATCCGATGACTTCTTTAGGATTAAGGAACATAGCCAAGTTAATAAATTTCTCACTAATCCTAATTTCTCTTTGGTCGTTACAGCTGCATTTGGTAAAGGATTTTGCTGATAAATATTCCATACGGATTTCTGATTTATTATTACTCATATACTGTGCCCTTCTTTCATATTATTAATTAATTTAAAATATTTAAGCTTAAGTCGCAATCTACACTAACTATTCTTTGGTACGCTCGCCGTCTACGGGTCATGGCAGTACTTCTCCGGTTTGCCGTCAGGTGCATTTGCGGATGAAATTTTCAGTGTACAGCTAAAAGCACAGCAAAAAGCCGCTGCTTTTATGTATCCAAAATCACAGATTACCCCCTTGAAGTAATCTGTAACAATGTCTACAATAAAAAACAACGACTTAAAATAAAGTCCATCTAACTAACTTCTGTAATAATATCATATATAAGACAGGAATGCAAGGGTTAAAAAATGAATAGGTGTTACGGGTTACTGTAAAGTAAACGTTGGCACTGGCTCTCATATATGATTGCCAAGATTAGT
>CALBCM010000024.1 GCA_937927235.1 uncultured Johnsonella sp.
ACAGATTTTGCCTGGTGGAAAAACAGGCTTGAATATGTGCTTAAGCTTTATAATTATGTAAGGGTTGATCATTTCAGAGGCTTTGATGAGTTTTATGCGATACCTGCCCAAAATACTAATGCACTTGAAGGTGAATGGCTTAAAGGACCGGGGATAGAAATTTTCAATTCGCTGAGCAGGCATTTTGCCAAGCAGTATAAAGCGGGGCTGCCTATAATAGCGGAGGATTTGGGGCTTATGACTGACAGCGTAATAAAGCTTGTGAAGGACACCGGTTTTCCGGCGATGAGAGTGCTGGAGTTTGCTTATGATTCAGATGCGGATAATATGTACCTTCCGCATAACTATATAAGAAATTGCGTGGCTTACACAGGAACACATGACAATTCTCCTATTCAGGCATGGGCAGAGAGTTTGGATGAAAACAGAAGACTTTTTATGGTGAGGTATCAGGGCAGCGAGCATACTCCGGTAAAGGATTTGCATTGGGACTGTGTAAGAACTGTGCTGGCATCAATAGCTGATACTGTAATTATACCTATGCAGGATTATCTTGGACTGGGTGAAAGTTCTCGTATAAATTCACCGGGGGTAGCCACAGGTAATTGGCAGTGGAGACTTAGCGGTGATGAGATAGACGAAAATCTTATGTGGCATTGTGATATGCTGGCAGGTATTTATTCAAGGAAGCCTTAATAGCTGAATTTGATTTTTGCATTAGGCTGTTTAGATTAAAAAGAAAATATAAAAAGGATTTCCGGCTGCAAATAAGACCGGAAGTCCTTTTTATATAATTTTTAAATGTATCAGTTTTCAGTTGAAGGCTTGGAAGAAAAAGTTCTAGCTTCTGAGTTGGTTTTTTCTGAATTAGTTTTTTCAGAAGCTTTGCTTGCAGCCGAAGTGCTGTTTTTTGAGGTGGGTGAAGCCGTGCTTTTTGAAGTTGACAAAGTTGTGTTTTTTGAGGTGCTTGAAGTATTGCTTTTAGCGGTGTTTTTGGAAGCAGCCGGGCTGCTTTTGGCAGCGGTGCTTTTTGAGCCTGAACCGGAGCTGCTTTTTGAGCTGTTTTTTGTACTGCTTTTGGCAGCAGTGCTTGAAGCCTTTGTTTTTGAATGACTTTCAGATTTAGTGCTTTTGGTAGATTGGCTCTGCCTATTGGAGCTTCCCTGTGTTTTGTTTTCTGCCCGAGTTGATGATTTTGACTGTTTGATTTTATCTGTATTTTCATTGTCGTCTGTATTATTTGAATCAGCCTTATCCGAGGCTTCATCAGAATCAGTATCACGTTTGGCACGTCTGTCAATTCTGCTGAAATTAGCTACACTTTGATTTCCTACCTTGTCTACTACATGTATTTCCAAGCTGTCGGTATCATAGGGAAATACTACGGAGGAATCTTCCTTATCAATAAGCTCAGGTCTTATATTATTTCCTCTTGCGTCTATGGCATAAAGCTTATCAAAGTCAATTCCGGACTGGTCGTCCTCAAGACTTATGCTGACTTTTGAATTTTCAGTTTCCTCGGGGTCAAGGATGAGCGGAGGAGTGGTATCTATTGAATCAATTTGGTCATAGGCAATTTTCCTCATTCCATTTAAATTTATGGCTTCAACCGACAAACCTCCATTTGTGGTAATAGTGGCTTCATAGATGGTTTTAAAGCCCTCCTTATGTACCTCCATCTGTATTTCGGTTTCATCAAGCTTTACAATAAAGGATTTAAGCGGATAAATACTGGTCTGTGTAACAGTAAGATTTACCGTCTTAAAATCAGCATTTTTAATTATATCTAAAGTAAAGTCGGGCATCGTTGTGACTGCGAAAAATATAATTGTATTCAATAATATAAACGGTATAATCGTAAAGAGAAAAAAATTCCTTCTTTCTTTAGACTTTATAGATTGCTGTTTAGTATATGATTGGTGGTCGTTTTGTGTCGTCTTATCTGACATATATATCCTCCTGGATAAATTTCTTAAAAGTTCAGTCTAAGCTTAAGAAACAAATTTATAATATAATCCTAAGCTTTAACTATACTGCCATTTATTAAGGCAGATTATATATGGCGGTAAAGCTGAACTAAAGCTAAATTTTCGCTCACTAGCATACCAAAGTTATTAAAAACTGGCAATAGTATTATAATATATTTTCAACTAAAACTAAAGAAAGAGTACAATCAAATTAAAATAAAATAAGACTTGAAAAAAATTTCACCTTTGCTATGATATTAAAGTAAGCTGATAACTGTATTTTAGCAGGTAAGTATTTAAGCGTATAATTAAGGAGGGTAAAGTAGATGAAAATTAAATTATCAATTTTTTCAGCATTTTTGGTTTCAGCATTGGCACTGTCAGCCTGTGCAGGCAATACTTCACAAACTGCGGCAGGCAGTCAAAGCAGTGAAGCAAGCTCTGAAGCGGCGGATAAGGGAGCAGGCTCTGTATCCGAATCAGCTTCAAAGGAGGATAAATCAGAGGTCAAGCAGCCTCAGGAGCCGGGAGCAGTTCCAAGTGATTACAAGAGCATAACTGTAAGGCTTGGAGGCTTAAAGGGACCTACAAGTCTTGGAATGCTTAAGCTGCTGGAGGATTCAAAAGCAGGAAAGCTTGCAAATACTTATGATTTTACAATGTCCTCAAACATTGAGGAGGTCGGTCCTAAGCTGCTGAGCGGCGAGCTTGATATAGTGGCAGCTCCTGCAAACATGGGGGCGGTGCTGGCAAAAAAATCAAACGGTAAGGTTAAAATGCTGGCGATTAATACTTTAGGAGTTTTATACATAGGCGCAAAGGGAGAAGATATAAAGAGTGTAAGCGATTTAAAGGGAAAGACTATATATGCTTCCGGCAAAGGCGGAACTCCTGAATATGTGCTTAAGTATATTTTGAGCAAAAACGGTTTAGACCCCGATAAGGATGTGACTATAGAGTGGAAAAGCGAGCATACTGAGATTATAAGTACAATTTCAAATATGGACAAGGCTGTAGCTATGTGCCCGGAGCCGTTTATGACGGTAGCCAAAACTCAAATTCAGGGTTTTGATGAGGTGCTGGATTTAACTGAGGAGTGGGATAAGGTCAGTGAGGGCAGGAAGCTGATAACGGCAGGACTTTTTGCAAGAGCGGATTTTGCAGAAAAAAATCCTGAACAGATAAAGAGATTCCTTGAAGAATATAAATACAGCACCGAATGGGTAAATGCCAATGTGGCAGAGGCTGCAAAGCTTTCTGAAAGCTATGATATAGTAAAAGAGCCCATAGCCTTAAAGGCTATACCTAAGTGTAATATAACCTATATAGACGGCAGGGAAATGGCTGAGCTTACTAAAGCTTATTTTGATATTTTATACTCCTATAATCCTCAGTCAGTAGGCGGTGAGGTACCCGGCGATGAATTCTTCTTCACAGAATAATACCTGTAAAAAAGCTGCAGCAGTGCTATTTGCACTGCTGCTTTGGCAGTCTGCGGCATTAATTATAAAACAGAGCCTGCTTATCGCAGGTCCCTTTGAAGTATTAAAAAGCTTAACCCTGCTGCTTGGGACTAAAGAATTTTATTTGACTGTAGTCTATTCTCTTTCAAGAATAGGATTGGGCTTTGCTTACGGCTTTGCTTTTGCCTGTTTACTGGCTTTTTTCTCATATAAGTCTGGAATCTTTGAAAAATTTTTATATCCTTATGTGCTCATGGCAAAATCAATACCGGTAGCCAGCTTTGTAATCCTTGCACTCATGTACCTGGGAGCTAAGAAGCTTGCGGTATTTATAAGCTTTATAATGGTCTTTCCGATAATTTATACTAATATTTTAACTGGTCTTAAGGAGGTAGACAGCAAGCTGCTGGACTTTTCAAAGGTCTATAATATTAACGGATTTAGAAAGCTGCATTATATATTGATTCCGGAAATTTTTCAGTATGTTATTTCAGCAGTAAAGACAGCTTCCGGCATGGCATGGAAATCAGGAGTCGCTGCTGAAATAATAGGTCTGTCCAGAAACTCAATAGGCTATAAGCTCTATGAAGCAAAGATTTATTTTTCAATTTCAGATTTATTTGCCTGGACTTTAGTAATAATACTGCTGAGCCTTGGCTTCGAAAAGCTTTTGATATTTATTTTAAATGGTGTGTACAGCTATGCTTATAATCAGTAATTTGTATAAAAGTTTCGGCGAAAAGCCGCTGTTCAGAGATTTTAATTTGGAATTGAAGGATAAGCAAAGTCTATGTATAATGGGAAGCTCAGGCTGTGGAAAAACTACGCTTTTAAATATTATTATGGGACTTGAGCCTTATGAGAGCGGGAGCGTATTAAAAGATGCCCGAAAAATATCATCGGTATTTCAGGAGGACAGGCTTATAGAGGGCTTGACTGCATACAGAAATATAGCTCTGGTTAAAAAAAATGAAGATTGTGAATTGATTAAGAGCATAGCTTCAAAGCTGGAATTAAGTAATTTTTTGATGCAGAAGGCGGGAGCCTTAAGCGGAGGTCAAAAAAGAAGACTGAGTATTGCAAGAGCTTTATATTACGATGGAGAGCTGATGATATTTGATGAGGCCTTTAAAGGGCTGGATAAGGAGCTTAAAGGTAAGGTGCTCTTATATGTAAAGGAAAGCACGGCTGACAGGCAGTGCATCTTTGTGAGCCATGATGAGAGTGAAAATGAGGTATTTAGGTGTAAACAAATTGTACTGTAATAAGGAGAGGATTTAATGTCAAAATATATAATGGCACTTGACTCAGGTACCACAAGCAATAGATGTATAATTTTTGATAAGGAGGGAAATGTAGGCGCAGTAGCTCAGAAAGAGTTTAGACAATATTACCCTAAGCCTGGCTGGGTAGAGCATAATGCGGAGGATATATGGTCAGGACAGCTTTCGGTGGCAGTAGAAGCTATGGCAAAGCTGGGAATTACAGCTTCAGATATAGCGGCAATAGGCATTACCAATCAAAGAGAAACTACTATAGTTTGGGACAAAAAAACTTCACAGCCAATATATAGGGCTATAGTATGGCAGTGCAGAAGAACCGCTCAGTATTGTGACAGATTAAAAAGAAAAGGGCTTGGAGAAAAAATACGCCAAAAAACCGGGCTTATGCCTGACGCATATTTTTCAGCAGCTAAAATCAGATGGCTCCTTGATAATGTTGAAGGAGCAGCACAAAAGGCGAGAGCCGGGGAGCTTTTATTCGGTACGGTAGAAACCTGGCTTATATGGAAGCTGAGCAATGGCAGAGTTCATATCACGGATTATTCCAATGCTTCCAGAACCATGCTCTTTAATATACATACTCTTGAATGGGATAGGGAGCTTCTTGAGCTTTTTGAGATACCTGAGTCTATGCTTCCTAAGGCGGTGCCTTCAAGCCAGGTATATGGAGCAACTGATAAGAGATATTTTGGGGAGCCCATACTTATAGCGGGGGCGGCAGGCGACCAGCAGGCTGCTTTATTCGGGCAGGGCTGTTTTGAAGCTGGCGAGGCAAAAAATACCTATGGCACAGGCTGCTTTATGCTGATGAATACTGGGACAGCTCCGGTATTTTCAAAAAACGGTCTGGTGACTACTATAGCATGGGGATTAAATAATCAGATAAATTATGCGCTTGAAGGCTCGGTATTTGTAGCAGGAGCGGCAGTGCAGTGGCTCAGGGACGAGATGAAGCTTATAGATTCCGCCTATGATTCTGAATACATGGCAAATAAGGTAAGTGATACCAACGGCTGCTATGTAGTGCCGGCGTTTACAGGACTGGGAGCACCTTATTGGGACCAGTATGCCAGAGGAAGCATATCGGGCATTACAAGGGGAGTAAATAAGTATCACATTATCAGAGCAACCTTGGAGTCTATGTGCTATCAGGTCAATGATGTATTTAGGGCTATGGGAAAGGATTCAGGAATAGAGCTTTTAAGTCTGAAAGCGGATGGGGGAGGCAGTGCAAACAATTTTATAATGCAGACTCAGGCGGATATATGTGCAGTGCCTGTCTACAGACCTGTCTGTATAGAAACCACTGCCATAGGCGCCGCTTATCTTGCAGGTCTTGCAGTTGGCTATTGGAGCAGCTTGGACGAGATAAAAAGGAACTGGAAAATAGAGCGGGAATTTAAGCCTGAGCTTGATGAAGCCGAAAGATTGGAAAAGCTGGAAGGCTGGAAAAGGGCGGTGGAAAAATCCTTTGCCTGGGCAAGCTCAGACAGGGACAGCGAAAATGAAAGCACTGATAATCAGCCGTTTGATAAAGCCTCAGAGGTCAGAAACAGGTATTTTGAATTTGCAGAGCACGATTTTAACGAGCTGAGAGAAATTACTGCGGTATTAAGGAGCGAAAATGGCTGTAACTGGGACAGGGCACAAACCCATGAAAGCCTGAAAAAATGCCTTAAGGCTGAATGTGAGGAGGTCTTTGCCGCAGTTGACAGCAGGGATGATGAAAATCTAAAGGAAGAGCTTGGAGATGTGCTGCTGCTGATACTGTTAAATGCGCAGATAGCACAGGAAAGAGGAGCCTTTACTCTTGACGAGGTGATACAGACACTTGGAGAAAAGCTTATAAGGCGGCATCCACATGTGTTCGGTGATAAAAAAGCGGATACGGCAGAGGAAAGCCTTGCTATATGGAGAGAGGTAAAAAGGCTGGAGAAAGAAAGAAAAGCTTTAAAAAATCAAAAGAAGGATAATCAGTAAAAAACTTAGATTAAGAGGTGTCAGCCGATGAATTATGATGAAAGCTTGGTATGGCTTGATGAAACAGCTAAAACCGTCACGAAACCCGGACTTTCAAGAATTTTTGAACTGCTTGAGCTTATAGGAAATCCTCAGGATAAGCTTAAATTTGTACATATAGCCGGTACTAACGGCAAAGGCTCTGTGTCCGCCTGCATTGCACAGGTGCTTTATGAAGCCGGTTACAACACCGGGCTATATACTTCTCCACATCTTATGAGAATAAATGAGAGGCTTAAAGTAAATGATGCCGAGATAGAAGATGAAGAATTTGCCGGGCTTATAACTAAAGTGAGAGCTGCTGTCTGCAATATGAGAGAAGAGCCAAATCAGTTTGACATTTTAACTGCTGCCGCTTTTGAGTTTTTCTATAATAAAGGCTGTGATATAGTTGTGCTTGAAACCGGGCTTGGCGGGAGGCTTGATTCTACGAACATTATCAAATCTCCTGAAGTTGCGGTCATAACTAAAGTGGATATGGACCATATAAAGGAGCTTGGAAATACTATAGAAAAAATTGCGGCAGAAAAAGCCGGCATCATAAAGCCGGATACCGAGATTATAGTAGATGGCAGAAATACCGCAGTAATGCAGATTTTTAAAGCAGCCTGTATTAAGAATAATTGCAGGTTGAATGTAAGCGAGCCTGATAAAATAAAGAATTTGAATACTGGGCTTGATTACAGCAGCTTTAGCTATAAGGAGTTATCCGATATTAAATTAAGGCTCTTAGGGCTTTATCAGCCGGGAAACGCAGTATTGGCAGTGGAGGTGCTTAAGCTGCTTATAAAAAAAGGCCTCAGAATTAGCAATGACAATATCAAAAACGGGCTTTTTAATGTGAAATGGCAGGCGAGATTTGAGCTCCTGTCCAGACAACCCTGTTTTATTATTGACGGCTCTCACAATCCTGCGGGGATAAGAGAAACTCTGAAAAGTCTTAATGCCTATTTTCCAAATAAGAAAGTACGCTTTATCCTGGGAATCTTATCCGACAAAAATATAGCTGAAATTATAGGGGATATAAAAAATTTTGCCTGTGAAATAGCGGTAATTGCTCCTCCCTCAACTAAAGCCTATGAAACCTCCGGGATGCTTGAGATGATTAAGGCAGTATCTGATATAAAGGCTGAGGAATTTGAGAATATAGAAGAAGCAGTCAAGTATATTCTTGACAGTGCCGGGAAAGAAGATATTATCTGCGCTACAGGCTCCTTATATTCAGTAGAGGAAATCAGAAAACAATTTACAGCCCATAAAGACTCACAAAAAAGCAGGCAGTAAACAGATATTTTTTATGCATAAGAAATAGAAAATAGTTTGACATCTATTAAGAAAAATGTTAGAATTTTTAGAGAAGTAAATAAAGAAGAAATCATTCTATAAGGGAGCTTGTGAAGCAGGCTGAGAGGGAGTAATCCAACTTCGACCTTTATAACCTGATTTGGGTAATGCCAACGTAGGGATGTTTATGCTGATTCCGGATATGCCTAAAACCCTTGGCATATCCGCTTTTTTATATACTTGAATATTGCAGAGGAGGTCTTATGAAAGCGACGGACAGATTTTATGAGGCGGTGAAGATGATATGGGAGCAGTATTATAATCATCCTTTTATTAAAGGAATGGGTGATGGAAGCCTGGATATTTCTAAATTCAGATATTTCATGCTTCAGGATTATCTCTATCTTTTTGAGTATGCCAGAGTTTTCGCTTTTGGAGTTACAAAGGCAGATGACCCTGAGATTATGAGAGTATTTTCAAAGAGTATAGATGCTATATTAAATAATGAGATGAGTATACATAAGGCTTATATGGCACGTATAGGCATAAAAGAAAGCGATGTTTTAAATGTTAAGCCAGCACTTAACAACACCTCATATACAAGCTATATGCTGGCAGTTTCAGAAAGAGGGAACGTAGAGGCTATAACTGCCGCCATACTTGCCTGCTCCTGGAGCTATGCCGAGATAGGAAGGCGTCTTGCAGAGGATAAAAAGGCAGCAGAGCATGAATTTTTCGGAGAGTGGATTAAGGGTTATGCAGGAGAAGCCTTCCAGTCAAGTAATAGCATGCTTAAGGAGCTTATGGACAGGCTTACACAAAACAGCAGCGAGGAAGAATATAAGAAACTTGAAACCATATTTGTAAACTGCAGCAAATATGAGCTTGAATTCTGGAATATGGCCTGGGCAGGAGAGCCTGAAAATGCTTGAACTTAAAAACATATCCTATAAATATCCGGGTGATGAGTCCAATACTGTAGAGGAACTTTCGTTTTCGGTAGAGCGCGGCTCGTTTCACTGTATATTAGGGGTGAGCGGCTGCGGTAAAAGCACTATTTTTAGATTGATAAACGGGCTTTTAACTCCACAAAACGGCAGGATATTTATAGAAAACCGTGATGCTTCCGCTTTAAAAATGCGCTGTGGATATATGCCGCAAAAAGACATGCTTCTGCCCTGGAGAAGCGTAGGGGAAAATGTTGCTCTTCCTCTTGAGATAAGCGGTAGACCGGGAAAAAGATACAGTAAGCGTGAAAGATATGAGCTTGCCGGACAAGCACTTAGAGAAGTGGGACTTTCAGACTGCTTTGATAAAATGCCTGATGAGCTTTCGGGAGGGATGCGCCAAAGAGCAGCATTTGCAAGAACCATGCTTACAGGTAATGAGCTTTTGCTTTTAGATGAGCCTTTTTCGGCACTTGATTTTTTGACAAGGCTTTCAATGCAGGAATGGCTGCTGGAGCAGTGGGAACATCATAATAAAACTATTCTTTTTATAACCCATGATGTAGATGAGGCACTTTTTCTTTCTTCCAGTGTATTTGTAGTTGAAGAAACACCTATAACAAGACTCAGGGAGATAGCCGTACCCTTAGGCTATCCAAGAAAAAGGCAGCTGCTTGATAAGCCTGAGATTATAGAATTAAAAAATGAGCTTATAAATATTTTAAGGAAACAGGAAAAAGTATAAGATTATGAAAATAAACAGGAAAAGTAATATAAGCAATTCGGTTCTGCCTTTAATATTTATATTTTTGCTGCTGATAATGTGGCAGGCAGCAGCCATGCGTCTTAATGCGGCTTATATAATACCCTCACCTACACAGATTATTGAGAAAATTTGGGAGCTTAGAGCTCCTTTGTTTAAAGTCCATCTTCCTGCAACGCTCAGAGTAACGTTTACGGGCCTTGCGATTTCTCTGGTGTTAGGGCTTATACTTGCAGTAAGCATGGATTTAAGCGAGATGATTAAAAACATGTTTTACCCTATAGTAGTAATGTCACAAACTATACCGACAACTGCGATAGCACCGCTTTTTGTGCTTTGGTTCGGCTACGGCATCTGGAGCAAAGTTCTGGTTACTGTGCTGATAACCTTTTTCCCTATCGCAATTACCGTGTATGACGGGCTGCGTTCAGCCAATATCGGAATGGCTGAACTGCTCATAACCTATGGTGCCGATAAAAAGGATATTTTTTTAAAAATTAAAGTGCCATGCGCTTTGCCATATTTTTTTTCAGCTATAAAGATGGCAGTGCCTATGAGTGTTATAGGTGCCGCTATAGGAGAGTGGCTTGGAGCAAAAAGCGGTCTGGGTTATTTTTCAAGGCGTATGATGACCCAGCTTGACGGTGCAGGAGTTTTCGCTCCTATAGTACTGTTATCAGCCATGGCTATGATTATGGCGGGAATAGCTGCCTTAATTGAAAAAAAAGTAGTACGCTGGAGAGGAGAAAATTAATTATGATTAAAAATTTTATAAGAAACAGGGTCTCTCTGATACTGGGATTAATGATTATACCCTTAGCCGGATTTGCACTTTCGGCTTGCAGTCAGAAACAAAGCGGCGAATCCAATGAATCTTCTAAGACGGCTTCTGAAGCCGGGAAGGATGAAACAGGGAAGGATGAAACAGGGAAATCTTCAGAGCTTGAAACAGTAGATATAGTTTTAGACTGGTATCCCAATGCAGTTCACGCCTTTTTATATGAAGCTGAAAGCAAGGGGTATTTTGCAGATGAAGGGCTCAAGGTAAATATTATTTTTCCTTCAAATGCTACCGACCCGATTACAATGTCGGCAGCCGGCAAAGCAGATATAGGGCTCTATTATCAGCCGGACGTTATTATTGCAAAGGCAAATGAGAATATACCGGTGGAAGTGATAGGTGCAGTGCTTCAAAAGCCTAATAATATAATAACCTATTTGAATGAAACCGGGATAAAAACTCCTGCTGATTTAAAGGGGAAGACTATAGGCTATGCAAGTGACGAGGCAAGCAATGCAATAATGGCACAGGTGCTGAAGTCCGCCAATCTGACAATGGATGATGTGGAAATGGTGGATGTGGGATTTGAGCTTATGAGTGCGATGACTACAAAAAGGGTCGATGCTACTTACGGCTGTGTAGTAAACCATGAGATTCCACAGCTTGAAGAAAACGGCTTTGATGTAGGTTATATGGAGCCTTCAAAGTATGGAGTTCCTGAATTTTACGGACTTTTAATGGTAACGAGCAAGGACGGACTGGAAAAGAATAAAGATAAGTATATACGCTTTATAAGAGCCTGTAAAAAAGGCTTTGAAGACGTAAAAAAGAACCCTGATGAAGCGGTGAGTCTTATTATAGAAAATCAGAATGAGGAAAACTTCCCGCTTTCAAAGTCTGTAGAGGACAAAAGTATGCAGGTGCTGCTGCCTATGATGGAAACTGATGAAGCTGCTTTTCTTTCACAGGATAGTAAATCCTGGAAAGAAGCTATTGACTGGATGAAGGAAAGCGGAATAATTAAAAGCACCTTTAATCCGGATGAAGTATTTGAAAACCTTGAATAAATTTTATAAAAGGTGGATTAAAAAATAATTTTCAAATAAATAAAAGCCGAAACTGGTATCATATCAATATCATCATTTACCGGAATCGGCTTTTATTTGCTTGAGTATCCGCTATTTCTTCTTTTTCAGGATGATTGTATAGGCAAAGCCGACAGCTGCAAGTAAAATTATAAGTACAATAACAGCAGTAGGCTTGGTATAATCCTTTTTAAAAACAACAATCTCCACCTGAGCGGTAGCCTGGAATACTATATAGTTTCCGTCAATTTCAGTTTCAATTAAAGAAATTGAAGCCTTGCCTTTGGCTGAGTCTGTGCTGACAATGCCTATTTTACTATTGTCTGCTTCTTTTATAAAAAGATGGTAGGTGTAATTTGCTTCATTTGAAGCGTTTTCTATATTAAGCTTATAAATGCCTGCTATTTTCAAACCGGCAGGAGCTTTTAACCCTCTTTTTACAATACTATCTTCAATCACAAGCCTGGCTTCAGGCAAAAAATTGCCTTCGGCGAGCAAAAGAGGCTTTTCCTCATCGGATGAAGCTATAGTGGTTTTCCAAGGCAAATAAAAGGCCTTTACTTTTTCATTTTCCGTAATATTTGAAAGGTCCTTTTCTTCCCATACATAATAATAGCCTTCCTTTGGAGGCACCTCAGGATAAACTGATTTATCTATACTTTCACCATAGTTCAGCTGTACAGTTTTAAGCTTGCCGTCTTCAGTTTCAAAAGTAACTGTAAGATGCTTAAAGTTATCAGGTACGTTTTTACCTGCTATAAAGCTGTGATAGTCCATACCTTTAGCCTGAACCTTTCTTGTAACTCCGTCTATTGCACCGATTTGACTGTCAACGTAAATATTGCCCGAAATATCAGCCTGGTCTTTAACTGCGCCCGCAATGCTGCCTGTAAATTCAGAATTGGTATTTTTTATAAAAGGCATTGCATGGTTGTCCTTTAAGACATTGCCGTAGCCTGCTATGCCTCCCAGATAGCTTTTAGCAGATATATCTCCCATACTCCAGCTTGAGCTTATAGTGTTTGAACTGCTTCCGGCTATCCCGCCCGCATAGCTGCCGTCTGCAGCTGTTACATCTCCGTAGTTTTGTGATAAAGTAATTGTTCCCAGGCTTGATTTTCCTGCAATGCCGCCCACATAATCATTCTTGGTTTTTACAGCTCCTAGATTTTTGCATAAGCGCAGCACAGTATGGGCATTTCTTGTGATATTAAGGCTTTCATTTCCCTTTGTATCAATATCGTATTCAGGGTCTGAGGCTATATCTATTCCTATATTGCCGGTGATGCCTCCTGCCTGATAATCTGAAACTATATCTCCGTTATTTTCGCAATTTTTTATAAGCCCTTTACCTTCGTATGAAAGTGAATCCTCTGATACCTCATTAAAGAGCGGGAGCTTATCTTTATCATCGCTTTGGCTTTTTAAACGCAGGTTTTCCTTTCCCTCATTGATATGGTCCTGAATGTTGTCGAGGCTGTTTTCTATCCCCCGTTTATCTGTGCGTGCATTTTCCTTTCCAACTCTTACATTATCGGAAAAGGAATCAAGCTCTGATGAGAGCTTATCTACCTCCTGAGAAATATCTTTATCCGCATTGTCTAAGACTGTGCTGAGTTTATCAGAATAGTTTTCGGCAGATTCGCCTACAGCCTTTAATTTATCATAGAGCTGCTTAACATCCTCTTTAAGCTTATCGGCATTATGCAGAGTGTCATCTATGCCGTCATTTAAAAATGAATTTGCATCATCTGAAAGCGCATCGGCATTTTGCTTGATTTTATTAACAAGGCGTCTAAGGCTTATAATTCTGCTGATAAGATTTTCATTTTGATTATCCCAATCTCCATATTTTAATCTGTCAATATTTGCTTTTAAATCATTAATATCATTTCTTACGGGATAAAACTTTTCTCTTGTGGAGGAAGTTTCCAAATCTGAATCTATAGCGGCTGCCAGAGCATCTATTTCATCAAGCTCTGCTTCCGCTTCGGATTTAAAACTGTCCCGGTCAGCTTTTAAGTCGGTTTTGCTGGAGCGCTCTGCAGCTTTAATATTATCAATTATACTTTTAGCATTGCTCATGTGCTGAGAGGAATTATCAACAGTATTTTCTATATTTACTGAAAGAGAGCGGCTAAGTCTTGAGATTTCATCGAGCTCGTCTTCGACATTGTCAAAGGTATCCCGGTTATAAACTATATTAAGATAAGGCTCAAACTGACCGGTGATGCCGCCGGTATCCTTTCTTCCGGTTATAATGCCGTAGTTTATACAATCTGAAATTATTCCGTCCTGTCTTCCGGTGATGCCGCCTACATTATATCCCTTGTGCTTATAGCCTACATTTCCCTCATTAATGCAGGAGGTAATATGTCCGCCTGAGTATCCGGCTATACCGCCGCTGTCCTGGATTTTCTCTATATCTAAAGCTTCCTTAAGCTTTTCAGGGTCGATTTTTTCATCCTTATCTTCTATATCTTTGGCTGAAGTGTTTACCTCTCCTTTATTTATTGAAGCTGTAATTTCACCGTAATTAAAGCCGCAGATTCCTCCTATGCGTTTATTGCCGTTTATAATGCCATAATTTATACAGCTTTTTATAACTGCTCCCTCTTCATTGATTCCGGCTATACCGCCACTTTCCTCAAGTGATGAAACGTTTCCCTTAAAGGTGCAGCTTTCCAGCTGCCCCTTATTTGTACCTACTATGCCCCCGACCTTTTTAGAACTATCTGAGAGGAGAAACTGAGCTTCAATATTAAGGTTTTTGATGACGGCACCGGCTTCTGCATATCTGAATACTCCCATGCTCTGTCCCTGCCCCTGTTTTAAGATCCCTTTGAGAGTGTGGTTATTTCCCTCAAAGCTGCCTGCAAATATAGGAACAGGCTTAAATTCAAGCCCAGTAAAATCAAGGTCGGCTTCAAGCGAAAACTGCTTGCCCTCTGAAAATTCATCAGAGCTGCATAAGGAAGTAAATAATAAAAAGTCCTTTACACTGTTTATATGCACAATCCCTGTATTGTCGGCAGTTAAATCGGTATCCGCATATGCGGTACAGGATAAAACCGGTGACAATAAGGCGTTTGCAGCGAGCAGTGCAATTAACAGCCCGGCTTTAAGCTTCCTGCTCATTTTCCTTACCTCCTTTTACGAAATGTGAGATATCTATAAGCTTATCAAATGTAATTAATATTTGTGGCAGTACACTCATTACAAGAATGATTGAAATTGCTGCTCCCATGCCGAGAGTTTTGCCTAAAGAGGCTATAGTAGCATTGGAGGTGATTTTTCCTATAAGAAATCCTGCACAGACCATTATAGTGCCTGAGGTGATTATAGTAGGAAAGCCTTGATTAAGCGCCTCAATGGCAGCCTCTTTTTTATTGTCCAGCTTTTTCCTGAGTTCAAGATACCGTCCGGTAATCACTATAGCATAGTCTATAGTAGCTCCCATTTGTATAGCACTCACTATAAGGTAGCTTAAGAAAAACATATCGGAATGTGTAAGGCAGGGAAAGGAAAAATTTATCCAGATACTGCCTTGTATAGTAAGTATCAGCATAAAGGGCAGCCCTGCCGACTGAAAAGTAAATAAGAGCACTATCCCTACAAAAAGAGCGGTAAGTATGCTTATTTTAGTATTGTCTGTTTTAAATGAGGTGCTCAGCTCCTCATTGCTTGTAACATCACCTACCACATAGCTTTCATTATAATACTCTGAAACTATAGCCTTGACTCTGTCTGTCGCCTCAAAGCTTGTATTGCCCTCAACAGGACCGTTAAGCAGAAATATTATTCTTGAATATTTCTCGCCCTCAAGCTGCTTTCTGGCATCACTCACATCATTGTAGATTTTGTCTATATCCTTTGAGATGTCGTCACTTAAATCAAAGGCTCTTTTGTCTTTCTGCTCATGTATAAAATCTATAAGTGAAATTATAGGGATGTGATAGTCATCTATATTTTTAAATAAGGCTCCGTACTGCCCGTTTTCAGTAACATAAAACCTGTATAAGAGCTTCATTTGGTCAATATCAATATCCGCTATTTCAGCAAATTCTCTTGGATTAAGGCTGTCAACAAGAGTGTACTCATCATTTAGACCTACCTTTATATTTGACATGCCGGTTACCGAGTCTATTTCAGTTATATTTTCTTCAAGAGCCTTAATAAGTCTGGCTTCTTTGCTGTAATCCCCCTTTGGAACTATTACTGCCATAACATTGGCATTATTAAAGGTTTTATCTATGCGCTCCTTGGCTTTTATGTATTCTGTCTTTTTTTCTGATTTAATTGAATTGACATCGTAGATATATGAAACCTTTGATGAAAATATATATCCGCCTATAAGCACTGCTGCAAAGATGGGCAGCACTATAAATCTGGTATTGACTACTAATCTGCCCCAAAGCCTTATAGAGGGTACAAAGTTTTTATGCCGGGTTTTATCTATGGCTTTTGAAAATAACACTATCAGTGCGGGCATGAGCAAAAATACAGTAAGCATGCTCAGTGCTATAGCCTTAGTAAGCACTCGTCCCATATCCATGCCTATCCCGAACTGCATAAGCATAAGGGCAAGCATGCCCGATATAGTTGTAAGGCTGCTGGAAGAAATTTCAACTATTGCTTTGCTCAGTGCAAGCTTTGCCGCCGGTATAGTATCGAGAGCCTCTCTTTCTTCCATAAATCTGTGAAAATAGATAATAGCATAATCTATAGACATAGCCAGTTGAAGCACGGTAGCAACAGCATTAGTGACAAAGGAGATTTCTTTAAAAATAAAATTGGTTCCCATATTCAGTATAGCTGATACCACAAACACCATAAGAAATATTAAAATTTCCATATAGGTTTTTGAGGTAAATAAAAGCACTGAAAATATAACTACTGTTACAAGCACTAAAATAAGCTTCATGTCATTTCTTAAGCTTGCCGCATCATCTTTATCCACAGTTGTATAGACATAGGACTCATAGCCTGAAATACTTTTTCTTACATTGGCTATAGCCTTTTGAGAAAGTGCAGTATCCTCAGGCTCATCGAAGGTCAAAATAAAAAGTGCAGAAGCGTTCTTATAAGAATCACTTATTTTTTTATTTTCATAGTCCTTGTCTTCCCTGTCATAAAATTTGACTGATGAAATTCCGTCAATGCTTTGAAGGCTTTTAGACACTTCCAGCGCTTTTTCATAGGTTATATTTGTTATAAGCAGCTTGGCACTGCCAAGTGTTGTAAACTCCTCCTCCATAATGTCAAGACCTTGCTTAGTTTGAACAGTGTCGGGAAGATATTCTGTAAGGTCGTTGATTACCTGAACCTTTGAAATACAGGTGATGCAGTAAATACATGAAATCACAAAAAAAACTAAAAAAGCCGCTCTCTTATTAACTATAAAGGAGGCAAGCTTCATCATAAATGAATTAATTCCGCTGTTTTTTGTATCATCCATAAACATATCCTTTCTATTTTTAAACCGATGCCGGCAGCTCTTTTTGCTTTTAGAGCACTGAGTATTGAGGGGAAAGTATTGAGCATCAGTTTATGAGCCGGCAGCAAAGCAAGCTGAGAATGTCCATTTTGCTCTTGACTATTATTTACTCTTATGCAAAAATATTCAAGAATTATAATTTGAAATTTGTCTAAAATGGGACAGATTTCTAAAAATGTACCTTAGTAAATAACAACTGGAACAAAATGGGGTTTATGAAAAATAAATTAGATACAACCAACCTCGGAGCAAAAAGGACTTCGGCTTTATTAAGGGCGGCATTGTTCAGGCTGCTTGGGAATACTCCGTTTGAAAAGATAACGCTGATAAGGCTTTGTAAAGAAGCTATGATTCCACGCTCAACGTTTTACAGGCATTTTGAAGATAAATATGCCCTGCTTAATTATTCAATAGATATATTTTTTGAAGAAAATCAGGATAAAACCAATGTAGTATTTTTCTATGATTCACAGACTACCGCAAGCTTTATAAATAAAATGTTTGAAAAGATAGATATAAACCGAGTACAATATCAAAAGATATTCCAAGTAAATAAAAACGGAATATTATTTGCCTATCTTCAGGAGGGAATTATACGTATCCTTGAAGAAAAGATTCAAATTGCAGCTGAAGCAGGACTTAAAATACAGGTTGATATAAAGCTTTTTACTCTGCTAATGTCTAATTTTATCTTATACTGCACCCGAGTTTATCTTGAATTTCCTGAAATGCTGGACAGAGAGTCGTTTGCAGAAAATGTCAGGTTGTTTGTGGAAAAGAGATTTTTTAAGTAATTTGCGGGCTTTGTAGTACATCAGGGCTTGTAGGTGCGTGACCACTGGGCTATAATGTATTGAAAACGGCAAAACTATATAGGAACAGGTGTTTTATGATTAAAGATTTTTTTGATTTTATAGAGAGCAGCCCAAGTGCCGCCCATACTGTGGCTGCTATAAAGGAAAGACTGCTTAAGCAGGGGTTTCAGGAAATATCGGAAAATGAAAGATGGGAGCTGGAAGAAGGAGGCAGGTATTTTACTACAAGAAACAGGACCTCAATCTTGGCATTTAAATTCCCGGGTAAAAAATTCAATGCCTTTTCGATTGTGGCACCTCACAGTGATTCTCCAAACTTTAAAGTAAAGACTGCACCAGAGATCAGGGTAAATGAAGCGTATACAAGGCTGAATACAGAGGTTTACGGAGGGATGCAGCTCGGACTTTGGCTTGACAGACCATTATCGGTTGCCGGCAAGCTGGCAGTTGCTGCCGAAAACAGCATTGAAACGGTACTTACTGATATAAAAAGGGATTTGCTGGTAATTCCAAGTCTTGCAATACATCTGAATCGGGAAGTAAATAAAGGCATAGAATTAAATCCGCAAAATGATACCCTGCCCTTATTTGGAGGAAGCGAAGCCGATTTATTGGAGCTGGCGGCACAGAGTGCAGGTGTAAAAAAAGAGGCTGTGGTTTCTTACGATTTATACTTATATAATCGTATGAGAGGTTGTGTATTTGGAGCTGATAACGAATTTATAGCTGCCCCCAAGCTTGATGACCTTGAATGTGTATATACCTCGCTGTCTGCCTTTTTAGAAGCGGAAAATGAATCTAACTGTATGGTGTTGGCGGTATTTGACAATGAGGAGATAGGAAGTCTGACAAGGCAGGGTGCAGATTCTACCTTTTTATATGACTGCATAAGCCGCATATGTCTCATATCCGGCAAAGATGAGGAGGAAAGGATAATGGCAATCCAGGGCGGCTTTATGCTCTCAGCAGACAATGCGCATGCGCTGCACCCTAATTATCCTCAAAAATCTGATTCTACAAATAAATGTTTATTAAATGGAGGAGTGGTAATTAAACATAGTACGCGCTATACCACCGAAGCGTTTACTGCCGCTGTATTTAAAAAGCTTTGTGACAGAGCCGGAGTATTGACACAGACATATTTTAACAATTCAAGGCTGCCGGGAGGCTCTACGCTTGGTAATATCTCAGGCTCACATATATCAATACCGGCGGTGGACATAGGTTTGGCTCAGCTTGCCATGCATTCACCCTATGAAAGTGCAGGCGCAAGGGATATTAAATATATGACAGAGGCAGTAAAATATTTTTACAAAAGCAGGATAGTTATGCTGAAGGACGGCAAGACTGAGTTTCTGTAAATAAAAAAGTAATATGGAAAATATATAGAAGAATGTTTTTAAAATATTTATAGTACAATTATATTTGTAGAATATATTTCCTTGCATTATACATTTTTTTAATTTATAATGTTAAAATATGAAGTTTATTGTATTTTGATACAAAGGCTAAAAATATAACTTAGGAGGAAAAAGTAATGAAAAAAAATTTATTGAAAGCTTTATCATTATTTGCGGTAATATCCGTGCTTGCTGCCGCCTGCTCAGGCTCGGGGACTGATTCAGCCTCTACGGCAAAAAACAAAGAGGCTTCAGGAGAAAAAAGCTCTGCGGATAATTCGGAGTCTGTATTTACCTATATAGTAAGCGGTGATACCGGAAACTCATTTAATCCGCTTACTGCCGATGACAGATGGGGGCTGATGCTGGCTCATGCGACATATTCGCCGGCATACCACATATATTCTGACGGAAGCTATGACTATATATTGGCAGAAAGCATGAAGCCTTCAGAAGACGGACTCAGCTACACTATGAAGCTGAAGGATAATCTTAAGTGGAGTGACGGAGAAGCGCTGACTGCTGATGACGTAGTATTTACCTATCAGAAAATTAATGAAAATAATAAGAATCTCTATGTAGGTGATGAGCCTATTACGGTAGAGAAGCAAGATGATAAAACCGTTGTTTTTAAGCTGCCGTCAGTGAGTGCAAGTGCGGCTGAAATGCTTTCCGATGAGGTGAGTATACTGCCTAAGCATATTTTTGAAAATAAGGCTTCATTTGATGTAAATATGCTTGAAGAAAAGCTTGTAGGCTCCGGACCTTATATTTTCGATGAATACAAAGCGGGAGAATATATTAAATTTAAAAAGAATCCTTACTATGTAAAGGGAGAGGCAGCTATTGATATTTTAATATATAGAAATATAGAGCAGTCCGATACCGCGACTCTGGCAATGCAGGCCGGCGAAGCGGATGCTTTAGTGGTGCCTCCTGATTTGCTTGACCCTTATAAAGACAATGAGGCTTTTGAAATCCATAATTACAGTGAGGGCAGAGTGCCTTACATAAGGCTTAATTCGGCAAGCGAAAAGCTTCAGGATAAAAGCTATCGTGAGGGAGTACTTTATGCACTTGACCGTGATGAAATCCTGCTTGCAGCTTATACAGATAAGGAATTTTATGAGCTGGGCTATTCATTTCTGCCCTTTGATAATAAATACTATACCGATGATGTTGAAAAATGGGAGCATAATGTTGACAAAGCAAAAGAGCTGACTGCCGGCGGTGCAAAAACTTTAAAGCTCTGCTATATATCGGAGGACAGCATGCACGAAAAAATGGCACTTACCATACAGTCTGAGCTTAAGGAAGCAGGCATACAGGTTGAGCTTGCAGGAGTCAATACTCCGGCTTATATGAAGATAACAAATGATAATACAATTACGGAATATGATATGTATATAGGCGGTTATGTTATGGGAAGCGACCCTGATACCTTTGCAATGTTATTTTCCTCAAAAAAAGACAACAGGCTTAATTTCCATAATGAGGAAATAGATAAGCTTTTTGAAGAAGGCAATGCAACCCTTGATGAAGCTAAACGCAAGGAAATTTACAATAAAGTACAGAGGCTTGTATCGGAGGAGGCTTTATATTATCCGCTGGGAACTAATTTAAGGTCACTAGTAACCTCAAAAAGAGTTGGAGGGATAGATGAAGCCAAGCTTGTACCTATCTATACCTTCGGCGATTTATCAAAGCTTAAATTAAAATAATTAGATGAGGTAAAAAATGTTAAGATATATAGTAAAGCGCATTTCACAGGCAGTGCCTCTCATGCTCCTAATTACTATTATATGTTTTGCCTTAATAAATATGGCACCCTACGATGCTGTTGATGCAGTTACAACTCCTGATATGACCCAGACGGAGATAGATGCTATAAGACAGGAATATGGCTTAAATGATCCGGTACCTGTACAGTATATAAGGTGGCTTAAAAATATTTGCAGGGGGGAGTTTGGATACTCCCTCTTGTCGCATACAAAAATAAAGTATGACCTTGAGATACGCATACCGGCTACTATAAAGCTTGTCCTTCCGGCATATTTAACCGCTTATCTGCTTTCAATAATTCTGGGGCTTATTGCCGGGAGCAATAGAAATAAATGGCAGGACAGGATTATAGATGGTATGTGCTCAGTAGGACTTGCAGTACCTACCTTCTGGCTTGCAATGATTATGATGTATATACTTGGTTATAAATTAAAGCTTTTGCCCTTAATAGGCATGCATACAATAGGCAGGGAAAACTCCTTTTCAGACTATATAAGACATCTGATAATGCCATATACGGTGCTGGTTATATCCTTTTTGCCCGACCTTACACGCTATGTAAGAGCCTCTGCAATAAGTCAGCTTAAGGAGGATTATGTCCTCGTGCAGCGAGCCTTTGGTGCAAGTAAGGCTGAGATTTTATTTAAACATGTAGCTAAAAATGTACTGCTCCCGCTGGTGACCAAGCTGGGCATGGCACTGCCAATGCTGGTGACGGGGGCTGTAATTACAGAAAGTGTATTTTCCTGGCCCGGAGTAGGACAGTATTTTTTAAAATCGGTAGATTCGCTTGATTACCCCATAGTAATGGATATACTTGTATTATCAGGCAGTCTTGTAATACTTGGCAATCTCCTGTCCGATATATTATACTGCATAGTGGACCCCAGGATTAAGGAAATGGGCTGATAAAGAAAAGGGATTGATTTTTATATGAAGACAAAAGAGAGCAACAGAAGAATTGATAATCTTGTATGGGAACTGAAAAATAATAAGCAGGCAGTATTTTCACTTATTTATATAATAATCATACTGCTTGTAAGTGTACTGGTTATGTTTTCAACTGTAGACCCCGATGCTATAGATGTGGCAGGGAAATTAAAGCCTCCTTCAGGACAGCATTGGTTCGGAACAGATGACATGGGCAGAGATTATTTTATAAGAGTTTTATATGGAGGGCGGGTATCTCTTTTAGTCGGTATACTGGCGATGTTTACCTCTATATTTATAGGGGTAAGTGCAGGGATGGCGGCAGGATATTTCGGAGGAATAATTGATACTGTGTTAATGCGCTTTGTAGATGTGATGTCTTCAATACCGTGGATAATTATGGTGATGGTAATAGGAATGGTCTTTAAAAAAGGTCTGGTTTCGCTTATACTTATAATAGGGGTTTTAGGATGGCTTGAGATTGCAAGGCTGATACGCTCCGAGGTTCTTTCAGTTAAAGAAAGAGATTATGTAAGGTATGCGGTATTTATAGGCGTAAGTCCGTGGAGGATTATGGCAACTCATATCCTGCCTGCAGTTTTGCCTACAGTAATTACGGCTTCCACCGCTTCAATAGCTTCTGCCATTATGGTAGAAAGTGCTTTAAGCTTTTTAGGCAGAGGTGTGGCAGCTCCTATGTCGAGCTGGGGCAGTCTTTTACAAAGCTCACAGAAATTTCTGCAAAAAGCTCCTTATATGGCGGTACTTCCCGGAATATTTATTATACTTACGGTATTTTCGTTTAATAAGCTGGGAGAGGTGCTGCGTGTATTTGTCGAGCCTAAGGTAATGTCGGGGGAGCAGGATGGCTGATAAAATTCTTGAGGTGAGAGATTTGAAGGTATCATTTAAGAGCAGAGGCAAGACAGTTCAGGCGGTGAGAGGCATTAATATAGAGGCTTTTAAAAGCGAAATGCTGGGGATAGTAGGAGAATCCGGGAGCGGCAAATCGGTTGCAGTAAAGGCGATTATAAATATCCTGCCTGAAAATGCAGTAATAAATGCAGAGAAAATCCTGCTTGAAAATACTCAGCTTTTAGGTCTTGATGAAAAAGCCTATAGAAAAATCAGAGGCAGAGAGATTGCGATGATATTTCAGGACCCGATGACTGCGCTTGACCCTGTAGTGACTGTGGGCAGACAGCTTGGAGAGGTTATTGCAAGAAACAGCTTTTGCAGTCAAAAGAAGGTACGAGAAAAGGCTCTAAAGATGCTGGAAAATGTCGGAATACCTTTTCCGGAAAGATGCATAAGGCAGTATCCTCATGAGTTTTCAGGAGGAATGCGCCAGAGAGTGCTGATAGCTATGGCACTTGCCTGTAATCCCAAACTTTTGCTGGCTGACGAGCCTACTACTGCACTTGATGTGACGATACAGGCACAGATACTTGACATTATAAAAAATATTGTGGCTGATTATGGAGCTTCAGTTATTCTTATAACTCACGACCTTGGGGTTGTTGCACAGACCTGCAAAAGAGTTGCGGTAATGTATGGCGGACTTATTATGGAAACCGGAACGGTAAACGAGATATTTTATACTCCGATGCACCCCTATACTATGGCGCTCTTAAGGGCGATTCCTTCAGTCAATATAGACAGCAGCAAAAGACTGAAGGCAATAGAGGGCTTTCCACCCTCACTTATAGAGCCGCCATTAGGCTGTCCGTTTGCCGACAGATGTGATTATACTATGGATATATGCCGCAGGCAGCTGCCAGATACAAAAAATCACAGCTTGACTCACAGCTCAATGTGCTTTTTAGATACGGACAGTTTAAAGAAAGTATTTGTAGGAGAAAGGCTATGACAGGTGAGGCATTAATTTCAGCAAGGGGATTAAAAAAATATTTTCAGGCAAGAGGAGCTTTGGGAATAAAGAGGGAATTTATAAAGGCAGTTGATGATATAGACCTGGAGATATATCAGGGGGAAACCTTTGGTTTGGTCGGAGAGTCGGGCTGCGGCAAATCGACACTTGGAAGAACTCTGATAAGGATGTATGAGCCCACCGGAGGAAAGCTTTTATATAAGGGTGAGGAGATTACACATTTAAAAATGTCACAGCTTAAGGCGCTGCAAAATAAATTTCAGATTATCTTTCAGGATCCGTATTCTTCACTTGATCCTTTTTGGGATATAGGAGAAATCCTTGAAGAGCCTTTACGGCAGTCAGGTGCAGACAAGGTCCTGTGCAGAATAAAAATAAAAGAAATCTTAGAAAAAGTAGGCTTAAGCGAGAAGGATATGCAAAAATTCCCTTATGAGTTTTCGGGAGGACAGCGCCAGAGAATCGGTATCGCAAGAGCACTTACTGTAAATCCCGAATTTATTATGTGCGATGAGCCTATAGCTGCACTTGACGTTTCAATACAGGCACAGGTAGTTAATTTGCTGCAGGATTTACAGGAGGAGCTTGGACTCACCTATCTTTTTACCGCTCACGACCTTTCTATGGTAAGATATATCAGTACAAGAATAGGCGTTATGTACCTTGGAAGCATAGTTGAGCTTGCAAAAAGCCTGGAACTCTTTCAAAACCCGCTTCACCCCTACACGAAGGTTTTATTTTCCTCTATTCCTTCGCCTGAGCCTGCAGACTTGGATAAAAATAAAAGAATCGGGATTACCGGAGAGCTGTCCTCTTCATTTACTGTGACCGGGGGCTGCCGCTTCGCACCGAGATGCAGTTATAAAACCGAGCTGTGTTTACAAGAAGTACCTAAGCTCAGAGAACTGGAAAAGGGGCATTTTGCAGCCTGCCACAACGCTGAAAGGATAAGCTGAGATACCGGCGATGCCGGAATATGCTTTTACCAGGCTATAGATTTTGTGTTGCCTACCCATAAGGGTAGGGAATATAGCAGCTGCTTGTGATAGGATATGCTTATATAATTATTAAGTGAGATGCAAAATATGCGGAAAATAAAATTGATACTATTTTTTACAGCGGTAATACTAAGTATTTCTGCCTGTACTCAGTCTGAGAAAAGCAGTGATACAGCTGCTGAAACCAAGAAGGAAGCAGCCGAAACCGAAAGGGAAGAAGCTGAAACAAAGGCTGGCGAGGCTCGGTCTGATAAAAAGGATAAATCAGCTGAAAGTGAAAGCACTGAATCAGCTGGTGAAAGCTTAGCAGAAAATGACAGCCAGGAATCATCAAGTACGGCACAGCCCAGTACGGCTCGGGCAAGTACAGCAGCAAGCCGAGCCGCTTCCGCGGCGGCTCCGGCAAAGGCTGAGGATGAAGCTGTTTACGGCAATTATCTGAATGATGACTCTATTGAGGGACCTGATGAATATGATGGAGGTCCCAGGTATTATGTTTGTTGTTGTGAGGAAAGCATTACCTTAAGAAAGTCCGACAATACCAAAGCGGCAGAAATTACACAAATCCCTCTTTATTCATCGGTAGAGTTTCTAGGAAAGGCTTCTAACGGATTTTATAAGGTGAGATATAACGCTTTGGGCTATACCGGCTATGTTTTGTCAGCTTATCTTGACGAGTTTGAGCCTCAAGTGGTGAGTGGGCAGACTATGACTGTAATAAAAGCCAAGGAAAGTGTAACCTTAAGGACGGCACCTTATACCTCCGCAAAAGAAATAAAGCAGATTCCTGTGGGAACCAAGGTTTACTTTATTGAAAAGAAAAGAAATTTTTATTTAGTAGTAACAATGGAAGGCGGTGACGTCGGCTATATTTTATCTGATTATTTGAGGTTTGATTAATATGATTAAAAAGACAAAAATTATTAAAATATTTATATTTACATTAATGCTTACAGCTGTTAACTTATTATATGCCGCAGGCAATACTGCTTCGGTACATGCAGAGGAAATCGGACACTTAAATTATAAGGACTCCGACTTATATACCTATGATGAAATGAAAAGCGATATTGACAAGCTTGCGGCACACTATCCGCAGTCAGTAGCGGTAAATAATCTGGGCAAGACTAAGGATGACAGAGATATTTATGAATTAATTATAGGAAATAAGGAAGCTCAAAACCATATTCTTTTATTTGCTTCAATACATGCGAGAGAGTACAGCACTACAGCTATTCTGATGAGGCAGACCGGAGAATTTATAGAGGGAATAGATTCCGGCGGCCAGTATAAAGGTATTTCCTATAAGGATTTAAGCAGCAATACCGCTATACATATCCTGCCTATGGTAAATCCTGACGGAGTGACGCTCAGCCAGCTTGGAATTAATGCGGTTAATAAGCCTGAAAACAAGGATTTGCTGTATCAGATTGCCGCTATGGATAAGGCAAAGGATTTAAATAAGTATTTCAGGAGATGGAAATCAAATATCAACGGAATTGATTTAAACCGAAATTTTGATGCTTTATGGGAATCCTATGATGACAGGGTGCATCATCCCTCCTCCGACAAATACAAGGGAGGCGCCAAGGAGGACCAGATAGAAAGCAACATACTGGTTTCACTTACTAAGAAATACAAGTTTAAGAATACAATAGCTTACCATGAGCAGGGTGAGGTTATATACTGGTATTTCGGTCAACAGGGAGATTTAAAAACAAAGACCAAGCAGTTTGCCGACAGTATTGCGGCGGTGACAGGCTATCAGCCGGAAGCCAATTTTGAAAAACTTGACCCGGCGGGCTATAAGGACTGGGCTATTATGAAAGAGGGCATACCGAGCTTAACTGTGGAAGTGGGCTCAGGTGCGGTACCTTTAAGCTTGTCACAATTTGAAAGCAATTATCAGAAAAACAGGGCAGTATTAACTGAAGCCTTGTATTTTGCAGTAAAAAATCAATAAACAGCTGATTTATCCCTGCAGTATTCAGTTCACATATATAAAAAACAGTGTTAAAATGTAGCGGTATGGTCTTCCATACTAAATGTATAAAACAGCAGGGAGGTAGTAAAAATTGCACGGGATAATAGTTGGGCTGGGAGCTTTTATGCTGATAGGTATTTTTCATCCTATAGTTATAAAAACCGAATATTATTTTTCAAAAAAGGCTTTTCCATTTTTTATAGTTGCGGGCATTGTTTTTCTCGCTATGTCGGTATTTATTAAAAATCATATACTGTCATCACTTTTAGGCATAGCCGGTTTTTCAAGCTTCTGGAGCATATTAGAGCTTTTTGAACAGGAGAAGAGAGTGGAAAAGGGCTGGTTTCCTGTAAATCCGAAAAGAAAAAATCAGGGAGCAAAGCGATATAAGCCGGATAAAGACTGTACTGATACAAAGGTTTAGTTGAATATTTTTATTATTATATAGTAAGAGGGGGCTTATTTTACAGCCCCTTTATTTTAACTAAATTATTGCTGACTACTTAGCAATACAAATATAATCTTATTAAGAAAAAAGATTGGAGGTATAACATGAAACTTCTGGTAGTAGGACCAAGAGGCAAGATGGGACGTTTAATTACAGGAATTGCAGCAGAGCGTGATGATATAACAATCGTTGGTGGTGTTGCACCTGTGGGACGTGATTATATTGGCAAGGATATCGGAGAGGTTGCGATGATTGGCAAGTTGATTGGTGCGCCGGTTGTATCCGATATTGAAGAGCTTATTGACAGCTGTGATGTAATAATTGATTTTGCAACAATCGAACAGGCTATGATTACACTTGAGGCTGCAAAAAAGCACAGGAAAGCGCTCATATGCGGTACAACAGGCTTTAGCAGTGAACAGCGCACTGCATTTAAAGAGGCGGGAAAGGTAATTCCCGTAATGTTGGCAGCAAATACGTCAAGACTTGTAAATGTAATGTACAAGTTGATTGAAGAAGCTACTAGACTTGCCGGTGATGTTGACGTAGAGATACTAGATCTGCACGACAAGACAAAGCTTGATTCTCCTAGCGGCACAGCAAAGGAAATTGGTGAAATAGTTGCAAATACCAGAGATGTAGAGCTTCATGACATAAACAGATATGGCAGAGAAGGCAGGTGTCCTCGTGAACATGGTGAGGTTGCATTCCATTCCATTCGGGGCGGCGACATTTCCAGCAGTCATACAGCTTACTTTATTGGTCTTGGCGAACGTCTTGAGATTGCGCATCATTCACAGAGCTTCAAATGCTTTGCTGAAGGTGCAGTTGATTGTGCAGTATTTCTAAGCAATCAGCCAATCGGCTCATACACCGTGCAGGATTGCTTTGGGTGACTGCCATATCATATCCGGGTATAACTACTACAGCTGAGGCAATTTCAAGCCTGTAAGGTATAGAATATTATAATCTATCTGAAAGAAGTCAATTTAGTCATTTACAGTTGGTAAATCTGTGATATAATTTGCATTGGATTGTTTTTTTATATTTTATAAATTATTTCAGGAGGAATATACATGAAAAAATTAAGTTTATTTGCTGCGATTGCAGCTTGTGCATTGTCAATATCAGCCTGCGGAGGTGGCTCAGGCGAATCTGCTGCCTCAGATAGTCAGTCGGTTGAGAGCGGTGCAAAGGCTGGAGAAAAAGCGCGGGCTCTTACCTATAAAGATGGTGAATATGCCGGCGAGAGCTCGCTTGATGAATACGGCGGAAAAATTAAGGTAAAGATAACCGTAAAAGACGGAAAGATTGAGGAAGTAGCTATTGAAAACCTTGATAAAGAGGGAAAAGAAAAAGATGAAAGCTATGGAAAAGATGCCGGACAGGAAGGGCTTTACAAGCAGGCACAGGATTCAGTAAAAAACACAAAATTATATCCCGATAAGCTTAAAGAGGCTCAGAATATAGACGGGGTAGATTCAATAAGCGGTGCAACCAAATCCTATGCTGCCTTTAAAGAAGCAGTAAATAATGCACTTGCTGCTGCAAAATAGGTAGGGCTGCAGCGTGAATAGTCTTGGAACATTTGGGCTTGCAAAAAGAAATATAAAGAATAAACCAGCTCGCTCCTACGGGATGATGGTACTTACAGGAGTGCTGTGCTTTATATTGTTTTTTGGAAGCTTTATGATTTACAGCCTCAAAAGAGGTATTAGCTCACTTTCTGACCGTATGGGAGCTGATATTATAGTAGTTCCTGAGGGATACGACAGTAAGGTAACCGGAGCAATATTAAGAGGAGAGCCTAATTCCTTTTTCTTTGACAGAGCGGTGGAAGATAGGGTAAAAGCTGTTGAAGGCGTTGAAAAAACTGCTCCGCAGCTTTTTCTTGCCACTTTAAGTGCAAGCTGCTGCTCTTTTCCGATACAGATAATAGGCATAGATTTTAACAGTGATTTTACTGTAGCTCCCTGGCTTGAAAAACAGGTAGGACTGCCGCTTAAAGAGGGAGAGATTATTGTAGGCAATAATGTTGAAGGCAATATACATGCAGAGGTTAAGTTTTTCAGCAGACCTTTTAAAATCAAGGGCAGATTGGCAAAAACCGGTATGGGATTTGATAATACCGTATTTATGAGCATAGAGCAGGCAAAGGCACTTGCAGTTGAGTTTGAAAAAACCCTGCAAACCCCTGATGCAGGAAGGGAAAATATGATTTCTTCAGTTATGGTGAGAGTAAAAAGGGGGGAATCTCCTGAGGAGGTGCTGAAGCGTCTGAGAGCTGAATTTAAAAGTGATGGCATCTACCCTATACTGTCCAAGCAGATGATGTCTGAGGTATCGAAAAATATGGAGGGAATGCTGATCTATGTGTATGTGCTGATAGGGCTGCTATGGCTGTTAGCCTTTTGCGTGCTCACTTTGGTGTATTCGGTGGCTATCAAAGAAAGAAAAAGAGAATTTGCAATGCTGAGAATACTTGGCACTACAAAATCTAAGCTTAGAAATATTTTTATCAGCGAGGTTTTTATAATTAATTTAATCGGTGCCTCAATTGGAACCGCATTTGGAGTGATATGTGCCCTGCTCTTTGCACCCGCTGTAGGAAACAGTCTTAAAATGCCGTTTCTTCAGCCGAGTGCCGTTGTTTTAATAATGCTTGCCGCAGCTTCGATCCTTGCGGGTACTTTTCTTGGACCTCTTTCTTCTTTGTTCTCTTTAATTAAAATGTCTGCTGCAGAGCCGGCGCTTTTATTAAGGGAAAATGACTAAGCTGTTGAAGCTATTAGAATAATTAATTTCAAACCTTTACTGTTTATTGCTTTCAGGCAATGAAAATAAAAAATGTTAAAAGGAAGGTCAAGCAATATGAAAATTACTAGTAAACAGGCTTTAAAGTCTGGGGGGAAGTTGATACGGTTTGTAATATTTATATTAACTGCAGCTGCTTTTTTGATTGGAAGCGGTGATAAGGCTTTGGCAGAGGTTGAGGGTTTTGGAGCTTCTTATAGTGGACATTTTGACAATTCAATAGGATGGAGCAAATGGACTAAGGACAATAGAGTACTTTCACATTCAAATGCCTACCCAACTGCATTAAAAATAACTCTTGAAAATCAGCCTGAAGGGGTTTCGGGTACGGTACAGTATCAGGTAAATGAAAGCGGTGCAGGCTGGCTGGAATGGGCTGAAGCCGGTGCAGAAACTGGCAGTGCAGGTTCCGGTCATCCGCTTGAGGCTTTGAAGGTCAGATTAAACGGAGAGCTTGCAGAGAGGTACGATATTTATACCAAGGTTAAGCAGTCAGGACAGTGGACAGAGTGGGTTAAAAACGGTGAAACTGCCGGCAGTGAGGGAGTCGGAACCCATATTGCTGCCCTGAGGATATCAATTAAGGCTAAGGACAGCGGTCAGCCTGAGGATATTCCTGAGCCTGCCGGAAGACAGATAGACCCTGCAAAGCCCATGGTAGCACTTACCTATGATGACGGTCCAAGTGCCTCAGTCACAAATAGAATACTGGATTCACTTGAAGCAGTGGGGGGAAGGGCAACCTTTTTCGTGATAGGAAGCAATGTCCACGGCGGAAATGCGGCAGCGATGAAGCGCGCATTTGATATGGGCTGTGAGATTGGAAATCATACCTATAATCATGAAAATCTTACTAAGCGCTCGGTAGATGCTATAAAAAGCACTGTAGGGAGAACTGACCAGAAGGTTGCCGAGGTTACAGGAGTGGCACCTACACTTTTAAGACCCCCTTACGGTGCTAAGAATGCAACGGTATTGAGGGCAATAGGCAAGCCGGCTATACTCTGGTCTATAGATACTCTTGATTGGAAAACAAAAAACTCCGGCAGCACTATCAATGCTGTACTTAATCATGTAAAGGATGGAGATATAATACTTATGCATGATATTTATTCTCCTACCGCAGATGCTTCGGCAACTATAATTCCTGAGCTTGTAAACAGAGGCTACCAGCTTGTTACGGTAACTGAGCTTGCAAATCATAGAGGAGGGCTTCAGGCAGGCAAGGTTTATGGAGCCTTTAGAAGATAAATTTAGGTGGACTTGTAAAGTAAGATAAAGAAACAGTGGGTGTCGCAAAATCATCAAAACAGATGGTTGAGCGACACCTTTTTGTTTTTTTAAATCTTCATCCATGTTGATATTTATATTTATCTGCGCCATATTTTTTACCTTTCATTATTTGATTTATTTGATATTTACTGCATTTTTTCCTTTCTAAACTTAATTTAAAAATAAACTGCCCCGCCTTACATTAATGTAAGCGGGACAGTTTTTGTATAAGCTAATGACAATATGGGCAGTAGGTAAAGCCTGCATTCAGTAAATCTACTTCTATTTCGGAATATCTTAAGTTTGAACTCGGGATATTTTTTATTTCTTTACAGCCCGGACGGTGCAGCTTTTTCGTACCTATGTCTACTACGATAGTATAGCCGTCAAACGGCTCACGACTGAGAGGAAGATCGGAAGGCTGGATGGAGTTGTTTGGTCTAACCCATGCCCCGTCAGCACCTACTCTGTAACCATCAGGAGTATAAGCATTCTTAAGCATGGCTCCTGAATCTGATAAATAATAATTGCCTATCCAGGTATGGTATGCCATATAACCGTCAGCATGGAAGTAATACCATACATTGTCGATTTTTTTCCATTTGGCTTTTGGGTAGCTGCCATTTTCATTTTGATACCACCAACCTCTATTATCTCGTTTCCACTGCCCTGCGAAGGCTGTAAAGCTTGCTGCAGCCGCTATAAGAGCTGTAAGTGCAAATAATCTGATATATCTCATACTCTACCTCCTTAAAGTTAATAATCTAGGTATTTATTATAATATTTAATAGCTATAAAACTGTCAATAGCCTATAGATAAAGTAAAAAAATTGTCAGCTAAAATAAAAAAATATGTAATATATATAATAATATATAATATGAGCTGCTGACGGCAAAAGGCTCAGAAAGGAATAGTATATGGAAAAAATTGCTTCACAATGATATAATACAAAAAAGACGAGAAAGAGCAAAGGGCAGAAATATGAAAAGAAAAATTCTTATAGTTATTGATATGCAGAATGATTTTGTAGACGGTGCGCTTGGAACTAAGGAGGCACAGGCTATAGTTAAAAAGGTGCTTGATAAGGTTAAAAATTTTTCCGGAGAAATAATATTTACTCAGGATACTCATAAGGCAGATTATCTTGAAACTCAAGAGGGAAAAAATCTGCCGGTAGAGCATTGCATAAAGGGGAGCTATGGCTGGCAGCTAATAGACTCCCTTAAAGAAATAATAAAAGAAAAGGGCTGCAGAGTTTTTGAAAAAAATACTTTTGGCAGCACCGAGCTGGCACAAACTCTTAAAAATGAAAATGAAACCGGGAACCCTATAGATGAAATACAGCTTATAGGTCTGTGTACCGACATTTGTGTAGTAAGCAATGCGATGCTGTTAAAGGCATTTATGCCTGAGGTAAGCATTACGGTTGAGGCTTCCTGCTGTGCCGGGGTTACTGTGAAAAAACATGAGGCGGCACTGGACACTCTTTCAAGTTGCCAGATTAAAATATTGTAGTAAGCTAAATTTTATTATACTTTGCTGGACTCAAAGTATTTCCTGTTGTATAATAGCTGGTGTTAGTTAATAAATTTACAAAATATATTATGTTTTTAGTAAAAAATCTATTTAGCGGTATTAAGAGCTATACTGCGGAGATACTAAGGAGGATAGTTTATGGAAGTATATCATGCAAGACCGCAAGACTGCAGCGACAGGCAGGAGAGGGAAATAAAAGCTTATGATTTTTTGGACAGTCTTGGAATCAAATATGACAGAGTGGACCATGAGCCTGCTGAAACTATGGAGGCTTGCGCAGAAATAGAAAAAGCGCTTGAAGTTCAGGTATGTAAAAACCTGTTTTTATGCAACCGACAAAAGACGGTTTACTATTTATTGCTCATGCCGGGGGATAAACCCTTTAAAACCAAGGAGCTTTCAAATCAAATCAATGCGGCAAGACTTTCCTTCGGCTCCGGTGAAGCTATGGAAGAAATGCTTGGAGTAAGTCCCGGCTCAGTTACCGTGCTTGGACTTATGAATGATAAGGATAAGGCGATTCAGCTGCTTATTGACAGGGACCTTAAAAAGCAGGAATACATAGGCTGTCACCCTTGTATGAACACCTCTACCCTTAAATTAAAAACAGAGGATATTTTAAACAAAATCCTGCCGGCGGTAAAGCACAGACCGATGTACGTCAAGCTTACCGGCAAGGATTAATAAATATTACAGTTTCTCCTTCAGGCGTATAAATATAAAGAGGAAATTCACAGTCTGCTTATAAGAGGGAAGCTCTTGTTCTTGCTTGAAGCTCAACAGGCAATATTGCTGCTGTTGCTCCAAAATATATAATTCCCGGTTTATAAAGTTAAACTGCTGTATAAGTCGGGAATTCTGCGATTAATAGGTAATTACGTTTATATTGCCCTTTTCATATTCTGCAAGAAAGATGTTGCCAACCTCTTCATAGCCCTGCTCCTTTAACTTTTCAAGAAGCCAGGCCTCATCCTTATCCAGAGATTCAAGAGTGGGAATCCTTATAACTCCGTCGGTAATCAGAGGATATTTTGGACTTTCTTCCCCATACAATACTATTATAAGCTGACCGTTTTGTTCAAGGTCTGCTCTTTTGACCCGGCTTATAGTATAAACTCCCTGACTTCTCAGCTTAAAGGAAATATCATGCCCGCTGAAGCCTGCTTTTCGGCAGGCTTCGACATCAAGCACTCCATTCTTAATCAAGGTAACCGCCTCACCGTCAAGATATTTCTTGATAGTATTATTATTGGTCTTTAGCCATTTTAAACTGATGACCAGCATAAACCATATCAGCAGTATTATAAAAAACTGCAGTACTGTAATTGCGGGATTGTAGATAACACCACCTATTATCCCACCGAGTACATAGTTTTGTACCTGGTCACTTGCGGAATTTGGAGCAAGATTGCCCTTGCCGTAGATATTTATAACAAGAGTAAGGGAAAGCAGCCCAAGAGTAAGCTTGATAGCTGTTTCAATATAGGATAAGTTCATAATTTACTTTACCTCCACTAATTCTATTTCAGGCTTATAAAGCTCAAGCTTTTCCAGCAGGTATTTGTCTTGGTAGGAGCCTTTGATAATTCTGTAAAATTTATCATCAACCTTAATTATCGCTCCGTCCACCGCAGCCTCAGTATTTATATAAATATGGCTTGCATCGGTGTCTAGCTGTTTTGAAGCATTTTCTATAAATTTTATTGCAGCTTTTTGCCGGTCAACTACTATAGCTGAAGACCTGTAATCACTTATAGTGGTTCCGGCTATAAGCAGGATGGCGATAAGAGCTATGATGATAAGCTCCCGGTACTTGGTTTCATTTTTATTTCTGTTGTATTGTATAACCGCAAATATAAGCCCTATAAGGATTATAGCTGTAATAATTGCCTTGAGCCAGTCAAATATTTGTATGCGGCTTATAAGATAATCGTATGAATAAAATTTCATAAATTTAAACCTTTCTTAATCCTGCGATAAATTTGTAAATAATATAGCTTATTTACCGTAACTTTACAATATAATTATTAAAATATGAGCTACAGATTATGAGATGGAAATTAAGGCGGATTTATAGTAAAATCAGCATAGCCTTATAATAGCCTTATAGCTGAGAAAATCAGTATGAGCAGGACCCGGGACAGGAAATGTTTTCAGGCTGCAATATAGATTGAAAGGAAGGGAGCAGGATGGTAAAATTTAAACACGTGATATTGTTATTAATACTGGCGGTATTAATTATTGTGTCCACTTACATAGGTGCCAGAATAAAAAGCATAATATCAATGGAAAAAAATACGGAGGTCAATAGTGTGAATAATATAAATAATGAAACGAAAAAGGCTGATTCGGAAGGGGAGCTTAAGACCATCTATCTTGCCGGTGGATGCTTTTGGGGACTTGAGGCTTATATGCAAAAAATAGATGGAGTTGCCGATGCGGTAAGCGGATATGCCAACGGGAATACCGAAAATCCCTCATATGAAGATTTGGTATATAGAGAAAGCGGACATGCAGAAACCGTGAAAGTAACTTATGACCCTGAAAAGATAAGCCTTAAAAGTATAATGAAGTATTATCTTAGAGTGGTTGACCCTACAAGCTTTCATAAGCAGGGAAATGATATAGGCTCACAGTACAGGAGCGGAGTGTATTATATAGAGGAGGCAGATAGGGCTATAATACAGGAAGTCCTTGATAAAGAGCAGGAAAAATATAAAGATAAAATAGTGGTGGAAGTTTTGCCGCTGAAGCATTTTTATGATGCAGAGGAATATCATCAGGATTACCTTGAAAAGAATCCTAAAGGCTACTGCCATATAGATTTGAATAAGGCTGCCGAGCCTGTGATAGAGCCTGAAAGATATAAAAGACCAAGTAATGAAGAGCTTAAAAGCAGACTTACCGAGGTGCAGTATAAAGTGGCAGTTGAAAATAATACTGAGCAGGCGTTTTCAAATGAATATTGGGACAGCTTTGAGCCGGGAATTTACGTGGATGTAACTTCAGGAGAGCCTTTATTTTCTTCAAAAAACAAATTTGTCTCAGGCTGCGGCTGGCCGAGCTTTTCAAAGCCCATAGCGGAGGATGTGGTAACCTATCGCGAGGACACCAGCTTCAATATGGTAAGGACTGAGGTCAGAAGCCGCAGTGCCGATATTCATTTAGGGCATGTGTTTAAAGACGGACCAAAAGAGCTTGGAGGCTTAAGGTATTGTATAAATTCTGCTTCAATAAGGTTTATCCCTTATGATAAAATGGAAACAGAGGGCTACGGATATTTAAAGTCTGTGGTTGATGCAAAATAGTAGCTGATCAAAGCAAGGTACGGTCGTGCCGATTGCCGATTGACAATTAAAATTAAAAATTAAGGGAGGATTTTATGGCTTATATTAAAGAAAAAATAGAAGTATTGAACTACGCATCCGAGATACTTGCAAAATTAAAGAGCGGCATACTGCTTACAACAAAAGCGGGAAACAAAGTAAACTCTATGACTATAGCCTGGGGCAATCTAGGCATAGAGTGGAATAAGCCTATATTTATGGCTTATGTGAGAGAGCACAGGTTTACCAGGGAGCAGCTGGATAAAAATGCTGAATTTACGATAAATATACCTTATATAGACGGTAATAAGGCTTTGGATAAAAAAATCCTGTCCTTTTGCGGAACAAAATCAGGCAGAGAGGTTGATAAAGCTGAGGAACTGGGGCTCACTCTGGTAGAGGGCGAGGAGGTGTCGGTGCCTGCCGTGGCAGAGCTTCCGCTTACCCTTGAGTGCAAGGTAATCTATAAGCAGGCACAGGAGGCTGCTGCAATACCTGAGGAGATAAGAAGGCTTCAGTATCCTGAAAATGTAGACGGAAGCTTTTGCGGCTCAAATAAAGATTATCATACCGCTTATTACGGCGAAATAGTAGCCGCTTATATAATAAAATAAATTTGTTTATAAATTAAACGAGGGGATGTTGCAAAATAGTAGAATTATATAATATACAGTATATGAATCAAGAGGTATTCAACTATATGTTGTAGAAATACTGAATTTTGCACTCCCCTCTTTTCATTGTAATGAGATTATTTTACTGTGCATAAATTATTTTGTCTAATTTTTACCATACACTTTTTTTATATTATCAAGTTTTGCAGCCATTCCTCTCAACATAAGGTCAAGGATTGTGATTGCCACCATAGCCTCAACTACTACGACTGCACGGGGAACTATTACGGGGTCATGTCTGCCGCCTATTTCTATGACTACCTCATTGCCGTTTTTGTCAATAGTTTTTTGAGTCATTCCTATGGACGGAGTGGGTTTGATGGCGGTATTTATGATTAAAGCACTGCCGTCCGATATGCCCCCGAGGATTCCTCCGGCATTATTGCTCCTTTTTGAAATTTTAAAAACGGTATTTTCGGCATAGCTGGCATCGTAGCCTTTCTTTATAATATAAAATTCATCATTGTTTTTACTGCCGCTCATTCTGGATGAGGCAAAGCCTGCTCCGAACTCTACACCTTTAAATCCCCCTATGCTCAATAAGGCTTTTGCAAGTTCAGCCTCCAGCTTATCGGCTACAGGCTCTCCGACTCCCGCTGGAAGACCTCTTACAAAGCAGCTTATTATGCCTCCGGCAGAATCTTTATGAGCAATAAGCTCATCAATAAAATCGGCAGCAAGGTAGGCCGCCTGCATGTCAGGCATATATAAGGGGTTTAAAGCACAGTCTTCAAGATTGAGTTTTTTGGCATAAACAGGACCTATACTCTGTGTAAAAGCAGTTATTTCTATTTCAAGCTGTTTAAGCAGCTTGGCAGCTATTGCTCCTCCTATGACTCTGGCAGCGGTTTCTCTGCCTGAACTTCTGCCTCCTCCTCTGTAATCCCTGAAGCCGTATTTCATATCATAGGTATAATCGGCATGTCCCGGACGATAAACATCGGCAAGCTCATCATAATCACTTGAATTTGGATTGGCGTTTTCTATAAGGACCATTATTGGAGCTCCGGTAGTAAGCCCGTTAAAGGTACCTGAATGTATTTGGCATATATCAGCCTCGCTTCGCTGACTGGTATAAAGACCTTGTCCGGGCTTTCTCCTGTTAAGATAGGGCTGTATATCCGCTTCTGAAAGAGGCAGTCCGGCAGGGCAGCCGTCAATTACGGCACCTATGCTTTTCCCATGAGATTCTCCCCAGGTATGTACACGAAAGCTTTGTCCAAAGGTAGATGACATAATTATACCTCCACAATAGAAAAATTTGTTCACTAAGTAATATTATTTGTATTTATCGTATTTATAGGGGCTGTTTATATCAATATTCAGCCTCTTTTTTATGTATTATTATCATTTTATTATCGGCTTTCAGTAATTCATCCAAGGCTTTTAATGCCTTTACTATAGTAATAATTCAGAGGTGTGCATAAAGTGGACATCACATCAAACAAGGCTAACTTTAAACGTAATAACTTTACATAGTAATAGCTCAGCCATATATCCTTGTGCAGCTTCCCCTTTATGTAATAGTCATATACTGCCAATCGTTCAGTCTAAAGGGACAAGGTATACAGCGACTAACTCCGCTTACATAGTATAATTAAAGCCTGTCTTTGTCAAGAAAAAAAGAGAAGCCATGATTTAAGTAACTTCCCTTACAGTAGTCAAGATTTACTAAACGTAATTTGTATTAAGTGATTGAAATGTAAAAAAGGCAGCAGCTCAAACTAAATAACAAATCGTTATCAAGCTGGGGAGAGGGGGGTGGCTGTCTTTTTTGTTATAAAAATCTCCTGAATGTCACATAAAAAGCATTGACAAATACGCATTTAATGTGTATTATAAATTGTGAGGAGATAAGAAATAAAGCGACGAGATTTAATAAAAAAGCTTGAAAAAGCAGGTTTTCGTCTGAAGCGACATGGAAATGAACATGACGTATACGAAAGGGCTATTGACGAGCTAGAAACGATACCCAGACACCGTGAAATAAACGAGAATACTGCAAGGAGCATATTAAGAAAATGGAGTATTGAGTAGATACCTCCGAAAATCTCAGAGTTTTGTAATAAAAATAATAGGAGGAAGAAATGAAAGTTGTATACCCGGCACTAATAGAAAAATCAAACGACATCTTTTTGGTGTTTGTTCCTGACCTGATGATTTACACAGAAGGTTCAGATTTAAATAAAGCTATTGAAATGGCAAGGGACTCTATCAGCGTAAAATGTATAAGCTTAGAGGATAACGGGATTGGCATTCCTGAGCCATCTAGCTATGATAAGGCTGTATCAATAGCGAAAGAAATACACGAGGGAGAGAAATTTGACTATACTCACGGTTTAGTTACAATCGTGGATTCTGATTTAACAACTTATAGAAAAAATATTGATAAAAAAATGGTTAGAAAAAACTTAACAATTCCGAGTTGGATGAATGCAGAAGCAGAGAGATTAAAACTAAATGTGTCCAGAGTTTTGCAGGAAGCTCTCAAAGAAAAATTTGAGATACTAAATAAATAAAGGAAAGGTAAAACATCTCTCTTTGTTCGTCCTTTGTTCAGCATATCACACCATTAGAGTGATTTTAAAGCTATTTAAGACACTTTTAATAATTAAACCGTATTTTTTTTATAATGCTTGTATTCGCTATTTTAAGTTTTTTCAATAAAAAATAGTCGCCCGTCTGGAAAACTAGCGACTATTTTTATAAATGTATAGTTTCTGGGAGGTAGTCCATGTGCCTACCGTTTGTATTGTTAAGTATATAATATAGTATTTCGTAAAAAATATCAATATGAATATTTGTTCTATACTTGATAAGATGCAGCCTATACTTTATGTGGTGTCCACTTAGCGAAACGAAACACTATAATAGGCTCAAAATAAGAACCCTTTCATCAATGACTAGCGTACTGGATAAGCATATAATGCCTTACTTTAGTGATATACCGCTTAATAAAATACCCCCTGCAACCGTTAGGAGCTAGCAAAACAATATTGAATCTGAATTGTTCACAGACTATAAAAATTATACCTTCATTATGACACAGCTGTTGGGCTGGTTGACTTTAATGCCGTTTGAACTCATTATTAAAAGAGAGTTTTCATAGTCAACGGTGAAAAAAGTAATAGTTCCGCTTTCGTGATTTATAGAAGCTATATGCCTGTCATCAGGGAATACGGCAATATCCTTAGGGTATTCACCGCTGATAGGCAGACAGAATCTAGGCTCAAGAAGCCCTGACTGAGAATCTCTTTTATAAAGACTTACAGAGTTTTCACCGGCATTTGCACAGAAAAGAAAATTATTGTCACTGGTAAATTTAATGCAGGTAGCTGCGGTTCTTTCATGGGAATGCTTGCCGTTTGAAGAAGATATGGTTTGTATTTTTTCTATGTCGGGGGCACGCTTGCCGCTTTCATAGCTGTAGCTGAAGACATCTATCACATTTTTCTGCTCATACATTAAATAAAGGAATCTGCCGTCCTTAGAGAAGCGAAAGGTTCTGGGAGCGGAATTTATGTCACAGGGCAGTATATCCGCAAGTGCAAGTTTGCCGTTGGCATGTGAAAACTTATAGATTTTTACATGGTCAAGACCCAAGTCGGCAGCCAGGACAAAATTGCCGTCAGGGGTTATTTTGGTACAGCTGACATGCGGTCTGAAATTTCTTTCGGTAATTGAGCCAAGTCCGTGATGGTAAACTCCATCGGCTATATGACCTACGGAGCCGTCGGGATTCAGTGTCATTACAGTTATCTTACCGTCATGATAGCCTGATACAAAGAGAAATTTATTATTGTGATCTATTGAAAGATGACACCCCCTCATTCCCCTGATATTGGCTGAGTTAAGGCGTGTGATAGCTCCGTTTTCAAGGATACGAAAAGCTACAACTCCCTCATCAGCTATTGAATAGAGAGTTTTTCTGTCGTGAGAAACTATTACATAGGATGAGTTGTCTACATCTATTTCACACCTTTTTTTAAAAAATCCCTTTTGAATATCAACATCGTATACTGTGATACCCTTTGCTTCACCGGTGTAGGAATAGGAGCCTGCATAAGCCATATATTTTTTAGCCATTTTATCCTCCAAAGAAATTTTGTTAAAAATCTTTATATAATCAACCTTTATGCTGTAAAAAGCAAACCAAGCAAATTAATTCAGCACAAGTATAACATAAATAAATTAAAAAAGCTATTGACAGCAGGTTTTAAACTTGCATAATTATATAGGTTATTGCAATAAAGAAAATGCCTGAATATCACAGTTAATCAAAACCTTTATCAATGCTTGCACAATTTGTTAAATTGGTTACATTAATTATGAATTTATGGTATCATGTGCAATAAACGATGGGTATAAAGTTTTGCACTCAAGGCAAGAGCACCGCCTTAGTTTTTTTAATGAATGAGAGGAGATTGTTTTATGGGCAAGCCGCTTATCGACCTGGTACATATCGATAAAAGTTTCGATGGTGAGATGGTAATAGACGATTTGAATTTAAGCATACCGGAAAATGCTTTTTTAACTCTTTTGGGACCATCAGGTTGCGGAAAAACAACCACTTTACGTATAATAGGCGGTTTTGAAAGAGCCGACAAGGGTAAGGTGATTTTTGACGGAGTGGATATATCAGATGTCCCTCCTAATAAGAGAAATCTTAATACAGTATTTCAGAAGTATGCCTTATTTCCGCATATGAGTATAGCTGAAAATATAGCTTTTGGGCTGAAAATAAAAAATAAATCAAAGTCCTATATAGCTGATAAGGTCAAGTATGCGCTGAAGCTGGTAAATCTTGACGGCTATGGGAACAGAGATGTTGACTCTCTTTCAGGAGGGCAGCAGCAGCGCATAGCGATAGCGAGAGCAATAGTGAATGAGCCTAAGGTTCTGCTTCTGGATGAGCCACTTGGTGCGCTTGATTTAAAGCTCAGACAGGATATGCAGTATGAGCTTATCAGACTTAAAAATGAGCTTGGCATCACCTTTGTTTATGTAACCCACGATCAGGAAGAAGCTCTTACCATGTCTGATACAATAGTCGTGATGAATCAAGGATATATACAGCAGATGGGGACTCCCGAGCAGATATATAATGAGCCGAACTGTGCCTTTGTAGCCGATTTTATAGGTGAGTCCAACATAATCCCGGCAATTATGCTGAAGGATGAGCTTGTTGAGATTTTTGGAGCGAAGTTTGCCTGTGTAGACAAGGGCTTCGGCATCAGTAAGCCGGTAGATGCGGTAATCAGACCGGAGGATATAGACTTGGTTGAACCTGAAAGAGGAAATTTAGTGGGGGTAGTAACTCATGTGATATTTAAAGGGGTGCACTATGAGATGGAGGTTACTACACCTGACGGCTATGAGTGGCTTGTACATTCCACGGACCTTTCGCCGGTGGGAAAGGAAGTAGGGATAATAGTTGACCCCTTTGATATACAGATAATGAATAAGCCAGTTTCAGAGGATGAGGAGGCGATAGGAGTAAATGAATAAGGGCTTTAATAGAAAAGCACTTGCTTTTCCCTATATGCTTTGGGTACTCGGCTTTACCGTAATACCTTTGATACTTATAGTAGTCTACGGACTGACAGATAAAAACGGAGTAATTACTTTTGAAAATATTGCTTCGATGAGCAGCTATGAGCATGCGAAGGCTCTGCTGCTTTCACTTTTGCTGTCAACAATCAGCACAGTGCTCTGCCTTTTGCTTGCCTATCCTCTTGCTATGATTTTACGCAGCAAGGGAGCAAAGGCAGGAAGCTTCATAGTATTTATTTTTATACTTCCAATGTGGATGAATTTCTTACTGAGAACCTTGGCATGGCAGACCCTCCTTGAAAAAAACGGAGTTATAAACGGAATTCTTTCTCTGTTTAATTTGCCCAATATAGCGATTATAAATACAAACTCGGCAATAATCCTGGGAATGGTATATAATTTTCTTCCCTTTATGGTGCTTCCTATATATAATGTGCTGGTAAAGATAGATGACAGTGTGGTAAATGCGGCAAGGGACCTTGGTGCAAGCAGAAAACAGACCTTTTTTCATATATTTCTGCCGCTTAGTATTCCCGGAATAGTAAGCGGTGTGACTATGGTGTTTGTGCCGGCACTTACTACCTTTGTTATCAGCAATATACTTGGAGGGGCAAAGATACTGCTGATAGGCAATGTAATTGAACAGGAATTTACCAGAGGAAGCGGCTGGCATCTCGGTTCAGGACTTTCACTTGTAATGATGATATTTATATTTATAAGCATGGCTCTGATAGCTAAATATGATGGGCAGGAGGGCAAGACATTTTGAAAAAGAGAGCTTCTGAAAGGCTTGAGACTTTTCTGGGAAATTTTTATCTGGTATTTGTACTCATTTTTTTATATGCTCCTATAATTGTGATGATGGTGTTAAGCTTTAATTCAAGCAAGTCACGTACAAGATGGGGAGGATTTACCTGGAACTGGTACACTCAGCTTTTTTCGAGCAATATGATAATGGAAGCATTTAGAAATACTATAGTGATAGCGCTGCTTTCAGCTGTAATTGCTTCAATTATAGGAACCGCAGCCGCTATAGCTATAAATGACATGAAAAAACTGCCTAAGAGTATATTCATGGGACTGACCAATATACCTATGCTCAACGCAGACATAGTTACCGGAATTTCTCTTATGCTGGCTTTTATATCCTTTGGTGTATCACTTGGCTTTAAGACTGTCCTTATAAGCCATATAACCTTTAATATCCCCTATGTCATACTTTCAGTGATGCCTAAATTAAAAAGAACGAGCAGATACATTTATGAAGCTGCGCTTGACCTGGGAGCCACTCCTTTAAGAGCATTTTTTGCAGTAGTATTTCCAGACATATTTCCGGGAATTCTTTCAGGCTTTTTGCTTGCCTTTACTATGTCGCTTGATGATTTTATAATAACTCATTTTACCAAGGGAGCCGGAATCAATACTCTTTCAACTCTCATTTATTCGGAAGTGAGAAAAGGTATAAAACCAAGTATGTACGCATTATCAAGTATTATTTTTCTTATAGTGCTTGTGCTGCTTTTAATAACAAATTTTATGCCGAATATAAAAAAGGCAAATAAAAATTAAACTTAAAAAAGGAGAAGCTATGAAAAAAATAAATTTAACAGCAGTAATGGCAGCTGCCGTGTTAAGCACAGCATTTTTTCTTGCAGGCTGTAATAAAAAAGCTGAGGGCGAAAATGCTTCAAAGAACACAGGCGAACTGTATGTCTATAATTGGGGAGAATATATAGACGAGAGCGTCATTGAGCAGTTTCAGAAAGAAACCGGAATCAAGGTCATCTATGATACCTTTGACACTAATGAGGAGATGTATCCTATAATCAGCTCGGGAGCGGCAAAATATGATGTGGTATGCCCCTCTGATTATATGATTAAAAAGATGGCGGATAATGATTTGCTTGCTGAAATTGATTTTAGTAATGTACCGAATATAAAAAATATAGGTCAGCAGTACCTGGATATGTCAAAGGCATTTGATGCCGAAAATAAGCTTTCAGTGCCTTATAACTGGGGGACTGTAGGGATAATCTATAATACCTCTATGGTCGACGGTGACCCGGACAGCTGGGAGGTGCTGTGGGATGAAAAATACAAGGGCAATATTTTAATGCAGGACTCGGTACGAGATGCCTTTATGGTAGGTGAAAAAAAGCTTGGCTACTCACTTAATTCCAAAGATAAAACCGAGCTGGAAGCGGTAAGAGACCAGCTGATAATGCAGAAGCCTTTAGTTCAGGCTTATGTTATTGACCAAGTAAGAGATAAGATGATTGCAGGTGAAGCCGGACTTGCAGTGATTTATTCAGGAGAAATGCTTTATATTCAAAATGAAGTTAAGGCTTCCGGTAAGGACTGGGAGCTTAAGTATGTTATACCAAAAGAGGGCAGCAACCTCTGGCTTGACAGCTGGGTGATTCCTAAAAATGCTCCTAATAAGGAAAATGCTGAAAAATGGATTGATTTTATGTGCCGTGCCGATATTGCCAAGAAAAATTTTGAATATATTACCTATCCTACTCCCAATACTGCCGCTTTTGATTTGCTTGATAAAGAGCTTCAGGAAAATAAGGCGGTATTTCCCGACCAGGAGCTGCTTAAAAACTGTGAAGTATTTGAATATCTTGGAGAAGAAACCGATGAGCTTTATAATAATCTCTGGAAAGAGGTAAAATCTAATTAGAATATAAATAATGAGGGAGTGCCGCAAATGTATGACTGAGCGACATCTCCCGCTTTTTCATTTTTACACAAAAAGAAGCTGCTGCTTCACAGATTGTGATATGCTCACCTGTTTTGCAGCAGTTTCTTGGATATTAAAATTTGATGTTATTTTAGATTTGCATTATATTAAGGTTTGCATATCTGACAAGGGCTGTATCCCTTAGAAATTGCTTCATCTCTCGTGCCATGAAATGATACCTTGTTTTTTTCTTTCATTTTGCTTACTGCACTGCAGTTAGGACGGTGAAATTTATGGGTATTTTTATTAAGGATATAATCATAGCTTTGAGTATTTGCGGCTGAGGTGTTTCCAGAGCTGCTGGCGGAAGCAGCACTTGACTTCTGTGAAGAATTGCCCTTATAGGCACCGTCTGCACCAAGCTGCTTTCCATCAACAACAGTATTGGTAAGCATAACCCCGCTGCTGCCTACATAATAATTGCCTACCCACTGATTAGACAGCATATATCCGTTTTCATTAAAGCAATACCAAGAGCCGTCTACCTGTTCCCAAGCAGAAGCTGGATAAGTTTTATTATCTCGTTCGTACCACCAGCCGACAGCATCCTTTTTCCAAGACCCTGCAAAAGCGGTGATTGACAGCATTAAGCTTAGAAAAAAAGTTGATAAAAATAAATAAAATTTATTTTTCATATGCTCCTCCATAAAATATATTTTATATTTTGATTTAAAATAAAAAAACTGTTTTTAAAGTTAAAAGAATAAGAAAGCTCAGAACTTTAAAGACAGGATTATATCAGTAACTAATATTATATATATATATATACTTAGTCAAGTATTTTTGATTTTTTGTATCGGGTGTTTCTTTGATTTGCCGCTCCCTCGACAATAAATCTTAGAGCTTGTGGAGCGGCTTTTAGTCACTTTGACTGACAAAATTTATCTAAATATTTCAGCTGGATTCCTAGTCATAGTAATACACCCATTTTTCTTTTCTTGCAGGTGCTTTAGGATAGCTTCCCTTAATATAGCCGACTGCACAGTGCCCTATGCCTTCATATTCACCTTTTATTCCGAGTGCTTCCAAAATCTCCCTTCCCTCCTGCATTTCAAACTCTTCCTTCGCCCTGTTTATCCAGCAGCTTCCTAAATCAAGCGCATGAGCGGCAAGCATTAAATTACCCATCACCAGACTGCCGTCATAAACATGGTTTGGCTGTGTCTTATCGGCGAGTACGATAAGTATTACCGGAGCGCCGTAAAATGGGTCATTAGTGGTGCCCATTATCCTGGCATTTATTTTTGAAAGCTTTGCTATCAATTCCTTATTAGTGACTGCTATAATTATCGGCGACTGGGTATTCTTGCCTGAGGCGGCATAGGTCCCGGCACTTATTATCTCGTCTATTACCTCCTGAGGCGGCATATCCGGCTTAAAGCTGCGTACACTTCTGCGGCTTATAATTAAATCAATCAATTCTCTGTTCATAATCTCTCCTTAGTTGTTAATAATCTAAAGCTATGCTTTCATTTTTTATTGTATTCAGCTTTTATTATAATTAGCAGATATTCTGAAACCTAAGTTTTTCATACCGATTTTATATTTTATAAATAAAGCTGTTTAAATTATAGCACCTTTTAATATAAAAGCCTATCCATCGGAGGACAGTTGTTATTTTTAGTTACTGTAAAGTAAACGTTGGCACTGGCTCTCATATATGATTGCCAAGATTA
>CALBCM010000025.1 GCA_937927235.1 uncultured Johnsonella sp.
GGCATCATCTGTCGTTTTTACTCCAAGCCTGCATTCAGTTTCCACACTGTCTGTAAAAAGCTGATGTCCGACGTCCTGCATAACCATATAGGATTTTCTTAGGCGTACTTTGGCAGGCAGATTTTTGCCGTTTATTGATATATTTCCCGATTTTTCTTTTATCAGTCCGCATATAGTGCGTGCCAACGTTGTTTTGCCTGCCCCGTTTACACCAGTGACTGCAATAATTTCTCCGCTGTTTGCTGTAAAAGAAATATTTTGCAATATTGTATGATTTTCATATTTAACTGCGATGTTTTCCAGCTCTAAAACACCTTTAGAATTTTTGTGGAAATCAATACGGGTTTTAATTTCATAAAAATCGCGGCATCGCAGACCCAGATTTTGCAGCTGCTCAGCTGAAAGCCTGCGAAACTCCTGTATACTCATATCTTCAGAGCTTTGACCATCCTTCATTAAAATTACCCTGTCTGCAATATCCATTAAATACCACAGACGGTGTTCAGCAATAATGACAGTTTTTCCCTGCTGCCTTATTTTTTTCAGCAATTTTTTCAGCTCCAGCACGGATTGAAAATCAAGATTTGAGGAAGGTTCATCTAATACAAAAATATCAGGATTGGCAGCGTAGACAGAGGCAAAGGCAATTTTTTGCTTTTCCCCTCCGGAAAGCTCAAAAATACTGCAGCCTCTTAAGTTTTCTATATGCAGCTCTCTAAGCACTTTTTCAAGCTTCCGCTTCAATTCTTCAGGCTCAAGCTGTCGGTTTTCCAGTCCGAAAACAATCTCACTGTCTGTATCTGTATTGAAAAATTGGGTTCGAGGATTTTGAAAAACCGTTCCCACACTGTCGGAAAGCACCGCAATTTCGGTTTCGGCAGCATCCATTCCTTTTATAATTACTTTACCTGAAAGCTTTCCCTCAAAAAAATGGGGAATCAGCCCGTTCACCAGCCTTGTCACAGTTGTTTTTCCGCATCCTGAAGCACCGCAGAGCAGGATGCACTGCCCTTTTGGAATACTTAAGTGCAATTCATGTAAAGCACCTTTTTCAAAATCTTTATAAGAAAAAGATAATTTTATAAATTCAATCAAGGAAATATCCCTCCTTGTAAAAAGTCGAAAGCTATCATACAAATAATTCCTACATATACAGCCGCAATCAAAATATCCCAGGCAGAAAAGCAAACTCTCTCCATGCAGCTGCGTCTTCCGGCGTGGTCAATTCCTCTTGTGATGGCAGCCTGTGTGATTTCATCAGAAATTTTGGAAGCGGAAACCAGCATAGGCACATATACATATTCCATTATCCTTACAGGATGATGCAAAATTTCCGCAAAGGAAAGCGTGATGCCTCGAAGTGCCATAGCATCCTTAATAGAGCTCCATTCCTCCGTCATTGTCGGAAAGTATCTCAGCGTAATGGAGAGTGCAATCGTAAAGCCCTTAGGCAGAGGCAGGCGGCTGAGTGCAGCGAGAAAAGTGCTTACCTTTGTCGTATGTATTAAAAATAATCCAAGCATAAAACAGGGAATCAGCTTCCTTATATAAACATCAAACATATAGATTACTCCTCCGACTGTTACAGGCAGCTTTAATATTACAAAGAGCTGTATCATCATTAAGATTACGAAAAGCATGCCATACTTTAAAGCCGCCCGAAGCTCTTTTGCCTGTAAAAGCAGCAATACCGGGATCGCCGCAAAAAGACCTTCTACAGCCAGGCTTTTATTTAAAAAGACGGAAACACTGGTTATTAATAAAATCAGCAGCTTTGTTCTGGGGTCCAATATCATTTATATAATCCCTACCTTTTCAAAATGCTTTTTCAGCAGCTTTTTGCCGATAAAGCCTCCAATTACTGCACAAATAATTGTTCCTAAGGTCATTAAGGGAATCGCCCACCAATTTGCTTTGATAGCATTGATAATTCCCGTAAAAGAAGAAACCTCTCCTTTTCTGCGCATAAACTCATCAAACTGTGCAGGCATAACAGCCATAGGGAGGTAAGCTCCCATTGGAGCCAGTGCAAATATACAATATGCCAGTAAATTCCTTTTAAAAGATTTGAAGCTGCCGGTTGAGCAAATAAAGTCTGCAATAAATCCAAATGCAATGAAAAATGCAGACATCATCCAAAACATACCAGTAACAAATAATAAGATTCCGGCAAGTATACCCAGTATTGAAAGTGAGCCTCGCTTCGGTATTTTAGCAATATACAGCATAAAGACACTGCCTGCAAATAAAGCTACCACCATAGGCATAAAGGGAAAAGTGACAGGTGTGACCTGGACAATGCCGCCTATCACAAATGCAACCACAAAATAAATAAGCGAAAAAACACCTATAGAAATATAATCCCTTGTCAATAATATATTTTCATTTTTCTTCATAATCTGCGATATCCTTTCTGATAAAACTGTTAGACCTTCCTAACTTAAACAGATTTTTTTAAAGCCTAGGTAATCCTTAAAAGCCCCTCCCATCCTGAATTGAAAAAAATTGCCAGCTCCTCCACATAACCTATTGCCTGCGCTCTCTCCATATCATGAACTATTGTTTCAAATACAGCCGTAAAATATGCACTGGTAATCATGTGATGCAGCTCATGACTGACATTCCCTGTTATCTTGCCTTTTTCCTTAAGGAGAGTGTAGTATTTTTCGGTACGGGATACATCCAATTCGACAAGCTCATCAATATAATCTTCATATTTTGTGCCTTCAGAGCAACAAATAACAAGCTTAAATTCTTCAAAATAATCATAAATATAGTTTATAAACTGCCGGAGATATTCTGTAGACAGCTCTCTGCTTTTTGCTGTATTGTTTTCAGCAATCAAATCAAAATGTGCCTTCTGAGCAGCTTTAAATCGCTCTGTCAAACCATCTGCCGCTTCAGCAACCAGGGCTTCAAATAAGGCTGCTTTGTCGGGATAATATCCGTAAAAAGCTCCTTTGGTAAATCCCGCTTCCGCTACAATCTTTCTCAGAGAAGCATCCTTAAAGCCCTTTTCCAAAAATTCCCGTTTTCCGATTTTCAATATTTTTTGCTGTGTTTCTGATATTTTCATTAATTGCCTCCGCTTTTATATACCACCGGTATATACCAGTGGTATATTAACATAAATTTTATTTTTGGTCAATATATTTTGAGTAAATAATAGCACTGCAACTTTGCACATATAAAAAGCCTCTCCGTTTAGAAATCTCCAAGTTCTAAACAGAGAGGCTTTTAAGCTCACATTAATTTCTCCAAGTATCAATTCTCTTTCCATTTGAATCCACTTTGAACCCGTCAGGAGTTGTGGTACTTGTAAGCATAGCGCCATCCTTTCCAAGATAGTATTCCTGCTTCCACATATTTGTTACCATATATCCCTCACGCTCAAAATAGTACCACTTTCCATCAATATACTGCCAGGCATTACAGGGGTATTTCCCGTCATCGTTTACATACCACCAGCCATTTCCGTCCTGTCTCCAATAGCCTGCAAAGGCTGTAAGGCTAAGACTGCACGTCATAGCAAATGCCATCAATAATAAACCGAGTTTTTTCCTCATATCTTTAACCCTCCAAATTGGTTTTTACTTATAAGCGCAGTATAGCATAACCAATTTGAAAAATAAAGCTTCCGAAAAAATTGTAAATTATATTAATAAAAATGTTATAATCGTCAAATTTTTTCAAGAAATCTGCCATCTGCCCAGATGCGCTCAAGGTCATAAAATTTTCTGTCTTCCTTGCTGAAAACATGTACAACTATATCTCCATAATCCAGTAATATCCATGAGGCATTTCTGTAACCCTCTATATGCTTAGGCACCGCTCCCGCTTTTTCAAGTCTTTCCTGAACCTCATCAGCGATTGCCTGTATCTGACTTGTATTGCTTCCGTCAGTTATTACAAAATAATCGGCAAGAGATGAAATCTCAGATATATTTATTACCTTGATGTCCTCGCCTTTTTTTTCTTCTATCGCATCATAAGCTATCTTTAATAAATCTCTGTTTTCCACACTAGACCTCCTTTTTTATCCAATCATAACATTGCAATGTAGCTTCATCAATACTGAGCCCGTCTGCTTTTAAATATTTAATTATAGTTTCAGTAATCTTATATACGCAAAGCTTCAGATTACTGAAAGCCAGCTTTCTAAATTCATCTATCCTTTCAAGCCTCTGTCTTGAAGGCTCTATATAGTCGGCTGTATATACAATCATATCAAGCAGGCTCATATCAGCTTTCCCGGTAGTATGCCATCTTACAGCTGATAACACTTCCTCGTCCTCTATGCCGTATTCCCGCTTTGCAAGCACAGGACCATATATTGCATGAAGGATTTGTGATGAGTCAAGCTCGGAAGCGGTAAGCTCGATACCTGCCTGCCTGCATAAGCTTATAAGCTCCTTGTCTGAAAAATGCTTTGCACAGTCATGCACCAGCCCCGCCAGTTCAGCTTTTTGAATATCTACGCCGTATACCATAGCAAGGCAGGCACTGGTATATTCCACTCCCAGGCTGTGCTCATACCTTTTTTCAGGCAGATTTTTTTTCAGCTTTTTCCTTATACTAATTAAATTTTCCCTTGAATACTGATTTGTTAATTCAGAACAATTCATAATTATGTACCTCTTTATATATATCTTAACTTAATTTTAAAATATATATTAAAGCAAATCAAGAGCTTTAGTAAATTAAATATTTATTTCAGGCTTTGATAAAGTCCGTGCCGGTAAATATAATCCAAAACCTCTTTATCAAGATATTTTTCTGCATTCCCTTTTTCAGCGAGAAGCTTCCTGATATGGGTTGAGGACAACTCAAAGGGTATATATTCTACCAGAGCAATTTTAGCTCCATATTTAGCCTGGAGTAAATCCGCCTGCCGCCTCATATCTGAAATACTGTGCTCATAATCTCTGGCAACTGCAAGCAGTCTGCAGTTCTTCATAATAATATCGGGATTTTTCCAAGTTTCGATTTCAAATAAAGAATCAGTGCCTATTATAAGTGAAAATGCAGTCTTACTATATTCCTCCCTTAATTTCAGCACCGTTTCACAGGTATAGGATTTTCCCTTTATTCCAAGCTCAAAATCTGAGCATTTAAAATAATTAATTTTACCAATTGCGATTTTCAGCATGTCAAGCCTGAAGCTTATTTCCGTAATAACTCTGCCGGTCTTATGAGGAGGAGAGGGGGCAGGCATGAACCAGACTTCATCAAGCCTAAACTGCTTATAGACTTCCTGTGCCGCAGCGAGATGCCCCTTATGCACAGGGTCAAAGGTTCCTCCAAAAATTCCAATCTCCATAAGTTATTATTTTGGAAGTACCAGCTTCCTGTTTTCAGGCTTATCCGCCTGCTTATACAGCACTATCTTTTTTCCTATCACCTGCACTACCTCGCTTCTTGTGCGCAGAGCCAGCTCACCTGCAATTATTTTAGGCTCATCTGCACAGTTTTTTAGCACTGAAAGCTTGATAAGCTCTCTGCCTTCAAGTGCCTCCTTTACCGCTCCTATTACCTCGTCAGTAAGAGAATTTTTGCCTATATTAAATACCGGCTCATAGCCCATAGCAAGTCCTTTAAGATAAGCTCTTTGCCTGCTGTTCATAATCCGCACCTTCCGTTTTTTACTAATTTTTATTTATAATAATCAAATTCATGACCATACATACGCACAGTATCGCCGTCCTTAATGCCCATAGCTTCAAGCCTTTCAAGAATCCCGGATTTTTTAAGATATTTCTGAAAAAAATCAAATCCCTTTTCAGAATCCAGATTTGTATAACCAAATACCTTTTCTATACTAGGTCCTTCAACCACATACACTCCGTCAATAAGCTCTGCCGTATAGGGCAGCTCTTTATCAGAGGTGTAATCTATCTCAAATTCCTTTTCAAAAACTGTAGTATTTCTGTCAAGAGTTTTCAAAACTTCGGAAATTCCGTATAAAAGCTCTTTAATACCCTCTCCGCTGACTCCTGATATAGGAAAGACCTCCATTTCAGGAGCAAAAGCTTCTTTCAGCTTATCTATAACGGTATTGTCTTCATAAATTAAATCTATTTTATTTGCTGCTATCATTTGAGGCTTTTTAAGCAGGTCTTTATTGTAATTAGCCAATTCCCTCTGCATAAGCCTGATGTCCTCGACCGGGTTTCTGCCTTCTATAGAAGCAGCATCCACTACATGAAGCAGCAATTTGGTTCTTTCTATATGACGCAAAAAATCATGCCCAAGCCCTATGCCCTCAGAGGCTCCCTCTATGAGTCCCGGAATGTCTGCCATTACAAAGCCCGCATTATCAGGCAAATCTACCACCCCAAGATGCGGATTCAGTGTAGTAAAGTGATAATCTGCAATCTTAGGTCTTGCATTGCTTACTCTTGAAAGCAGAGTGGATTTTCCTGTATTTGGAAAGCCTACAAGTCCCACATCGGCTATAACCTTAAGCTCCAGCTGTACAAACAGCTCTTTTCCCGACTGACCGGGCTTGGCAAACTTGGGGACCTGCATAGTAGCAGTAGCAAAATGCATATTGCCCAGACCTCCTCTGCCTCCTCTCAGTATCACCTCACGTCTGTTTGTGCCCGACATATCGGCTATGACCTTTCCTGATTCAAAATCCTTTATTACAGTACCTTCAGGCACTTTTACAATCAGATCGGGAGCATCCTTTCCATGACATTTTCTCTTGCTTCCGGGTTCTCCGTCTTTTGCAATATATTTTCTTACATGTCTGAAATCAGTAAGTGTATTTAATCCCTCGTCTATTTCAAAAATTATATCTCCGCCTCTGCCACCGTCTCCGCCGTCAGGGCCTCCTGCGGCTACATAAAGCTCCCGTCTGAAGCTTACATGACCATCTCCGCCATTTCCCGATTTTATAAAAATTTTTGCACTGTCTGCAAACATAAAATATACCGTCCCTTATCTTAAACCTGCAAAATAAAAAGCTTTATAGTAAAAAGCTCCATACAAAAAGTATGAAGCTTTTACTATAAACATCAATTATTCGTTAATAGCTCTGGGATATACTGAAACCTGTTTTCTATCCCTTCCTTTTCTCTCAAAACGCACGATACCGTCAACAGTTGCAAAAAGAGTATCATCTCCGCCTCTTCCTACATTGTTGCCAGGGTGTATTTTAGTTCCTCTTTGTCTGTAGAGAATATTTCCGGCTAAAACAAACTGTCCGTCAGCTCTCTTTGCGCCAAGTCTTTTTGATTCGGAGTCACGACCGTTTTTTGTAGATCCGACTCCTTTTTTATGAGCAAAAAACTGAAGGTTCATCTTTAACATTTTACTTCACCTCCTCAGTAATTATCTGAATGTACTTATCACCATATTCAGCTGCTATAGATTCAATGCCAAGTATACATGACTCAAGCAGGAGCAGGCTCTTACCGCTGCTGCCTTTATTAAGCATCAGCTTTAAATCTCCTCCTTCTTCATGCAGCTCAAGCTCAAATTCATCCTCAGTAAGGGATTCTACTGAATTTACAAGATTAGTTACAAATGCGGATACTCCTGCACATACTATATCATTTCCATGCTCAGCATAAAGTGCATGACCCGCACAGTGCAGCCCTGTAGCTTTACCGATTTTGTTTTTAAATATCTTTACCTTGATCATATCACTGCCACCCTAAACAACAGGTGTGGATTACACGTTTATCTTATCTATTTTAAGCTGTGTAAACTGCTGTCTGTGGCCGTTTTTCTTATGATAGCCTGTTTTTCTCTTGTATTTATATACAATAATCTTCTTTCCTTTTCCTTCACTGACAACAGTAGCAGATACACTTGCTCCTTCTACCAGTGGAGAACCGATTTTAAGACTCTCAGCACTTACGGCAAGCACCTCATTAAAGGTATATGCAGCACCCGGCTCAAGACCAAGCTTTTCAACCTTAAGCACATCGCCTTCCTTTACACGGTATTGTTTACCGCCAGTTGCAATAATTGCATACATAAGGCTTCCTCCTTATTCTAAATTACTCGCTAGCTTCGGTGTTTACCTGCAGTTACAGCAAAACTTTTTACCTGGCTATGCGGCATACTGTGCTATAATAGCATTTTGACCGGCATTTGTCAAATGCTTTAAAGCCCAAGTACCTCAGAAATTTCCTGCATCGCTTCCAAAGAAAGCTTTGCAAAGTCTTCAAATTTAATGCCGGTATTTTCTATCGCCCACATTGCCTCACGGTTGGCACCCGCTGCAAAACGTGTTTCCTTCATCCTCTTAACTATAGACTTAACCTTGACACTGGCGATTTTTTTGTCAGGGTATACAAGGGTAATAGCATTTATAAAGCCTGTAATAGGGTCACCTGAATAAAGTGCATTCTCAAAAACATTTTCAACCTTTTTACCGGTTGCGGGGTTATGTGCAAGTATGGCATTGTACATAGCTTCATTTCCAAAATCAATTTCTTTAAGTATCTTAACCGTTCTTTTTCCGTGCAGACTCATATCACTTTTCCAATCAACCAGGTCATTGTCGAGGTCATGCAAAAGCCCTGTAACTCCCCATAAGTCCACGTCTTCAGGAGCAAGCCTTTTGGCAAGTGCTCTCATAACCGCCTCTACGGCAAAAGAATGTGTCCGTATATGCTCCGTAGTAACATACTTATTAAGTAATTCCACTGCTGTAGCTCTGTCAATATTCATGTATGCCTCCTTGTATAATATTTATTTAACATAGATTTTACAACAAATTCGCTTTGACTTCAATAGCAGAATAGCTGATCGGCAAATCCAGTTAAATCTAATCTCACCGGTAAGCATCATTTACTATACTGCTAATTTAAGCTACATACGTTCCGGAGCCTCTACCGCAATAAGCTCTATTGCAGCACATAAGATATTTTGAGTCAGCAGTATAGTAGCAAGATAACTCTTTTTAAGCCTTTTATCACTTTCAGAAAGGATCTTAACATCGTGATAAAAGGTATTAAACGCATCTGCCACAGAATATATAAACTGACATATTCTGTGCGGAGCAAGCTCTTTCCAGGCTCCCTCAATTACGGCATTATACTGTGCAAGCTCAAGCTCAAGCTTTTTATGTACTTCAAGCTCGGGAGGCATAAGCTCAGCATAGTCTATTTCCTCTTTTTCGGCTTCATAATATTTAGATAAAATCGACTTAATTCTCACTATGGTATACAGTATATAAGGTCCTGTATTTCCCTTAAATGAAGTAAATCTGTCTATATCAAATATATAATCCTTGGAAGCCTGATTGGAGAGGTCGGCATATTTGATTGCTGCAAGACTTATCATCTTAACTGCCTTTTCATCAATTTCAGAATTTAAAGCTGCTTCATCATTTATGCCTTCACCCTCCTGCCTTCTGCTTTCAATTATCTTATTGCGTACCGCATTTTCAATCTCGCTGATAAGCTGCTCAAGACGCATTACTCCGCCTGACCTTGTTTTAAAGGGCTTTCCGTCAGCACCGTTGACTGTACCGAAGCCTATAAATTCAAGTTTATGTTCAGGCTTTACTATGTCAGCTTTTCTTGCCGCCCTGAAAAATTGTGTATAATGCAGCTCCTGTCTTTTATCTGCCACATAAATATATCTGTCCGGATCATAAAGCTTTTCTCTTTCAATCAAGGTGGCAAGGTCTGAGGTGGCATAAAGAGTCCCCCCGTCCGATTTTCTTATAATACAGGGAGGAAGCTCCTTTGTATCGCCCTCCTGCCTTATATCCACAACGAGTGCTCCCTCGGATATATAAGCTATGCCTCTGTTTTCAAGGTCATCGCAGAGGGCTTTAATATAGGGCTGGGCATCCGACTCGCCCTTCCAAAGTTCAAAATCAACATTTAAGCTCCTATAAACCTTTGCTAAATCTTTCTTTGAAATTCTCATTATATGCTTCCAAAGCGCAATAAAATTTCTATTGCCATTTTGCAGCTTAACTGTCGCTGTCATGGCTCTTTCCTTAAAATCAGGATTTTCCTTTGCCTTTTGTGAAGCAGCCGGATAGATTTCCTCAAGTTCATTTATATTAAACGGAGCCTCCTTTGGAAACTCCCCTTTAAATTCTTCATCAAAGTATGGAAGCTCGGGCTGCCTGTCTCTGAGCTCCTCTATAATAAGTCCCATCTGAAGTCCCCAATCTCCCAGATGTATATCTCCTATCATTTCATTGCCAAAATATTTTCCCAACCGCTTGAAGCTTTCTCCTATCACAGCTGAGCGCAGATGGCCCACATGCAGAGGCTTGGCAGCATTTGCACCGCCATAATCTACTATTATCTTTTTGGAAGGCTTGTCGGCAAGGGCACCAAATCTGTCATTTTCAGCCATTTCCCTTAAGTAGGCATTTAAAGCCTGTGGACTTATCCTCATATTTATAAATCCGGGGGGATATACTTCAACCTTTTCAAAAGTGCTGCTTTGCTTTAATATTTCAACTACGCTGCCTGCAATCTCCATCGGAGCCTTTTTATACTGCTTTGCGGCAGACAGTGCCAGATTGCACTGAAACTCGCATAAATCAGGACGGCTGGAAATCATAACAGCTCCTTGCTTTACTTCATACGAGCACACCTTAAAGGCCTCTTTTACTTCATCACTTAACAGCTCTAAAATTTTTTTCATAGCATCCTATCTCCTAAAATTAAAATCAGGCATTAATTCAAGCACCGAAACACATTAACAGCCTCTCTGTTTTCTGCATTTCGGTGCCATAAATAAGTCTATACTCTGGAAAGATATTCTCCAGTACGAGTATCTATTTTAATTTTATCGCCTATATTAACAAACAAAGGAACGTATACCACTGCACCTGTTTCAACAGTAGCAGGTTTGGTAGCGCCTTGAGCAGTATTGCCCGCAAAGCCCGGCTCGGTTTCAGTAATTTCAAGCTCTACAAAAAGCGGAGGTTCTACAGAAAAAACATCTCCGTTAAAGGAGCATATCTTTACCATATCGTTTTCTTTTACAAACTTCAGTGCATCTCCGACCTTATCCGCATTTAAAGCTATCTGGTCATAAGTTTCCGTATTCATAAAATTAAACATATCTCCGTCTGAATAAAGATACTGCATCTCATTTCTGTCTATCCTTGCAGGTGGAAATTTTTCAGTGGGGCGGAAAGTACGTTCCACCACGCTTCCCGTCTTTACATTTTTAATTTTTGTACGAACAAATGCAGCACCTTTCCCCGGTTTAACATGCTGGAACTCTATTATCTGATATACCTGACCGGGCTCAAGCTCCAATGTGATTCCATTTTTGAAATCTCCTGCTGAAATCATAATCTTCTCCTCCTAAAAATCGCATTGCTTTCCTATTTTAAACTAAAAATACTTTCTTGTAAAGTGCATTCATAATCTACTTTATACAAGCACCTGCTTCTGTCCATTCCTACAGGTTGTTCCAAGGCATTGCCGCAGCACAGTTTATTTTTTAAAAAAATTAAAAAGTGCTTGCATGTATAATATATATATGCTATACTATCGTTCGTCTAAAAGAATGCGGGGATGCTGGAACTGGCAGACAGGCTAGACTAAGGATCTAGTAATCATTAGATTGTGAGGGTTCAAGTCCCTTTCCCCGCACTTATAAATAGGAGCTAATATAGAAGCCACATACTGAATAATTCAGTATGTGGCTTCCTTGTATTATCTCAAACTTATTTTTATCCTCTCTTGCAAGATAAAAATTCCATGAAAGCATGGCGGACTTTTCCTGGAATCAGTAATATTACTTCGTCAGCTTAAAGCAAAAAGGCATCACGTGAATACTGATTAATCAGTAATTCGGCGATACCTAATTAGATTAGCCCTGTTGCTGCGTCCAAGGCTTTTTAAAGCGAATAGCTGTCTGCATTGATTCATATATTTTTTAAAAGTACTCTTTTATCTCCCTCAAGTCTTGTAATTTTCTTTTTATCAGTGTATTCAAGAAATTGAAGTGCAAATTTTCTTGAGGTGGCAAATAAATCTCTAAATTCTGCCAAAGAAAACTGGCTCCTGTCCTTCATAAAGCTACCAAGCTTTTTAAGTGCTTCATTATAAGCCTGAGTATTGATATAAACCGCAGGATTCAATTTAATCAGCTCATTATTTTTAAATAAATCTGCTATAACTTCCTTTGCAGCATTTTTATCCTTAAATTCCTCGATGACGCTTACTGTTGAAGGAGCTTCAATCCCTGCCTTTAGATATTTATCTTTTATAATGTTAAGCATAGCCGTCATTTCAGCTGAATACTCGGCAGAAAAATCCTTGTCGGCAACAAAAGAGGAGCTTGTTTTGACCACCATGCGTTTAACCAGCTCCTCAAGCAGAACTGAAGATTTTTTGCTGTCTTTCAGCCTGAACTGTTCGCTTAGTTTGGATTTAAATTCTTCCTTGCCTATCCCTTCCTTAATCGGATTTTCCTTATGAAAGCTTTTAAGCAGCTCCTGAGCAAAGTCCGAAATCTTTTTCCAGTAGCTAAGATGTATAAGAGTATCATCAGACAGAATTATAATTTTCTTTTTAGCTTTAAGCTCGTCAATTACGCTTAAAGCTTCAGCGGAAGTTAAACCAAGCAGACTGGATATTCTCTGCCTGTCAGGAAATCTATGGCTTTCCTCAAGCACCTTAAGCTCAGCCACATCGGCTTCGGTTCCAAATTCCTTAGTCTTCATAGCTTCAAGCACAGCCTCTTCCTTCCTCTTGTGCTTTAAGGGTGCGGTATCAAGTACGACTCCGCCGCCAAAGGTTTCTACCGGAGAAAGAAATCGTATTATAAATCTGTCATTTCTTTTAACCACAATATCTTCATCAAACCTCAGCTGAGCATAATCCCCCTCACCTGGCTTTAAAAAGTCCTTTGAAAGCAGCACCGCCTTTGCTATTACCTGGGCAGAGCCATAATTTAAATGTACTCTGTCACCGCTTTTGAGCTCTCTGGTGCTTGTTTTAAAGGTATTAAGCCTGACATCAAGTACCCTTGTTTTAATTACAGAGCCGGGATAAGCAAGTATATCCCCTCTGACTATATCTTCCTTTTTTACATTTAGTAAATTAAGTGCGGTACGCTGTCCTGCAAAAGCCTGCTCCTCCTTTTGACCGTGTGACTGTATGCCTCTTATCTTAATCTCTCTTTCAGCAGGATAGAGCATCACATCATCCCCGGCCTTTACGCTGCCCTCCTGGAGCGTACCTGTGACTACAGTGCCGAAGCCTTCCATAGTAAATACTCTGTCAACATATAATCGAAACAGCTCGGCATCTTCTCTGCGGTTTGCCAAATCAGCCACCATGCTTATAATCATTTCATTTAATTTATCAATATTTTTGCCTGTATAGGACGAAACTCTTATTATGGGAGCATTTTCTAAAAAGCTGTCCTTCACAAGATTCAGTACATCTTCTTCAACCGCATCTGCCCAGTCTTCCTCTACAGTGTCTTCTTTAGTCAGCACCACTATTCCCTGCTTTATATGGAGCATTTTAAGAATTTCAAAATGCTCCACGGTCTGGGGCATGACTCCCTCATCAAGTGATATTACCATTAATACAATGTCAATGCCTCCTATCCCGGCAAGCATGTTTTTAACAAATTTCTCATGGCCCGGAACATCTATTATGCCTATATGCAGTCCAGCATCATTTGGCAGATTAGCAAAGCCCAAGTCAATGGTAATCCCCCTCTTTTTTTCTTCTTTAAGTCTATCGGTATCAAAGCCCGACAATGCTTTTATAAGGCAGGTCTTGCCGTGGTCAACATGTCCGGCGGTTCCTATAATAATATTATGCATCTTGTTCTCCTTTTTTGGCAAATTTGACTGCTTTTGCCGCCAATAAAAACTCGTCATCATTTAAAGTTCTTACATCTACAAGCACTCTGTCATGATTTATTCTTACTATCAGAGGAATTTCCGCTCTCCTAAGTCTTCTTTCAAGCTTTTGTGCAGACATCCCTCCTCCGCTTATGCTTACTCCGTACCCCTTTAATTCATCAGTGGGAGCACTTCCGCCTCCTACCTGGTCTATACATTCTTCGACCTCATAATCAAATGCCGGGCATTCAGCCCTAAATAATTTGCATAAGCCTTCTGCCCTGCTTTTCAGGCATTCTGCACTTTCACATATCATTCTTAAGGTCGGAATATCTCTTATCGCATTATTGCCGTCCAGATATGAATTAAAGGTTGCTTCAAGTGCCGCAAGTGTAAGCTTATCCACTCTGAAGGCTCTTGCAAGCGGATGCTTCTTGATTTTATCTATATATTTTTTCTTGCCTATTATTACGCCCGCCTGCGGTCCGCCCAACAGCTTATCACCTGAAAATAAAACGATGTCGGCACCTATTTTTAAAGCTTCGGATACTGTAGGCTCATGCAGCCCGTACCTGCTTAAATCACTTATAAGACCATTGCCCATATCATATACTACAGGCACATTATTTTTCTTTCCAAGCTCTACCATAGCACTCAGGCTTACCTCCTCAGTAAAGCCCACTATCCTGTAATTTGAGGTATGTACCTTTAAAAATACAGCAGTTTTTTCAGGCTCATAAGCGGCTATATAGTCACTTATTTTGGTTTTATTGGTTGCACCGACCTCTCTTAATATAGCTCCCGATTCGCTCATAACATCCGGAATTCTAAACGAGCCTCCTACTTCCACAAGCTCCCCTCTTGATATTACTACCTCTTTTCCTCTTGCCAGTGCCGCCAGCACAATCATAGTAGCCGCCGCATTATTATTTACAGCTATTGCCGCCTCTGCACCGGTTACCTTTTTGATAAGCCCCGAAATAATATCATGTCTGCTGCCCCTTGCGCCCAGCTTTAAGTCATATTCAAGCGTACTGTATGAATCAGCAATATCGCAAATGGCTTTATATGCCTGTCTGCTGAGCCTTGACCTTCCCAAATTGGTATGTAGCACAACTCCAGTGGCATTGAGCACAGGTCTTAAATTTGCCTTTGACCTCTCTTTAAGAAGCTGTGCCAGCTGTTCAAAGACTTCTTCATTTTTAACCTGATGCTGTCTTGTGCCGCTGAGTATTTCCTGCCTGAAATTATTTATAACCTCTCTTACGCTTTCTACAATAATATCTCTTGGCGTGGAGGCAAATAAAAAAAGCTGCTCGTCAAGCAGCACCTCATCTACCTTTGGAAGTCCACGCAATAATTCCTGTCTGTCTTCCATAAAACCTTCTCCTTTTAGCTGCTGAAATTTTTTAAACGGAGGTGGTGGGAATCGAACCCACCCGTGAGGCTCCTAACCCCACACAACGGTTTTGAAGACCGCGAGGCGCACCAGCTACCTAACTCCCACCAATATAATATGCCCATCAGCAGGCATTAAAAAAGTCCGGCACAACTAACATGCCCAAACCGCTATTATATATTAATATCAAGTACGATTTTTTTCAAGTATTATTTTAATTAATTTATATAAATATTTGCTCCTGCCAATTTAGAACAATCTAAATTGTTCAATCAGATAAATTATTAAGGCTCCCTGAAAATATACACTTTATCTACCGATATAGATTTTTCGCATATCTTTTCAGGGAACCCGCCAAGCTAAAGCATTATTCTACATAACCCGCTTTTCTGAGAACATCCATTGATTTATCAAGATTAGCCGCCGCAATCTGAACTATGGGACCTGTACAGCCCATACCGCTCTCAGCGTAAATACCCGCCTTCCAAAGAGTCCTTACCGCATCTTCAAGGTCCATTACCTCAATTCCTGCAATAGCCTCGGTACAAACCTCCTTAGGAGGTGCCGTTACTTCTTCCTGCTCTTTTTCAGCCTTTTTAGCCGGAGCATTCTCAGCAAGAAGCTTATCAAGTCCCGCCTTATGAGCTGCTTCATATTCCGCCTTGGCAACTGCCCTCCAGTCATTTGCAACAAGATTTGCAGCATATTCTATGGCTCCCGCCACTACAGGTGCGCCTGAAGCCCTGGAAACAATCATTACAAGCTTATCATAGCCTTCGCCTATACCGGGACCGTAGCCATAGCCGCTCGCCTCATACTGACCTCCGGTGGTATATGAGGAGAACAGTTTCATCATAAGATTTCCAGTAAGTGCATCCATAACCATTACGTCAGCCGTTCCCATAAGAAGGTCATTTCCTCTCATCTCAACACCGCCGTCACTTCTTGCAGATTCAGCAAGCTCTATATCATAGCCGTTGTCCTTAAGTGCCCTGAGTATCTTTGCACAGGCTCTTGCACCGTCAATATTCGCTATCCCCACTGTAGGTCTTTCAACACCATCAGCCTTTGCAGCTATAATTCCCGCAATAGCATTTTTAACAAGCGCTGCCACTCTGTCAGTGTCTGAGGTACCTGTAGTGTTCGCTATATACATGGACCTTCCTTTGGCCGGGGTAATCACCTTACCTACCGTGGAAACACCTATGGGGAAAGGATAGTGCATGGTAACTGCTGCCGCTGCTTCCTTACTGTCAAGGAGCTTTTCCATCTCAGAATGAGCAGCTTTGCCGTCGCAGAGCAAGGTTTCTATACCCTTTGAGGCTGCAAGTCTGAGTGCAAGCTCAGTATCTTCTTCTCCATGCTCACTGCCCTCAAGTGCGTAAGCCACTTTAATTCCCTTAAAGGAAGTATCCTTAACTTTAATAGCCGATTTAACATCAGAGGCTTCAGGCTTCTTATCCTCTGAGCCTTGATTTGACTCAACCAGGAAAGATACGCCGTCAAAAAGGTTGGTAAGTCTTCCAAGGAATAAGGAGCCCTTGCCTATAATCATAGCTCTCTTTACTTTTCCCTCAAGGCATTCCTTAATCAAATGTCCGAGATAAGGAACTCCGGAAGGTATGTGCCCCTGTGTAGGAGCCCAGCCCGTCATACCGCGTTTTTTGACAAATTCGGCTATCTGGCTGCGCTCTATTTCTTTTTTCATTACGGCAAGTGCGGCAATCATTTTATAATTTGCCTCAGGCACATCTCCCGCTCCTGCCGGCTTGGTAATATCCGGATTTTGCAGCTCAGGAGCATATTTGTCTACATCAGTAAACTTAAGCCCCGCTCTTTGAAGCGGCTCGCCCACAAGTGCGGTAATAACCATCTGAGGAGCTGAACCTGTCCCTATCTTATGTGAGCCTACAATATCTGTACGCATTACAGGATGGATTCCGTCATTTGCCGATACAAGTATTGCAAAACCCGCAACACAGTCCTCAAGTACAGGCAGTCCTTTTTTAACATGGTCCTTGCCGTTCATTCCAAGCTTTGCAGTACAGCCTCCGCCTGAAACTACGACATTTTTAAAAGTGCCTGCATGCACCAGAGAAGCTGCGTGTATCATAGCATGTGCAGGGCCTGCACAAAAGCCTCTCACATCTGAGCCGGTAGCATTCACATAGCCTGCAACCTCAGCGGAAGCCTTTGCAAAGTTTCCTCCGCCTCTTTGGTTCATATCACCGCAGGCTTCTTCGCAGCAGTCAATTACATAGTCTATATCTTCAGGCTTGACATTGTTCTTTTTAGTTAAATCAATAAGTGCTATAACGTTTGAAGCCTTTGCTACCAGATTTTCAAGCATTACATGCGCAGAAAGGTTTACATCGACATCATGTGCTCTTTTTACAACTCCTACAAGCTCTGTAAGATTTATATAAAGCCCCTCCGCATGCTCCTCATTTACAAGTCTTTCCAGCTCCGCTTTAGGAGCAGTGCCCTTTTCAGATACCAGCTTTTCCAGCTGTGCAGCAGAAAATAAACCACGTTTTTCCAGCTTTGCCTTAACCTGTCCGGCAAATTCCGGCTCAAAAAGCACAAGCTCGAAAACATCGCTTATATGCATTGCACCATAAAATTCTTCTTCACTTACAATATTTCCAAAGGGACCTTCTTCCTTCGCTCCCTCCCATTTTTTATCATAAAAAGGGAAAGCCGTATTTCCAAGGTCCTCATAGCTGGCATTTCCTATATAAACCTGGTTCGGAATATAAGAAACCACTTCTTCATAGCTTCTATAATGCTTCGGAAGTTCACGAAGATATTCAGAATCAGGATTTACCACCTTTTCCGTAGTCTGTGTAGTCCCGCTGTGCATTATCATATCGGGAGTAAAAGCCAGCGTATAGCTGCTTCCTTTTATAACAGGAAAATCCTTCATAAGTTAATTACCTCCAGTAATTTTATATATTTTTTTCTGCATTAAAATACAGTATCTATTTACAAAAAGCTTCAATATTTCTTTTGCCACAGCTTAGCTTAGTCAATTTTGCTGCTGGCAGAAACAGGAAGGCTTTTAATAACTTTAATTAACATAAAAAGGCTGCTGCGACAGAAAACTATCGAAACAGCCTTTTGAAAAGCTTCGAGGAAAAGGCTTATCCGAGATATTTACAATACTCTTTGCGGATATTTTCCATTTCTTCATGAATGGAATCAACATCCATAACCATCTCCATCATACCAACCTGTTCTTCGTAGACAGATGGATCTACCTCAGATTTTACTTCATCCTCACAAATATGATAAACCGTCAGTCCCAACTGGACTCCTGTTAATGGACCTGCAAAAGTAGGGTCGCCTGCGGTAACTGTTTCAGCCGCAAGACCTGAAGCTTCAGCTTCAGCGGCACCAAGAAGTACAACTACATTCTCTGCACCGTGTTCCTCACTAATATTTAAAACTCTCTTTTGATTTTCCAGATCCATAGCACCAGCGGACGTTCAGACAAAGCACTCTGTTGAGGAGTAAGCTATATTAGCTCCGGCTGTCTTCGCACACTCTTCTATGGCTGGACCAGGTACGCCGTCTCTATCTCCGACAATAATGACGTACTTATCTTTCAAAATAGCCATTGAGATTTCCTCCTGTAAAATTATTTATACTTAAACCGCTATGCGGTATAGTATCAAAGTGAAAAAATATTGTTATGCATACTTTTTAATCATTTCTTCGCAGGCTTCAGGAGTAGCATCATCCTTTACTCTTGAATCCACCATAATTCCATCCTTATAAATCGCAATTACCGGAAGCCCAAGAACCTTCTGCGCAATCGCAAGTCTTCTTGCCTTTGAAGTATTAATTGATGTAAATTTAATATTTTTGCCGTAGGTTTCTTCAAATCCATGAATATGCGGCATAAGCGCCTGACAAGGAACACATCCGTCTCCAAAAAAGTCTACAAGAACATAACCTTCCGCCTTAAGCACTTCTGCTTCAAAATTGTCTTTTGTTACTTCTAACACCTTTTATTTCCTCCTTAAAATTTAAAAATCAGATAAGTTTGTTAATTTTATAACTACATATTCGCATGCGGTTATAACCTGTATATATTATATAATGTATTGCAAATTAAATCAACACTATTACCTATTAATTAAAGCTAATCCGCCCAAATTCAGGCTTAATTTTTCTTAATCATTTTCCGCTATAAAACGCTCCGCCTGTGCAGCGGCTATCGCACCGTCTGCGGCTGCGGTTACGACCTGACGCAGTGATTTAACTCTGACATCACCTGCTGCAAATACTCCCGGATATTTAGTCTTCATATCAGCATCTGTTACCAGGTAGCCACCCTCCATTTCAAGCCCTGATTCAGAAAGAAATTCTGAGTTCGGAAGCAGACCTATAAATCCGAAAAGCCCGAACATGCCGTCATCAGGGTCAGCTTTGATTTCAGTCAGCTCACCGGTTTTTACATTTCTAACTATCATGCTCTCCAGTATTTCATCACCGTTTACCTCTTCTACCACGCTGTCCCACATGAAAAACAGCTTGTCGTTCTTAAAGGCTTTCTCCTGAATTGACTTTGCTGCTCTTAGCTCATTTCTCCTGTGGATCACAGTCACCTTTCTCGCAAACTTTGTCAGATACATAGCTTCTTCAACCGCAGAATCACCTCCGCCTACCACATACACCTCAAAGTCTTCATAGAAGTTGGCATCGCAGGTAGCACAGAAAGAAATTCCCTTTCCGACAAATTCCTTTTCATTTTTGCAGCCTATAGGTCTTGGATGTGCTCCCGTAGCTATAATTGCCGTCTTTGATTCATATACATTTCCTTTGGTATCTGTAAATCTCTTAATCTTGCCTTCGAGCTCAACCTTTGTAATATTCGCAGTTACTCTTTCACAGCCGAAATGCTTCGCCTGCTCTGTCATTCTCGCTATAAGCGTAGGACCTGATTCTTCCTTGTCAAGCACCTGCCCGGGATAGTTTTCAATTTCATCAGTGATAGCTATCTGCCCTCCGTCAATACCCTTTTCAATTATAAGAGTATCCAGCTTATATCTTCCTCCGTAAAGTCCTGCTGCCAATCCCGCCGGACCTGCACCAAGAATAATTAAATCGTAAACCTTGCTCATAAATCCTCCTTTAAAAATTAAATACAGATGCCGATTCTTTTATAGCTTCAGTATCTTGTAGTTTATCTGTTATAATAATAAATATAATATAAACTTTTAATTATAAATTGCCATGCTGTTTATAATTAAGCCTCGTACAGGCTTATATTATAGCATTTGTCATCTGCATTGACAACCTTGCAACATAAGATAAAAATACAGCTTTACATCATTTTAATGTAAAGCTGCTTTGTCTATTTATTATTATTACAAAAACGAAACAGTAAAGCCACTAACAATAATAAAAAAATTAATTAGCGCTCATTCCGCTTTTAATCTCACTGTATTTATCGCTTCCTGCACTCTGCTGCTCCATAAGCTTATCCTGAGAAATACCGTTTATGATCACATTATTATCCTTAATACTCAGATTTAACCTGTAAAGCTTGCCCTCCTCGGTCCTTATATCGCAATAAGCCGTACCATCAGTGCTTACCGCATAAAATACGGTACCTGCCGGAAGTGCGGTTTCTGAAGCCTCAGCACCGCCATTAAGCTCATTTGCTTTAACTGAGGTTTTAAGCTTCATCTTGTCAATACCCTCATAAAAAGCATATTTATAGGTTTCTTCCTTAGGAGCAGGCAGCCCGTCAGAGGCTAAGCTGTAGTGCCTGTAAATAATATGTCTTCCAAGCAGATTTCTTAAATTATAAATTATAAAATTATCCGGACCAGAAATATAGTCCCAAAGGATTCCCTCATAGGTACTTACAAATTCCGAGCCTTGCTCACTTAATTTAAATACATCCAGCACAGGTCCGGCATCAGGCTTTTCAGAGGCTATATAAAGCCAGGTAGCTCCGCTTTCAGCATGCAGCACCGCTGCTGATTTCTTTTCATAATTATAAAGACCGCTCAGATTATATTCCTTAGTTTCTCCATTTACTCCTCCTACAGTGATAGAAATCTTATCAAACTTTTTATCAGCATCTGCAGTAAGCTTGTCCATCGCTATATCATAGCTTACAGCAGTTTTTGCCTTATCAGCTGAAAGCCTTAATTCCTTTCCATCACCTAGATCAAGGTACTTAGCATAAGCCTCATTATTAATAAAAAATCCACTGTTAAACAGCTCGGGATGCTCCTGTGCCGATATTTCCACTTCGGTCTGACCTACTGCATAGGCTGCAACCTCATAGGAATCAAAGGTTATTTCTATGGCTTTATCCAGCAAATTCCATTTCAGCTTATTATTATTAAGCTCCTCTTTTATAGTTTCTTTGTAATCCTCAAAAAAATCTGCTGCCCTTCCATCGTCTTCAAGAGTCTTAATTAAGACCTTATAAAACTCATCTTTATCCTTTACAACCTCTTCAAATTTTATTTCCTGCCCGGTCTTTGAATTAAAGTTATGGCTTTCATTCATAGTTACCGGGTGTACCCCTCCGAAAAACTCATAGGTTTCATTAAGAAAGCTTACTGCAATATTGTCAGCACGTTTGATTCTTATGCTTAAATCAACTGTCTTATTCATTTCAATAGTTTCAGTACTGCTGTCCTTTGCATTTTCTTCTTCACTGCCTATAATATCCTTATTGCTTTCAAGATGGCTGTATAACTGCTTTTTATTTGCTTCAATCAAATCAGCAAACGATTTATTAAGTGATTCATAGCCCTCGTCCTCCGCTTTAAGCCCATAATAATATGAAAGTCTGAGTGAAACATTATCAGGATAGGGCTCTTCCTTCTTACTATATATTATAGTAAGCGGAGTCAGCTCCTTAAGATATATATCCTGTTTTGCAGCGATATTTTCACTAAGCTTTTCACTATCACTGCTCACCTCAGCTGAAGTTTCTGCTAAAGCCGAATTGCTCTGACTTCCATTCTGAGTTGAACAAGCCATAGCCGCAAGCAAAACCGTCACAGCTCCTGACATTCGTAAAATACCTTTAATCTTCATTATAAAAACCTCCCATAAATTTATAACCTAAAAAGACGCTGCAGGTCTTAAAATAGATTTCCCGTACAGCGTCTATCGCCGTATACTTACTATAAGTATACCATTATATTAATCTGCCTGCAAGTTATCCAGCACTGAAACATACTTTACAGGTTCTCTGCCATTATGCATATCTGAAAGAATTATACCGGTTGTAGATGAGGAAGCATGTACAATCTTATCATGCCCGGCATATATAGCTACATGATGGATGCCCTCATTTCCATAAAATACTAAATCTCCAGGCTTAAGCTCCTCCTCACTGACTTCTCTGCCCTCTCCGGCCTGAACCTGAGAAGAATGTGTAAGGTTTACTCCGGCAGTGTCTTCCATAATATATGCAGTAAAGCCTGAGCAGTCAACCCCTGAAAAAGGATCTTCACCACCCCAGACATACTCTCCTCCTACAAATGAAAGAGCATTCGCCACTACATCCTGCCTGAGCTCAGATTCCTTATCAACATCTCTGACTACACTTTCATATACTATGGCATCATCCGTAGTATTAATATAGCCCTGCTGTCCATCCGCTTCTACCTTTGCCCAGCTGTCGTCAACGTTTTCAAGAACTTCATAAACCGTATCTTTTGCAACAGAAGCAACTTCAGATGAATCTTCCTGAGGTTCCTGTCTTATCACAGTATCCTCTTTTTGAGTCTTTACCATGTATGCAGTCCTTGTCACCGTATTTACAGGCTCCAATTCAAAATTATTTACATCTGTATTATCATTATCAGCTCTTACATTTAAAGGTGAAGCAACTGCTATAAGGCATAAAAAAGAAGCCACTAAAAATAATTTTTTAAACATATCCCTCCTAAAAAAATTTATTATCTCGCTGCCGCCTCAGCCAGCCTGTAATCTCATCAAAATACGGGCGGCACAGACAACCTGTTAAATTTAATTGCCTAAATATTAAGCAACTGTTACGGACGGAGTATAAAGGTTTTAACCTAATATGTCAAGTATAATATTGTGAACTTTTCTTAAAAATTTATAAATATTCTGCCTTATTTTAAAAATCGTCTTACTACATTATATACTATGATAATAAGCACCACAGGCAGCCATAAAGGCATAAGCATGATAGCAATACGAGCGGACAAGGTAAGCACTGCTATAATCAGCACCACTATCGCTGCTATAATTACTGCAATCATAATATAGGCTTTTTTACTTATTTCAAACCGGTTTATCCTAATATTTCCATCAAACCGGCTCTCCTCTTTAAACTCTCTTTCAGCTTCATTATTGTCTATATAAGAGCTTTTATCCTCCTCAAGTCCCTCAGCCTCTTTAATAGAATTTGCTATGAGTCTGGGATCTCCAAGCTCATCCATCACTTCCCTTTCACTTCTGCCCTTTGCTATTTCACCATCTATATATGAGCGATAAAACTCTATGTTTCTTATAATAACTTCTCTGGCTGCGGTATGGGCTAAAGCCTCTGATAAGCCATTTATAAATTCTTCCTTAGTCATTCTGTTTCTCCTAGTTAAAATATCATATTATAAAGTAGGCATTTTTAATCCGCCCCTTGTCTGTATATCAGGGAACCCATTCACCTGAAAAGCTTACAAAATAGCCGTCTGGAGTCACTGAATTTGCAAACATTTCTCCGGTAGTCATATCAAAATAATACCACTTATCATTTATATTGTGCCAGCCAATCGCCATATAAGCATCGGAAAGAAAGTAGTACCACTTATTATTTAACTTTCTCCATTCATTCCGGGCATATAAGCCGTCATCACCTTTAAACTTCCAGCTTCCCTCTTCAGTCTGCTCCCAATTTCCTGAGCTTTTCCTTGTCATATTTTCATTTTCCACCGCCATAGCTTCACTTCTTGAAAAGTAGAGCTTGTTTGATTCCGACCACTGCCCTGCAAAGTCGGGATTCGCCCTGCTTATAGGGCGTACCTTGAAGCAGTAATTCCCCTCTTTAGTCATAAGGTTTCTATAGTTTAAATTAGTTAGAAGGGTGCCCTGTGTTCCTGCTATAACGACATCATCCCTGATAAATTTAAATTCATAGCTCCCGGCGTCCTCAATAGTTTCCCATACACAGCTCCCATCCCTGCTTAAAACTGCATTTTCAATTACATTCATTTGATTTGCAGGTGCAGGCAGTATGACGGTAATATAAAGTGAAGTCGCACTGTCTTCCCTGTCAGCTTTTTTAAAAGTGGCTCCGTTAATTCTTATCTGACTGCTTCTGCTGGCCTGAAAATAGCAATTATCATCCGCTTTTAAATGTATCTTTAATTCGGGGGCATCATTTTCCGACCAAGCAAATATATCATTCTTAAATGAAAATTCTTCAACTACATAATTTTTACCTGTGGTGCTTACTTCAATTTTCTCATCTCCAAATTTTGTATCTGCCATTATCTTTCCTGTAATTTTAATATTAACAGACTTAATCCCCGTCTTTTTTGCAGCCCAGGCAGCCGTATTTAAAAATACGGTAAAAAAAACAACTGAACTAAGGAAAATAAATATAGTTTTATACTTGTTTCTCATAAAATTTTCACCTTCTTTTATACATAAAAATCTATTACCTAATGACGATTAAGACAAACTGCTTTTAATTCCCCTAATATACTTTAACTTAATCAAAGCCTTAAGTCAAGTTTTTCCAAGCCCTCTGTATTATACAAGCAAAAAAGCTTCGCAGTTGCCTGCAAAGCCTTTTAATTTTCAACTTTAAATTTTTTATAAATACCTGAAATCTTATCTTGCTAAATCTGAAACCCGCGATTCTCTTATAACATTAACTTTAATCTGTCCCGGATACTGCATTTCTTCTTCAATACGTTTGGCAATCTCATGTGCCAGTATTACCATGTCATCATCACTTATTCTTTCAGGTACAACCATTATTCTAACTTCTCTGCCTGCCTGTATGGCAAACGATTTTTCAACACCTTCAAATGATGTAGTTATATCTTCAAGCTGTTTCAATCTGTTTACATAAGTTTCAAGGGTTTCCCTTCTTGCTCCGGGTCTTGCCGCCGATATAGTATCCGCTGCCTGAACAAGACAGGATATGGCATTATCAGCCTCAACATCACCGTGATGCGATTCTACAGCATTTATAACTATAGCTGATTCCTTATATTTCCTACATAACTCTGCTCCAAGCTGCACATGCGAGCCTTCGACCTCATGGTCTATAGCCTTTCCTATATCATGTAAAAGTCCCGCTCTTTTTGCCATACGTACATCAACGCCGATTTCTGAAGCCAGCAGCCCGCAGATGGCGGCAACCTCAATCGAATGTCTAAGTGCATTCTGACCATAGCTTGTGCGGTACTTCATTCTTCCAAGCATCTTTATCAGTTCAGGATGAAGCCCATGAACACCTGACTCAAGCACAGCCGCCTCACCGGCTTCTCTCATCATAATGTCAACTTCTCTCTGAGCCTTTTCAACCATTTCTTCGATTCTGGCAGGATGTATGCGCCCATCAATTATCAGCTTTTCAAGTGCAATTCTTGCAACTTCTCTCCTTACAGGGTCAAAGCTTGAAAGCACCACTGCTTCAGGAGTATCATCAATAATAAGCTCAACTCCGGTCAGCTGTTCAAGTGTTCTGATATTTCTGCCTTCACGTCCGATTATACGTCCTTTCATGTCATCATTTGGAAGCTGAACTACTGAAACTGTAGTTTCTGCCACCTGGTCAGCTGCACATCTTTGAATTGCTGCAATGATATAATCCCTTGCCCTCCTTTCAGAATCCTCCTTAAGGAGCTTGTCATATTCCTTAATAAGCCTGGCAGTATCATGTTTTATATCATCTTCAACTGACTTAAGCAAAAGCTGCCTTGCCTGGTCACTCGTAAGCCCTGAGATTTTTTCAAGCTCAGCTATCCCCTGCTCATAAAGTGACTCCACTTCCTTTGTTCTTTCAGCAAGTCTTTCTTCCTTTGCCAAAAGAGCATTTTCCTTCTTCTCTAATGTTTCCTGTTTTTTGTCAATGTTTTCTTCCTTAATTAAGACACGTTTCTCATAACGCTGTAATTCTGCTCGCCTCTCTTTAACTTCCTTATCAAGTTCATTTTTTGTCCTCAATGACTCTTCTTTAGCTTCAAGGAGAGCTTCGCGCTTCTTTGTCGCTGCGGTTTTTAAGGCTTCTTCAATAATTTCTCTTGATTTAACTTCAGCCGAACCAATCTTATCTTCATACGATTTTTTTCTATGGGCAGTAGCCAATATCCAAGAAAGAAACCCCACGACCACCGCAGTAATTAACACTGCAATTATTATATGTGACACAGGAGCACCTCCTTATTTAATTTTCATTGTACAAATACAACAGGGCAATTTTAACAGAAAAGCAAGAAAAATGCAAGCAATATAAAATTCTCAAACTATTGCCCTAAATTAAAAAAATATACGAAACGTAGCAGGCATACCGCCCGGAAAATAAGTGCCCTTTACAATCCATATCATTAAAACTAATATAATAAAAAATATTAAAGCGGCACTAAGTGAAGCTAAAAATCTTTTATTTTCATCAATAATATTTTCCGAATCATTGCCTACTGCAATTATAGTAATTGAAGCCAGCACGCTTATTAAAATTAAAAGTATTGAAGCCTTGGCAGATAGAAGTGATGCCATTAAGGCTATAATAAGTATAGGAGTTATAAAGACTGACCTCACTATAGCCATAGCTAATGCTTCTTTAATAGTTTTCTTAATTTTCAAAAGCTTATATGAGCCTAAAAGTGAAGCTATATAGCCTCCATTTAATATACAGGATACAAAGAAAGTCAGTAAAACCGCTATTGGTGCCTTAGCAAAGCTGTCTTCTTTAGCGGAGAATATTAAAGCGATTAGAGAGGAAATGCACGCCTGAATCCCAAATACCGTTGCAAAAAATACATAATTTTCGCTCTGCATAAGCTTTTTGCTTTCAGTTAAAGGCTTTTTGAGAATTTTAAAAACCCTTTTAATATAATCCTGAGTAGGATTTGTATTTTCATTATGCTGATTATTATAGGCATAAACTATATTTTGTATACCAGTTTCTGCTGAAGTCGCAGTATTTTCATCAGCAATACCTTCAACAGTATTTTTTTCAGGAGCTGCATTTTTTTCTTTTATCTCTGCAACTGCTTCAGCACAGTCACACACTGCTCCTTCTTCTAATTTCTTCCCGCAAAATCTGCAAAAAGCCATAATCTTCCTCCTTATACTACTTTATTTCCGCATTTTTCACAGAATCTCGAGTCCTGAGGTATATGAGCACCACATTTTCCGCATACAAGCGTTTTTTCAGAGGCAGAGTAATCAGCTTTATCAGTCTGCTCTATTGCATCAAAGCCGCCGCTGCCGTTTTCATTTTCAATGAGTGCAAGCTTATTTAACTTTGTATTTTCAATGCATTCGCTTTCATCCGCTGTGGCACTGTCCGAGCCTACTATATCTTCCATGACATCATCTGCAACTGTTTCAACCGTAATTTTTCTTTTAAAAAATTTTCCGAAGATAAGCACTATACAGGATATTAAAAATATAATTATAAAAAGATAAAACAATACCGATAAGACATCAATATATTTTCCGACATACCTGAAATTTATCTCAGGCTTATCATATACAGCCTGAATTTTTCCAAAGGTCTTTTTAATATTATCCTGACTACAATATTTCATAGCTGAAAAAATGCTTATTCCCACCGAATAATTCAACTTAAAATCTTGTGAAAGTGCTTTATCATCGCTAAACATCTTTGCAAAGCTGATATTATCAACCAGAGCATCATATTTTTTTATTTTTAAGAGTCCCGAAGCCTTGATGTAATAAAAATCTGAAGCTTCTCCAAAAGCGATATGAGCACTTTTTGCGAGCTCATTTGCAGTGCCCTCCTGATGTATCCTTATTCCTGTTTTGCCGCCCTTAGCCTTTAATTTGCTTACTTGAAAATCAGGGCTGCTGTCTTTGCTCTTTTCAGCTTTTGACTCCGGAGCTTTTGTTTCTTGATTTGATTTTACTTCTGCTTTTGACTCTGAACCCTTATTTTTTAAGTCTTCAAAATTAGTTATTAAGGTCTGAACCTCTTCTTCACTTATTTTATTATCTTCAAGAATAAATTCTACCTCTCTTGTATAGCCTGAGCTTAAAAGCTTTTTTCTTGACTTTACATTTATATATGAAACTACATAGGGCTTTGAAATTTCCAGTGCAATGCCTGTAGGTGAGTTGCCCTTAATATTCTGAGAAATAATCTTGGTATAATCTTTATAATTTGTATCCGACTCATCCTTGTCAGTGTCCTCTGTATTGTAATACTTGTCTCCGTCACCTGCGTTAATCCCCTCTGCCAGCAGGACATAATAATTCATAACCGTAGAATTGCTTCCTGGAAGATAAGCTGAAAAATCAATATTTTCATTAAGCTTATTCTGAATTAAAAACGGAGACTTATATTCATCTTTGTTTTTATCCACTCTAAAATCAACATTTTTATCTCCAAAGATAAATCTGTCAAATTTTAAAGCTTCTTCTTTGTTAATATTCTTTGTGCTTATTGTATAAACGGTTGAATTATCGACCTCCTTAACCTTAAGCTCAGCTCCTTCAGGATTATGCTCTTCAAAATATTTTTTAATTTTGCTGCCGTTTCTGGAGATGGTTTCATACGGCAGTGAAAACACTACCTGCCGGTCAAAATTATTGCTGGAATTAACCCTTAAAAGAATATCAATACTGTTTATACCAAGAGGCTCAGTCTTATTAACATAAATATTCGCATTTGAAGCGTACTTATCCTTGCCGTATTCAACATAAGTATCACCAAGAGAAGTAATATACTGCTCATTTTCACTGCTTACGCTGCCGCTGTCAACCATAGCCTTGCTAAACCATGCCAGCAGATCTGAGGAAGAAAAATTTTCTTCAATATAGATTCCGTTCAGCCAGACACTTTCAGGCAGAGTAACATTAATCTCTTTATTTTCTTTAGTGACTGCATTAACCTTTTTTCTATAATCCTCAAGTGAAGTAAATTCAAGCATTACATGAAAGCCGTCATCATCATAGGTGTAGCTTAATTCTTTAGGGATATTCTCGTCAACTATTTTTTTCAGATCTTCCATAGTTCCTGAATATCCCTTTGATATAGCCTCTTTATCAAGACTGATGTCCATAACTCTCACCCCTGAAAAATCATCATTTAACTTCAGGGTAGTATTTACCTTCGAGGCTGAGCTGCAGCCTCCTAAGAGGATTACTGTAATTAAACAAAGAAGTGTAAAAAAATTTAATAATGCTTTATTCTTAATTTTCATTATTCTACCCGATTTTAAATTCACAATTATTTAAGACCAAAATTTGAAATGTATTTCTTCCCATTATATTCTGTAATAAATACAGTATTTACATCTGCATTTTCTATATTTCCATCAAGAGTTGTCAAAAAAACTGCCCTATAGGTTTCAAGTCCATTTGAAACAGACCTGTCCCCGTAAATAATCTCAAGTCTGTGTTTTTGGGTATCCAGATTAAATGAGCTGACTATATTATTCAGCACCGGCTCATTCTTGAGCTCTTTTCTGAGCGAAGGCTCAAAGAGAGAAAGGATTTTTTTCTCATTTCTCGTATTAATGCTGTTTTCAAGCTTATCTATCACGCCTGTGCCCGGATTTAATCTTGTATTGAATATAGCAATGCCCACCGCAAATATAAGTGAAATAATTGCACTCCAAAAAGCTTTCTTTTTAATCAACATATCCTCTCCTCTCAGCACAAGAAGTATTTGCAGGTCCGCTTTTGCCGTTCCCTGAGATGTCGGACTTTATTTAATATAGACCTTTACAAAGCTTTTCTTTCCTCTTTTAACAAGCTTACCCTCTGCTTTAAAATCATCTTTTGAATACAGGGTTTTAATATCATTTACCAATTGTGTATCTACGCTGACTCCTCCCTGCTCTACATTCCTCCTTGCTTCGGAACGGCTTGAGGAAAGACCGGATTTTACAAGCACACTTAATATATCAATGCCTCCATTCTCAAAATCCTCAGCTTTTAATTCACACACCGGGACATTGTCCATAGAGCCTGTACCGGCAAAGAGTGCACGCCCTGCTTCCTGAGCTTTTTGAGCTTCTTCTTCTCCATGCACAAGCTTGGTCAGCTCAAAAGCAAGAATTTCCTTGGCTTCATTTAATTTGGAGCCTTCCCAGCTGTCCATCTCGTCTATCTGTTCAAGTGGGAGGAAGGTCAGCAGACGTATACATTTTAATACATCGGCATCAGCTACATTTCTCCAATACTGATAAAAATCATAGGGTGAAGTTTTTTCAGGGTCGAGCCATACCGCTCCGCCTACAGTTTTTCCCATCTTCTTTCCCTCTGAGTTAAGCAGTAGAGTGATAGTCATAACATGGGCATCTTTTCCAAGCTTTCTTCTAATCAGCTCTGTACCGCCAAGCATGTTGGACCACTGGTCGTCACCGCCAAACTGCATGCTGCAGCCATATTTCTGGTATAACATGTAAAAATCATAGCTTTGCAGTATCATATAATTAAACTCAAGAAAAGAAAGCCCCTTTTCAAGACGCTGTTTATAGCATTCGGCACGCAGCATATTATTTACTGAAAAATGCGGTCCCACTTCTCTGATAAATTCCATATAATTGAGGTCCCTGAGCCAGTCGGCATTATTCACCATAATTGCCTTTCCCTCTCCAAAATCTATAAAGCGACTCATCTGCTTTTTAAAGCATTCACAGTGATAATCTATAGTTTCTACCGTCATTACCTGTCTAAGGTCAGAGCGTCCTGAAGGGTCTCCTACCATGCCGGTTCCGCCGCCAATTAAGGCTATAGGTGTATTTCCTGCCATTTGAAGCCTTTTCATAAGGCACAGTGCCATAAAATGACCTACATGCAGACTGTCTGCGGTAGGGTCAAAGCCTATATAAAATGTCGCCTTGCCTTCATTTACCATATTTCTTATTTCTTCTTCATTTGAAGTCTGCGCTATAAGACCTCTTGCTTTTAATTCATCATAACATTTCATACATTTTTTCACCGAAACCTCCGGCTTTCCTCCTGAATTTATCGTAAATTATTTTATAAAGTATATCAGATTGTTTTTTTGCAGTCAAGAACACGGATTTTCTAATATTTAGTTATAATTTTGGAATATATATCCGCTCCTATCCAAGCTCCTATATAGATGCCCTCTTCTTTATATTCCTCAAACTCCAGCTCTCCAAGACTGCGTATTTCATTAATCAGCTTTGCCTCCTTATAAGAAAAAACTCTGTTTATATACACCCTTCGGCTGCGTATAATTTTTTCAATTAATTCTTTAAGTCCTTCTATGCCGTAGCCTGTCTTGGCAGATATTTCAGTCTTATAATCGGAGTGAAAATCACGCGGCAGTATCAAATCTCTATTTGCAATATCCATTTTATTGTATACGGTAATAATATCCTTGCCTGAAATATTAAAGGATTTTAACGCCTCATATACAACAAGCAGCTGCTCATCTGCCTCCGGACTTGAAGCATCCACAAGATGTATTATGAGGTCGGCATAAATTGCTTCTTCAAAGGTTGATTTAAAGGCTTCTATAAGATTATGCGGAAGCTTCCTTATAAATCCCACCGTATCGGTAATAAGAATTTCCTGTCCCGAATTTAATTTCATTTTTCTGGTAGAAGGGTCTAAGGTAGCAAAAAGCTTGTCCTCAACAAATACATCAGAATTAGAAAGTACATTTAAAAGGGTGGATTTGCCGGCATTGGTATAGCCTACTATGGCTGCTGTAAAAATCTCCTGTCGTCCTTTTCGGTTTACCTCCCGGTGTTTTTTTACCTCTTCAAGCTGAGCCTTCAGCTGCCCTATACGGCTATGTATAAGTCTTCTGTCCATGCTTATCTTTTTTTCTCCGGGACCTCTGGTGCCTATGCCGCCTCCAAGTCTTGAAAGTGAAGCTCTGAGACCCGCAAGTCTTGCCGCAGAATATTTAAGCTGAGCCAGCTCCACCTGAATCTTTCCCTCAAGTGTAGAGGCTCTTTTCGCAAATATATCAAGAATCAGCATCGTTCTGTCCATAACCTTTATCTCAAGCTCATCTTCAAGGTTTCTAAGCTGAGCTGGAGAAAGCTCATCATCACATACTACTCCTGTAGCTCCAAGCTCATAAGCGGCAAGCCTCACCTCATCGAGCTTGCCCTTGCCGACATAAGTGGCAGGATGCAGACTCTCCCGATTTTGCACTACTCTGCCCAGCACCCTTGCTCCGGCAGTTTCTGCAAGCTCCTCAAGCTCATTCAGGCTGCTGTGGGTGCTGCTGCCGTCACCGGAAGCCACCGCAATAAGCAAAACCTTTTCTTTTATATCCGCAGTATAAATTAATTTATCGTCTTTCATAGTATTGTACCCTGTTAATAGTGATTGATTTTTTCTGTTCAGCTCTACATAAGACTATACCAGCCTAAACTGCAATTTTGCAGCACAGACTGGTATTAAATAAAGACTTCCTTTGCCTGCGGCTAAAATTTGGCATTTTTAAGCAGGAATGAGCTGCATCCGTTTTAGTTCTCACTTGTCGTCTTAACTCTGGATTTTATAAAGCTTAGCTCATGGAGTGCATTTTCTTCTCCTCCATAATTTTTAACATACTCATTAAAAAGCTCAAGTGCCTTATCAAAATTCAGGCTTGCTTCATAAGCTACTGCAAGATTAAATTTCAGTGCTTTAACTGTATTATCATCCCCGTTTAGAGCAAGACCCTTTTCATAAAAATTAATTGCATTGGCATAGTCATTTCCCATATAGTAAAGCCTGCCTATCTGGTTGCAGAATTTTGCAGTGAGCCTTGAGTCGTCTGAGGTTATATCACTGTAATATGCAAGTGCCTCCTTGGAGCCCTCCTCAGTTTTAGAAAGCGCCAGTGTAAGCTCACATAAGGCTTCCGTATGAATGTCGTATGCCCTGCCCGCACTGCTTGTGCTTGCATCGTTTTGCCTGCCCCTTGCATTTAAGGCATTAATTTTATTTTGCGAAGCATCATATAATGCTTTTGCAGCCGCTATGTCACCGTCCGCCTTGCAGATACATATCACTCTCAAATCCATATAATCGGTATCCTCCGGATAGGCTCCGCTTAAAACGGCATAAACTCCGTCTGCCGCCGCATAATTGCCTGAAAGGTACAGTGCCTCCGCTTTGTACTCAAGTATATCGGCTCTGGAAGCATCAATTCTGCTGTCCTTTCTTATATTAAATGCCTCATCAAACTTAAGGGCGGCATTTGCATAGTCCTTTGCTGTAAACATTGTTATGGCTTCCTGCTTTACTTCCTTTTCTGCTTTGAGCTTTGAGAAGCATCCGGTCAGCATACCTGAGCTTATAGTCAATACTGATATAATAATCAACTGTTTTCTGCTTAAATTAAACATTTACACTTGAACCCCCATTCATTTTATATTCATCCTGATTTAATCCCTAAAGGCTAGGCTTTTCCGGTACTTCCAAAGCCTCCTCTGTCAATGCCGTCCAGCCTCTTAACCTCATCAAATTCAATGCAGGGCTGATGCTCCACAATCCTAAACTGACATATCCTGTCATTTAAGCTGATTTTTGTATCTCTAACTGCATACACCGGCATGTGCCACTGGTCATTATCTCCCGAATAGCTTTCATCAATTACTCCCATTGAATTCGTCTGGATTATGCCGAAATTTTTAAAAGTCGAGCTTCTCGGCACCACATGAGCTTCATAGCCCTTTGGAAGCTTAAGTGCTACACCAAGAGGTATAAGGGCAGACTCTCCCGCTTTAAGCTCTACATTTTCAGCCGCTCTTAAATCTATCCAGTCACTTTTTTTATCTATATATTCCAGCTTTTTAATTTTATCATTAAAATATTTAATTTTGATTTTCATTCCCATCCTCTTCAACTCCGAATTTAAATTTTACTTCTGTTTCAACCTCATGCAGTATCTGGGCTTCCTTGTCCCTGTCAAGTCCCGGAAGATTTTTTGTAGAGTCAAGTGCAAATCTTCTTAAAAACTCCTCCGTAGTAGCAAAAAGTATGGGTCTGCCCGGAAGATTCAGCCTGCCTGCTTCACTTACCAGCCCATATTCAATAAGCTTATTGATTGCATAGTCTGAAGCAACTCCTCTTATATTTTCTATTTCAGCTTTAGTAACAGGCTGCTTATAGGCAATTATTGATAAGGCTTCAAGCACGGAATCGGTAAGTACCTGACGTTTAGGAGCTTTGGCAACCTTTATAAGGGCATCATAGTATTCAGGCCGGGTACACATCTGGTATGAATCTTCAAGCTCTATTATCTGCATTGCTCTGTCTTCCTGCTCATACCTTGAAATCAGCCTTTGCACAGCAGCATAGGCTTCCTCTGTACTGCTTTCCAGTGCTATGGCAAGCTGCTTTAAATCCACAGATTTTCCCATAGTAAAAAGCAGTGCCTCCACCACGTTTTCATTATGCAGCTCATTCATACTAAAAATCCTCCAGGTCCTTCAGCTCAAGCACTTCTTCCCGTTCTCCTTCCTCAAGGAGCTCTATTTCCATATCGTCAAATAGGATTTCCTGCCTAAGCTTTATTTTTCCGATTTTCATTAATTCAAGCAATGCCAAAAAAGTTACTACAAGCTCCAGCCTCCCTGCTTTTTTTCCAAAAATCCCTCTGAATGAAAATTTTCTTTTAGCTCTTGCATAGCTAAGCAGTGAATTGATACGCTCTCTGAGGCTTAAAGCTTCCTTCTTTATAGTGCCAAACCTGCTTCTTTGTTTGTCAACCTTGTCTTCGCTCCGCCTTATTATATCTTCAAAGATAGTTTTAAGCTTATAAAGCTCAATTCCCTCAAGCAGTCTGTCAAGCACTACAGGCTGTTCACAGCCTGCCACCTCTTTCGGAAGCAGGCATTCCTTATATAAAAAGCGCTGAGCTTCAAATTCCATCCCCAAAAGCTCCTGTGCCATCAGCTTAAATTTCTTATATTCAAGCAGCTTTTCAACCAATTCCTCTCTCGGGTCTATCTCATTACCGCTTTCCTTATCTATCTCTTTAGGCAAAAGCAGCTTTGCCTTTATATCAAGTAAGGTTGCCGCCATCACAAGAAATTCAGACATAGTATCAAGGTTATCATCCTTTGTAGCTGAAACATACTCCACATACTGCACCGTTATATCAGAAACAGGTATGTCATAAATATTAATTTTATTTTTTTCTATAAGATGAAGCAGCAGGTCAAGCGGTCCTTCAAATTTCTCAAGCTTGTATGACAGTCCCTTTGGCATCTTTTCTCCAATAATTTATATTTTTATAATAAGTATTTTACACCGGCTCAACATTAATTACAACTATCTCCGGTTTATTATTCAGTCTTATATTTATGCTATGTGTGCCGAGCCCGGCGGAAATAATCAGTTTTCTGCCGTTTATATCCTTCATGCCCACTACCCTGTCACTGAAAAAATCATACTGCGGAGTCATAAGACCTATATTATTGAACAGCCTTATAGTTCCTCCATGAAAATGCCCTGATAAAGCAAGGTCGGCTCCCCACTCGGCATATTTTTCATGGTACATAGGTGAATGAGCAAGCAGTATGGTAAATTTTTCAGAATCGGTACTTCCAAGCTTTTGATTAATATATTCACTGCTCATGGACTTAATATATTTGCGAGTATAATATTTTCCGTCAATATCAAGCCCGTAAATCACGAAGTTTTCAAATACTTCATGAGTGTCTTCAAGATAATGAACTCCTGATTTTTTAAGCTTATATTTAAAGGTTTGGTAAGCATTGCCATATTTTTTGATATTCTTGAGTCTAAGCTCATGATTTCCATTCGCATAAAACACCGGATATTTTTTTGCCAGCCTCTCACACAGGCTTAAACTTGTATCCAAATCCAAGGCTTCTATATTTTTATTTGTATCATCTTCTTTATCAGTTTTTTTAACTACAGGCATATCTCCGCCTATCAATATTATATCGGGGGAGAGCTTGTCAATTTCAGCTGTCAGCCTTTCATTATTTCTTCCAAATTGCTTATTATGCAGGTCACTCAGAAAAACTATCCTTTTCCTGCCGTTAATTTTCTTTTTCGTTTTAATATTATATACTGGTACATTAAGGCAGGATTTTTCATATTCAGACCTTAGCAGTAAAATACAGCTAAGTAATAAGCCTGCCTTAATTACGTTTTTAATTATAAAAATTAATTTGCCCATATCCCCTCATTATTTACATAATAGCCGTCAGGAGTCGTAGTGTTCCGTCTTGGTCTGGCTCCTACCCGTGCAGCCGCACGCCAGCTCGTTGGCCACAAGCATATCGTGGTAGACGGCAAGGTAGTAAACATTCCTTCTTATTCAGTGAAAGCCGGCCAAGTTGTCGGCGTGCGCGAGAAAGCTAAGTCGCTCGAAGTTATCGAGGCTGCCTTGGCTGGTTTCAACCACAGCAAGTACCCCTGGATTGAGTGGGACGACGCTTCAAAGAGCGGTAAGTTTCTGCACAAGCCCGAGCGTGCCGACATTCCTGAGAACATTAAGGAACAGTTAATCGTTGAGTTGTACTCTAAATAAATCATTGAATTAATGGCGATATTAGCATTTCAAAAACCTGATAAAGTTGTAATGTTGGAGGCCAACGACAAATTCGGTCGTTTCGAATTTCGTCCTCTTGAGCCTGGGTTCGGCGTTACCATCGGTAACTCCCTCCGCCGCATTCTCCTTTCATCGCTTGAAGGTTTCTCCATCAATACCGTGCGCATCGCCGGTGTTGAGCACGAGTTCTCTTCTGTGCCTGGTGTAAAGGAAGATGTGACCAACATTATCTTGAATTTGAAACAAGTAAGATTCAAGCAAGTAGTAGAAGAATTCGAGAACGAGAAAGTTAGTATCACGGTTGAGAACACCACCGAGTTCAAAGCTGGTGACATTGGCAAGTATCTGACTGGATTTGAAGTGTTAAACCCCGATTTGGTGATTTGTCATTTAGATGCCAAAGCTTCATTGCAGATTGATCTCACCATTAACAAAGGACGTGGCTATGTGCCTGCCGATGAAAATCGTGAGTTCTGCACCGATGTGAATGTAATTCCTATCGATTCCATTTACACCCCCATCCGTAACGTGCGCTATTCGGTTGAGCCTTATCGTGTTGAACAAAAAACCGACTACGATAAGCTCGTTATAGACGTAACCACGGACGGCTCCATCAGTCCCAAAGACGCTCTGAAAGAGGCCGCTAAAATCCTCATCTATCACTTTATGCTCTTCTCCGACGAGAAAATCGCCGTTGAAAACCAAGACGTTGATACCAACGAAGAGTTTGACGAGGAAGTGCTGCACATGCGTCAGCTGCTTAAAACCAAGCTTGTGGACATGAACCTCAGCGTTCGCGCCCTCAACTGTCTCAAAGCAGCCGATGTGGAAACACTGGGCGACCTTGTGCAATACAACAAGACCGACCTCTTGAAGTTCCGCAACTTTGGTAAGAAATCGCTCACAGAGCTTGATGATTTGCTCTTGGGTCTGAATCTGTCTTTTGGAACCGACATTTCAAAGTATAAACTGGACAGGGACTAAATATCAGCACCGGTGGGTGATAGGCGTATAACCTTCGCCCACCAGCTGTAACCCCTCCGCTATTTAAGAAAAATAAAAATGAGACATAATAAGAAATTCAACCACCTGGGTCGTACTGCACCTCACCGCAATGCCATGCTTGCTAACATGGTCATTTCGCTGATTATGCACAAAAGAATCACTACGACCCTCGCCAAGGCAAAAGCCTTGAAGAAATATGTAGAACCGCTTATCACACGTTCAAAGGAAGATACCACCAACTCGCGTCGTGTGGTTTTCCGCTACTTGCAAAACAAGTATGCCGTTACCGAACTGTTCAAAGTGGTTGCTGCTAAGGTGGGAGACCGTCCCGGTGGCTATACCCGTGTCATCCGACTGGGTTTCCGCAAGGGCGATGCCGCTGAAATAGCGTTCATCGAACTGGTAGACTTCGACGAGAACATGGCCAAGACGCCTAAGGCGGAGGCTAAGAAAACGCGTCGTAGCCGCAAGAGCACCAAGGCCGAAGGCGAAACCGCTGGCGCCGAAGTTGCTCAACCCGTTGCCGAAGAAGCTCCTAAGGCTGAAGAGGCACCCAAGGCAGAAGCTGCCGAAGAAGCAAAGGCTGAATAAACAACAGTTATCGACTTATAAATTAAACGTCTCTATCCGTGAGGGTAGGGGCGTTTTTTTGTTGCTGCACTTTCTGCTGCGCAACTTAGCGGATGAAACAACCTTATAATTGGTGATAGACTCACTTGAGAACTGCAATAAGGAGATTGATAGTGTTCAATTGTCTATCAGACAAATAAGCATTCATACAAAGCAGGGGATCATCATTCAGGTGTGCATTCTAAACCGATACGCGCAAACTGTTTCTGTTGGCGAGCAGTGCGTTCTTGATTTCTACACAGCAACCGGCGGATGGAAACGATACGAAGAGAAACTGGCAGATGGGGGCGTTGTTTCGTATAATGCCATTGGTTTTGATATCTTGCCGCGAGAAACGCTTATAAAGGTCTACACAATAGCCATTTTTGCCGATGTTGTAGAAGGCCGAAAATGCAAGTTGTCCATACCATATATCATAAGTGGCAAGCAACTTATGGCCAACTTGGTATCGCAGTTCAGATAATTTAATTGCTTGCCAAGCCCATATTAGGCATGTTTAGTTTAAGGATTACGCCAGTTCGGGATAAGGATTTGCCTAGAATAGTTCCAATTGCCTACTCTTTTCAATACGCACTGGCAGTGCCTCGGGCTTATTCTCGAAGAAACAGTATGCAGCCAGTGCCGCACAGAGATTCATAAGGAAGTTATGTACGGAGCGATGGCGTGAATGGACAAGGTTGGCCTTGTTCTTGAGCA
>CALBCM010000026.1 GCA_937927235.1 uncultured Johnsonella sp.
AGGGCTATCATCCTCACGGTTAAAACCATGGGTTTTCCCGCCCGCATGAGTTATAGAGAATCAAAAAATTTTGAACTTCCGGAACAGGCTGTTAAAAAAGCCCCTGCCAAGCAAACAGCAGCGAAAGCTATAAATACTGATTTCGACTTGTTTAATTTTTTCATAATCTAATCTCCTGTGTAGTTTAATAATATTTATATTTTAATTTTTTTACTTCTGCTTTAATTTTTCTATTCTAATTTTTTCTTATTTACAGCAAACTGCCTGAGTAGAGCCGACTGTAGGCCGCATTTTCACCGCTCAAACAGTAATTTCAATTTGGTTCTGTTCAACTGCAACGATGCAGCTTTCATAATAGCCGTCCCCGGTTGTCCTCGGTCCGCTGATAACTTCATAGCCGTCTGCTTTCAGCTCATCAGTCAAGACATCTACTTTCTCTTGGCTTCCCACACTAAAGGCTATATGTGCATATCCTGTACGGGCAAGCTGTTTAGGCAAATCCGTCATCCCCGGTTTGTTCATAATTTCAATACGTGTGCCTTCATCAAACGAAAGAAAATATGATTTAAAACCTGTTTGAAAATTATGGTATCCATCATCTGATTTTGCGCCCAAATATTTTATAAAAAATTTTCGGGTTTCTTCAAGATTATTTACATACAATGCGATGTGTTCGATTTTCATAGCTACCTCTGTAAATTGTATAACTCTTTCTGCCAACCAGCTTCACGCCCTCCAGACAAGTCATATCTCCTGCCCATAAAAACTTGGTCAATTTTAATTTATATGAAATAGAATAGTCCATTAGCCTGTTATTATAACTGCCAACCTCATAAAAGTCAAATTTCTTATTATAAAAATAGCAGCAGCAGATAATTTGACTTATAGCACTTTTTGTGTTAGAATTTCAAAATTAGAATTATAGTGTAATTGTTGGAATAATCTAGGAAAGGAATTTTATAAGTAAAAATGCAAAAATTTAACAAGAAATTAAATCCTGCTTTTTTAGGTCTTGCAATGTCAATATTATTTTCTATGAGTTCATATGCAGGTAATGAAGGCTGGAAGCTTGAAAGCGGTACTTGGAGGTATTATAGGAATGACAGAGCGCTCAGCTCCTGGCAGCAGATAAATCACCGCTGGTATTTTTTCAATAAGGACGGAAGCCTTAAAACCGGCTGGCTCTTAGAAACTGATAAGTGGTATTTTTTAGACAGCAGCACAAATGCTGAGCAGGGTGTACTTTTATCAAACTGGCAGTGGATAGACGGATATTGCTATTATTTTGAGCCCTCTGATAAAGGCACACTGGGAAAAATGCATGCAAATACTGTAATAGACGGATACCAGCTTAATTCTTCAGGAAGGTGGACTGATGAAAATGGTAAAGAGTATTATGAGGCCGGAAAAGGAATTATTACAAAAATAAGCAGTGCAAATGCCGCTAAAAATACTGAAGTTTTAGTTTCAAACGGTATCAAAACCACCGGCGGCTCAGGCGGAGGCTCAAGCAGTGGCGGCTCAAACGACAGAAGCTTTTCTCATGCCGTCAATACTAAATCAAATATAAATCAAAAAAATGAAACTTTAAAGCAGAGCAATGCGGTTTCAGACAATACCGCTGCCCAAAGCAAAAATGACAGCTCAAATAATGCTGCAGATACTTTAAACAGCAGTAAATCAGAAGGTGAAAGCACATCTAAATTGAAGGCAGGCATTGAAAATGTAACTAAGTCTTCACTGCCCGATAAAAATAATCTAAATAATAAAGAGAATGAAGGCTCTGCAGTACAGCCAAATGCTCAAGCTCCCGAGGATATCTCGCCGAAAAGCAGCGGTACACAGTCTGCCACCTCTTCCAATGCAGTTAAGTCTGAAGCTCCAAAAGCTCCCAATAAAGAGCTTCCTGAGAAAAAAGAAAGTGATAAAGCACAAGAAACTAAAGAGGATAAAGCTAAACCTCAAGAGCAGGATGAAAATACCAAGCTGAATAAAGCCGAGAAAATTAAAGACTCATTAATAACCTCAAAGAATGACAATGTCGTACAGTATACAACTGAAAGCGGCGAAATCAGAACTATTCTCTGGGCAAAAGGAATATCAGCTCCGACAATGGGAGAAAGCGGGGATTTTACCAAGGAGGTAACGCAGTCAGGCTCAAATACCTATATTGATTATAAAGCTCCTTTTGTTTTAGGAAATTCATGGTATGATGCCAACAAGACGAAAGCCGGCGGAAATACCGATGTTGATAAAAATCTTTGTTTTGGAGCAGCTTCTTCCAATATGCTTCATTGGTGGCTTGACCAAAACAGCTCATATATTGACAGCTATATAGCACAGGAGGGAGATATAAGCCGTTCAAACAGGAGCTTATCAGCATTAAGAAGCTCATTTAACAGTCAGCAGGACAGCGGTATATTTAATCTTTTTAAAGTTTTATTCGGATATAATGATAAGGGCTTTTATTCCGACCTGCTGATGGATTTATTTATTAACGGCTATACTCCTAAAGTAAATGGCGGAACCAATATAGAAAACCCTGATATGACTCCGGACAGCAGAGGGGGCTTTTTCTATAAAGTATTCAAAGAAAATAAACTGACTGAGCGTACTTATGGCGGCAACTATGAAGATTTAAGCGCAAAGCTTAAGGAGATACTTGGAAATGAGGGTATAGTAGGCTTATCACACAAAACTTTCACAAATAATAATCACATAATAACTTTATGGGGTGCGGAATACAATTCGGACGGAAAGCTTACCGCCGTATATATAAGTGATTCTGATGACCAGAATGAGAAGCCGGATGAAACAGATTTGGGAATGAAACGTTTTGAGGTTCGAAATGTCGGGGGTATTGCAAAGATATCTACAAATCAAAGCAGTAAATCCTCCGGTTCTAAAATAAATTACTTGCATGTGCTGTATCTTGGAAGTGAGCTGTGGGAAAAGTATTTTAACTAAAGGTTTAAAGCAGAACTTTACAAAGCTTTCTCTAAAAATCGCTCGAACCTTAAGGTTTGGGCGATTTTTTTCTTGTGGGCTTTTCACTCCATTATTATATTTGAGTAAGTGCCTTCATTATTCTCTCATAATGCAGGAAGCCTTCCTCCTTATTAAGCTTTCTTATGTCCGACTCATCCACGAACCTGTAATCAGTCACCTCATTCTTATTTACCTTAATGCTGCTTTTATTAAAACATCCCTTAAAATGATAAATATCTACAAAGTAATTATCTCCACTTTCTGTATCTTCATTTTTATAGCTGTAAATTATTTTTCCCTCATGCTTGGCTATATCCAATCCAATTTCTTCAATTATTTCTCGAAGGACTGCCACCTTAGAGCTTTCACCCGCCTTTGCGCTTCCGCCTAAAATTTCCCAAGTCCCTGCTGCCCATTTTTTATTGAGGCTCCTTCTGGTTGCAAGAATTTTACCATACTCATCTTCCAAAACAGCAAGTACATAAAGCGTGTACTGTCCTTTGGACAGCTTAGCTCCACGAGGCAGTATTTCTCCTGTCCTCTCTTTGTTTTCATTATAAATGTCTATCATTTCCACAATATTTTTCTGAAACTTAATATTCATAGTATCATCAAAGCAGCTCTCATTTCCTCTGTGGCAGGCAGCTCCATCTCTTATCACTTGTACCAGTAAAGCATCATTGTCACAGTCAGCCTCAATACTGACTACATGCTGATAATTGCCGCTGGTTTCACCTTTAAGCCAAAGCTCTGAACGTGAGCGTGAATAGAAGCAGGTAAGCTTTTTTTCCAGAGTAATTTCCAAAGACTCCCTGTTCATATAGGCAAGGGTCAGCACCCGCCCCGTGAAATAATCCTGTACTATACAGGGTACAAGTCCTTTTTCATCAAACTTAATTTTATCTATATCAAGCATACCGCCTCCTTATATGCGAACTAAAATGCCGTTTTCTTTCAGCTCTTGCTTTAAATCTATTATTTTTACCTCTCCAGAATGAAAAATAGAGGCTGCAAGACCTGCTGAAATATCAGGCAATTCCTTAAATAAATCTATAAAATCCTTTATTTTTCCTGCTCCGCCTGAGGCTATGACAGGCACGGGACTTAGCTCACAAACGGCTTTCAAAAGCTCCATATCGAATCCCTGCCTTACTCCATCAGTGTCTATTGAATTTACAACTACTTCTCCCGCTCCTCGTTTAATCCCGTCCTCAATGAAGCTAAGTGCAGGCAGTTTAGTATCTCTCCTTCCGCCTTCCGCAAATATATGATAAGCTTTGCCAACTCTCTTAACATCTACCGAAAGCACTACACATTGACTGCCGTATTTACAGGCAGCCTCATTTATCAGATCAGGATTTCTGATAGCCCCTGAATTAACCGATACCTTGTCGGCTCCACATTTTAATACTCTGTCAAAGTCCTCCAAGGTGCTTATTCCACCACCTACAGTAAGTGGAATAAATATTTCGGAAGCAACCTTTATTAAAATATCTGTAAACAGTTTCCTGTCTTCAGCACTGGCTGTAATATCATAGAATACCAGCTCATCCGCCCCTGCTTCACTGTAATATTTTCCCAACTCCACAGGCTCGGAGATTTCTTTCAGCCCTGTAAAATTGACTCCTTTTACGACCTTTCCATCCTTCACATCCAGGCAGGGAATAATTCTCTTAGTTATCATATAGTCAATGCCTCTCTTAAATCAATATTTCCTGTATACATAGCCCTTCCTAAAATTGCACCATAAACTCCTATTTCTTTCAGCCGGATAATATCAGACAGCGAAGTCACTCCACCTGAGGCTGTTATGTCCATAGCCGTAAGCTTTATAAGCTTCTCATAAAGTCCGGCATTAATGCCGCTCATCGCCCCGTCTTTGGCTATGTCGGTCACTATGATGTTTTTTATACCTGTTTCATTAAGCTCCGAAATAAAGTCAAATATATTCTTGTCCAGAACTTCCTCCCAACCTTTAACAGCCACCGTAAGTCAAAAATCGAATAAACTTATAAAAATAAAATAGAGCATCGCATTGA
>CALBCM010000027.1 GCA_937927235.1 uncultured Johnsonella sp.
AATCATTTCTTGCTTCATTAAAAATTTCTCCTTTTCTTTTCAATAAAAAAAGCGATCGGAGTTTTTCTTTTCCAATCGCTGATACTCTTGCTATTTAGTTTTCCTTAGTGGGACTTCTTATCCTTACCATCTTTCCTCCTGATTTTGAGTAATAAAAAAGCAGCAAATCTATGTTCTTTAGACTTACTGCACTCTTGTAATAACCGTTTCTCTATTTAATTTTGCTTTCCCTTTTCTCTTGATATATTCCTCAATATCAAAGGCATTTTTCTTATTAAAATCTTCAAGTAACTTGTAATTCTTATGCTTTGTAATATCAAATTTATCTGATAAAAACGGTCTTACACCTCTAAGCTGAAAGATACATTTACTGCCATCCATAACCGTTATCTCATCTTGACTCATCAGCTCTTTTCCTGTCTTTTGGTAATTGAGTCCATAACTATTAGCATTGGAGCGTGTTTCAGAAGTGTTATATAGATCTATCGTTTCCTTTCCAAGCGTTTCTGATAGCTCTTTTAATGTGGTCTTTTCCTTTCCACCTAAAAACAATGTACTATCACAGTTGCCCACGATTGTGTCAGCATTATCCTTATATATCGCCTTTAACTGAGATTGTGCTTGCAAAATAATGCTTGCAGATATTTCTCTTGAACGGATTGTCGCTATTAACTTCTCAAACTTTGGAATTAAGCCGATATTTGCAAACTCATCAAGAAGGCATCTTACATGAACAGGTAATCTTCCTCCATACTCATCATCTGCCTTATCACAAAGTAGATTAAATAACTGTGAGTACATGATAGATACCACAAAGTTAAAAGTATCATCTGTATCAGATATAATGACAAAAAGTGCTGTCTTTCTATCTCCAAGAGTATCAAGCTCAAGTTCATCTTCTTTCATCAAGTCCCTAAGTTCCTGAATATCAAAAGGAGCAAGTCTTGCACCACATGAAATAAGAATAGACTTCGCCGTTTTTCCAGCAGCAAGTTTGTATTTCTTATATTGCTTTACCGCAAAGTGCGTAGGCTCTTTCTTTTCCAATGCTTCAAATAGTCTATCAATGGGATTCATATATGTTTCATCATCTTCCCTGACTTCTGAAGCATCTATCATATCCAGTAGTGTCGCAAAGTTCTTTTCTTCTCTTGGAGCTTCATAAAAAATATAACCTATCAAAGCCGTATAGTAGAGTTTCTCGGCTTTCACCCAAAAATCCTCACCTGCCTTTTCCCCTTCACCCTTAGTGTTTGCAATGATTGTCTGCACTAATTTGAGGATGTCTTTTTCACTTCTGAGATAGGCAAAGGGATTGTACTTCATACTCTTTTTGAAGTTGATGGTATTTAAGATTTTTATCTCATAGCCATTATCTTCAAGCATCTTGCCACACTCAATGACTATCGTTCCTTTAGGATCTGTAACACAATATGACGAGTGCATTTGCATTAGGTTTGGCTTTACATAAAATCTCGTCTTTCCGGAGCCAGAACCACCAATAACAAGTACATTCTTATTTCTTGCATACTTTGGATTTGCCGGTCTGCCATTCATGGTTAATCGCTCTGTTTGAGTAAGCAAGATATTGTTTTGGAACTTTTCATCCACATACGGCTCTATATCTTTTCTCGTTCCCCATCGGGCTGAACCATACTCTTTCCCCTGTCTGAACTTTTTTGCATTTTTACCTTTGGTATAGACAATAAATTTAATTAAAACTGCCACTCCCACGCCCATTAAAATATCTATTGGATGAATGCTCGGAATAAAGCTCATGGTATTAAGCTCTAATATTCCTTGAAATATTTTATCTATTACATCGCCACCTGTATAGGCTCTTACATGGTGAGAGAAGATGTTTCCAACATAGAAAAATGCAAGATAGGGAATATTCTGCTTGAAAAACTTTGACTTATCTTGCACCTTAAATAAGCCTTTGATGTCTTTTAGTATCTTATCTATCATAGGCTCTGCTCCTTTTGTTTATTCTTGACTTTATCTTTAGAAAGAGCGTTCTTTGCCATTTCCTTGAACTTCTCAATATTCTTGTGGATAGATTCTTTTCTTTCCGTTTTCTTTTCTGATTCCGAAAGAGCGTGTTTAAAGGCTTTATCCATGACTTTCATGTCTTTTGCCTGAAAGAATACGGAGTATTTACCGCTTTCTTTATCTTTCATCACCGAAAACTTTACCCCATACCGATTAAGTTCCTTTTTCAGTTCCTTCAGCTCTGCTTCTTCTACCGGAATTTCTTCAAGCTGTCCCTTTTTAACCATATCTTTTAGCTTTACTTCATTTCCGTTAGCATTAACCAGCTTTTCCAGTCCTCCAAGTTTTTCAGCCTCTTTCATCAGTTTCTTTAATAAGTTCAGAATTAGCTTTCCTGTTACTTTAGCAGCTTTCACTTCCATGTTAAGCGTTTTTCTTGCGATTTCTTCATTGATCAAGTTCTCTCACCTCCAGTCAGTAATCTTTCTTTATTCCTCTTTAATTTTTCTTCCTGAATAACTTTCCTGTAATCTTCTCCGAGTACCATCACAGGAATACACATCTCGATAATTCTTGAGTAAATTCTTTGGTATTCCACACTCTCCGTACAGTTTTCAATTTGGCTGTATGAAAGATTTGTGGTAAAGATTGTTGGCTTATGCTTTAAGTACCTGTTATTGACAATGTTATATACCTGCTCTTTGGCATAGCTTGTATCTCTTTCAATTCCTAAATCATCTAAGATGAGAACGGAAGTGTTTACAAGGGATTCGATATATGCGTTTTTATCAATGTCAAATCCTCCTTTTTGCAGTTCGTTGATTATCTGTGAAAAGTTTCTAATCTTAACGCTTATCTGATACTGTTCAATCAGTGCATTGGCAATAGAGCAGGCAAGATAGGTCTTTCCGCTTCCAACTGTTCCATAGAACAGAAGTCCGATATTTTCCTTTTTCATCAATTCATAATCTTTTACAAAATTCTTTGCGATGATAAGACTCTGATTTTCTTTTCCCTGATAGTTTTCAAAGGTATATGACCACTGAATAATAGATGTGAAGCAGATACTTTTTAATCTCTCGATTTCAAGCTGCTTTTGTCTTTCTTTTTCTTTTGCTTCTCTATCTCTATCGCATTTACAAGCTGTCTTAAATATCATCTGCTTTCCGAAAAATTCTAATGCTTTTCCATCTTTTCTTTCATGGCACACTTTACAGTAGGCGTGTCCGTCTTTGATGTATTCTTTTTCAGGATTGAAGCTGTATTCCACATCTTCTATCATCACTTTTTCTAATTCTTTAATCATAAATGTACTCCCTTGTTATATTCCTCCCATGTAGGGATATTGGTTTTTTTCTTACTTCCCTGATCTTTATAAAACCAAGAAAGGATTGTTGCTTTATGGTCTTTATATGTCTTTCCGGTACTTTGAAGATAGGTTGATAATCTCTCAATGTAGTTATCAAGCTCTCCTGCCATTTTAATTTGTAATTCGCCTATATCTTCATCCTTTAAAAAGACATTTTGAAATGTTCCAAGTCCGTTTTCACCAAAACTATATTCTCTCTTACTATACTTACTCTTATTATTCTCTATATAGTTACGGTCAACATTCTTAACCTCTTGAAGTTCATTTTCTTTACTTCTGAGGTCAACATCTTTTACTTCTGAAGTAAAGTTTTTTGACTTCTGAAAGTCATTTTCTTTTACCGCTAATATGCTCATAAAGTCTTTAACATATATGACATTCGGCTTACCAAGCCCAAGCCTTACTCTTTCAATCAGTCCGATTCCTTTTTTCATATCGAGTTCATCTAATGTTTTTATAGCTGTCGGCTTTGAGATATTTCTTCTTCTCATAATTTCTTCAACAGTAAAATAGATAAATACTCTGCCTTCCTTGTCCACCCAGTTATTCTTAAAGGACATTCCTGTGCGTTTCAAAAGCATGGAGTATAGAATAATGGCTTCAGCAGACAGTCCCTTAAATTCTTCTCCGTCTACTAATATTTCAGGCACTTTCAGAAAGTTAAATCGCTCTGCTTCTCTGTTATAGAAATAGTCAAAGTCCATGCAAGATCACCTCCCTCCTTAAAAATTTGCAAAGAAAAAGACGATAGTTTTTTCATCTATCGCCTTTGGTAACCATTTTTATGAAATTTTTTAGATTGATTTTATTGCCTCATTGATACCTTGTAAAAAAGCTATAACAGTTGCACCAACCATCGGTATTCCGTATGGACTAACTAAGAATCCAATAATCAATGCTTCTATTCCGATGGTAACTTCTTTTTGCAGAAAAGATGCAATTGCTCCAAATATACAAAACATCATCAGCAAATATAGTAGGGCTGTTCCGATACCAAGTAGAAATGTCAGAAATGCTGTGAGGATACTTAACACCAAGCTAATTGGGAATAAGATTATTTTTATTATCCATCTCATAATTTCTTATTCCTCACTTTCAAAAACATTCTTTGTATCTCCACACACCATATCAATGCAAACATTCACATCTATATAATTTTTTAGGAGTTTTTTTCTCCCACCTTCGCCATCTTCTACAAACACATAATGTTTATAAAACTGCTTAAAATGCAGGATTTTCACGATTTCACTCTTTGTATCAACGCTATGGTCTCCACATGTGAAGACCAAGGAAACATATCCACTGTCTGAACCTCACTAAGCCTATATCCTCTCTTCACAATACATTTTAAATCACGTGCCAGTGTAGCACTGTCGCAGCTTACATACACTATTTTTTCGGGAGAAGCCGCCACCATAACTTCAAGGCATTTTATATCACAGCCCCTTCTTGGCGGGTCAACCACTACCACATCCGGCAGCTCTATACTAATATTTTTTTTATTAAGGTTTTCTTTTTCAGCATATTTTTCACTGATATTTTTTCCGCTTTCAACATCAACAGACCTTATATATTCGTTACTGTCCTTTCTTTTTTTCTCTCCTGATTCCTTATACCACTTTGTGAGTATATCCTCGACATTGCCCACTATAAATTCAGCATTTTCTATATGATTAATGCGTGCATTAGCCTTTGCATCTTCAATAGCCTGTGCTACGGTTTCTATACCGTACACCTTTCCAGCCCTTTGGGCAAGAAATAATGATATAGTTCCTATACCGCAGTAGAGGTCCCAAACCACTTCACTGCCGTTAAGCCGAGTAAATTCAAGGGCTTTATTATAAAGTTTAACTGTCTGCATCGGATTTACCTGATAAAATGACTCTACTGATATATTAAATTTTATAGCTCCTATATAATCGCTTATATAATTCATTCCATATAAATTAAGGGATTTTAAACCGAGTATTATATTCGTCCTTTCACAGTTTATATTTAACATAATACTTTTTATACCTTTTATAGCTCTTAAATCCCTGCATAGTTTTTCGGAATGAGGCAGTGATTTTCCGTTTATTACTATACATACCATAATTTCGCCTGTAGAAAATCCCTTTCTTATAAGTATATGCCTTATAAGTCCCCTTCCCGTAGCTTCATCATAAGCACTTATATTAAAGGCTTTCATAAAAGCCAGTACAGTATTTATTATTTCGGAATTTTCCTCTATACCTATAAGGCAATCCCCACTTTCAATTATACTGTGAGTGCGCCCGGCATAAAAACCCGCTATAAGCCTGCCGTTTTTTTCGCCAATCGGGATTATTGCTTTATTTCTGTATCTCCAAGGTTTTTCCATACCTATAATTGAATAAAATCTGCACTTGCTGCCAGCATCCTTGCCGGACCCTAAATTTTTACCGCTATAAGCTTTATCAGGCTCGCAACCAATTACTTCCTCATATTTCGGAATTTTTTCAAGAGCATTTTCAAAAATGAAATCCTCCTCCTTAAACCCGCCTATTCTTATAAGATTATTTAGCACCTTATTTTCTTTATATTTAAGTTGAGATTTATAGCTTATGCTCTGCATGGTGCAGCCTCCGCAGGGCTTTGCTACGCTGCATTTTGGAGCTATCCTGTAAGATGAAGGTTTGATAATGCTTTCAAGCTTTGCATAGCCGTAATTTTTCATACATTTCATCACTGCTGCACGTACTCTATCGCCTATCACTGCATCCTTTACAAACCAAGTAAAGGATGCAGTCTTTCCAATGCCTTCTCCCTCATTTCCTAAATCTATTATATCAAATTCAAGTATCTCTCCCTTTTTATACACGGTACTTTGCCGGTTTTTCTTCATCAGCTCAAATCCTTCTTTTATAATTTTACAGCTTTCAAAATTTCACAAATATTTTTCTATAGCACGGTCCGTCTTATATTACTTTCAAACATTCTGTTATATCCGAGCCATTCCGCATTTTCATCAGCTGCTTCTAAAAGCCCTTTCATAGTTTCAAGCTTTGCATCTGTATTATCTGCAAGACTGAGTGCAAGCGCCTCTATAAGTGCAGGCTTTTTGGGAGAGCCATACTCAAGCTCTCCATGGTGGGCAAGTATACAGTGTTTCAGTTCATTTAAAAGCTTTAGCGGAAATCCTTCTATGGAATCCGCCTTCTTTGAAATTATATCATAGCCTATAACAATATGACCAAGCAGCTGTCCCTCGTCAGTATAGTCATTTTCGGGAAATGAAGAAAGCTCTACTGTTTTGCCTATATCATGGCAAAGCGCTGCGGTAATTAGAAGGTCTCGATTAATTATAGGATAGCTTTTGCAGTAAAATTCACATAATTTAGCTACATTAAGGCTGTGCTCAATTAATCCGCCCATAAAGCTATGATGTATATTTTTAGCAGCCGATGAAAATTTGAACCTTTTTGCCAGCTCCAAATCTTCTATAAAAAGAGCTTTTAATAATTTATTGAGGTAGATGTTTTTTACTGAGGCTATCTTTTCTTTAAGCTCATTATACATACTGTCAATACTGTATTTTGAAACAGGTATATAATCTGCCATTGAGTATTCACCGCTGTCGGCTTTTCTTATCCTCCTTATATTCAGCTGCAGATTGCTGTTAAAAAGAGTAACATCTGCTTCTATCGCCACATAATCCATGCTGTTTATATCGTTTATTCCTGGAGATTTTAAATCCCATATTTTAGCATCTACCGTGCCGCTTTTGTCCTGAAGCACAAGACTTGCATACTCCTTCCCGGCTTTTGTAATTTGTATCTGTCTGTTTTTACAAAGATACACTTCTGATATTCTCATTCCCTCTTTTAGTGTTGCTAAAAATTTCATTAATTACCCTTTCTAAGCAGCCTTTCGCCAATTTTTATATTAAAATTTAATTCTTTGTACTCATCTTTTCCGTTGTTTCTCATTACCGTAATTACAATATCATTGCCTATGGAAAGCTCGTTAAGAAACTTTATATAAGAATTTATATTTGTAATTTCCTGACCGTTTAAAGCCTTAATTATATCTCCGGTCTGTATTCCTGAATTATACACCGGACTGCCTGAAACCACCGTACCTACATAAATCCCCTCAGGTATTCCGCTTTCCTTCATTTTATTGCTTACATTAACCGCCTCAATCCCTATATACTGAGCCGCCTCACCATTTATCATCTTTTCTATAAGCTCCTTATAATCAGATATAGCATAAGCTATGGAAATTCCTGTATTATTTTGGTTGTTATAATTATCGGTTACCCATGCTATTATCTCTCCATCAAGGTTTATTATAAAGCTGCCGGCTTCCGCATCGGTTTTTAAATCACTGTAAAACAGTCTTGCAGAGCCGTCAGTAACACTTATATCCCTTGCTATATGTGATATGTAGCCATAGCTGACTGAGCGTGAAAGACCCAGCGGACTTCCTACTGCCATCACCGTATTTCCTCTGGTCACCTGATATGAATTTCCCAAAACTGCCGGCTCTATAGTTTCCAATATATTCGGGTTAATTTCAGCCGTCGGAACATAGATAACTGCAAGCCCGCTTATTTTATCAACGGCTTTAAGAACTGCATTATTCTCAGTTGAATCGCTGAATATTACCTTAATCAAATCCGCTTCTCCTAAGGCGGCTGCCGGGCAGAGAATAACTACCTCTGTTTCCGTTTTTGACAAAATAACTCCCGAATAATGCCCCTCCTTCTCCACCGGATTATTAAACCAATCCCTTGCGTTTTTAACAGAGTCCACCGATACCAGACAATTATCAAATTTCCTGCATATTTCATCAAATCTTGCATAAAACTTTTTTATATCCTCTGAGGTATATTCGTATTCGGAAAGCATTGATTTTACTACTTCATCTAAAGGCTTTGTTTCTTTTGCCGACTCACTCTCTTTTGCTGATTCGCTTTCCTTTGCCGCTTCATTCTGTATATTTGAACTGCTGCTTTCTTCTTCAGAGTTTTCGGCATTCTCAGGCTCATCCTTTGGAATGCTTATATTTAATGAATTGTCAGCAGGCTCCACAGAAAATCTTTTGCTTAATCTCGGTTCTGCAAAAGCAAATACTGCAGCAGCTATAAGTCCGAACAGCAATGCGCTGCAGGCAGTTATCGCAAAATGTCTTACTGTATTCTTTCCCTTATTTTTATCTTGATTCACTATATTTTCATGTATAAAATCTTTTTTAATGTCTTTTTCAGGCATATTAAGTCCTCATTTTCTCAACCCTCAAATGGCGATACTGTTTATTGTCATCTGTATCAAACAACAGTGCTGTTGTATCCAAAAGCCTTCTAATCCAACTGCAGTTTATTATACTATATACTTTACAAAGTTAAAAGAGTCTTTCAACTTCTATAAATGTTTGATATACTTATACTGCAGCTGACAAGCGGTAAAACGAACTGCGAAACTTCGTTTTAATTACATGGATATGGATAGAATTAATAATGGATAAAAAAACTATACAAGCGCTTGAATATAATAAAATACTTGAACTTTTAGAAAAGCATGCTACCTGCCCTCCGGGAAGATTATTATGCAAATCCCTTAAGCCTTCCTCAAATTTTGCCGAAATAGTGCAGTCACAAGAGGAAACCTCTGCTGCATTGAGCCGTATACGCATTAAGGGCAATTTAAATTTTGGAGGGGTAAGGCAATTTGGAGAGGTTCTTAAACGACTTTCCATAGGTTCTTCACTCAATATTGCCGAGCTTATGCATATAAAACTTTTACTGGAGAATACCGGCAGAGCCTATAATTACGGAAAATCTGAGGACAGTCTTAAAAATGGAGGCGGTCCGGGAATTGATGAAGCCGGCGATAATCAGGCTGCCGAGGCTTTTGATGCACTTAATACATATTTTTCTTCACTTAAGCCTCTGGTCACACTGAAAAACGAAATTGCAAAATGTATAATTTCCGAGTCTGAAGTTTCTGATAATGCCTCCCCGAGGCTTTCAGAGCTTAGCCGCAAACAAAAAAATATAGAATTGAGGATGCACAGCGAGCTGCAAAATGTATTGAACTCACATAGAGAATATCTTATGGACTCAATTATAACTATGAGGGACGGAGCTTACTGCCTTCCAATAAAAGCCGAGTTTAAAAATAAGGTCCATGGCATAGTGCATGACCACTCGGCTACAGGTTCTACTATATTTATAGAGCCTATGGCAATAATACGCCTCAATAATGAGCTTCGTGAGATTGAAATTGCCAGAAATCAGGAAATTGAAGCAATCCTTAACTCCTTGAGTGCTCAGGTAAGCCCCTATATTGATGATATTAATGATAATGTTAAAAATATGGCTCATCTGGATTTTGTATATGCAAAGGCTCATCTTGCAAATGCAATGTCAGCAAGTATGCCCGTATTTAATAATAATTTCTATATTAATATCAAGGAGGGCAGACATCCTCTTATCAGCAGTACCTCTGTAGTTCCTATAAATATCAGCCTTGGCAAAGATTACAGCCTTTTAATAGTAACAGGTCCGAATACCGGAGGAAAAACAGTTTCACTTAAAACTGTAGGCCTTTTTACGCTTATGGGGCAGGCAGGACTTCATATCCCAGCTTTTGAAGGCAGTGCTTTAGCAGTCTTTAAAAGCCTGTATGCCGATATAGGTGATGAGCAGAGTATTGAGCAAAGTCTTTCAACCTTTTCAGGTCATATAAAAAATATAATTGATATATTAAAAAAGGCTGATAAAAATTCACTTTGCTTATTTGATGAGCTTGGTGCAGGCACAGACCCGACTGAAGGAGCTGCACTGGCAATAGCCATACTTTCACATCTTCATCAGAAAAGTTCTTCTGTAATAGCCACTACACATTACAGTGAATTAAAAGTCTTTGCCTTAAATACAAAGGGGGTTGAAAATGCCTGCTGCGAATTTGATGTGGAAACCTTAAGACCTACTTACCGTATACTTATAGGAATACCCGGGAAATCAAATGCCTTTGCAATCTCCAGAAAGCTTGGGCTGCCTGAGTTTATAATTGATGAAGCTAAAAGAAACCTGGAAGAAGAAGCTATGTCATTTGAAGAGCTTATAAGCAAAATAGAGCAAGACAAGCTTACCATTGAAGCTGAAAAAAAGAAAATTGACAATTATAAGGCTGAAATTGAAAGGCTTAAAAATTCCTATGAAAAAAAGCATAAAAGAATTGAGGAAATTAGAGAAAGCATCCTTGAAAAAGCCAGACGTGAAGCCTCAGATATATTAAGCTCTGCAAAAGAAACTGCGGATACTGCAATCAGTAATATCAATAAGCTTGCCGCAGGTGCAGGTATGGGCTCACAGCTCGAAAAGGAGCGCGGCAGGCTCAGAGAATCGTTAAAGCAGATTGAAAAAGCTCCCAAAGCTAAGTCTGATAAAAAGCAAAGCCTAAAGGTGCCGAAGAAGCTGAAGCTCGGGGAAAGTGTATACATACACAGCCTTAAACTGAAAGGCACAGTAAGCTCACTTCCAAATGATAAAGGCAAATTTTATGTTCAGATGGGCATTCTTCGTTCACAGGTAAGTATCAATGACGTGGAAGTAATTGAAGATACCCCAAAAACACAGGACAAAAAGTATATAGGCAGTAAGGGAGGCTCACTTATGAAGGCTTCTCATATTTCACCGGAGATAAATGTAATAGGCATGAATGTCGATGAGGCCTGCTTGGCACTTGATAAGTACCTTGACGATGCTCTGCTCTCACATCTTGAGCAGGTGCGTATAATACACGGCAGAGGTACCGGCACACTTCAAAGAGGGATACATGCCTACTTAAAAAAGCAGTCACAGGTAAAATCCTATCAGCTTGCTGAATATGACGATGGGGGCAATGCGGTCACAATAGTAAAATTTTAAAATAAGAGGATGATATGACGGAAAAACAAAGAGTTTTAATAGTAGAAGACAGCGAAAATATAGCTGAGCTTATATCACTATATCTTACAAAAGAGCTTTATGAAACTAAAATTGTGGAAGATGGTAATGCTGCACTTAAGGCATTTGATGAATTTGAGCCTCAGCTTATACTTTTAGATTTAATGCTTCCCGGAATTGACGGATACCAGGTATGCAGAGAGATACGCTCCAAGTCTTCAGTACCTATAATAATACTGTCTGCAAAGGGAGAAGTTTTTGATAAGGTGCTCGGACTTGAGCTCGGTGCGGATGACTATATGATAAAGCCCTTTGATTCTAAAGAGCTTGTTGCCAGAGTCAAGGCGGTGATAAGGCGCTATAATCTTAAAACCGAAACCAAAGAAAGGGTGCTTTCCGGCAATTATGTAGAATATCCCGATTTAATTATTAATCTTACAAATTATTCAGTAACTTATATGGGCAATATAGTTGAAATGCCCCCTAAGGAAATTGAGCTTTTATACTTTTTAGCCTCACATCCTAATCAGGTGTTTACAAGAGAGCAGCTCCTTGATCATATATGGGGATATGAATATGCCGGAGATACCAGGACGGTTGATGTACATATCAAAAGGCTGAGAAGCAAAATAAAGGACCATAGTTCATGGTCCCTGGGAACTGTATGGGGAATAGGCTATAAATTTGAAACCAAATAATATTTAAAAGGAGAACGGCAGCTCCACCCTTAACGACGGTGGTTTGCCATACCTGTAAAGTTTATGAAATTATCACTCTACGTAAAGTTTATTATGGCTTATATTATATTTGGAGCCGCAGGCTTTATAGCGATTGCAACCCTTTCCTCAAAACTAACCTACAGCTATCTTATTCATACCAAAAGTGCCACCTTAAAAGATGAAGCAAGTCTTATAGCTACCACCTATTCCTCCGTATATACAGAGCAGGAGATTGAGCTTGAAGATGCTTATCCTCAAATTCAGATGGCAGCTACCTTTCTTCAGGCACAAATATGGGTAATAAGCAGAGACGGCACTGTGATAGTTGATACCGAAAATAAATTAAAAGGTCAGTCAATACAAGGCTTTGACCCTACAGCTACCAGTGACAACCGTTTTTATACTATAGGAAATTATTTTGGAGCCTTTGATTATAATGTCCTGAGTGTGTCTGCTCCAATTAACGGCAATTATAAAATCTATGGTTATGTAGTAATTCACATGCCTATATCAACTGTGACCTCAAATCAAAATGAAATCCTTAATATAGTGTATATTACCTCTCTCATAGTTTTTCTGCTCTCCACCTTGGTATTAATAGTTTTTCACAGCATAGTCTATACCCCTTTAAAAAAAATCACGGAAGCAGCAGGGCAGTATGCCGCCGGCAATTTAAAATACAGAGTAAAGGTTGATACCGGAGATGAGATGGGTTATCTTGCGGATACACTTAATTTTATGTCTGACGAAATGGGAAAAATTGAAGAATATCAGCGCACCTTTATTACAAACATTTCTCATGACTTTCGTTCACCTTTAACTTCAATCAAGGGATATCTCGAGGCTATTCTTGATGGTACCATAGTGGCGGATATGCAGGAAAAGTATCTGCGCAGAGTTATTGACGAAGCCAACAGACTTACCAAGCTTACCGAAAGCATTCTCACCTTAAATGATATTGATGCAAAGGGAATGCTAATCCGCAGTAATTTTGATATAAACCGTGTTATTAAAAATACTGCAGCGAGCTTTGAAATGCAATGTGACGAAAAAAATATAATTATAGAGCTTACCTTTACAAGTGATACAGCAATGGTTTATGCGGACTTAGGTAAAATACAGCAGGTTTTATACAACCTGATTGATAATGCCATAAAATTTTCACATAATAATTCTAAAATATATATAAGCACCTACCCCAAAAAAGAAAAAATATTTATTTCAGTAAATGATTCAGGGATAGGCATTGATAAAAAAGAGCTTTCCAAGATTTTTGACCGATTTTATAAGTCGGACATCTCACGCGGCAGAGATAAAAAGGGGACGGGACTTGGACTTTCTATAGTAAAGGACATTCTCTTTGCACATGGCGAAAACATAGATACGGTAAGTACGAAGGATGTAGGGACTGAATTTATCTTTTCACTGCCGATTGCCTTGGAGCCTGAAAAATAGTGATTTAATATTTTTGTAAGCAGTTCTTAAACTAAATGATTGCTTCCATTTTATTGACAAAAAATATAACAGAGCTTATCATGTAAGCAGTTCAGTATTATTTCATTTATATTACTGGAATACAGCATTAACTAACTAAACTAAAGGAGGATTTTGGGAATTGAATAAAATAAAAAAATCAACAATGCTATTTGTACTTTTTGCTTTGTTTTTAACTCTATCCCAACTCACAGCGTACGCTGAAGCCAAAGATTATGTAATAAGCTCTGCCGGCTGGGATGAGGGTGTAGATAAAGTAATGGCAATATGGGACGAAACCACTGATAAGACCTCTTATCGTGTACAGCTCTATAAGGGCAGCAAAAAAATAGGCAGCACTGTTACGGCAAATTCCGACAAGTATAATTTTTCAAAGCAGGTTGCGGATAACGGTTCGGGCACATACTATTTTACTGTATACCCCTCAAAGGGCGGCAAGAGCTTAATGGTCAAATCAGAAGCTCTGTCAGTTGACTCTGAGTATTACAATAAAATAAAGGATAAATATAAGAAAGTTAAGGTTGATGAAAATGATGTCAACTCAGGACCGGGAGTCACTAAGACTACTCCGAAATTCAATGTTTCCGAGGGTTCAAAGGGCTGGAATCAAATAGGTACGCAGTGGTGGTTCAAGAAAGAAGACGGAAGCTATGTAAAAAAGGACTGGCTTGAAATTAATAATAAATGGTATTATTTTGATGAGGAAGGAATTATGAAAACCGGCTGGTATTCTTATGAAGGAAAATGGTACTATTTGACTGCCGAAGGCGATATGCTGATTGATGCTATTACTCCTGACGGATATAAGGTGGGGACTGACGGAGTATGGATTATCAACTGACAGCTGATAAATTTTCTCGCATGAAATAAATAACTGCAGATGTAGGTTTAGCATCGAAAATAAAAGAATCTGTTAATGCTGAGCAGGTTCTTTTATTTATTTTATTCTAACAATTCTCAAGATTTCATTAAGACCAAGTTTTTTTTTGTAAACAAACTGTAATGGCTTAGCTCCTAGATTTTTTTTACATTATAGATTAGAATATACATATAAATATAATTAAAATACTAACAAATTAAAAACCTAGTGTATGAGGAGATAACGCTATGAAAAAATTGAGATTTTTTAAAAATACCGCTATACTGGGGCTCTCAGCTCTTATGCTTGCAGCATTTGCTTTTACGGCAGCTGCCGCTTCCAATAAAACCAATATAGATAATGTTACATTATCTTTTGATACAAGCAGCATAGAGATAGGCTCGAGTGAGAAGCGTATTGAAGTCACTTCAGGCAATGAGGCCGCTTATACTGTAAGCAATGACCAGGCGACAGCTACAAATATGGACGGAGATAAATGGCACAGTGGAATTACTCCAAAGTTCAATATTACAATTAAAGCTGAAGAGGGGTATAAATTTGATACCAGCGCTCTTAAAAACAGTACTTATTTTACACTTAAAGGCGGAAATGTAAGCTTTGTAAGAGCAAGAGGTGGTTCAAATTCTATCACACTCACAGTTAAAATGCCCAAGCTTAGGGGCAGTACCGAAAATTTAGGAGTGGATGATTTAAACTGGGATGAATACACCGGCAAAGCCAGCTGGTCACCTGCTGACGTAGTTGAAAAATATACTGTAAAGCTCTATCGTGGTTCTTCTTTAGTAACTCAGATAGAAACTACAGGTACAAGCTATAATTTTTCTTCTGAAATAGGTCAGCGTGGAAAAGGCAACTACACCTTTAAAGTTAGAGCTTCAGCTTGGGGTACTCATGGTGAATGGAATGTTTCTGATGATTTATATGTAGGTGATGAGGAAATTTCAAGATTCGGCAATGGCAACGGCACTCCGGGAGGAAGCTCCAAAGTAAACGGAGCTTGGCTTAAAGATGGAAAAGGTTGGTGGTACAGCCGCTCAGACAGAAGCTATCCTAAATCACAGTGGGAGCTTATAAATAATAAATGGTATTATTTTAACTCGGAAGGATATATGATGACCGGCTGGATTAAAACTAATAGTAAATGGTATTACTGCGATAAAGGAAACGGTGCAATGCTTGCAAATACAACCACTCCCGATGGATATCGGGTTGATTCAAACGGTGCTTGGATACAATAGTAAGTAAATAAATATGCCCTCCCTAATAAGACTGTAAAATAAGCTTTAAAGTAAGAAAACGTCGAAACCGGTATTTACCGGAAGCGGCGTTTTTTTACTTTATTATCTGATTTACTGCCTGCTAATATCAGTTATTCCAATTACATCTATGCAGTCTTCCCTTAAGACTCATTTCTTTAAAGCCATTTTGTCTTAAAGCTTCATAAAGAATTATGGCAACAGAATTGGAAAGGTTAAGACTTCGTATCTCTCCCCACATAGGTATACGTATGCAGCCTTCTTTATTTTGTACTAGAAGCTCTTCAGGAATACCTGCACTTTCCTTTCCGAACATTATATAGTCATCAGGTTCAAATTTTGCTTCACAGTAAGTTTGCTCTGCCTTGGTAGTAGCCATATAAATCTTTTTTCTTGCTTTAAGATTTTTTTCATAAAAGTCTTCTATATCTGAATACACTCTGACCTCAAGTTTATCCCAATAATCAAGACCTGAGCGTTTGATAGCCTTTTCATTTAATTTAAAGCCAAGAGGCTCTATAAGGTGCAGAGTGGTGGCTGTAGCAGTACAGGTTCTCCCGATATTTCCTGTATTGGAAGGCAGCTCAGGCTCAAGAAGTACTATATTCATTATAATCTCTCTTTCAATAATTTAACATTCAGCTTATCTAGCTCGTCTTCTTTAGTTCGATTAATATATTCTATACTTTCCTTATCCATTATTACCTTAGCTTTATTTTTAGAAAGCTCCCCTATTTTCGCCGCATCAATTCCTGCCTTTTTCAAATTATAAATTAAGCCTTCTGAATCTGCAGAAAAGATTATATATACCTCACTTAACAGCCTGTAAGGATTCAATTTATAATATTCGCAGATTTCTACAGTAAGCTGCCTTATCGGCACAGCCTTGAGTCTTATCTTCATTCCGCAGTCATGCTCTGAGGCATATTTAAATAAAGCAGCCAGTATTCCGCCTTCCTCCGCCTTAATTATATCAATAGAATTGCAGGCTTCTTGGCAGCAGCTTGATATTAAACCTTTAGAAAGCTCTGCAGTAGCAGCTCCGGGCTTAAGATAGGAGCTGTTAAATTTCTTTAACAGCTCCTCTTTTTTATTTATTACTATTAAATTACTCCCCTTTTCTCCTGCATAGCCTGCTGCTATGATGTCTTTTTTAACATATAAAATATCATCTGCAGCCGGCATTTTATCACTCATCACTATTCTCCGGAGCTGCCAGGACCAGGACCTCCGGGACCAGGCTCCACGAATGACTCTGACGGGTTGCTGGTAGGTGCTGCACTGGACTGAGCTTTGGTGCTTTCACGTGAAGTTTCACTGCTCTTGGAGGATTGCTTTGAAGACTGAGATGCTGAACTTGACTTTGAAGCCTGTGTTGAGGCAGCAGTCGAGCCGGAATTGTTTGAAGCGCTTCCGGAGCTTGCAGCAGCTGAGTTCTGCGCGCTGGAACTTGCACTTGAAGATGGATTAGCTGATGAAGAGGCTGCCTTTGCAGTTCCGGTACCTCTCTTATAAATAGCATTTGAAGCCATATAAGTATCAGTGGATACTAAAGTTTTTTCTACCTGTGCTCCATCTACAGTTACCACTTTCCAAAGCCTTGAAGTTCTTCCATTATGCCCTGCTGATTCTCTTACTTCTGAGCCTGCCGGCAGCTTAGGGTCATCTTTATAGGTAACTCCCGCCGGAGTATCAGATAAAATTTCAGATACATATTCGACCTTTCTGTTAGCCGCCCTTGTTTCCTTGCCCCATATAGTAAATGTCAGCTTTCCTCCGCTTGTATAGCTTTCGACATATATAGGTGTTTCTCTGTTATTTGCAATTTTTATATCTTTATAGGTCCCTGCTATAGCTGCATCTGTACTCGCCGGACAGTAGCTTACTGTCATAGAATGATTTTTCCTCTCTTTAATTCCGACCTCTGCACGCAGTGCGGCATTATAAAGAGTAGAAGCGATCTGGCAGGCACCGCCTCCTACACTGTCTACCACCTGACCGTTTTCATAAGCATGGGCAATCTGATAACCGTTTTCAGCAGTAAAAGGCTTCATGTTTTCATATCCTGAAAGTACCTCTCCCGGCATCAGCAAATGCCCGTTCAGTTTATTTGAGCCCACTCTTATATTATTTGCCCTTTCGCTTGAGGAGCTTGAAAAATCAGTAGTATAGGTTCCCAGTACATCCTTAATCTGCTCAAGGTCTGCCCTTTTTACCTTAGCCTTATCCACCTCCGTATCAGCAGCAAGCTTTATTTCACTGCTGTCCTGTGAGCTCCTCAGTGCCTCATCCACCTTAAGCTTAGTGGAATCCTTATCTATTTTCAGACCGTCTACCTCGTCCTTTATTGTAAACCCGCTGCCTTCTCTTACAAGCGAAGCATTTGTCGCCTTTGAAGCAAACATATCAAAATTTTTATCAATAAATTCATCAAATTTTTCCCTGTCTGTTTCAATCTTGCATTCTATATTCACAGGACTTTGCTGTAAATCCGCCTGCTTCATATAGCGACTCACAATATTGCCGGCAGTATAATCATTTACCGCCTGCCTTGCCATCTCCACTTCTTTCCACTCGGCTCCAAGCTCTCTTGCCGAAGTTGAGGCTTTATGCCCATTTACCTCAATCTCCACAGTTTTATTGGCAATACCGTCTGCATAAGCTGTAATTTTCTCAGCTGCCTCCTGTGCGGTCAAGCCTTCAACCTGTACCTCTCCAAGATTTAACCCCGCAGGCACTGTAGCTGCCTGCACATTATCTATATTAATAAAAAGCCCTATACCAGCCAAGGCTGCTAAAGCACTTTTAGTCACTAAAGGACTTAATTTCATTACTTTAACTTTCCTCCTCAGATTTAATTTTAAATTCACTGACAATTTATGCCAGTAAATATTAATCATGAACATATAGTGAACCACCTACCGTCTAAAGTCAGTGAGATTGCGGTAGAATTGTTTCAATTAATCTTTTACAACTTTTACAATATCCTCTTTACCTGAAATTTTAAAAATATGCAGTCCATAAACCTGCAAGCATAGGAACTACCATTGCTGCTACAATTATAATTACAATAATTGTAGATATTATCTGATTTCTTTTCTTATTCATCTTTCCTTACCTCATCACTTACTTATAATAAACATTCTTTCTATATTTATAAATTAGTTTTATTATGTCAAGCACTATTTTATGACAGTTCCAAAATTTACGCAAGTGTTCTTTTTGTGTACTTGCAGCTTTTTAGCACTTTTTATCTTAATATTTAATGACTTTTTTTTAACATTTCAAAAATACTATTCTTATGCAGTTTCATAAACCGTATTTTCACTAATCTGAACCTTGCTGGAAGGGCAATTTTTATTTAAGAAACATTCCTCACATTTTTCTCGCCTCGCTATGCAGATTGTTCTCCCCAGAGTTATTATATCAATATTCCATAATATCCAATGGTCCTTTGGAAGTATTTTCATAAGCTCATATTCAACTTTTACAGGCTCATCACTTTCAGTCAGCCCAAGCTTTTTACTGATTCTTTTTACATGAGTGTCAACTACTATACTTGGGATATTATATATATTTCCTCTGATTACATTCGCCGTCTTTCTGCCCACACCCGCAAGTGTAGTAAGCTCGTCTATATCTGACGGTACCTTTCCGTCATAAACTTCAGCCAGTCTTTTTGCACAAAGTATAAGATTTTTAGATTTTGCGCGATAAAGACCTATTGATTTAATATCTCTTTCCATTTCCTTCACTTCTGCCTGTGCGAAGTCCTGTAAGGTTTTATACTTGACAAACAAGTCCTTTGTTACCATATTTACTCTCTCATCTGTACACTGAGCACTTAGTATTACTGCAAATAGCAGCTGCCAGTCATATTTATAATTTAAAAAGCACCTGTGCTGAGTTCCATATTTTTTATCCAGCTCAGCAATAATTCTCCCTATTCTTTCCTGTCTTGCTTTTTTAGTTTCTTTCACCAATTTAATAATCCTCAACATACACCACGGCTTTATACATCTATAGTTATCTTTCTCCCTGTCGGCTGATACTGATAATATCTGACCCCTGCCGAATTCAGCATACGCTTGCTGGCTTTGACCTGAGCAGTATCGGCATACTTATCCTCCGCATAAACTATAGTACGTATCCCTGCCTGTATTATAGCCTTTGCACATTCATTACATGGAAATAAGGTGACATACAGCTTGCTTCCCTCAAGGCTCGTCCCTCTATAATTTAATATAGCATTTAGCTCTCCATGTGTAGAATAAAGATATTTTGCATTATAGGGGTCATCCTCCTGGCTCTCCTTTCCCCACGGAAATTCATCATCGGAGCATCCGCTTGGAAAGCCGTTATAGCCCATTGAAAGAATTTTATTATCACTGCTGACTATACAGGCTCCCACCTGAGTGCTTGGGTCTTTTGAGCGTTTTGCAGAAAGAACTGCCACTCCCATAAAATATTCGTCCCAAGTTATGTAATCATCTCTTTTTCCAGACATAGCCTCTCCTTTATATGTAATTTAATCCACTTTTAAAACCTGATAAGAAGCTGCCTTTAACAGTCTGTTCATCACTGCCTCTCCAATGGCTTCCTCATAAAAGGCTTCAGAATAGATAATCTCTACTCCAGCTTGATCAAATTGTCTGAGTGCCTTAAAAAGATTGCGTGCAACGCTTCCCTTTTCTTTTTTGCTGCCTACTGTAATAATGCAGGCTCTTTTCTTAACCTCCTCGGTATAAAATTCCAGATTTTCCTTAAGTATCATTATTCCCGGAATCTTTTTTCTAATAATAGCTTCTTTGACAAATTCATTTATCTTTCTTGCAACGCCTTCTCTGCTCCCCTCAACTATAAGCATAGCCGCCCGGGGTGCATAATGCCTGTACTTCATGCCGGGGGCTTTTGGCTTTAACACCTCCTGATTGGCTAATGCCTTGTCCATATAGGCTTGCGGGACAATCTTTTTAACCTCAGCCAGACTTATTGCACCGGGTCTTAATATTACAGTGTCTTTTGTGCTTATATCAATAATAGTAGATTCAAGTCCTATCTGAGCAGCTCCTCCGTCAATTATCAGATCTACCTTTCCTCCTAAATCCTCAAGCACATGCTGAGCAAGAGTAGGACTTGGTCTGCCTGATGAATTTGCACTCGGTGCAGCTATCGCATTCCCTGAAAATCTTATCAAATTTAAAGCAATATCATCATCAGGCATTCTTACCGCTACAGTATCAAGACCTCCTGAAGTTTCATTGGGAACCGAGACCTTTTTTTTAAATATCAGAGTCATAGGACCGGGCCAAAATTCTTCTGCAAGGAAAACCGCCCTCTCTGGTATATCTGCTGCCACCATTTTAAGTGCAGCCATATCGGCTATATGAACTATAAGGGGATTATCACTTGGCCTTCCCTTAGCAAGATAAATTTTTCTTGCCGATTCCGGATTTAAAGCATCGCCACCAAGCCCGTACACAGTCTCAGTAGGAAAAGCTACAAGTCCTCCTTTTGAGATTATAGCAGCAGGCCTTATTAAAAGTGAATAATCCGGATTTTGCCTATCTATCTTAATTAATTCTGTATTCATATCTGCTAAAATGTAAAGCGGATATTTAGAATCCGCTTTATTGTCTGTTCTTTTTAATACTAATTTACTACAATAAATACATCTTATTTTCAGCACATTTTTTCCGCATATCCTCAGGCCATATACTTGACTGAACCTCACCTACATGTGCACGGTTAAGAAGCAGCATGCAAAGCCTCGACTGTCCTATGCCTCCGCCTATGGTATGAGGCAGTTCTCCATTAAGCAGCATTTTGTGATAGGGCAAAGCTCTTCTGTCATCACAGCCTGAAATACTCAGCTGCTTATCAAGAGATTTTTCATCAACCCTTATCCCCATGCTTGATATTTCCAGGGCCATATCCAGCCAGTCAAACCAGAAAAGAATATCTCCATTTAATTCCCAGTCATCATAATCAGGAGCTCTGCCGTCATGAGGCTTGCCATTTGACAAAGCCGCTCCTATACGTTTAATAAATACGCAGCCGCATTCTCTCGTTATAAGATTTTCTCTCTCCTTAGGAGTTTTATCAGGATACTTCCTTAATAATTCTTCAGAATCTATAAATACAATCTCCTTAGGCAGGTGATTTACCGCCTCAGGATATTTATACCATACCTCATGCTGCATGTGCTTTATAATCTTAAAAATATTCCTGACAGTGCTTTCAAGAGTTTCATCATTTCTATCCTCTTTATTTATCACTTTTTCCCAATCCCACTGGTCTACATAGCATGAATGCAGATTATCCAGAGCTTCATCCCTGCGTATCGCATTCATATTTGTATATAAACCTTCTCCCGGGTTATATCCATACTCATGAAGTGCCATCCTTTTCCATTTTGCAAGTGACTGGACCACCTCAACCTCCTCTCCCTTAATACCCGCTATATCAAAGGCTACAGGTCTTTCCACACCGCTGAGATTATCATTTAAGCCACTTGATTTAGGTACAAAGAGCGGAGCCGAAACCCTCTCCAGATTTAATTCTTTTCCAAATTCTTTCTGGAAAGTATCCCGAATATACTTTATAGCCTCTTGGGTCTGCCTGATTGTAAGTACCGGATCATAATTTTTTGGTAATATAAGTGTCATACTTTTCCTCTTTCATTTCTATATTAATATACAAAATCACATAATATGAATATCAAGTGATTGTAAATACTCTGCATCAGCTTTTTTGACACAGATTTATTTTTTTATTTCATTTACTATACTCCATATACTAGCAGGCTCAAGCCCCAGCTTCCAGCAAGCCACACCTGCAATATCAGCTTCTTTTATCAGCTTAATTTTAAGTGCCATAGACCTTTCCTCCTCTAACCATATATAAGCTGTGCCGTCACTTTGTAAAACTTCGCCCTTATACTGCCCGAGATTCCCATCCCACACCAGATTGACCGAATTCTCTTCTACCCAGCTCTTAGCCGCCGACATTCCAAGTGCTCTGGAGCTAAGTTTGCTTTCCCCCTGTTTCCAGATTCTGACATAAAAAGGTACCGCATTAATAAGCTTTTCTTTAGGAACCTCTGTAAGAGTATTGTTAATTCCATTTTTAACAAAATCATAAGAAGCTACGCTCCCCATAGTCGTATCTGTCGCATGGTGTTCATCATATCCCATATTTATAACATAATCAACTACTTCAGCGAGCTTATCTCTCTTGAAAAACGTATTAAAAGCCGCATAGTTCGGCACATCTACTGAAAGCACTATCCCCTCTTTTCTGCAAGACACTGAAAGCTCTCTTATAAATTGTAAATAATGCTTTGCCGCCGTCTCCTTGAAGCTTTCAAAATCAATGTTTATACCATCAATATCATAAGTCTTAACATCCTTTATAAGCTTATCTATAATTTTCTTTCTTCTTTCACTATGTGAAAGCAGTATTTCAGACTTTACCTTATCGCTTAAGTTGTCTATGAGCACCCAGACCTGAAGCCCTTTTGAATGAGCCTCCTCTACATAGCCGGCATCGGCAAGCGAAGTATAATTTCCTTCATTATCACTTAAGGAAAACCAGGTTGGAGAAATTACAGTAAGACCGCTGGTATTTTCCAAAGTCTTGCTCAACCCCGAATTTGCCTCCATATTCGTAATTTGATGCCAACCAAGAACAATGGGTTTTTCAAGAACTATATTTGTATAATTAGGTTTTTCAAAGCTGCTGTACCTTGCTTCCTCCTTATAATCTGAAGATACATACTTTTTTTCAATAAAGCCTATATAGCCGTCTTTGGTAAATACCTTAAGCCAGCTTTCCTTTCCTTTTGCCTCCGCTTCGGCAGCTATGACCACGCTATCATCCTTAGCCATATCCCTTACTATGCTGCTTTTTCTTGAAACCGATGCTCTCAGCTTGGTTTCCTTATTAATTACAGACAGCTTTTCAGGCTCCCATTTATCATTTATGTAAATTCTATTTGCCCCATCCTCTAAGTAGCTGAGTATTGAAATGTCCGTATAAGTTTTTACCAGCTCAATATAGATATATACCCTGTCATTTTCCCTTATAATCTGACTGCTTCCGTCAGATGCTTTAGAATTGCCGTCTGCATACAATATCTCATTTGGAGTAGTATAGATAAGGAGCTCTTCCTCATCGCTCCAGTAAAACTTATCATTTAATACACTGCTTACCCAGTCAAGAGGAAGATATAGTTTTCCTTCTCTGCTCACTGCCTTTGCTGCCTCAAGACTATAATTATATATTATAGCAATTTCCTCGGCATTCACTCCAAAATATTCTTTTATATCAACTCTTTTCTTTGAAGAACTGTTTTCTCCGATATACCATATACCCAAGCATATACTTGCACATACTGCTGCAAAAATAAGTATTGTCCAAGCTCTGCTCTTCGTTTTTCTTTTTCTCGATATCAAAATCAGGGAACCTCCTTACATTTGAGATTCCCTAATTATAACATAAATTATCAAATTTTTGCAGTTATATACTTATACGGTATACTTTTTTACAGGCATTCATAAGACATAATCCCATGTACCTGCCAATTTATGCACACTAATCCTTAATTTTTTCAAATCTTATTTCTTTTAGGATTTTACAGTTTCTATCAGCTATATAATCTCCCATATATTTCTGATTGTGCTCAGATATTTTCAGCATACGCAGCAAGTCCTGTGTACTGCTCTTTTTTCCGTCTATATATATAGAAACTCCATTATTTTTATATCGTAAAAGTTTTCTTATATAAGATTCTTTTGAATCCTGAATTGTTGCACTGGCCTTAGCTGCATTTTTTAGTCTTTCTGCATGAAAATTTGCCCCATATAGCTACCACCTGACCTGTTCATAGTAAATTTATATATAATTATTTCTGATAATCTATAATAACTTCCAGCTGGATACCCAGCTTAATCCTGTATATATAATGTTATTTCCATAAGGAATGTCGGTGACACATAGTTTTAAAGTTTAACATTATACTTTAAGTGAGGATATACAAAATTTAATTTCATATACACATTTATTTCTTAAGTATATCCTCACCCTTTGAAACATAGTATTGCAGTCAATGCTTTTATAAAATTATATAAAGCTTTTACACAGGCGGCTGACTATACCTATGCTTTTTACAGCTTATATAATTTCATACCTGCAGGCTTTGTTATACTGCAGCTCCATGACTGAATATGCAAGCCTCAGGAAAAATTATAAGAATCTTGAAGTGGATTTGATTATATACGAAAGCTCCGCTTTTTTACAGTCCTTATATTTATTAAAGCTACAAGCACAAACTTATAATTTTCACCTGAGCTATATTGAAGCTCCTGCATGGATTTTGTTTACTCTTAACTACTTGGGATAATAAAAAGAAAATAAGAATTTTGATTTTTCAGATATTAGAACGTATTAGCCTCCTTCCCTCCACTTAGCTTAGAACTGTCATGCAGTCTAGAGAACTTTCAGATTAATTATAGCTATAATCGCATCAACCGTCAATCATAAAAATCTGTTCGGTCGGTTTATTTATAAAATCGAAGATTTAGTGTCTTTTAATTGATTATTTACACAATCTGATGTATATTATAAATTACAAATATTTATAAATACTAGAATATGATATTGGCTTTTTCCAGTATCTTATGTTATAGGTGAAAGGAGGGTCCATGAAACTTGAACGAATTAATGAAAATCAAATAAAATGTACATTGTCAAATATAGATTTAATTGCAAGGAATATTAACTTAAACGAGCTTGCTTATGGAACTGAAAAAATCAATGTACTTTTTAATGAATTAATTCAGAAAGCTGTACAAGAACTGGATTTTACTGTCAACGGCCCTTTTCGTATAGAAGCAGTACCATTCCCTGGTGATAATATGGTAGTAATAATAACTAATGTTGAGGACCCTGAGGAAGTTGATGTCAGATTTGCAAAATTTTCACAGTTAGAAGATGAGGATAATATTTCTATGGACTTTGATGATTTTTTTGAAATAGAAGAAGATACAAACAGTTTAATATTTACAAACCTTAATCGCCCAGACAATGAGCAGAATATTCCTTATAACCGTATATTTAATTTTAACTCTCTTGATGAAGTTCAGGAAGCGGCAAAGGCTATAGGAGGTTCTTTTAATGGCAACAGCGGTCTATACAAAAACCCTGATACCGGCATTTACACTCTGTTGCTTGTCAATTCGGGTACGAACCAGGCAGATTTTATTTCTTCATGCAATAAGCTTGCAGAATATGGTAAAAGAATGTTTTCAAATTACAGCAGCATTTCATACCTGAATGAGCATTATGATATAATTATAAAAGACTTTGCAGTGCAAACACTTATTAAATTCTAATAATTATTTAATACAAAAATATACGGGGAGTTGCAAAATTGTAGAAACATTGAATTTTGCAACTCCCCTATAATTAATAAATACCTTAATAAACCAGCCCTTAAGGCTTAGTCTTCAGCTATAATCTCATTGATCTGTGACAAAAGTATGTCACAATCTATTCCATGAACCATGCAGGCTTCTTCAAGTGATTCACCTGTTGAAGCAGGACAGCCTAAGCAATGCATACCTGCTCTCATTAAAATAGGTGCTATATGCTCATTCATCATTAGAAGCTCTCCAATAGACATATCTTTAGTAATAGTCATAAGTTTATCCTCCTTTATTTGTAATTACAGCTACTACTATACCCTAAGAAACCTATAATTGCAATAACCATTAATAAATTCCTTGCATAGCTGTTTTAGAAAATATTTAATACCACATAAATAAGTATCCCCCTAGCTATTTATACTATATAAACTCCCAGTTTGAGCTTATTTAATATATTAATGCACAAATAATTACCTCACATCTTGAATTTTTACTACTTTTCGTATACAATGGGTTTGCGTCGAATAATACATCAAAAGGAGGAAATTTTTATGGCTCATGTAATTAAAGATGGCTGTATTATGTGTGGTACTTGTGCAGGTGAATGTCCTGTAAGTGCCATTTCAGAAGGCGATACTCAATATGCGATTGACCCTGATACATGTGTTGACTGTGGCGCATGCGCAGCTGTATGTCCTACAGGTTGTATAGAAGCATAATAAGTATAAAACTAGATAAAACTAAGAAGCGGGAAGGTTGCTCAGCCTTCCCGCTTCTTAGTTATTTAAAAATTATTCTCTTGCCAGGTTGACAAATTTTGTGGTTTCAGGTTTCCATACAAGCTTTACAGTACCTATAGGACCATTTCTTTGCTTGGCTATTATAACTTCAGCCTCATTAATATGTTCAGTATCTTTTTTGTAATAATCCTCTCTATATAAAAACATAACTATATCTGCATCCTGCTCTATAGCCCCCGACTCTCTTAAATCCGAAAGCATCGGTCTGTGGTCAGTTCTGGTTTCACAGGCTCTTGACAGCTGAGAAAGCGCAATTACCGGAGCCTGAAGCTCTCGGGCAAGTGATTTTAAATTTCTTGATATTTCAGATATTTCCTGCTGCCGGTTTTCAGAAGCCCTGCTGCTGCCGGTCATAAGCTGGAGATAATCTATTATCACCAGACTCAGTCCCTTTTCAAGCTTCACCTTTCTGCATTTGCTTCTAAGCTCGGTGATGCTTATACCCGGAGTATCATCAATGATAATTTTTGAATTTCCCACCTGCACCACTCCTCTAATCAGCTGCTCCCAATCATTATCATTTAAATTTCCTACCCGCAATTTCTGTGAATCAATGCCTGTTTCCATTGCAAGCATACGCTGGACGAGCTGTTCTGCACTCATTTCCAGTGAAAAAATCATACAGGAAAGATTCTTTCTTATTGCTATATGCTCCACTACATTAAGCACAAAAGCAGTTTTTCCCATGGAGGGTCTGGCTGCTATAAGCACTAAATCAGAGGGCTGAAATCCGCTCGTTTTATAATCAAGGTCTATAAAGCCTGTAGGCAGTCCTGTTACGCTTTCATTGCTGCGGCTTACCTCCTCTATCCTGTTTAATACATTTTCCGCGATTTTTTCTATAGGCTTTAAGGTCCCGGAGCTTTTGCTCTGAAGCACTTTAAATATATTTTTTTCTGCATTTGCAAGTATGTCTTCCAGCTGTTCCTTGTCAGCATAACAGGTATTTGCTATATCCTCACTCACTCTTATGAGCCTTCTCAATACAGCTTTCTCATGTACTATTCCGGCATAAGACCTTATATTTGCAGAGGTAGGCACCTCTGTAAGTATATCTCTTATAAAATCAATGCCTGCAATTTCAGGAGAGATATTTTTTTCTTTTAATTTTTCCTGTAATACTACCAGGTCAATCGGCTTGCCCTCATTAAACAGCTCCGCCATACTTTCAAAAATTACGGCGTACTGAGAAGAATAAAAATCTTCTTTAGTAAGCATATTTAAAGCAGCGGTCACCGCCTCTTTATCCATAAGCATAGCGCCTATAACTGATTTTTCAGCCTCTATGCTATGAGGAAGGACTCTTTTTAGTACAGCTTCGTCCATACCGGCCTCTCTCTAAATTTATTCTTCAATAACCTTTACTGTCAGCTTGCCGCTTACCTCTTTATGGAGTTTTATTATGACTTCATGACTTCCAAAGGCTTTAATAGGCTCAGCCAGCACTATCTTCTTTTTGTCAAGCTCCAGAGCAAGCTGCTCCTTTGCCGCCTGTGAAATTTCTTTGGTAGTAACCGAACCGTAAGTCTTTCCCTCTTTGCCGCCCTTTATCTTTATTTCAACCTTAGCCCCTTCAAGCTTTGAAGCAATAGACTTTGCCGCTTCAAGCTGCTCCTTGGCGATTTTGGCTGCATTGGCTTTTTGCAACTTTAAGGTATTTAAATTCTGAGCATTGGCTTCAGTTCCCTTCTTTTTAGGAATTAAAAAATTTCTTGCATAGCCCTCACTCACCTCTACTATCTCTCCCTTTTTACCAAGTGTTTTTATATCTTCAAATAATACTATTTTCATTATAATAAATCTCCCTCTTTAATCATTTCAGTAATAACTTCTTTAATGCGCTTTATCGCATTCTCAATGCTGATGCTTCTAAGCTGTGCGCCTGCCACGGAGCGATGCCCCCCGCCTCCGAGTTTTTCCATCATAACCTGTACATTAATTTCATCTATAGACCTGGCGCTGACATAAATAACCTCATTATACTTCGTCAAAACTATGCTTGCCTTGATACCTATTATATTTAAAAGCTCATTTGCCGCCTGTGCACCTATAACAATAGGACTCTCCACTCCTTCAGCAGAGCATACACTGATTGCAAAATGTTTATTATAAATTTCCGCATTATGTACAGCCTCGGCTTTTGCCATATAATCATTAAGCTTTTCCCTAAAGAGCTTCCTGACTCTTGTTATATCAGCTCCGCTTCTTCTAAGGTAAGCGGCAGCTTCAAAGGTTCTCACTCCAGTCTGGTTGTTAAAATTTTGTGTATCAACGACTATTCCGGCATACATAGCATCTGCCTCAGCAGATTTAATTTTTGTAATTTCATCTATGTACTGCACTATCTCGGCTACCATTTCACAGGCGCTTGAAGCATAGGGCTCTACATAGGAGAGGACCGCATTTTTTATAATTTCGCTGCTCTGTCTGTGATGGTCAAGCACTACTATATCATCTATTATATTTAAAAGCTCAGGGGCTTCAGTGATGCTTGGGCGGTTCACATCAACCACTATAAGCATAGTATGCTCCCCTGCCAGTTCCCTTGCCTCCGCTTCATCTATGAATATATCCTCCGGATAATCATCCGAGTCAATAAATCTGTCAACCATAGGCTTTAAAGTTGAATTTATATTGCCCATAACAATATGAGCATTCTTATCCAGCGTAGCTGCAATCCTCCAAATACCTATTGCAGAGCCAAAGCAATCTATATCCATATTTTTATGTCCCATTATAAGCACTGTATCCATAGTTTCCATAATTCCTCTAAGCGCATGTGCTTTAACCCTTGCTTTTACACGTGTCGATTTTTCAACACTCCTTGATTTGCCGCCAAAGTATCTTATGCTCTCGCCGTCTTTTACTACAGCCTGATCTCCACCCCTTCCCAGTGCCATGTCCATAGCACTTCTGGCAAAATCATTTCTCAAGGCAAAGCTTTGTCCTCCCGAGCCTATGCCTATACTTAAAGTAACACTCATTTCATTTCCGATATTCACAGTTTTTACATCATCAAGTATATCAAAGCGACTCTCCTGCATCTGCTCAAGACAGGTATGTTTAATTATAAATATATACTTATCTTTTTCAAGTCTTTTTAATATACCTTCATACTGAAAAATATACTGATTTATTTTTCTATCTATAAGTGCTATCAGCAGTGAGCTTTTTACCGCTTCCACGCTTTCCATAGCTTCATCATAGTTATCAAGATAGATAAGCCCCACTACCATTTCTTTTTTATCTGTAATTTCTTTTAAAGCGGCATATTCACTTTCATCGTAAAGGCAGAAGGCATAAGTCTCTACTTCATTAAACAATACATCCTTTATTATAATTTTATATTTCCTGTCTTTATAAGTACTGTTAAATTTATAGCTCTGTCCTATCTCATCCCATTTAAGTTCAGGAAACATATTCCTTATATTTCTTCCTGCCTTTCTGTCCCCTTCAATTATTTTATTAAACTTCTGATTTCTCCATACAAAGCCTCCCGATTTGTCAGTAACTGCATAAGGCATATCCAGCTCATCAAGCATCCTTTTCCTGATATCCTCAATATTCATAGCATAACCTGCCACTGCTCTTTCAAAATTATCCTTTGTATGATAATAAAATGTAAGCAATATAATACCTGTTACAATTACCATAAATACCATCACTACACCGGCTTTTTTATTAACCAGATGTATACAGGCTGACATAAATATTAAAATTCCTATCACTGCAACAGGCCATTTAAGATAATATTTTAGAAAATTATCAGGCTTCTGCAACCAACTCATTAAAAGTTCCCCTTTTTATAAAATTGCTTAGTTATATCTTTAATATCCACAGTATTTTAAAGTATACCATATTTTAAGCTGATTTAACAGATAGAAATATAAGACAGAGCTCCCTTTAAAAGTGCAAAAAAGCCTTTATAAGCTCAATTTAAGATTTTAAGATAAATCAGGGCGGAGTATCAGATAAAATTTTTATAGAAAAGCTTCAAAACTTTAAAAGTGCTGCAGCACTAAAAAATAGTCTACAGCACTTTAATTACCTTAAGCTTAGCTCTGGTCAAGCAGATACCTGTTATTTTTTTCAATGACAATCCTGATTTTGTCACTTTCACCGATGAAGGTGCTGTTTTTTTTAATTGTATCCCTGCTTTCAACAATACAATTTTCAATCACAGAATTATCACCTATATAAACATCATTTAAAATCAAAGAATTTTTTATCACGCAGTTATTGCCTATATAAACCTTTTTAAAAAGAATAGAGTTTTCCACTACCCCATTGATAATACAGCCACTTGACACTAATGAATTTTTGGCCACCGCTCCGGGATTATACTTAGCCGGAGGAAGGTCATCCATCTTGGAATTGATTTCAGGATGCTCCCAGAAAAAATAATCCCTGACTTCTTTCTTTAAAAAATCCATATTAGTCTTAAAATAAGACTCTACGGAGGCGATATTGCTCCAGTAGGTTTCCAGATTATAGGCATAAATCTTTTTAAGATTTTTATACCTTATCAGAATATCCTTTACAAAATCATATCTGTCTTCAGATACACATTTTTCAACAAGGTCAATTAAAAGTCTTCTTCTTATAATATAGATACCGCACGAGATATTATTTGACTGTGCTACCATTGGCTTTTCATCAAAATCGGTTATGCGGTTATCCTCATTAATATCTACTATGCCAAAACGTGTAGCATCTTCTCCCTCATTAAGGCGTTTGCATACGACAGTTATGTCAGCCTTTTTTTCAATATGGTATTCAAGCACCTTATTATAATCAAGTTTATAAACACAATTCCCAGCAGCAATTACCACATAAGGTTCATGGCAGCTGTTTAAAAAATTAAGGTTCTGATAAAGTGCATCAGCAGTTCCCCTATACCAGTCTGAATTTTCAGCAGTTATAGTAGGGGTAAATACATACAGCCCTCCCTGCTTTCTGCCAAAATCCCACCATTTTGATGAGCTTAAATGCTCATTTAATGAGCGTGAATTATACTGTGTAAAAACTACCACTTTCTTTATATTAGAATTACTCATATTGCTCAGTGCAAAGTCAATGCTTCTGTAGCTTCCAGCTATAGGCATAGCGGATATAGCCCTCTTATTAGACAGCTCCTTCATGCGCTTTGAGTTCCCGCCGGCAAGCACTATTCCGATTGCTCTCATCTTATTCCACCTGCCTTTACTATATACCCACCACTTGGAAGGAAGCCCTCATTATAATCCTCATATATAGTTTCTCCCATAATCGCGGCATTTTTTCCTATTCTTATATTACCAGGTATTACACTTTTCTCACCTATAATTACCAGCTCTGAATTATAAACTTTTCTGTCATACTCACTTTCAGCATAATCACCTATACCTACCTCACAGTTTTCACCAATCGTAGTATGCTCAGCCACTATAGTCTTATACAGCTTAGTATTTCTTCCTATATGGCAGTCCCTCATAACTATAGAATCTCTCACTACAGCTCCTTCCTCTATAAGTACTCCGGCACCTATTATAGAGCCTGTCACTTCACCATAGATTTCGCTTCCCTCACTTATAATGCTTTTTTCAATATGAGCAGTCGAAGCGACATAATGCGGAGGTATGATATCAGTCTTGGTAAATATCTTCCAGTATTCCTCGTAGAGATTAAATTCAGGAACTATGTCTATAAGCTCCATATTTGCCTCCCAATATGACTGTAGTGTACCTACGTCCTTCCAATATCCGTTATACTCATAAGCAAATACCTTATCTCCCCTCTCATGTATATAAGGGATTATATGCTTTCCGAAATCACAGCCGGGCTCGTCCTGAAGTTTAATCAGTGCTTCTTTAAGCACAGGCCAGCTGAATATATATATTCCCATGGATACAAGATTGCTTCTTGGTTTAGGAGGCTTTTCCTCAAACTCAAGAATCTGGTTCTTTTCATCTGTAATTACTACTCCGAACCTGCTGGCTTCTTCTAAGGGAACCGGCATGGCAGCTATAGTAACATCAGCATTATTTGCTTTATGATATCCAAGCATTATTTCATAATCCATTTTATAAATATGGTCTCCTGAAAGAATCAGTATATAGTCAGGATTATAGGATTCCATATATTCAAGATTTTGAAAAATCGCATTTGCAGTGCCGGTATACCAATCACTCCCCTTTGAATTTTCATAAGGTGGCAGTATAGTAACACCTCCCACATTCTTATCAAGGTCCCAGGGTATGCCGATTCCTATATGAGAATTCAACCTTAAAGGCTGGTATTGGGTAAGGACACCTACTGTATCTATCCCTGAATTGACACAATTACTTAGCGGAAAATCTATGATTCGATACTTACCGCCAAAGGATACAGCCGGCTTTGCCACTTTCTGAGTAAGCACTCCCAGACGGCTCCCCTGACCTCCTGCTAAAAGCATGGCAACCATTTCTTTTTTAATCACTTTGTCACCTCACATTCTGGCTTCTAAAATATATTCTAATGTAAATCAGCCTTCACATTAGAATCATTGTATTACACCTTGCATTATATCATATCAGCTTAAAATTGTGAATAATTTACTATATAAATAAGCAAAAATGTAGGCACAATTCTAAAAGCTTCTGAAACTTAATTATAGTATATATAAGCCAGAAAAAAGAGCAAAGAAGTTTACTCTAATGCTCCAAGTTATCTTCGTTAAATATGTACTTCACAGGCTTTTACATATTTTGCAAAATTATTTTTTAAAAGGGCTGTTTCTATTGTTTTTAAATAATCCGCTCTTTCCGTCTTAAATCCGGCATAATATTCCTGGTACAGATATTGGTTTATTCTAAAAATACAATATCTGACCGTGGTGTTCATTTTTTTGGTTCTTTGATAAGTCAGGTTTATCATTCTTAAAAAATACTCATAATTTTCCTGCTTAAAGGGTAATCCCAAAACTTTTCGGTCCTTTAGCAGCTGCATTGTAACATAAATGCTGTCAATATTTTTAATGCTGTCAGAAGAGGCTGTTATAGAGTTGTCGGTAATATAATACCTATATACTACATCCTCAATTATATAAGTTTTGGTATGATCTCCATAGATAAGAGCTGAACCTATGCTGTCCTCAAACCAATATTTTTCAGGAAAGACTATTTTATCAAAGATTTTTTTACGTAAAAGCTTACCTGATACAAATCCTTTTAAAACTCCAAGGGAATTTTCCAATTCTCCGGTTTTTACAACTTCATATTTATTTTCTCTTCCATCACTCAAAACCCTTATCCTTGAGCCTTCAATAATATCATAATCTCCTTTTTCAGCTACATTCAGGAACTTTTCTACCGATCCTTCCACTAAAGTATCGTCATCATCCACAAATAATAGATATTCAGCCTTTGCCACATCAATTGCCGTATTTCTTGCACCCGATACTCCTTGGTTTTCCTGATTTATAACTGTTACATTCGGATACTTTTTATATTTTTCAAGTATTTCCTTTGTGCTGTCCTTTGAGCCGTCATTCACAAAAATATATTCAAATTTATGGTTCTCATTCTTCGGTACATTCAGCAAAATAGACTTTATACATCTTTCAACAAGGGATTCTCTATTGTAGGTTGTCATTATAATAGCTATATCATACTTATAATCTGTCTGATTTTTAATAATATTACTCCTTATTGCACTTGATTTCACATCCTTATGAATACTGTTAAGATAATTATAGCAGCGCTTCCATGAGGGCATACTGCTCTTAAAAAGCATAGCCGAAGTCATGCGCCCCAGCATTTCGGTTTTTCTTATTGCAGCCTCTTTAATCTCTTTAAAAGTCATAGCTTATACCTCCTTGTTATTTAAGAAAATGTCTTTCCACATAGTACCGAAGCTCCTCCTCCTGTTCCCTTGCAGCTTCTTCAGAGGCTGCTTTAATACAGAAATAAGCCTTCAACTTAGGCTCGGTTCCTGAAGGGCGAACTGTAAAAAAAGCATCTCCTGCCAAAACATATTTGAGTACATCAGATTTTGGAAGTCCATCAATCCCCTTTGCATAATCAATCACCTGTAAGGTTTTTCTCCCTGCAATATTCTCAGCTCCTGCACGTAAAGCTGCCATAATCCCCTTCATCCTCTCAAAGCCCTGTATCCCCTCAAACTCATAAGAATGCAGAGTATTTAAGCAATAGCCGTATTTATGGTAAAGCTGCTTCAGCTTCTCTGAAAGAGATACACCCTTCGTCTTATAAAAAGCGAACATCTCACATATAAGAAAAGCAGCATTTACTGCATCCTTATCCCTTACATAAGAGCCGCTCAGGTATCCGCAGCTTTCTTCAAAGCCGAAAATATAATTCTTTTCTCTCCCCTCTTCTTCCATAAATCCAATCTGCTCTCCAATAAATTTAAAACCGGTAAGCACATTGATTGTAGCTACCTGATAGCTCTGTGCAATCTTCTCTGCCATATCGGTTGTTACAACAGTTTTAATTATTACCGGAGAATCAGGCATGGTTCCAAGCTCTCTTCTTCTGGCACAAATATAATTAAACAACAACACTCCGACCTCATTTCCGGTTAGGAGAATGTAGTCATTGCCTTCTTTTATTGCCACTCCGAGCCTGTCACAGTCCGGGTCAGTTGCCAGAAACAGCTCAGCCTCTAACTGCCTGGCATACTCAAGCCCAAGCCTCATCGCTTCTTTTATTTCAGGATTGGGATAGGGACAGGTAGGGAAAGTCCCGTCCGGCTCTGCCTGTTCTTTAACTAGACTCACTTTGCTGTAGCCGCTCTCGCTCAGAATCCTCGTTACCAGTTCTAAGCCTGCTCCGTTCAGAGGAGAGTATATAATTGAAACCTCCTTGTCTATTTCTGTACCGCTTCCTAACACCGATTGTTTTTTCACTTCTTTGATGTAATCTGCAATAACCTCTTCACTAACAAAGTCAAGCATTCCTGATTCTACTGCTTTGTTAAACCGCATCCGGAAAATGTCGTGAAAAATATCCAGAGCTTCTATCTCTTTAAAGATCTCATCGGCGGCAGCAGTTGTTATTTGGCAGCCTTGAGAATTATACACCTTATACCCGTTGTATTTTGAAGGATTATGTGAAGCGGTTATCATAGCCCCCATACAGCAGCCCAGCCTTCGGACAGCAAAGGAAAGACAGGGAGTAGGCATCAAACGGTTAAAAATAAAGGTTTTAATACCGTTTCCAGCAAAAACCTCTGCAGCTGTTCTGGCAAAAGCCTCAGACTTAATCCTCGAATCATAGCCGATTGCTACTCTGCGTTTCTCCTGCGGTACCTGCTTTTTAATATAATTGGCAAGCCCCTGCGAAGCCTTTGCTACTGTATAAATATTAATGCGGGCGCTTCCCGCTCCCATTACTCCGCGCAGCCCTCCAGTACCAAATTCCAGATTTTTATAGAAAGCTTCCTCTATCTGCTCCTCAGCTTCCCAAGAAGCCATTTCTTTTACTAAATCAGGGTCTTCCTTAGCGTTTTCAAGCCATAATTTATATTGCTTGGTAATTTCCTTGCTATCCATATCATTCTCCTTATTTTTAATTTTTCCTGCATTTACTCTGTTTTATTGTCTATGCTGCGCCTCATATCAACGTTCCCTATTTAAAGCTTTAAGCAGGGCAGCCTGTAATTCTAAAAGCGGCAGCCACTTTCAGCAGCTCACCCTCAGCATTTGAAGTTTTCCGTGAATCTTCATCAGCACGGAGTTTGCAGGCACGAAAATACAGTCTCCCTTATGAAAGTAGAAGTATTGCTCTTCTTCAAAGATTAAGACCCCGCAGCCCTCAATACAAAGAAAAGCCTGGAAAGAAGCTCCTCCGCTTTGAAAGTCCGCCATTTCCCGACTTGCCTCCGTGTTGATAAGCAGGCGCTCCACCTGAAAATACTTACATCTGCAAAGAAGCTCTGAAGCACAGCCTCTCCTGTATTTAAGCACTCTCATAGGCTGTCTGGGCTCCTTCTGAGCTTCCAGGTTTGCAACCTCCAAAGCCTTTTCAATATGAAGCTCTCTCAATTTGCCGTTTTTATCTACCCGGTTATAATCGTACAGACGATAGGTTAGATTTGAGCTCTGCTGGATTTCAGCAATTAAAGAGCCTGCTCCAATGGCATGTACTGTCCCTGCCTTAATCAAAAAGACATCATTTTTTTCAATTTGCTTCTTTTGTAAATACTTCTCCAGCTCTTTATTTTCAATACTCTCTCTTATCTGGCGTTTTGTTACCCTTGTACGAAAGCCGTAAACAATCCTAGAGTCCTTTTTCGCATCAAGGACATACCACATTTCCGTCTTGCCCTGTGAGCCATTTTCATATTGCCGTGCATACTCGTCATCTGGGTGTACCTGAACAGAAAGGTCCTTAGCGGCATCAATGAACTTAATCAATACCGGCAGTTCCCCGCCGGTTTGTACGTTGCTCCCCAAAAAAGAAGGGTTTTCTTTCAAAACCTCCCGCAGAGTCTTTCCTTTATATATTCCGCTGTCCACCGTACTCAATCCATCGGGATGAGTAGAGCACTCCCAGGTTTCAGCCAGAGGACTTAGCTCTATACCCTTGGAGAATTCACTGTTTAATCGATTTCCGCCCCACAGATAATCCTTACAAGCCGGCTTGAGCAGAAAAGGCTTATTCTTTGCCAGCTCCAGTTCCCAATCTCTATTCTTCCAATTCGAATTTCTGTTTGTCATCAACACTAATCTCCTTACCTAACTGTACCTCAATTAGCTTCAGTTCCGTTTCAGCAATAATCGTGTGTCTGCAGCCAGCTTCCATAGTAATTACATCACCTGCTCTGACCGGCTGCTGCATCCCGTCAACCACCGTTTTTCCTCTTCCCGAAATCACAGTCCACACTTCATTCCTTCTCTCATGGCTATGATAATTCATTCGATGACCCGGATGCAGGGTGACTTTAATGGTCAAGCTTTCTTCTTCCACGTCCAAAATCCTAAAGCTGCCCCAAGATTTTTCTGCAAACATAATCCTGCCGCTTATCTCATCAACAAAGGGCTTGATATAAGCCGACTGCTTTTTATCTGAAATAAGAATTCCTTCCGGACTTGCAGATATTACGGCATCACTAAGCCCCATGCAGAGAATAGGCACATCCAATTCATTAATCACATGTACATTATTGCAGGTTTCATTGAGGATTGCCTCCCCGATTTTAGCTTCTTCCATAGTTTCGGTAAGGGTGTTCCAAGTCCCAAGGTCTTTCCACTGCCCGGAAAAACGCAGCACCTCAATTTTCTTTTCTTTTTCAACCACAGCATAGTCAAAGCTTATTTTTGTAAGAGCTTCATACTTATCATACAAACTCTCATAATCCTTAAAATCAATCAGCTCATGAGCCTTATCAAGCATATAGCCTATTTTATAGGCAAAAACTCCCCCATTCCAGAGAGCTCCGGCATTAATATAAGTTTGTGCAGTGTTTGTGTCGGGCTTCTCTCTAAAGCTCTCCACCTTACTGACAGTCTTCTTGTTTTCAGGGAGAATATATCCGTACTTCTCACTGGGATAAGTCGGCTCAATCCCCATCAGATACAAGTTGGAGCTTCCCTCCTTTGCCAACTCTCCAAGTTTTTTTATCGTCTTAAAATACTCCTCATCGACATAGGGGTCTACAGGGCAGACCACTACAGAATCATCCCTGCCAACTCCTCTTACATCATGAAGGTAAGCTGTAACAAGCGCAATGGCAGGAAAAGTATCTCTCCTGCAGGGCTCAACGCAGACATTGACCTCCTCACCAATTTGATTATGTATAGAAGACACCTGAGATTTAGAGGTTGCAACCGTTATCTCAGCTCTCTCATCTATCTGTTTAATCTGCCGGTACATTCTCTGTACCATAGATTCATAGCTTCCATCTTCCTTTTTAAATATCTTAATAAATTGTTTAGAACGTACATCATTGGACAGAGGCCACAGTCTTTTTCCTGAGCCTCCTGAAAGCAAAATAATGTTCATGAGAACCTCCCCTTCTCTAACTATAAAGCGGACTAAGTTTTTTCTAATAGTTATTTTTTTCTTATCTCTTTGTCCGGTTCGGATTGTTTAAAAAATCCTTATAAGCCAATCTGATCCCATCTCTCAGCTCCGTCTTATACCTCCAGCCCAGTTTTTCCAATTTGGAAACATCAAGCAGCTTTCTCGGAGGTCCGTCCGGCTTTTCCCTATCCCAAATAATCGAGCCCTTATAGCCTACAATTTCCGAAACAAGCTCAGTAAGCCCTTTTATAGTAATCTCTTTTCCGGTTCCCACATTAACGGTTTGATTCCCCGAATAGTTATTCATTAAAAATACGCAGGCATCTGCCAAATCGTCCACATAAAGGAACTCTCTTAAGGGATTACCTGTTCCCCAGCAGGTTACCTCCGCAAGCCCGGCTTCCTTCGCCTCATGAAAACGGCGGATTAAAGCCGGAAGGACATGGCTGTTTGTGAGATTATAGTTGTCATTGGAGCCGTAAAGATTTGTAGGCATTGCTGATATATAATCAGCTCCGTACTGTCTGTTTAAATATTCACAATATTTTAAACCTGATATTTTGGCTAAAGCATAAGCCTCATTTGTTTCTTCAAGTGAGCCTGTAAGCAATACAGCTTCTGACATGGGCTGAGGGGCAAATTTAGGGTAAATACATGAAGAACCAAGAAACTCGAGTTTTTTGCATCCGCTTTTCCAGGCACTGTGGATTACATTCATTTCCATTGTCATATTCTCATACATAAAGTCCGCTAAGGCAGAGCTGTTTGCTATTATTCCTCCAACCTTTGCCGCAGCCAGAAAAACATAATCGGGCTTCTCTTCCTCAAAAAAAGCCTCTACCCTTTCCTGCCGGCACAGATCAAGCTCCTTGTGCGTCCTGGTTACGATATTATTATAGCCTTCCGCTTCCAACCTTCTTACAATCGCAGAGCCCACCATCCCTCTATGCCCTGCAACATAGATTTTATCATTTTTTTTCATCATCTCTTTCAGTTTCCTTTCATTCCAAACAGTTCATTCAGTTTCACTTTTTAAATGCAGAATCCCTGCCGGAAGTTTTTATCATTCTTACAATCAGTCTAAGCTTTTCCCTTTCTTCTCGCTTCTTCCTTGGCAAGCTTTCTATCATGATTTGCCATCAGCCTAATTAGCTCTTCATAGCTGGTTTTTTGAGGGTTCCACCCCAAGACACTCTTTGCCTTGCTTGGATCCCCCCAAAGATTGTCAACATCCGTCGGTCTGAACCACTCCGGATTTACACATACAAGCAGCTTGCCGGTTTTCGCATCATATCCCTTTTCTTCAAGACCTCTGCCTTCCCAGCGAAGTGAAATCCCGTTAGCTTCAAAAGCTTTTTCGGTAAAGTCCCTGACTGTATGCTGTTCTCCCGTTGCAATCACAAAATCTTCAGGTACCTCATGCTGAAGCATAAGCCACATGCACTCAACATAATCCTTAGCATAGCCCCAATCTCTCAAAGAATCCATATTTCCAAGCTCCAGATGATCTTGGAGCCCCTCGGCAATCCTTCCCGCTGCACGGGTAATCTTTCTTGTTACAAAGTTCTCTCCGCGGCGCTCAGATTCATGATTAAACAGGATGCCGTTTACTGCAAACATTCCGTACGCTTCCCTGTACTCCTTTGTAATCCAAAAACCGTACTGCTTTGCCACTGCATAGGGACTGTAAGGATGGAAGGGTGTAGTTTCCTTTTGAGGAATTTCCTCTACCTTTCCATACAGCTCCGATGTCGATGCCTGGTAAATCCTTGTCTTATTTGTTAAATTCAGGATTCTGACTGCTTCCAAGACACGCAGGACACCGATGGCATCCACATCACCCGAATATTCCGGTACGTCAAAGGACACCTGCACATGGGACTGTGCCGCCAAATTATAGATTTCATCCGGCTGAATCATATTTATGATTCTAATCAAGGATGAAGAATCCGACAAATCTCCGTCATGTAAACGGACAGAACCTGCTTCAATTAAATGCTCTATCCTCTGTGTGTTGGATACTGAGGCTCTCCTTACCATACCATGCACCTCATACCCCTTTTCTAATAAAAATTCAGCCAGATACGAGCCGTCCTGTCCTGTAATTCCGGTTATTAAAGCTATCTTATTCATAACATCCCCCTAATCAAAATTTTTATTAAAATATCGTCTAAGCCTGTGGTAATACTATATAGACAGTAAAATTTCTTCAATCGGATAATCAACTTTTGACACCCTTTCCTTTGCTTATTTTTATCTGTATCGGCGAAACAAATGCTACTGTAAATTCAACTCTTTAAATGCTTTTCCCAATTTTTTATTCCAATTATGATAGTCAAATCTCTGCTCCACACAGGCTATCGCATTGGATGAATAGCTCTGATACTCCTCTTTGCTTAAATTAATTGCAGCCGACAAGCTTTTCTTGCAAGACTCAATATCATGCTCTTTAATAAAGAAGCTGTTTACTCCGTCTTTTAAATAATACCTTGTATAATCCCCCACCTCCGATACTAAAGGAACAATCCCGAAGTTCATAGTTTCAGGCACCTTGCTTGGAAAATTCGCTTGTGTCATCTGACAGATTTCGCGAATAAGCAGGAGGTAATGCATTTTCTGATATAAGGCTACAAGTTCATCATACTTCATCCAGTCATGAACAATCGCATACTTTTGAAAAATCTTTAATTCTTTCTCAGATAAAACTTGATAAATCTTATCCTTCTTTATTCCGCAAAGATGCAGCTCACTTCTTTCAAGCTCAGACTTTTCTAATGCACAATAGGACTTAAGCATCAGTGAAAGAGAATCCTTCATCTTGCCGTTTGCCGGAATAATGATTCTATATTTTGAAAACTCCTTGTCCTCTCTTGTAAACTCGGCGCAGTCTGCCATAATCGGTATCAGGAAGGTCCGGCAGCCTCTTTTTTTAAAATATTCTTCAATAAAGGTACTGATTGGAAGGATTAAATCAAATTGAGGAAAATACTCATTGAAAGTTTTAACATAGCTGCGATATTCTCTATCCGCATGCTTCACATCAAATTCCTTTCTGCCAAAGAGCTCCAGTACGGCTCCGATAAGCTTAAAGCCTGTTCTGCTTCTCAATTTTAATAAACTCTTCAAAAATATATGTTTGCTTCTAAAAACCAATACATAATCTTTAGAATCAATCTTCATCTTTTTTAAAATCGATATTCTCTCACTTAAAAAACCGGTTCTTGACTGAATAAACTTTGTTATTCGATTGTTGCCAAACTCCGTCCTCAAAATTTTCAAGCCTCTATACTCTAACTGAGCCGCTTCTGAGGATATAATTTCCTTATTTAACTGAGAAATAATATAGGGCTGCATTCCCGCCTCTTTAATACAATAAGCTAAGTACTGTATATAATTTGAATTTGCTCCGTACCTCGGAAATGCTCCCTCACTAAAAATAAAAACCCTATTCAACCTCTAACCTCCTTATAAAATCCTAACAAGCCCCGCAGGATTTCCTGCCCAAATCTATAGAGCAAGCCCTTATCCTGCAGCCTGTCATCTCAATTAACCTTTTATTATAAATTTATCTTCTCTTGATTGTTCTAAGCTTTTCTATAAATATTTTCCGATATTTCAGACAAATAGCCAAACCTATACAAGCAATGCCATACCTGACTGCAAATGTCTTATACAGAGGAATACAGGCAAGGCTGAATATTATAAGTCCTGCAGCTACAGTCAGCAAAAATTTGGAATTATAAATAAAGACTTCTGATTTTCCTCTTGCCCTGCGCTCTGTCAAAGTGCCCACCACTATCTGTATCAAAGCAAGGACTATATAAGAAAACAGTGTAGTATAGGCTGCCGCCTGATAGCCGTACCTTGGAATCATAATAAAGTTTAAAACAACATTTAATGCAGCTGCAATAATAGAAGCAATCATTATGTACTGTGTTTTTTTATAAAATAAAAGTACATTTGAGTACATATTGCCGATTGCAGTCAGGAACATTCCCGCGGCAATCGGAGGCATTAAATAAACCGCCTCATAATATTCCTTTGGTGCAAGTATGCCGACTATTTCAGGTGCCACAAATGTAATGAGCAAGGCTATCCCTGCATAAAACAGCAGCGTATAGCTGGCAGAGCTTCTAACCTGCTTCCTTCCTTCCTCATCATCTATATTTTGAAATAAATAAGGGATAAAAGAGCTGTTTATAGAGCTCCACACTATCAGCGACAAGGCACTTACGTTAGATAAGGTTCCGTAAATTCCTACTTCGCTTGCTCCCACCATTTTGCCTATCATCGTTCTGTCCGATACATTCAATACCTGAGAAGCAAAGCTGTATATAATCAGGGGAATACTGAGTTTAAGAGAAAAAACCCAATAATCCTTATTATAAAAGGTTCTTCCCTTCAAGAAAATACTTAAAAACAAGATTCCCGCTATAGTATCTACTACAGCATAATTAGCAAAGAGTCTGACATAAACTACCGGCTGTACTCCATAATGCCTTGCCAGAAGTACAGAAGTAACAGAGGCTGCGGTCGCCCCTATAGCCGTTCCCAAGGAAACCTTGATCACCGACTTGTACTTAAGCTGATATCGCTGTGCAGAAAGCCAAAATTCTCGTGCCGGCTCCACAAAAAAGCCCAGGATCATAAGCAACACCAATGGTGTTTCCAGCTCCAGAAATTCATTCCAGAAATTTATATTGTACAAATAAATAATAAGTACCAGGCCAGACATAAGAGTAGTAATGGTAAGCACAGAGGACATATATTGCCGCCGCTTTCCCTCATACTCCTTCATGCCTACCAGGAAGCCTCCTGATGTCAGAGCAAGGCTGATAATTGTTATCAGCATTGAAGCCCACGAATGGTAAATATTAATAACTCCGATTTCAGCGGTTGTCATAATTCGAGTAAAAATCGGAACTGTAATAATACTTAAGCCTTTAGTTACAAGTCCTGCAATAGTATAAGCCATCGCTGCCTTCGCAGTGACTGAAAGCGTATTAAATCTTTTTACCAAGTTTTTAATATTCATCATTCTATCCTTACTAATTTATTTTTGTATCTGGCAGCACCGAATGTTTTCCGACAAACATCAAAAACAAAGCTGTAGGAATAGAATAGTCATATCTATAGTAAACTGACAGTCCTCCCATGGCAAGTAAAAATGTAATTATAACAAACTTTGCACCCAAATAACTTTTTCTCCTTCCAATATCCTTTATCTTTTCTACAGGTATTCTCAACGTTCTAAATAAAAACCAGAATAAAGGCAGGAGATGCAAACACCCGTAGTGAAAGGATTCAAATATAAACTGATTGTCAAAATATCTATACTCTATTCCACTAAAAACGTAGGTAGCCTGCATTCCTGAACCAACCAGCAGCTTCCAGCTGCTTATTTGACCGAAAAAATCATAAAATTGACCGCTTCTGGTATCCTCCTCAGCCTTCTCTATTAAGGGAAGAATTATGTTTGACAAATAGGACTCTAACAAAAATACTGCAGCCAGGGCAATTAAGACAATCCACATTATTGTCATAATTTTTCCTTTTAAATCCAAGGATATGATTAAATATGCCGTAAATAAAAGGAGACTCTGTATAATCCAGCTTCTTGATACAATTAAAATACTACATAATAAAGCCAGCAAAATAAGCCCTATTTTCAATCCTACTTCCTCGTTGCTCTCCTTTTTATCCAAATCGCTGAAGAGGTAGACCCATAAGGCAAGCATTCCCATACTAAGACTTGTTTTTCCCGGCATATACAAAATGCGATTTCCCCATCCTACTGACAAATAAAAATCCAAAGCTGAATAAAGGCTGAGCAAAAGATAGCCTGCAGTCAGTATTAATGCCGCTTTCTTAAAGTGCTTGGAGAGACTTTCTTCCCTTCCGAGAAGAAAAAACAGTGGCAAAATACAGGGAGTGGTAGGAACACTTCCGAACCACACATTGATTCCCTCTCCATTTCCATATTCCAGGATACTCCAAAATGCAAAGGGAAGAATGCAAAGCAACACCCAGAATATGTCTTTTCTTCTAAGTAAAAACCTCGCATTATATAAAAGGAGAATAAACAAAATCCCGACTGATGCAGGTGTGGTTCCCAGATTCCTGCCACCTGCCTGATAGGAGTAAAAATTTTCGTAGCTAAAAACCCAGCTTCCACTTACAGAGTAGAGCAGCATTCTTATCAAAAACAAGAACACCGCCATATACAATAATACCGCATTCACTTTATTCCTTGAAAGAACCACTGTATTTCCTCCATTATCTCAATAATTCTTCAAATATGTCTACAACCTTACTTACAGAAAAGCTCTCCCTGATTTTACATTTTGCTGCCATGCTTATCTTTTGCCTTTCCTCAAAGTTTGTTATTAAATATTTCATAGCCCGAGCCAGCCTTTCCTCATCCCCAACTCTTGTCAGCAAACCGTCACGTTTGTTTTGTATCAGGTCCTTCGGTCCGGTGGGACAAGCAGTCGAAATGCAGGGAACACCTACCGCCATAGCTTCTATTAAAGTATTGGGCAGACCTTCATAGTCGGAGGAGAGTACGAAAAGGTCCGCCCTAGCCAGTTCTTCACTCACTTTCTCAGTGTTTCCCGGTAAGCTTACTCTTTGGCGCAGCCCCAATTTGTTAATAAGCTGCTCTAGTTTTTCTCTGTCGTTTCCTTCTCCATAGATTACAAGGCTAAGCTCTTTAAATGAATCGGAAAGCCTTGCAAATGCTTTAATCAAAAGAGTGTGATTTTTTTGCTTATTTAAGCGTCCTACACTCACAATCCTCTTGACCTCGCGTCTGCAATAATAAGCTGTGTCAAGCATCTGCTGCTCTACAGGATTTGGAACTACGAAAATTTTAGAGCCCAGTTTATTTGGAAAATATCTTCTTTGCTCCTGTGTCTGCAGCATAATCTTATCGCTCTTTTCAGTTATATAGTTGACCAGCCTTTTCATCAGAGGTCTTTCAATATAAAGTAAAGGATTATTACGCACTGTAGAAATAAAGGTAAGCTTTTTCAATCCTAGGCATCCGAAATAGGTGTATACTGTGGGCATAGCAAGGAAGGGAATCACAATATCCGGTGCAATCCGCCTTATCAATTGTCTCATCTGCATTATTCTCTTACAGAGACCAAGCTTGCTCCAATTCATCATCCAGCCAAATTCATAGACTTTAACTTCTTTTGCCAAAGGGTATTCATTAGGCAAGCGTTTAAACAAAATCAGATGGACATCTTCACCACGCCTTGCAAGCTCACTGCTAAAAATTGAAACTGCACGCTCTGCACCTCCTTTAGCAAGGAATAAGGTAATAAATAATATCCTCTTTTTTTTCATTATTTTCCCCCTCTTTCTTCATTCACATCAGGTAACAGCTCACAAAACATCTCATTCCACTGTTTTGCTATATATTCCGCCTCAAAGCTTTTTGCCTTCTTCTTGGCGGCTTCTCCCATTTGATGTCTGAGATTATCATCCTTACTGATAGCAAGCATCGCCTTTGCAAACTTCTTTGTATCAAACTGCTCTACAATAAAGCCCTCTACCGAATCCTCTACAAGAGGAATCATTGCACTAAGGTCATAAGAGATTATGGGAACTCCGCATTCAAGTGCCTCCAAAATAACCATCGGCATGCCCTCCCAAAGAGATGACAGAAGGTAACAGGACGACTTCAGGAGATTTTCGCGCATATTATCAGAAAACCCGGGCAGAAAAACTCTTCTTTCCAACCCATACTTTTTAATCTTCGCCTCCAGCATTTTCCTTTCCTCTCCTGTACCATAAATAGTCAAGGTCCAATCCTTATTTTTCTTTGCAAAAATTCTAAATGATTCTATGAGAAGACCAAATGCCTTTACAGGAATCAGCCTGCCCGCAGCGATAAAGCGTTTGCTGTTTAATTCCGCTTTCAATTTTGTCTTAAAGCTTTTGGGATTATAAATCGTTGTACATTTAAGATTTTTATTTTTAAGATAGCACTCCGCATCATATTCATTTAAAACCACCACTCTGTCAAGCTTAGGAAGATATTTAACTGCAATATGGTCCGTTCCCCAGCAGCTCATTCCCTTTGTTTCATAATAAGCCTTGTAGGAGCTGTGCTGCCAGCCTATCGTCTTGCAGCTGACCTCGTCGGCTATACTTGCAAGCAGATAGCTTTCAAAATCTCCGCAGGCTATAGCAATATCAATTTTCTTATTCTCTATAACAGCCTTATACATCCTGCGTTCCTCCGGAATAAGATAACTGTATTCACACAGAGCTTTCATCTGCGGAGAGCCTAAGATTCCGGTTTTTTTATTCAGTTTCCTAAGAGCTTTTCTAAGGATAGATTTCATTCTCATTCTCTTTAAAAAAATAACCTTTACTCTGTCACTCAAACCATAAGTGCTGCGATTTTCTTTAGCCGGATCATCATAGCACTTAATATAGACCCTGTGATTTTTTGCCAGCTCAGAAGCCAAAACGCTTACAACCCTTTGGATTCCTCCTATGTCGAAAAGATTATATAAAAAGAAACATATCTTCATAGCAATTATTCCTCCTAACAGTAACTTCCTCTCTAAACTTATATCTTTATATCTTAATCTAAAAGCCTTTCTATAGCCTTAGCAGTATAATCCCAAGTAAACCTGCTCATAATCCTGTTATGAGGTCCCTGTTCATCTTTTAAGGCTTCCTCCACTTTCTCCGCAATTTCCTGCCTGCTGCTCACAAGCCAGCCAGAAATCCCGTTTTCAATAATAAAATTCGGTCCGGGAGCCCTCATAGCAACAACTTTACAATTATAATACATAGCTTCTAATATTGCCATTCCAAAAATTTCCTGCTCATTAAGATTTACAAAAGCATGGGCAAATTGATAGAGCTCCAAAACCTCACTATTTGGCATTACCTCAATCATGGTTGTCTTGGAAGTGAAGCCTCGCTTTTGTACTTCTTCTCTGACCTTGGACTTCAGCTCTCCCTTGCCAACCATCAGCAGTCTGTAATTTTCATCCTTATTAAGAAGCTCGGCAAAAACTTCTATCATTTGCAGAGGCTTTTTCTCCTCTATCATACGTCCGACAAACAAAATCACCTTATCTTCGTCCTGATAGCCATATTTTTTCTTGAGTGTTAAAGTACAAGCCGAGCTTATCTCTTTATTTATAAGACTCATATCCAAACCTACGGGACAGAGAGTTGTATTTTCTGCTCCATATTTTTTTAACTGCTTTTTTACAGTCGGCGTTTTAGCCAGACAGTGAATCTTTCTGTATATTCTCAGGTTTCTGTAAACCAGCAGGTTTATAATGCCTCTTTTCAGCCTGTTTGTACTGTGACTTTCTAAAACTCCTATATAAGCGAAAATTTTTACCGAATGCTTCATTGCCCAACGATAAACAGCAGGAAAGCAAAGCTGAGTATCAGAACAGCAAATCAGTGCATCCAAACCGATATTCAGCCTTCTTAAATCAGGAAATCCATTAATGCCAAGCTGTTTTGAAGGCAAAAGGTGAACCCTGATATTTTTGTAGCCCTCCACCCTCTCTATATGCTCTTTTCTATCCAAAGGTACCAGTCTGTAGACGACAACAGATTCTGCTATAAAGCTTAAGGCTTTTGCCAAGCCGATTTGCTGAGAATTGTACACCCCCTTTTCTCCAAACTTTCCGATACCTGTTGTCAATATGCCTATTTTCATCCCTGTTCCCCCTTACTGCCTACAATCTCTATTGTCAAGCAGACTTTCGTATCCATTTGCAATCCCTTATCTCCCACGAATTACTGCATTCCATATAAAGCTTGTGTTTGTATACAGATACCGCTTAAATAATCGCTTCGGATCCTGAAGCAGTCTGTACAGCCATTCCAAATTCATTCTCTGCATCCACTGAGGTGCTCTTTTTCTGTTGCCTGCATGATAATCGAACCCTGCTCCTACGCCCAGCATAAGTCCTTTTACAAGCCCCTGATGCTTTGCCATCCAAATCTCCTGCTTTGGAGCTCCCAAACCTATCCAGACAAAGTCAGGCTTTGTTTTGTTGATCCTTTCTACCACCTCAATGTCCTCCTCTTGCGTAAGCTTCCGAAAGGGAGGGCTGTACATGCCGGCTATTTTGAGATTGGGATAGCGCCTTTTTAATTCACTCTCCAATTTTTCCAGAGTCTGCGGAGTCGAACCGTAGAAATAATGTCTATAGTTCTTTTCCTTATCCGAAAGCTCAAAAATCTCCTGCATCAGTTCAGGACCCGTAGTACGCTCCATAGAGGAATATCCTCTTCTTCTACCAAGTGAGCTTAGAGGTCCTCCATCAGGAATTGCCATAATCCCTCCATTCTGCACCTTGCGGTATTTTTCATCATGAAAGGCAAGTACTGTTGTATGTACGTTGGAAACGCAGAGGTAATCTCCTGACAAGCCCTCCAGATTAGTCAGCAGATATTTCACCAGCCAAGTCATATTGATTGCGGCAATTTGCACTCCCAGTATATCACACACAGGAATATCCTTTTTAGATACCTCTCTCTTATACGAAGTTTTGTATATCTCGTCGTTGATTATTTGTATAGCATTGTTATTCATTTCTCACACTCCCCAATCTCTAAGCCCTCATAAAACGTTTTCGGTAAAAGATTTTTTCTCAACGTAATCAAGGGCAGTGAATTTTTTACGAGCTTACTTTTGAAAAACGTATCCTTGCCGTTTAAGATAGGTTCATAGATAATCACAGCAACCTCCCTGGCTTAGATACGTTTAATAATTTCTTGGATGGGCTCTGTCTAAAGCCACCAAATCATTTTATAGGTTATTATTGTAATATCTCTCCACAGTTTAATATTTTTTTGCCATATTCCTGTTTTTCACTCCATTGAGAATTGTACCTGCCAGGTTTGCCGATACCTGTCTAAGCTTATATACACCTTTTTCAAATAATTTAAATGAAACACTGTCCTGCTTCACCACCAGCAGCACTGCATCAGAATATGACGACAATGCCAAAGCATCAGAATAAAGAGTTACTGACGGAGTATCAAGCAATACATAATCATAATTATCATTAATCTCTTTTACAGCTTTTTTCATAGCTTCCGTTCCCCAAACATCCGCTTCCCTGTCAAAGTCACTGCCTAAAGGAAGCAAGTCCGGACCTTGAGCTATTTTTACAACATAATCCTTATAGTTCTTACCCTGCTCCAGCATTTCCATTAGCCCCTCATTGTTTTCAACTTCAAAAATCTTATGGAGTGAAGGCTTTCTTAAATTACAGTCCACCAGCAATACCCTTTTGCCTTCATTTGCCAAAACACAGGCCAAGTTTGAAGCAACTGTACTCGTTCCCTGTACTTCCTTCACACCTGTAAACAATAATGTTTTTGTATTTCCTTGCGAGGAAAGAGCATTTATAACCGTCCTAATTCCCTTAAAAGTTTCTGTGGCAAAGGAATTTGGCTGTTTAATCGAAACAGGCTGTTCTATAGTTTTTTTTCTGCCTGATGCATAGCAGGGCACAGCACCAAATAAAGCAATCTCTGTTTTGTTGTGAATATCTTCTTCCGTCTTTATTGTATCGCGTACATTTTCAATAATAAGAGCCGAGCCTGCTGCCAAAAGCAGCCCCAGGAAAAAGCCTCCTAAGACTACTTTTTTCTTATTAGTTCCCATCGGACCCTGAGGCATCTGCGGAGCTTCTACCACTTCAAGATTGGCGGCTCCGGAAACCTTCTCTATCGCACCTGAAAAGGTTTGCATAAATACATCACAGGCTTTAAAAACTTGTTCAGGATTTGTTCCGACTACCTTGAGATTCAACAACTGAGTATCCTTAATATGAGTCAGCTGAATTTGAACATCCCCATTTTCAGCAGTATTCAACTGCTCCTTTACTGCACTCATCACCTCACGAGTTTTTGCAATTTCTGTATAGGTAGGTGCAATCAGCTGCCCAAAATTGGCATCTTCAGGCGTAAAGCCATGCTGGATTTGTTCTTCCTTTCTTACTGTATCATCAGTTCTCTCAATATCTTCATTTTTTGTTTCACCTTGAGAGTTTATAATCTCATCTTTTTTTGTGGTTTTTCCCTTTGTAACAATCTCAATCTGCTTTAAAGCTTCTCCTTTTTTTATCAAAACCTTTGCAGAAGCCTGGTACATCGGAGTAATGAAATAATCGCTCATATATGCACTGATACCTGCACACACAAGTGGAAGAAGCAAGAGCAACTTCCAATACTTCCTTATTATCCAAAATAATTCCCTAGACCCCATTACTTCTTCGCCTCTCATAAGCTTAACACCTTTCTCCCTCTCATATCTTTTTCTATACCTTAAAGGCTGAAACTGCAGATTCATTTACCTGTAAATCACCCCCCTTGATACCACATTAAAATATTAATGGGAAATCCGTTTGGATATTAAAGACTGCTTGTCACTGAAAACCCTCAAACCCTTTAATAAACAGGACTTCGCTTGCTTTTGAGGTTATACCATTTTTACTTCGCTCTTAAAAGCCCCTTTGTACGTATCGAATTCTACCACTTAAGTTCCGGCATGAATACTACTAAAGTAGTATTCATGCCGGTTTGTAATTTTTTTATTTCGTCCGCCTTCCGCTCCTTATGCTCTTTTCAAGCTTTTATTTTTATACACACTTAAAAAAATCTATTATCTTATTTTCATTACCTTCGACCTTAATCTTTAGGCTTTTATCATAAGATAATAATAAAGCCGTATTGCATACTTTAAATAATAATTCTAAATCATGAGTAATTAATACAACAGGGATTTCATTTATTTTTTCTTTTATTGCTTTAGCTACAATATTCATTCTTTTATAATCAAGCCCTGCTGTAGGCTCATCAAGTATAAGCAGCTTACTTTTTTTCAGCATGGCTAATATAATTGAAAGCCTTTGCTTCTCTCCTCCTGACAGCTCATGCGGATGCAAATATCTCTTGTCCCAGAGGTCAAATTCAATCAAATATTTCTTAACCTCAGCAAGATAAGCCTTATTATTTGCAGATTCTTTAGTTATAAGTTCTTTTTCCACATTTTCAAAGAAAAACATATCAGCACAGTTTTGCATTGATATTGAGGTATTTTTTATACGCTCCTTTTTATTTTTCCCGAAATCCGTGCTCCCTTCTTTAATATCAAAAAGCCCTGTCAGCTGTCTGGCAAGTGTCGTTTTTCCCATCCCATTAGGTGCCGCAACAGCCATGCATTCATTTTGTGATAAAGTAAAGCTGACAGGATAAAGCAGTTTATAGTCTTTATTTTGTATAATAAGATTTTTAACCTCTGCCTTAACTTCATTTTTATAATCTAAAGCCTCATAGTCTAAATCATATTCAGTAAAGCTTCTTAGATGGTTCTCTAGCTGAATTTGTTTTGTAAGCTCTTTTGACGAATACACAGCCCTTACCGTACCCTCTTTAAGGACTATAAGCCTGTCAAGTATATCTCTAAGATAATATAATCTGTGTTCTGCTATTATTATAGTTTTATTCAGACTTTTTAAATATTTTAAGGTTTCCTTTAAGGCTTCTGTTGATTTATAGTCCAAGCTTGCCGAGGGCTCATCGAATATTATAATATCAGTATCATATATAAGTGTTGAGGCTACCGCTACTTTCTGTTTTTGCCCTCCTGAGAGTTTTCTTATAGGCATATTTTTTAATTTTAAAAGAGAAAATTTTTCAATAGCGGCATTGACCTTTTTATACAGCAGCTTTTGCTCCATACCGAGATTTTCTCCAACCAAGGCTATTTCGTCCTCTAAATTATTTGAAAAAAACTGCTCATTAATATTTTGGCAGACATTGCCTACGTACCTTGCAAGCTCTCCGCTCTTATAGGACTCTATACTGCTGCCCAGTATTTCAATACTGCCTGTCAGCTCTCCCTCATAAATATCAGGAATAAGTCTGTTAAGCAATCGTAAAAGTGTAGTTTTACCGCAGCCTGAAAGCCCTGTAAATACAAGGCATTCCCCCTTATAAACAGAAAGTTTTATATTTTTAAGTACAGTTTCATCTCCATAATTAAACTGCTTTATATCTATTGAAAGTATTTTATCCATAAGCTTACCATTAATAATAATATTCCTGTAAAGACAATTATAAAATCAATTTTTCCAGGTTTAGCCTCTCTGTAAAAAGTTTTTTTGCAATTATACTCTATGCCTTTTGTAATCATTGAAGCAGTTATAATTTCTCCGGTTGCAAATGCCTTATTAATCATAGGCACTATATAAAATTCTATGCTTCTGCCGGGCTTTCTTATATCAAACCCAAAGCCTCTTACTATAAGTCCCTCTTTGATTTCCTTAAAATAATCCATATAATCAGGCAAAAATCTGAAAAATATAGCAACTGCGACACAGAGCCTGTTTGGCAGCTGCAGGTATCTTAAAGAATTCATAATCTGAGATGTATCGTAAGAAGTCATAGCAGCCGATAAAAGCCATAAAGGATAAAGCTTGATGCCTATTAAAGCCATGCTGTACAATGCTCCAACCCAGGCTCCCTGACGTATGAAATAGTTAATTAAATAAATCAAAGCATAGAGCAAAACGAATGCAGCCGCAAAGTATACGGCTTTCCTTTTATTTAAGACAAGTAAAATGATAAAGCAACATCCTGTTATAATCCAGTAAATATAAGCAGTGCTTATCAATGTAGTTAAAGTGAAAATTATAATTAACATACATATACTTAAAGGTTTTATCACCGGAGAATTATTGATGAAATAATTATTCATAAATTAAACCTTCCTTCACTTATTTCAGGATTCCTCCATGATTTGCGTATGAGGTTTTATTTTTATTAAAAAATCTTTTATTAACCTGTTTCCCGAAAAGAGTGCCTATAAATGAAGCAACTATCTGTATTAACAGAATTATCATTATATTTCTGAAATTTAAAAAGATATCATGTATACGCTGCACCGCCTCAAGCGTAAATAAATTCGGAAAGGTTTTGACCAGTCCCTGAACTCCTAAGATTAATATGAAGAAAAAACCGTGTAAAGAATATACAGCCTGAGATATAATATATGAAACCGCAATGGTGGTATCGTTAGTATAATTTTCTGCCTTAAATATAATAACCTCACCTACCAAGCCTGCCGCCAAAAGTATAAACAACATAGGGAAAAAGCCGATTAACGTATAAACAAGCCCCATAATTAAATAGTAAAGAAATACTGTTCCTCTCTTATGTATCTTATGGCACATCGCAAAGTAGATGGGAGCAGAGAGCAAGCTCCCCAATGAAGTATTTAAAAACAATCCGTATATTCCAAATATTTCAACAACCATCCCAAGTACCATACTTATCACAAGACCTGCGACTCCCAATAAAGTTATAACTATCACATCTTTTAATTTCATTTTGATCCTCCTTATTTTGTACTGCCTAATATATTATATACAATGAGAATACTACTATTTCCAGCTTTATTCAAGTAATTTTACTAAAATGATTAGCCATTTTAGCTTTATAAAATCTCATCTTTTACTATACTATTTCTGTATACTTATGCTATAATGATATGAATCAGTATTTTTCACAGCATATATAGCAAATTTGCCAATTTTTACATAATATTTAATAAAATATTAAGCTTAAATATAATTTACTGATAAGAATATAATATATAATATACAGAAGAGAGGCAAGCGTATGAACTTAGTAAATATACGTGATATTTATAAAAATCCAAAAAATTATATAGAGCAGGAAATAGAGCTTGGAGGCTGGGTACGCTCAAACCGTGATTCAAAAGCTTTTGGTTTTATAATGCTCAGTGACGGTACCTGTTTTGAGCAGCTGCAAATAGTTTATAGTGAAAGCCTTGGTAATTTTGAAGAAATCAGAAAAATAAATATAGGGGCTGCGCTTATTATCAAGGGTAAGCTTGTGGAAACTCCGGAGGCAAAGCAGCCCTTTGAAATACAGGCAACTGCTGTTAAAGTAGAGGGTCTTTCCTCACCTGAGTACCCTCTCCAGAAAAAACGTCATTCACTTGAGTTTTTACGCAGCATCTCGCATCTCAGACCAAGAACAAATACTTTCCAGGCAGTATTCAGAGTACGCTCACTTATTGCCTTTGCCATACATAGCTTTTTTTATGAAAGAGGCTTTGTATATGTTCATACTCCTATAATCACAGGCAGTGATGCCGAAGGTGCCGGAGAAATGTTTAGAGTCACTACTCTCAATCTTGACAGCCCACCTAGAACCGCAAAAGGAGAGGTAGATTTCTCGCAGGACTTTTTCAATAAAGAAACTTCACTTACTGTCAGCGGACAGTTAAACGGAGAAGCTTTTGCTATGGCATTTAAAAATATTTATACCTTCGGTCCGACCTTCAGAGCTGAAAATTCAAATACGGCAAGACATGCCGCCGAATTTTGGATGATAGAGCCTGAAATGGCATTCGCAGACCTTGTCGATAATATGGATGTCGCCGAGAGCATGCTTAAGTATATTATAAACTTTGTACTTGAAAGCGCTCCTGAGGAAATGAAATTTTTTAATGATTTTATAGATAAGGGGCTGCTTGAAAGACTTAAAAATGTTGCAGAATCAGACTTTGGGCGTATCACCTACACCGAAGCTATAGAAATCCTTGAAAAGCATAATAATAAATTTGAATATAAGGTAAGCTGGGGCTGCGACCTTCAAACTGAACATGAAAGGTATCTTACTGAAAAAATTTTCAAAAAGCCTGTATTTGTAACTGATTATCCAAAGGATATAAAAGCCTTTTATATGAAGCTTAACCCTGATAATAAAACCGTTGCTGCCATGGACTGTCTGGTACCCGGAATAGGTGAAATCATAGGAGGCAGTCAGCGTGAAGACAATTATGCTAAGCTTGTGGAACGAATCAACGCTCTCAATATGGATATAAGCTCCTACGGCTTTTACCTCGACTTAAGAAAATACGGTTCTGCTACACATTCAGGCTTCGGTCTTGGATTTGAAAGATGTGTGATGTACCTTACAGGTATTTCAAATATAAGAGATGTGCTTCCTTTCCCTCGTACAGTAGGAAACTGTGAGATATAATATTATAAAATTATCTGGGTGAAATTATGAAACTTATACATACTGGTGACCTTCATTATGGAATGAATCCCGATACCAACAAGCCCTGGAGCAAAGAAAGAGCTGCGGATATAAAAAATTCTCTTTCTATTATAGTAAATGAATGTAAAAAAAGACAGGTTGACCTTTTGCTCATAGCTGGAGACCTCTTTCACAGGCAGCCTATAATCAGGGATATAAAAGAGGTCAGCTACCTTTTTTCCACTATCCCTCAAGTAAATGTAATTATAACAGCGGGCAACCACGACCGAATCAGTGAAAATTCAGCAATACATTCTTTTCCCTGGTCCGACAATGTACACTATATAAAAACTCCTGATATAAGCAGTGTTTTTCTTCCTGATATTAATACTGAAATCTACGGCTTTTCATATTATACTTATGAAATACGTGAAAACCTGCTTGCAGGAATTAAGGCTCCTGACAACGGCCGTATCAATATACTTATGGCACACGGCGGAGATTTAAGTCATGTGCCCTTTGATAAAAATGAACTGGGCAGGGCAGGCTTTTCCTATGTTGCGCTCGGACATATACATAAGCCTCAGGTACTTGTTGAAAATAAAGTGGTTTACTGTGGTTCTCCTGAGCCTCTCGATATTACTGAAACCGGCAGGCACGGATTCTACTATGCTGAAATTGATGATATAAGTGCAGAAGTGGTCAAGCTTGAATTTATTCCTTCCGCACGTGTACAATATATATCACTGATAATAAATGTAAGTCCTGCCTCAACTAATTCTGAGCTTTTAATGAGCATTTCAGATGAGGTAAATAAAAGAGGCTTAAATAATATTTACAGAATAAAAATACGCGGTGTGCGCGACCCTGATATTGAGTTCGATTTAGGAATTTTCCAAAATAAAATTAAAATTTCACAAATCATAGATGATACTGAGCCTCAATATAATTTTGCCAAGCTCTGTGCTGACCACCCTACTGACATGATAGGCTTTTTTATCCAGGAATTTTATAAGCCTGAGCTTAGTGATGTTGATAAAAAAGCACTTTGTTATGGTATAAATGCACTTTTGCATACTACCGAAGAAAGGGGATAGGAATGAAGCTTCTTGAAATTGATATAAAGGGATTTGGTAAATTTCATGGGCAGCACATAGATTTCGGTAATAAGCTTAATATTATCTATGGCTATAATGAAACCGGAAAATCCACTATACATACTTTTATAAGAGCTATGCTCTACGGTCTGGAAAGAGCAAGAGGCCGTGCAAGCAAAAATGATACCTGGTCAAGATATGAGCCTTGGGATATTGAAAGTCCCTATGCAGGTGTTATGAAGGTAGAATATAATAATGAAGTCTACAGAATTGAAAGAAACTTTTCAAAAAATGCCGCCAATCCCCTCATTATTGTCAATGAAAGCCGAGGACTGCCGGTAGAAAATCCCAAAGCTCTCCTTGATGAGCTTATGTGCGGGCTTACTGAGACCGCCTATGCAAATACGGTAAGCATAGGTCAGCTTAAAAGTGCTACTGAAAAGGGTATGATTAATGAGCTGAAACACCATATTTCAAATATGAACAGCTCCGGAGATTTTTCAATAAATATTACTAAAGCAGGCGAGCTTCTTAAAGCCCAAAAAAAGGTTTTTACTTCACAAATACATCACGAGGCTACACAAGACTATAACGCAAACCTTACTGAAATTATAAATATAGAAAAAGAGATAAATTCTCCCCTATATATAAATACTATAAATTTCTTAAGAGAAGAGAAAGAGAAAAATCAACAAAAAGAAGCCGAGCTTCTTAAAGCCCGAGCAAAGCTTATGGAAGAGCTTTCAACTAATCATCAAATTCTTGAAGATAACGGCTTTGATGACAGAGATGAAATAGAAGAATTTCAAAGCGACCTCAACTCGGTATATCAAAATTTTGACTATGCTAAAAGTAAGGTTTCCAAACAGCACTTTAAGTTTGTAGCAGTATTAAGCATAATACTTTCCGTCCTTTTTGCCGCGCTCACAGTTTATTTATTTATTTCAGGACCTGAAAACCTAAGCAGCAGCTCATCAATTTTAAAGCATAATATTTTTCTTGGAGTAAGTGCAGTGCTCTGCCTGGGTTTTTTAATTGCTTCCGAATTTATAATAAAAACTTTTTCTTCACAGAAAAAGCTTTTAAAAACTGCCACCTCAGAGCTTCTTGAACTTTTTGACGGCATGGATGAAGACTTGGACGAGCCTCTGCCGGATTTGGAGATTCTTAATGAAAACCTTGATGCTCTGCAAGATATTTCATTAAAAATCAGTAATTTAGAGAGAGAAGTTGAAAGCATTGACGAAGAAATTTCTCAGCTGCACAGCCTTAATGAAAGATATGATTCTAAAATTGAGCTTCAGCAAAAAAATCAGTGGGAGCTTGAAAAGCAAATTGAACATCTTTCCAACCTCAGAGATGAAAATACTACACTTAAACATGTCATTTCTGAAAATGACAGGCTGCAAACCGAAGTTTCTGCGATAGATATGGCGTATGAAACGATACAGCAGCTCTCTCTTACAATCAGAAATTCTTTTGGCATGCATCTCAATGCGGAAGCCTCAAAATTTATTAAAGCTATCACCGATGGTGTTTATGATTCAATGTCAGTTGATGAAAATCTTAATGTATTTATGAATACCAAGAATAAACTTGTCCCTATAGAGCAGCTCAGCAGCGGAACTATGGACCAGATTTATCTGGCACTGAGACTTGCAAGCACTAAGCTGCTTCAGGGAGAGGGAGAGCCGCTCCCTCTTATCTTTGACGACAGCTTCGTAAACTATGATGAACATAGACTTTTAACCACTCTGACCTGGCTCAATAAATTTTATGACACGCAAATCCTTGTATTTACCTGCCATAAAAGAGAGGCTTTCCTGCTGCATGAAGCTGAAACCGAATTTAATCTTATACAGATATAAATATAAGAGCCCTGGAATAATCCCAAATAGAAAAAACGCCGGAACCGGTATCTGCCGGAGTCGGCGTTTCTTTACTTTAAATATACGCTATTTTATTAAAAATATGTTTTTAATAGAGTGCAGATTCTTTCCACCTAGAAGATTCTCCAGCCAACTATAAAATTCCTCTGCCACCAGCCGCCTAAAGACCTGGTAACCACTCTGCCGTTTGACGACGAAGCATCAATTACAGCGCCTCCGCCTGCACATATCCCCACATGCCCGCTCACTACGACTATATCGCCGGCTCTTAAATCTGAAAAGCTGCTTATTCGGGTATATTTTCCTACACTCTGCCAGCCTGAGCTTGTCAGATAGCTCTGATTTACACCTGCATTATTCAGGCACCAATACACAAAGCCTGAACAGTCAAATGCTCCCGGTCCCTTAGCCCCCCACACATAAGGAGTTCCGACCTTGGAAGAAGCTACGGAAAGCAAGGTTCCAACTCCTCCTCCGCCTGTGTAGGCAGGTGCTGAATTACCACCGCCGCTCTTATTGCTTTTTCCGGAATTGCCGCCTCTGTTATTATTGCCGCCGCTTCTTACAGCTGCAGTAGTTTTAGGTACTACCGGTGCCGGTCTTACCGCATTTTCTGCCGTAAGCTTCGCTATAGTGAAAGCACCTACCGAGCCGTCTGCTGAAAGTGAATTTCTTGACTGAAAGGCTTTGACAGCCTGAACAGTTTCTTCTCCAAAATATCCGCTTATATTGTCAGCCGGCAGATAGCCCCATTTATTCAACATCTTTTGAACATTTTTTACCTGCTCACTCTGGTCGCCAAGTGAAAGACCGTTTGGAATGGCAGTGCCTGAAAGGATAGCTGCCCTTGTAGAGGGTCCCAAATATCCGTCAACCACCTGGTCATTTTTAGACTGAAAAGCTTTAACCGCTATTATGGTATCATCTCCATAGCTTCCGTCAGGTACACTGGTCATATAGCCAAGCTCAAAAAGCTTTTTCTGCAAGGCAAGCACTACATCGCTTTTTTCACCATAAGCAAGGAGATTTGCCTTAACCTGGTCGGAATAAATCAGATTAAGAGTCTTTAGTCCCACCTTTCCGTCCTGCTCGAGTGAGTTTACCTCCTGAAGCTTTTTCACCGCTTCTTCAGTTTTATCTCCAAAGCTGCCGCTGACCTGCCCCTCTTCTGCAAGATAGCCAAGCTCATAAAGTCTTGACTGTATTCTGTAAATATCGTCTCCTGAATCTCCGTTTTTAGCCGCATAAAACTTGGCGTCTTCCGCCATTATCATTTCGTAAGTGCTTCTTCCTACTATACCGTCTTGTGACAAATCATTCTGTCTTTGGAAAATTTTAACTGCCGCCTCAGTCACCGGACCATAATAATCGGAGGGCTCATCATTTTCCATAAATCCCAGATACATAAGCCTTTCCTGTAAGTCTTTTATAATAGGATGCTGAACCCCTATCCTTATAAATTCGGGTACAGGTGCTGTAGTAGGTACCGCCATATTCAGTGAAGGAAACTGTGCTCCCGTAGGTGAAAGTGCCATGACCTGAGCAGTCTGTGCATCGCTGCCTGCCATATCTGCCGATGAAGGCGTAGCCGGCGATATTTTGATAAATGCTCCGCTCACTGCTATTATCCCATAAATACATACTATTACGGCTACTGTGGCAATCCCGGCAATAACCTTAAAATTTGCAGTATCAGCAGCATAGAGCCTTATCCTATTAATAATATTTTGAAATAAAATCAGAAATTTATTATTTGTATTTTTACCAGCTTTTTTATTTTTTTTACTAATTTTTATCTCTTTCCTTTTCTTCATAAATTTTAACCTGTATATAAATTAATCCGTTATTTAATATGATTAAAAAGTTATCTTTCCCATATAATGCAGGTGTTTTTCAAAGCTTATGCCTGTATTGCAAGCTCGTCTGCAAGCCTTATGAAAGCATCTAAATCCAAGGCTTCTCCCCTTATAGCCGGATTAAGTCCGGTATTTTTTAATGCCTGTGCTATCCTCTCCTTATCAAATCCAAGCTCAGCTGAATTTATAAGCCCATTTTGCAGAGTCTTTCTTCTCTGATTAAAGGAAGCTCTGATAATTTTAAAAAGTAATGCTTCATTAATTGTTTTATAACCTTTTTTTTCTTTTATGTCAAGCTTTATTACTGCCGATTCGACTTTAGGCTTAGGTATGAAGCAGCTAGGCGATATTACTGCCACCAGGCTTGCCTCAGAGTAATATGCAACTGCCAGCGACATAGCACCATAGTCTTTACTTCCGGGAAGCGCCTGCATGCGCCTTGCCACCTCCTTCTGCACCATCACGGTTATGCTGTCCAGAGGATGCTTCTCTTCAAGAAGCTTCATAACTATCGCTGTAGTGATATAATAAGGAAGATTTGCAACTACTTTTATCTTTCCTGAACCTGAATAGGCTTCAATTAGTTTTTTTATGTCCGTCTTCAATATATCCTTATTGACAATTTCAACATTTTTATATTCCGACAGAGTTTCATTTAATATAGGTATTAAAAGCTTGTCTATCTCAACCGCTATAACCTTTTTAGCTTTAGCAGCAAGCAGCTGTGTAAGGCTCCCTATGCCCGGACCTATCTCAATGACAATATCGCTGTCACCTATATCTGCCGAAGCTATTATCTTATCCAGCACATGAGCATCTATGAGAAAATTCTGACCGTATTTCTTGCATAAAGTGAACCTGTGCTTCTTTATTACATCAAGTGTGTTGGCAGGATTTGAAATCCTAAGCATCTAATCTATCTCCTTTATTTCAACCTTTTATACAGTGCATAGGCATTTTCATTTGTCTGTTTAATAATATACTCCATACTTACTCCCTTGATATCAGCTATCGCTGCCGCCACATATTTAAGATATAAGGAAGAATTTCTCTTTCCTCTAAAGGGTTCAGGAGCAAGATAGGGACAGTCCGTTTCAAGCACTATAGCCTCAATAGGTAAATACTCTATTACCTCCTTGAGCTTTCTTGCATTTTTAAAAGTAGCCACCCCTCCTATTCCAAAAAACATTCCAAGCTTCAGGTACTCTCTGGCAAGCTCCACCCCATAGGAATAGCAGTGCATTACTCCGCCGATTTTCACAACCTTGCTTTCTTTTAATATATCAAAAGTATCCTGAGCAGCATCTCTTGAATGTATCACTACCGGAAGTGAAACCTCCGCTGCAAGCTCAAGCTGCTTTTTAAATACTTCTTTTTGCAGCTCTTTTTCCGAGTCCTCCCAGTGATAATCAAGTCCTATTTCTCCTATTGCAAGGACCTTTTTATTCTCACATATTTTCTTTATTTTATCAAGCACTTCTGCTGAAGCTTCTGCTGCATAGGAGGGATGTATGCCTGCACTTGCGTATATGCCGCCATATTTTTCTGCAAGCTCTATGCATTCTAAAGTAGTTTTTAGGTTAGTTCCTATATTGACAGCCTTTTCTATCCCCTGCTCATAAAGCTTCTTTATAATTTCATCTCTATCTAAATCAAAAGCTTCGTCATTATAGTGTGTGTGTGTATCTATTATCATCCTTTACCTCAAAGCTATAAATATATTTACTGCTATTATATGCAGTATTATAAGGTGCACCTATTCAATATAATATTTTTCTGATATATGAACAATATCTAAGGAGAGCTATAAAAGCTCTTCCTTAGATATTGCTATAAAATAATTATTTAATTTTATAAAACCTCCGCTCCATCTTTTACTGTTTTTTGAGGCGACATTACAGCAAGGCTTCCGACATCATCTTCAGCACTTAATATCATGCCCTCTGACACCATACCGGCAATCTCTCTCGGCTTTAAATTTACCAGCACCAGCACCTGTTTTCCTATAAGCTCCTCAGGCTTATACCAGGCCTTTATCCCGCTTAATATCTGTCTTGTAGCTGAGCCTATCTTTACCTGTAAGCAAAGAAGCTTTTTTGATTTTTTTACTTCTTCACATTTAACTACTGTACCTACCTGAAGCTGAAGCTTTACAAAGTCATCATATTCAATTATTGGCTTAGTCTCTATATCCATCCCTTCCGCCTTATCAATTAGATTGTCCGCTTTATCTGAGGATGTATTTGAGGCATTCAGCTTTTCCACTCTTGACATAACTTCATTTGCATCCATTCTCGCAAACAATATTCTGCCCTCACGAGCTACCCTTGTCTTATCCGGCAGAAGTCCGAACTTATCCATGTCTTCAAAATCTCTCCTGTCAGCTCCAATCTCATATAATATATCTCTTGCAGTTTCAGGCATAAAGCTTTCAAGCAGTGAAGCTCCTATCGTTATAGCCTCAGCTATATTATAAAGTACATTTTCAAGTCTTGCATACTTGCCTTCATCCTTTGCAAGTATCCAAGGAGCTGTTTCATCTATATATTTATTGCAGCGTTTAAATATAGTCCAAATCTCAGTAATTGCCTCAGCTACTCTGAGCTCATTCATTTTTGCATTTGCTCTTTCAGCTGCAAGCATTACAGTATCCTTTAATTCTCTGTCATACTCAATATGTGAAGGCTCACTGTCATCCTTGGTATTGCTCAGCACTCCTCCAAGGTATTTATTTGTCATCGACACCGTACGTGACACCAGATTTCCCAGAATATTGGCAAGGTCTGAATTATACCTCTCTATCATAAACTCCCAGCCTATGGTGCCGTCATTATCGAAAGGCATTTCATGAAGTACAAAATATCTTACTGCATCAACTCCGAAAAAATCTACCAGAGTATCTGCATAAAGCACATTTCCCTTTGATTTGCTCATCTTATTTTCACCCTGTAAAAGCCAAGGATGTCCAAAAACCTGCTTAGGCAGCTCCACATCAAGAGCCATTAAGAATATAGGCCAGTAAATTGTATGGAAACGTACTATATCCTTACCTATCAGATGAAGGTCGGCAGGCCACATCCTTTTAAATAATTCACTGTGATTTCCGTCGCAGTCATAGCCTATACCTGTTATATAATTGGTGAGGGCATCAAGCCAGACATAAATTACATGCTTATCATCAAAGGTCACCGGAATTCCCCATTTAAAGCTTGTCCTTGATACACAGAGGTCTTGAAGTCCCGGAATAAGAAAGTTATTCATCATTTCATTCTTTCTTGATACCGGCTGTATAAATTCAGGATTATTATTAATATGCTCTATTAATCTGTCGGCATACTTGCTCATTTTAAAGAAATACGCTTCTTCTTCAGCCTTATGCACCTCTGCTCCGCAATCAGGGCATTTTCCGTCAGCTAATTGACTGTTGGTAAAATAATTTTCACAGGCGGTACAGTACATGCCTTCATACTTACTCTTATAAATATCTCCCTGCTCATAAAGCTTTTTAAATATTTTCTGAACCTGAAGTTCGTGGTCACTGTCAGTAGTTCTCATAAACTTATCGTATGAAGTGTCCATGAGGTCCCATATGGTTTTTATATTCCCTACCGCTTCATCTACATATTCCTTCGGAGTTTTGCCCGCTTCAACAGCTTTTGCTTCTACCTTCTGCCCATGCTCGTCAGAGCCCGTCATAAAATAAACCTCATATCCCTGACATCTTTTAAATCTTGCAATCGCATCGGCAAGTATAATCTCATAAGTATTTCCTATATGCGGTTTTCCTGAGGCATACGCTATCGCCGTAGTTATATAAAATTTTTTCTTTTTCTTACACATTTTGCTCCCGGTCCTTTCTAAAATCTCATGCCCTATATATTCATTATTTTATAAGTTTTTATGCACAAGCAGCTTAATATTTTAATAAAAGCTATTGGCTTTCACCACTGGATTCACTTCCATTAAGGGTAGTAACTGTATTTATTTTAACATTGCCTGATTTATTAATATCGGTTTCAAATTTCATATCTGTAGTATCACTTATACTCTGGCCGTCTACTTCAATAGTTATATTGGCTAATTCAAAATTATCTATATAGGTATTTGCTATAGCTGCCATAAGCTGCTTATTATTTATATCCACACCGCTAAGTGAAAGCACTCCCTTATCTCCGGTAATATCAAATGATTCCAGCTGCGCCTTCTGGTCTGTCACATTCAGCTCTGCAAACTTAGCAAAAAGCAGCCCCGCATCAAGAGTATCTATTGAATCCATGCTCTGGGTTATTCCTCCCGGTCCCGGGATATATATAGACACTCTCTCAACCTTTGGAGCTGTAGGGTCAGGAACCTTATCATCCCTTCCTCCCGTTTCTCCCATAGACATCTCATAAGCTGCTTTTGCACTTTCACTGGCTTCCTTGCTCTGCTGCTCAGAATTTCCAACCTTAGGGCTTGAACAGGCTCCTGCCATAAATATACTTGATATAATTGCACCTGCAAGTAAAACTCCCATTAATACTTTTTTCATTTCTTATTCTCCTTAAAATATCATAAATAATATCTGCTGAAAATATTGTGATACAAGTTTTAATTATACTAAAAAGCGTCTGTTCTTTCAATAAAAAAACCCTGCTAAAAATTAGATTTTTATTAAAACTTTTTTTATATAAATAGCACTTTCTGTCACATAGGATTGGAGAAAAAGCTTTGCAATGCTTTCCGGTAAAATCAATATTACAAAAACTATTTACCAAAATAAATGAGAAGCCGCCAAATTCGACATTCGCTGAATCTGGCGGCTTCTCTTATTATATTAAAGTTTGTACTTATACCATATCAATAATTTAAAGCTTAGAATATAGTTTGACCGTCAACCGGAGTAGCAAGTGCATTCAGTGCTTTCTCAACTATCTTGCGGCGAAGTGATTTTTCTTCGTCATGGTCAAGTGCAGGATTGCCAAGCGGATGAGGTATGGCAATAGCAGGAACTATTCTGTTTGCGCCAACTGTCATTGAAATCGGAGTAACAGTACATACATGGACTACCGGTATGCCCGCTCTTTCAATCTCTTTTACCATCGTTGCACCGCAACGAGTACAGGTGCCTCAGGTAGAGGTAAGGATAACTGCATCAACTCCCGCTTCCTTCAGTTTAGGAGCATATTCGTCAGCAAATTTCTTCGCAGAGGCTACTGCTGTACCGTTTCCTACCGTGGTATAGAATAAATGATGAAGGCTGCCTATCTTTCCCTCCTTCTCCATATCTCTCAATACATCCACAGGAAGCACTCTGTCCGCATCTTCATTTGCATATACAGGGTCATAGCCGCCGTGGGCAGTTTCATAAGTATCTGCTGTAAGGTCATTTACTCCGGTGATATCATACTCTCCGTAACGTGTAGCATTTGAGCTTTCAATATGGTCAGGATTTCCCTTCGGGCAGATACCGCCTGAGGTAACAAGTGCAATCTTTGCTTTTGAAAGGTCTTTAACCGGAGGATTCGGCTCCACTCTGTCAAAAGTCGGCATAGGATATTCTGTGACAAACTCTTCACCGGCAAGCTTTTTAAGAAGCATATCCACAGCTCTCTTTGAGCCTCTTTCTTTCTCAAAAAAGTTTACACGCACTCCGTTAGGGATGTAGCCTTCTTCCTCTGCTGTACCTATACGCTCTTTTTTAGCCAGCTTAAGTGCAAGCGGAACCAATTTTCCTACTGCTGCTCTCATTCCTGCCGCACTGTTTTTAGTGGCTATCATATAAACATCTTTCTTAAACATATCAGCACCAGGGTTTTCAACATACATTCCGGTTACCGCGGGTATGCCAAGCTTCTCCTGAACCTCAGCGCATATAGTTCCACAGGCAACACCGTAGCGTCCTGCATTAAATGCCGGTCCAGCTATAAATAAATCAGGCTTCTGAGATTTAACCATTTCAAGTATATCTGCTTTGGCTTTGTCAAGATTCTCATTAAAGTAAGAGTCACCGCAGACTATTGTTGCTACAATCTCAGCTTCTCCCTTAAATCCTGCCTGAAGTGCCAGTCCGGGTCCAACGACCTCGCCTACTCTAAGCTCAGCTTCATAGCCTGCTTTTTCTTCTCCGCCTATCTGTGCAAAGAACTGGTTTATATAATGAACTATTCTAATCACCTTATAACTCTCCTTTCCTATCTTGCACTAAGCTTATTAAAGCCTGTTTCATTGGTTGCACCTGTGATTACCTGAAGCTCAACCTCTAATGAGCCGTCTTCAAGTACGGTTTTATCACTTGCACCAGCAATCTTTGTAATGTAGTCAAGTGTTCCTATAACCTTGTCAAGCTTAGGAAGTATAACTACTTCATTTGCATTTCCGCCTGTAACCACTGCATCCGCTGCTGCATCCGCATCAGCAAGTGACTGTGATTTTCCATCTCTGCCTGCGTACTCGTCTGTAATTATAACAGTTTTAACACCTTCCGCTTCAATCTTTTTGCAGTTCATTATAAGGTCTGTATCAGGATTCCCAAAGCCCTCCTGCGATACTATAACTCCGTCAAGGTCAAGCATTTTGCAAATTTTGGCTGTCCAGTCTGAAGACCTCTGCTTATCAGCAAGGTATACATTTTCGTTAGTAATTATCTGGCATACAAAGTTAATTGTTTTCCCATGCTGGTCAAATAAATCATGAACCACCGGATTGTTAAGATGTACATAGGTAGGATTCTTATCGCATGCAGATACACAGTTTCCTGATACAATCGCTCCGTCCATAATCTCTGTAGGATTAAGTATAGTAGGAACTATCTTCTTTGCATCTACTCCATAAACATAGGTGTCATGTAAAAGTCCCTGACTCTGAAGCATCTGCACATAAGCAACTCTTGGAAGCCCGGGATACATTGTAAAGCCCTCTTTAATGGTGGGGGTTTCATAAACTCTGGTTTCATCCGGAGTAAGCTCTTTTGCAAGTTCTCCAAGCTTAACTGCAACTCTGAATCCCGCAAATCTTACAGCCTGCTCATAGTCATGCTGCTTGATCCCCTCTACAGGCTCACATACCATCACAAGATTAAGGGTTTCTGAAAATGGAGTATATTCGGCTCCCTTTCCCACCATATCTATAACGCCTTCCTGGAAGCCTACTATCTTTCCTGCAGTAACTACAGCCATACCCTTAAGTGCATAGGTTTTACCCTCGCCCACAGTATCAACCGGTGCTATAACTCCAGGAAAGATGCCGCCTCTGCCTTCAACCTTTACCCTAGGTTCAATGACATCCTTTACAGGTGTAATTCTTACTGATTCACCAGGTTTAGCGATGTCAAACTCAACACTTTTAATTTTTTCATCCTCAAGGACTACTTCTCTAAGTGCCTCCTTAGATACATACAGAACACCTGAGTCAATCTTTAATTCAGATGCAAACTGAATGTCCTTGATAAAAATACTTCCCAATTCAAGTTTCACTTATCATTTACCTCCTTAAATGAAATTATTTACAGCTTGGCATTTCCGCCCTGCCATATATTTATATTATAATTAACCAAGTGCAGCATCAATACCGCTCTTAATTAATGATAAATCAACGGTTTGGAAATCCTCCAATACTCTGTCATCATAGCTGTCTTTTGTAGAGTTGAACTTTTTGCAGCTTTGAATTGCAGATTCAATCATAGAAAGAGATTTTATATCAAGCCTTCCCTTATCCGTACTTAGCATAACTGATTTATAAGGAGTTTCGCCGGGCTTCACACTTCCTGAAAGCGGATGTGACATAAGCCTATAACCAAGATGTATCCTATCTCTTATTGCCTGAAGTATTTCCTCATAAGTTCCTGATATATATCTGACCTCACACTCATCCTTTAAAGTTTTATTGACCAGAGGATTGTTTGTCATAATTATATACTTTCTTTTCATCTGTGAATCTGCCTCCAAATATTTTAAAGTATAAATATTTTGTTATATTCTTAACACTTTAAACTCTAATAAAAAGGACGAACACATCTGTAAGTGTAGTCGTCCTTTCTGTCTTTTACATAAATAACTGTATAATTCAGAATACGGTCCGTTCTACAGTCCTTTTACCTGAAAGATTCACCTTTATATGCACTGACATATACAAGCTTGCCTCTTCGGTGTCCGATGCCGGAGCTCTCCCGTAAAACCTCAACCCGATACCTTTTATTTACATTATATATTAAAATTGTATTTTTTGAAACTCTATTTATTACTAAAAATTTATAAATTAACTAACTCTACATTAGTCATTGTTTTCAGGTCTATGCTTAATTTACTTTTTCTTATTTTTAAAATTTTCAAAATAGTCCTTATGCACCTGTTTGACTACATTTGTAAGAGCAAACAAGGCAATTATATTGGGAACTACCATAAAAGCGTTGAAGCAGTCGGCAAGATTCCACACTATATCTACCTCAGCAAGTGAGCCGAGGAAAATACATACCGCTACTACTCCCGCATAAATCTTTACCGCTCCGGGCCCAAACAGATACTTGATATTTGCCTGGCCGAAGAAATACCAGCCTATAATGGTGGAAAATGCGAAGAAGAAAAGACATATAGCTATAAATATATCTCCGCCTTTACCGAATACTGTCGAATAAGCAAGCTGTGTAAGCGCAGCTCCTGTAATCTTAGCTCCTGTTGCATCTACAGCAGTATTTAATTTAACAGAAGTTAATATAACAAAGGCAGTCATATTAAGAACTATAAAGGTATCTATAAATACGCCTATTATAGCTACAAAACCCTGCTCTACCGGATGGTCAACCTTAGCCACTGCATGTGCATGGGGGGTAGAACCCATACCGGCTTCATTTGAAAAAAGCCCTCTTGCAATTCCTTTAGTAACTGCTATCTTTACAGTAGCACCTATAGCTCCACCTGCTACTGCCTGAGGATTAAAAGCACCTACAAAGATGGACTTAAATGCATAAGGAATTTCTCCTATATGCGCAATAATTACCACAAGTGAGCCCACTATATAAAAAGCCGCCATAAAAGGAACTACCATCTCTGCCACCTGTGCAATCCTCTTTATACCGCCTACAAAGACAAACAGTGCAATGCAGGCAACAAAGATGCCCATAATATACTGAGGAACTCCAAAAGCCTTGTTAAAAGCAGCGGCTATTGAGTTTGACTGCACTCCGTTACCCATAAATCCAAGTGCAAATACTATAAGCACTGCAAAAATTCCTGCAAGAGCTTTTCCAAGCCCACCTTTAAAGGCAGCCTGAATATAGTATACCGGTCCTCCGGTGACTTCCCCGTCCGAACCGACCTTTTTAAATTTCTGCGCCATTACCGCCTCGGCATATATAGTCGACATACCGAGAAAAGCTGCGATCCACATCCAGAATATAGCTCCTGCACCTCCGGTTGCTATAGCTGTAGCAGCTCCGGCTATATTTCCTGTACCTACCTGAGCCGCAATCGCCGTAGCCAATGCCTGAAATGATGACATGCCGTCAGCTCCGGCAGCGCCTTTTTTATTGAAAAGACCTCCAAAGGTCCTTTTCATTCCCTCTCCAAAACCTCTGACCTGTACAAAACCGAGATTAATGGAAAACCAGATTCCTCCTAACACCAAAGCAACAACTAAGATATAACTTGAAAGAAAATTATTTACTGATAAGATAATATCATTTAACCCCTTCAATGTATATTCCTCCTTTTAGAAATATTTTAGCCCTTTATACTGCCGCTTGCCGGCAGTCTTAAAACCTACCTTTGAAAACAGACTATATGCCGCTAAAACATTTTTAGTAACCTGCTGTCTATGCTTACCTCCTTCTTTATAGATAAAGCGGATATTATCGGTCCGCTTTGCTGCTCATAATCTATGCCCATATCATGCACCACATATAATATACAAAAATTATCAATAATCATACCGATATGTAAAGACTGCTTATTCAGTTTATAATAATAAGCATTAGTAATTTTTACATATTTTAAGATGTAACTATTAGATAAATTCGTACAATTAGTATAGCATTTTCTTTAGCTTTATTCAACTGTTTAAATATAATAGACTTTAAAATTCTCAATAAGCTATTTCTTAGAGTAAGTATTATCAGCTTCGTGTTACTCTTGTGAATATATTAATTTATACTATTTTCAATCTTATTAAATTGTATTTTTTATATAAAATACATACAAGTAACAATAAATTATATTTTGAATCATTTTCCTTCTGTGACTTGTATTATACTATTTTGAAGGGATACCGGAAGCTCCTGCTTCAAATTTCCTTTATTTTATTATCTTCTGATTTTAATATATTCTGATTTTTTGAAAAAATAATTTCTGATTTTTTGTCTTAGCAGCTCTCTGCCTATAAACACAGCTTTTTCCTGTACCTCCTCATCAACTAAGAGTACGCTGTATCTTCCGCCTGCCAAATCAAACTGCAGATTTTGCTTTCCAGCTTTTATATCTCCTTTTGCTCTTACTATATCCCCAAATTCTCCTCTCAGCATTCTTTCAAGTATATTAATAAGCAGCTCCGGCGAGTCTAACCCCATATTCGCTATTGAAAGAGTTTCAAAATCCTCTGTATTGCTTAAATTTCCCGAATTTTTACCACCGTCCTTAATATAATTGCCGCTGTTATCCTTTAAAAGCAACCCATCCCACCAGCTTTGCTCCATATTTGAATAATGCTCACTTACTATATCGGCTTCCCGGTTAATATTTTTTAAAAAAGCTGCGAGAGCTGATTTCTCAGCTGCCGCAGCCTCCTCTATTTTAGATATTACTATAGTTTTAGCAAATTTAATTTGATTAATATATAAATCTTTAAATTCATTAAACTGATTTCTGAAGCTGTACCCGTCAACTATAGTAATAGGTGCAAGCAGAGCTATGCGTTCATATTCCACCCGACTTATATTTTCTATTATATTGCCAAGCCTGCCGACTCCGCTCGGCTCCACTATCAGATATTCAGGGTCAACCGCATTCGCTATAGTAAGTATTGAAGCCGCAAAATCTCCCTTTGTTGAACAACATATACAGCCTTCTGTAAGCTCCCATATATTAATTTCTTTTTCTTCGGCATTATTCTTAAGTTTAGAGCCGTCTATACCTAAATCGCTGTATTCATTTTCAAGAATGGCAAATTCTCTTTTGCATCTCTTTACCATTTCTTTTATAAAAGTAGTTTTTCCTGCCCCTAAAAAACCTGATATAACAAGTATATTCATATACTGATTATTCTGCTGCAATCTTAACTACAGGTTTAATTAAATCAGCAGGCTTATCTCTCATCAGGAAAAGTGCTTCCTCAACATGCTCCCAACCATCAAATACATGTGTGCTTAAAGGTGCAAGGTCAAGTCTTCCATTTGTAACAAGTGCCGACAGCTTCTCCATGCGAAGTCTTCCCCCGGGCATCAGACCTCCATTAATCCTTTTATGTCCCATGCCTACTCCCCATTCAACGCGAGGGATTTCTATCATATCACCTGAGCCGAGATAGTTTACGTTTCCTATTTTGCCTCCGGCTTTCAAGCATTTAACCGCCTCAGCAAAGGTTTCAACTCCACCTCCCGCTATAACAACCTTATCGACACCCTTTCCATCAGTCATATCAAGCACCTGCTTATAAATCGGACCGTCTTTATAGCTGATAAACTCCTGAGCGCCATATTTTTTTGCAGCTTCAACACATACCTTTCTTGTTCCTACTGCTATTATTCTTGAAGCTCCTCTGAGAGCTGCACCTGCCACTGACATAAGACCTACCGGACCTATACCGATTACAAGCACGGTATCTCCAAACTGCACATCAGCAAGCTCAACTCCGTGGAAGCCTGTGGGAACCATATCTGACAGCATGCATGCATCAACTATATTGATACTCTTTGGAAGGAGTGCAAGGTTGCCGTCTGCATCGTTTACGTGGAAAAACTCTGAGAAAACTCCGTCTTTAAAGTTGGAGAATTTCCAGCCTGCAAGCATGCCGCCTGAATGCATAGAAAAGCCTGCCTGAGCCTCAAGAGAATTCCAGTCAGGTGTAATTGCCGGAACGAGAACTCTGTCACCCGGTTTAAAGTCCTTTACCATAGAGCCTACTTCCACTACTTCAGCACAGCCCTCATGTCCAAGTATCATATTGTGGCGCTCTCCTATAGCCCCCTCCCATAATGTATGCACATCGGAAGTGCAAATAGCAATAGCAAGAGGTTTACAGATAGCATCCATTGGTCCGCATTCAGGACGTTCTTTCTCAATCCAGCCTGACTGACCAATCTTTAACATAGCATAACCTTTCATTTTATATCTCCTTTCTATTTTTATGCAAAAAAACTCTTGTATTTGTATTATACCATAAACAATATGATAAATCACTATATTTTTAATGTATACATATTAAATTTTCTATCTTTTGATTATTAATTATCAATTATGCTATTTTATATTGTTTAATATTAATAAATATTACAACTGACAAATAAAATATACATCAAGTATTATAGTTTTATATACAATAAAAAAATCCCTGCAAAAAAGCCTGAATATCTTTAAAATATTGCTTTCTGCAGGAATTTTTTAGTTTTAATAAGTATTAATTTTCAGATTCTGCTACAAAATTATCAAATAATTCATCTATATTTGATGAGCTGTCATCTGAACCTACTTCATTTGTTAAGTCATTTGTCTTTTTTTCTTCTAACGCTTCATTCTGAAATGCATCAGAAGAATTGGCACTGCCAAACAGACTTGCATTAGCCGCTCCATTTAATACAAAAGCATTTTCATTTTCCGGAGATGACTGATTGCTGTCGCTGCTGTAGTGATAGGAAACTTCCGCAAAGCCCTCGGCATTTACCACTATGTCAACTGATGAAAGGTCCAGATCGTCTATCGGCAGCTTTATTGCCTTAGGAGTATTGTAAGCACCATCCTTTGCATAGCTGAACTCACCCTTTCTTGGAATGCTGCTGTCATATCTGTCGCCTTTGTATTCCTGTCCATTGACACTTACTTTTACTTTTTTCTTATCCTTTAAGAAATATTCAAGCTCTTTTCTGTCAACATCTCCAAATCTTACTTCAAGATACTGCTTTCCTAAATAATTTGTAATCAACTCAACTTCCTTAATCTCATACTTCTTTTCAAACTCAAAGCTTAACTCAGCGTAGCCTTCTTTAGTTATACTAAGGGTATTAGTGGCTCTGTCAAAGCCGTCGGCAGTTAAGTAAAATTTAGTTTTTCCATTAGCCTTTTCAAGTGCAAAAGCCTGAGCGTCATTTCCGCTTACACTTGCTTTTTTGCTGTACTCAATCTCATTTACCTTTATAGTAAAATTATTATCCTTTATATACTCCGCTACTTCCTCAGAATCAGCATCTTTAAATTCAATCTCATATCTTGCCGGCATCTTCGGATAATATGCACCGGCTACAAACTTAAGAGCCTCAATTTCAGGAGCGGCTTTTTGCTGTGGCTGTTCAGGCGCAACAGAAGTGTTTTCTACAGTGAATACTAAATCCTCATAGCCCTCTACTTCTATTTTCACAGTGTTTTCCGCCTTTGTAAAAGCATCTGTTGAAAGCTTAAGATTTTTATATATAGCACGACCGCCTTCCGCTTCAGCTATCCAGTAAGCATTTCCTCTATATGAGTTTTCTTTATACTCAACATCGTTTACAAATACTTTTTTATTTTTAACTTTAAAATAGTTTACTATCTCATTGTCTGAAAGCCCTTCAAACTCCGCAAGATAATATTTTTCGCCAAGCCAATTACTCTTAAGCTCCACAGTTTTGAAAGCAGGGGCTTTTTTCTTTGCCGGAGTTTCGGGTTCTTCAGGAGTCTTGGGCTCTTCAGACTGAACGGCAGTATTTCTTATATTAAAGGTAAGTGTTTCATAACCTTCAGCTTCTACTCTTACAGTGTTCTCCGCCTTTGTAAACTCATCTGTTGAAAGCTGGAGATATTTATGTACACCGTTTCCGCCTTTCTCAGCTACGCTGTACACCTTTGGACCCCAAGTTCCTCTGCTGTACTCCACATCGTTTACAAACACCTTGATATTTTTGCTTCTTAAATAAGCTTCTATTTCATTTTCTGCCAGTCCGTCAAACTCCACAAGATAATGCTTGGAGAACATACTTGAGATAAGCTCTGCACTCTTAAAAGTCGGTGCGGCTTTCTTTGCCGGAGTTTCAGGTTCTTCCGGAGTCTTAGGGTTTGTATTATCCTCAGCTGCACTGCTGATTTCAAAGCTAAGAGTTTTTACAGCATAGCCTTCTCCTGCTTTTACATAAACTGTATACTGACCTGGCTTATTAAATAAGCCTCCCTGGAGCACAAGGCTTCCGTCCTTTTTAAGATAGTTGTCCTGACCATAAAGTGCGCCCTCAGTTTCTGAAGTTACTTTTCTCTGATTTAATCCAGGTCCGTCAAGAGTTACTTCATAAACTGCTTTTAAGTAGCTTCCATGCTGCTCATCATTAACTTCAGAAGCAGCATTTATATACACGTCCTGACCTGTGTAATACTTATGCTTATCCTCTCCCTCTTTGGCTTTAGGATTATCCTTAAGCTCAAATTTTACAGCTTCAAGCTCATTAGTTATAGTAAGTGTTACAGTATTAGCCTGATAACCGTCTGCATCTATTCTTAAAGTATGCTTTCCTACCAGCTTCGGAAAATAGGAATTAAAGGCTGACGGATAGATAGTTAAGGTCTTCTTGTCTTCACTGATGCTGTACTGCTTAAGATAAGAATCACTTCTTAATGCGGAGCTGTTTCCATCTACCACCAGAGATTTTATAGCTGCTATATAATCAGCATCCTGTGAGGTCAGTACAAAGTTCTGGCCCTTAACGGCAACAGTTCCTTCAAGTGCCGGTGATTCTTTTCCTATGGCATCACCTCTGTTTTTAAGCTCTCCAAGCAGACCGTCTTCAAGTACAGTTCTGTATTTAACTGCGGTATAGGTGCTGTCATTGCCCGTATTATTTGAAATATAAGCGGAAAAATCAGGCTCCTCTCCATTTAATCTGCCATTTCTCACATAATTGAGATACTTATCAAAATCATATAATTTTCCAAAATCATCACCAACGAGCAGCGCAGGTTTTTGATTTATCAGCCATCTTCTTGCAACTGCTGTCGCATCCGGATTTCCGGGCTTTATATCATTAAGTATAAGTGCATTAATCAGTAAATCATGGTTAAAGAGATAATATCCGTTTACAGGATTTACCAAAGCTTCCGTACCTGAGCTTATACCGCCCCCTGAGCTGTTGCTTCTTCTCCTTGCACTGCCGGTAGCACCTGAGATTGTATCTATTGCCGAGCTTTTAATAAGTGCATCTATATCATAGTCAGTATTGTACTCAGTAAGTGAAGCATCTGCCGCATCGGCAGGCACTGCATCTCCCTGTGCTACTTCAACCTTAGTTGATATCACACTGTAGCCCTCTGCATATATAGTCACGGTATAGATTCCGGCTTCATCAAGCAATACCGTCTTTTTCTTTTTATCCTGTCCGTAGATATGGAATAAATCTCCTATAAGAGAATATTCTTTAATATTTTCAAGGTCCTTTTCAGCTCCTGAAGGCTTGGTAAGCACTACTCTGGTAATAGGATTCTTAATCGTATTTCCAAAGCTTCTTCCACTGTCACTGATTATATTAAAGAGTATGTCCTCTCCTGTTCTTGGACTTGAGGTAGAGCCTGAAAGCTGCATTCTATAAACAGCAGCATCAATAAGATGCATAGGCACGCTGATTCCGCCATCCGCTGCACTTGATTCTATACTAAGATTATATTTTCCTCTTGTAGCCAGATTACTCTGAGGAAAGCTTAATTTAATCACACCGGTCTTTCCGTAAGCAGTGCTTACCTCCTTTGAGAAATTAAGCTCACTGTTTAAGTGCCAATACTGATAATCAAGAGCCTTTATATTGGTTATGCCGTTGAACCAGTCTTCCTGAGCCTTATTCTTAAGTGAAAACTTTATTTCTCCTGAGCCCCTGCCCATAGCATCAATTTTAATATCAGGTGAATAATATACTAATTCCTCTCCGCCTATAAGTACCTTTTCCTCCTTAGCTGTATCAAGGCTGAAAGTTGTTCTTGTCGGAGACTTTCTGATATTGCCGTTTTTATCATAATTATCAAGGTTATAATCAAAGGTTGAAATAGGTCCGTTTGAAAATACATATTTAGGAGCCTTATCCGGGCTTCCCGCCTCAGGTGATACAGCTGCCTCACCCTTATTTAAAACTGCAGTATCTTCAAGGTTATCTGATTTTCTTACCACCTTAATTCGCTTAGGCTCCTTCACTGTGCTTAACCACTTAACTATGGTGCCCTCTGTATCTACATTTGTTACCGCTGAGCTTATATCAGTGCCGTCAACATAGATATTATAATCCGAAGCCTTACCCTGATTAAAAGCTATAGACACATATTTTATCCAGCCTATTTCTCTGGTAATAACTCTGGTAGCCTTTTTATCGAGCAGCTCTGCCTCCTTAATATCAGGAAGAACTGGATTTTCGTCCTTTCCCTGATGATCAGGAACAGAGGGTTTGTTTTCATTCTCTGCCTGGTTCTCCGGCACAAAGGGTTTATTCTCTTCCGGCTGCTTCTCCGATACAGCCGGCTTATTTTCAGGCTTTACTTCATTTGATTTATTGGAAGTAGCCGAGCTGCTGCCTCCTGATTTTGCTGATGAACCGCCGCCTCTTGATGAACTGCCTCCGCCGCCACCTGATGAGCCGCTGCCCCCACCAGAACGTACTACAGCACTATTTCCAGCAGTTTGTCCCGTTTTTGCCGCTTCAGTCTTTTGAGGCGTAGATTTCACTCCTTTTTCTTTATCAAAAAGAGGCTTTTCCTCATCGTCTACCCACTGACCTTCAGCATTCACCTTATAGCCCTCAGGCTTTGCATTAGTAACAAGCTTTCCGCCTGCTCTGTCAAAAAAATAGCAGTAACCGTCTATCCACTGCCAGCCCGTCAGCATTTTTCCGGCAGTATCACCTTCCTCTGTATCAAGGAAATACCTTGAGCCATCAGGAGCGTCCAGCCACCCCTGTTTCATAGTGCCTGTAGCAGAGTCTATATAATACCATAAGCCATTGCTGCTAATCCAGCCCGAGCTTAGATTGCCGGACTCATTATAGTGCTTCCAGACACCATTTTCCTCTTTCCAGCCTGAAAGTGCAGCTGCATTTACACCTAAGCTCTGCGAGAGCATGCAAACAGAGGCGAGCACACAAACGGCTGATTTTCTAAATAACTTCTTTTTCATGAAATCCCTCCTAAGATTATTTTTTTTAATGAAGTCAACTTATTATTAAGCTTATACAGAACCTCCCCAACTGATACTATAAAAGCCTAGTTTTATAATTGCTTGATATGATAATATCAGATTACTATAGCCATTTTCTTATTTGTAATGCGAAGATTCACAATCCACCTTGCTATTCGCTTATGAACCGCCACAAGTTGTTTCATACTCTCACTTAAAGCTTATACGCTTTTAAAGTGAGGGACCGCCTTCATCGGTTCAATATCACTCATAATTTTAAAAGGCATTACGTAGTCTATGCTGTATTAGCGTACGCTAACACAAGAATCATAATATATCAGCAAGTTAATAATTCTGTCAATATCTTTTATGTGTATTTATATTGTGTATAAAAAAAAGAACATACACTATATGCTGTCCTTTTTTTATAATTCCTATTCCATTAACAGTAAAATATAGCTGTATACATTGTAAGCTATTATACATATCACGAGCTCTGCTGTTGCAGCATTTTTCGGCACTGCCTATTATTTATCTGAGAGCATCAGGACCGAAGCCTTCAGGTAAAAGCTCTTTTAATCTATATTTTTTATAGTCTTCAGAGCTTTTTGCAATATAGATTATAAAATCCTCAGGACTGCAAAATTCACGCATAACCTGCCTGCAAACTCCGCAGGGAAAGATATAGCTGTCCACAGATCCCTCCTTGCCTCCACACACCGCTATAGCCTTAAATTCTCTTTCTCCTTCTGCTATCGCTGTAAAAAATGCACTTCTTTCGGCACAGTTGGTAGGAGTATAGGCGGCATTTTCAATATTTATGCCGGTATAGATTTTTCCGCTTCTGCCCAACAGCGCGGCACCAACATGAAAATGAGAATATGGAGCATAAGCTCTAGGCAGCATTTTAAATGCAGCCTGAATAAGCTTATTAATTTCTTCAGCTTCTAATTCCCGTTCATTGCCTATATTCCGAGTTTCATTATTAAATATCATTATACAAGCTCCTGTCATCTATTTGAAATACTTTATACTCCTTATCAAATATGTATCCAAGCTTTTTTGCCAGCTCCACCGACTGAAGATTTCCGGCATCCCAGTTCGGATATATTCCCTTATCCATGCAATCTAAGATAAAGCTTGCCGCCGCTGCAAGTGCAAGTCCCTTACGCCTGTATTCTTTCTTAGTAGCAACGGTTACTTCCATCATTCCCTCTGAAAATCCATAAGCTGAACAGCCCGAAACCAGTTCGCTGCCTTTATATATTACATACCCCATACCATATTCAAGAAACTTGTTTTCATTTTCAAAATTAGCTACAAAATCATTACTCCAAGGCTCTTTTAATGCCGCCTTATAGCTATGTCTATCTATCCTCTCAATTTTCATGCCCGCAGGGATCTTCTTTATATATTCTTTTAACACTAATTTATCAAAATTCTGTTCATCCTTTTTAATTGCATATCTGCTTATTTTGCGATAATTGCAGTCAAGATTTCCCTCAAGCCATAAATCCCATGATTCATTGGAAGGAGTAATATATGCATGATTGCATTCTTTTATAATGGTGGCACGCAAATCCATCATTCTTGCCCCCTTTGGTGCAAGCCCGAGCAAAAAAGCATAATTTCCAAGCTTTATTAAACAAAACTTTGGGTCATTAAGCTTTGCTACCCAAACTCTGCCCATTGAGCCTTCCATTGCTGAACGCACAAGCACATCTTTGCTGTCCTTGCATAGCGGAATCACAACATCTCTTTTGCTGTAACTTAGTTCAATCATATATTTCCCTCCTAAGAAGTATTAAATAATATCTTTCAAAGTAAAAGACCCGGAAAGTCTTTAAAGCTGCCTCTGCAATCTTTAACAACAAAGGATTGCCAAGTCATTTTATTATACATAACATCTATGTATTTGTCTATAAATATAAAAGCAATTATTATTGAATATGTCAGATTTCCTGAATCATAATCATAAAACTTTAATAATAATTGTATATCTAATTCATAAATCCTGAAGTTATTGAAGCCAGGATATTATTATCTAATTCCTTCTCTGCCAAATACATAAATAGTACAATAAATTTTATTTTATTACAGTGGTTGCCGGCTTTATAATAATGTATAATATAAAACAGCTTTTTAAAAAGGAGGTTTTTGTATGCGACGCAGCGACAGAGAAGTAAAAGACATAAATGATATAGCTGAAATAATTAAAGAATGTGATGTATGTAGACTGGCACTCAATGATAAAGACTATCCCTATATCCTTCCGGTCAATTTTGCAATGAAAATAGAAGAGGAGAAAATCAGCTTATATTTTCATGGTGCAGTTGAAGGGAGAAAATATGCAGTTATAGCAGCTGACAATAAAGCAAGCTTTGAAATGGACTGCGGACATAAGCTTATTTCGGATGTTAAAAGAGGCTACTGCACTATGAGCTATAAAAGTGTTATAGGCTATGGAAAAATAATTGAGGTATTTGATGAGGAAAAATATGAGGGGCTTTGCCTGCTGGTGAATCACTTTCATAAGGAGGGATTTGAATTTAATCCTGCTGCCATACCTCGTACCAGAGTCTTTAAGCTTGAGGTTGAACATCTTACCGGAAAAATCAAAGCCTGAGCTTTTGCTCAGGCTTTTTAACTTTGTACCTTTAGTACTATATTAATGCCTTTCAGCATTAATCCTATAAATTAATTTAATTTCCATATCTTATATCATGGTTATAGGGATAAAAACCGGATAAATCACCTCCACGTTCATTAATCAGCTCTATACCATCTATCTGTCTTAATGAATTCCATCTTACAGATATATAATCATTAGATTGTGTTGTATTGGCAAATTTAATTTCTATTCCGCTGCCATAAGCAAGAATCTCAGATTCAGTACCATACCATATATCTTGCCCATTCTTAGTACAAGAAATATATACTCTACCGTCGTCTGAAAATTGTCCTATTTCAATTTCATTTGCCCCACGTGTATATATTTTTTGAGCACCTTGATACATTGTATTTGTATCTATATATCTTCCATTTCTGTCTACATAAAAGTTATCCGGAGTAGTAGTATTTTCTGCCATATAGCCATTTGAATAAAAATAATACCAATATTCTCCAATCTTTTTCCAAGTATTTCTGGGATAACTGCCGTTATTTTCTTCATACCACCATCCATTATTATCTCTGTGCCAAGTAGCAGCATAGGAGCAGATAAATGTCAAACTGCTAAGTAAGCATGAAATTACCGCAATTTTTATCAGGCTCTTTTTCATAAATATCATCCTTTCACTTATTGTAATTTTCAGGCTGAAGCCCTCTACATTCAGGCAGTAAAACGGGGGCACCGTTTTAGTTTTGCTTCAGCCTTTATTTTATATAAAACTCTCATACCTCTCCTCATTTATATATTATATCCTTGCCAAAAAAAACACCCTACCCATATGGGTAGGATGAACATAAAAATTTTTTCCACTCAGCTATAAGCCTCTCCAGGCTCCATGCAGCATTAGCCGGTGAAGTTGAGGGCAGACAGATTGCTTCTATTCCTGTTCTCTTCTCAGAATATTTCTTATATAAACTCTGAGCACTCTTTCCGTTCACTATGATTTTTTTTATACAGCTTTGTTTAATTATTAGAGAAATATCATTCGGAATTACATTTTTTATGCTGCTGTCCTCAGAGCCTCTGATGTTACAGGCCGCCGCAGCATCCCAAAGCGCCAGCTCATTTCTAAGCACTAATTCCTCTTTTTCTTCATTATTTATTGGTACTTTTTCACTATATATTGCCGACAGCACTTTCCAAAACCTGTTGCGTGGATGACCGTAATAATATCCGGTTTCCCTTGATTTTACTGAAGGGAAAGAGCCAAGTATCAAAATTTTGGATTTTTCATTATAGGTCGGCGGAAACGGATGAATCAGCATGCTCTCTCCTGTGCATATTATTTTAAATTGACCTATTTTGACACTCCCCTGCCTTTAAGCATGAGGAGTGTCAAGAATATCTGTTTTATATCACATAGAAACCTCTGCACAACAGGTGCGCAGTCGAACCTTCCGAAATTTTAGAAATTTTAAAGTCGATTTTCCCTAAAAAGCAGAGATAAACATCCCTAAATAATTCCCATTTCCATCAATGTTAATAAAATAGGTATGCTAATTACACAAAGTACTGTTGAAAGAATAATCATCAGACTATATACAAAGCATTCAATTCCTTTTTCATTTGCTAGAATTAAAGGCATATTTCCTACCGGCATCCCGAAAATAATCATACATACAGCAGTAGTATTTCCGTCAATTTTAAATAAGTGCAAAAGCGGCATCAGTAATAACGGAATCACCAGAAGTTTAACTACCGAAAAAATATAGAGCTTGGGCTGGCAAAATATTTTCTTCAAGTCAGACTGTGCCGCATTAAACCCTACCGTTACCAATGCCAAGGGTGAAGCTACATTTCCTAAATAGGTCACTGCCGTACCTATAAATTCCGGCAGGCGAATTTCAAAAATAATGATTGCAACGGCTGATAAACCGGCGATCGTACCTGAATTAATCATTTTTTTCATGGATTTTAGAGAGAATTTCCCCTCTAAAACAGCAACTCCATAGGAATACAGCACAATGGAATAAATAAGAATAAATTCCGCCACATATACCACATACTGAGAGCCCAACACCGTAGATACTACAGGAATGCCTATAAAGCCAAGATTGGAAAATACAAACATCAGCTGGTACAGCTTTCTCTCAGAATTATCCTTAGTAAAAAATGGAGTCAGTATCATACCTAAAATAATAAAGCAAATAAACATAGCAACCGCAATCCCTGCGACCTTAACCATAAGTTCAAATGAAATCAGCCCTACCGACCCCGCCGCACTGGATACCGCCAGCAGAGGATTGAACACATTCGCAATCATTTTTGACATCTGCTGATTCGTATGATTGTCCAGCATACCTTTTTTAGTAGCTACATACCCTGTTCCAATCATAATCAGTAAAGAAAACATCTGAAACATTACAGTATAAAAAATCATATTATTTGCTCCTTATGCAAGAATATCTATGTCACTATTTTATAGAATACTTCAGCTGTATAAACTGCCCATCGTATAAAGCTAATTGAATTGTAGTCGCCCTTTTTCAGGACATATACTTATACCTGCAATTTCTGATCAATTTTTAAAAATCGGCACTGCACAAATCATATCATAGATTTATCCCTTTGAAAATCATATTTAGTTTGCTTTTTTGATTATTGACAATATCAATAATATCAATAATATCAATAAAAAGGAACGTGTGTAGTATCCGTGTATGGTTAAGCAGCTGGAATGTCCACAGGTACAGGTGATCCAGTTGAGCTGCAGATTATTAATGAGATTATTATAAAAATTTGGCGTTAAATGGTTGTTTTCTTCTACAAATAAGATTATCATAGTTTTGCAAGCATATGGGCGTGCCCATTGCGAGTGAGAGAGACAGGCAACTGAACTGTGGTGGGTGGGGTGTTCCTGTCTCTTTTATTAATTATCAGTTATTTTTCAAGACACTCTGGTTCAAGCAAAAAGTCGTAGATATTTACAGTCAGGATACCGTATTCATCATAGTGCGGCTGCACAATATCTTTGGTAATGACGATTTTTTTGAAAGAATCATCGATTTTTCTAAACGGTCTGATTTCCTGGCTGCGCTTTGCTTCATCAGGCAGTGAATATGCTGACTGGATATAGTACCTAGAAGACCCCAGGTTGCAGACGAAATCTACCTCCAATTGCTTGCGGGCCACTTTCCCATCCTTGTCCTTTTCTGCAATGGGAATAACGCCCACATCTACGCTATAACCACGCATACGAAGCTCATTATAAATTACATTCTCCATAGAATGGATCTGTTCAAACTGACGGAAGTTAATTCTTGCGTTGCGAAGCCCCAGGTCGGAGAAATAATATTTCTTGGGAGTTTCAATATATGCCTTGCCTTTGATGTCAAATCGTTGTGCAGATTCGATTAGGAAGGAGTCCTCAAAGTAATCCAGATACTTTTTGATGGTGTTGGCAGTAATCTTTGACTTCTTTACAGTCTTAAAAGTATTTTTCAGCTTTTCAGGATTGGTCAGAGAACCAATACTTGACGAAAGAATGTTGAGCAGATCTTCCAGTTCACCGATGTTTTTCACTCGGTTGCGTTTGGTAATATCTCGAATATAAATTTCATTGAACAAATTCTGTAATACAGCAGCCTTATCATTTGCTCCCTCACGCAACACAACCAGAGGGATGCCTCCGTAAAGCATATATTCAGATAAGCCCATGTATTTATCGCCGTCGTAAACAGTCATAAACTCAGAAAAACTCAAGGGATGCATATGAACCTCGTCACCACGACCGGCTAACTCAGTAGCAATGTCTTTGGATAAGAGTTTTGCATTACTTCCGATCATGAATACGTCCATATTATCCTTGCGCAGATAACCATTCAAAACAGCTTCAAAGCAGTCCAACATCTGAATTTCATCAAGAAGCAGATAGTACATTCCTTCATCTACGATTTTGGAACGGATATATGCCATGAACTTTTCGGGGTCAACACCACGTTTTTCTTTTTCAATCTGAATCAGACTCTCTCCAATCAGATAAAGATCGTCTGCGGAGTCAAAGGCAAAACGAATGATATGGTCAGGATCTACGCCATTATCCAATAGGTGATGGTAGAAAAGGGTATTCAGCAAATAGGATTTACCGCATCTGCGAATTCCGGTAATTACTTTAATCAGTCCGTTGTTTTTCCGTTTTATCAATTTATCTAAATAGAAGTCTCTGCGAACCTCCATTGTAAAACCTCCTTGCGAAAAATTTTTGCAATCTGATACATTTTTCCATTCTATAATATCATGGAAACAGACACAAATCAATAAGTTACATCTTCTTTGGAAAGGATTTTTGCAACCTTTGGCATTTTTCCTTTCTGAGTTCTCTGCCATATTGATGCTCTCGCCCATACGGACAGCCATCACATTCCGACTTGGTTTTCGGTGACAGAAAGATTAAGTAATAGCAATTATTTTTACCCAGACGGCAGCCCTTTCTACAATTTGTCCAAAAGTAGCAGTAACGGCAATCGCTCGGCTTGTAACAACCGTTCGATTCTAGAGGTGTTGTCAAAAATCAAAATTTGGAGTAGAATTTTATCTTATAAAGTGTAAGAGTTTTTTCATGCTTTTTCATATAAAAAAAGCCGAAAACCCTTGAAAACAAAGGCTTTCGGCGTTGTTAGCTGGCATCCACGAGAGGATTTGAATCTCCGACCTACCGCTTAGGAGTTCAAGTCCAGCCTAACAACATAGGTTAAGAACTGTTAATTAGTGTCTGTGCATATATTTATTATTTCGACCATTGCCGTAGAACTTAACACTACTATCAGAAATATAGGATACCGCAGGGCACTTGATACCAAGGTCAATACCCATAACATTGCCATCCTCAGAATACTCAGGTTCGGCAACCTCATAGACTATTTGAGCAACTATCTTATTACCCTTGTAGACAATGCGCATGGTTCCAAGTCTTGAGTTTACAAATATGGCTTTCTGTTTATCTGTTATGGATGAACGTATGGATATACGCTTTGACTTACCATTAATCAGAACAGGAAATTCAATGCAAGCATTCTTGATTTTGAAATTCTGGTTATTGATATAGCAGCAAGGTCTTTTAAGTACAGGAATCTTAGGTTTTTTTACTATGCCGGCAGATTTCTGTTTGGTGAGTTTTTTGTTCTTAACAGAAACTTTATGACATTCCTTGTTGTACTTGCTAATAATGGACTTCGCGTCACGGATACATTGATTGGTCAGCGCAGACGGAAGGTATGCATTTACATCGGCAGTTGTATATTTGCTGATAGATACGCCATTCACAGCAACACAAACAAGGCTATTTACGGTATTGATATACTCGTTCATAGCCATGACGACAAGAGCCTTTTGTTCTTTGGTCATATAAAGCTTTACTGTTTCTGATAACTGCATTAATGGTACCTACACATTTTTCTGATTCTCGATGTATTGTTTGATTACTGCAAGCGGAGTCCCCTTAACCGTACTGACAAAACAGCTGTTTGTCCAAAGGGTTGGAAGCCTTGATTTAAGCCAAGAAAACTCGGTTCTCAATACTTTGGAAGAATAGCCTTTTATCTGTTTTACGGCTTTATGAACTCCAAATTGTGAGTCTACTTCCATAAGCAGATGTACATGGTCAGGCATGATTTCCATTTCGATAATTTCGACATTTAATGAGTCGCAGGTTTCTTTAATCGGCTCCTTTAAGCGTACATCAACACCGTTTGCTAAAACTGAACGTCGATATTTAGGACACCATACTACATGATACTTACAAGAATAGACTACGCTGTGGTTTGATTTATATTTCATACTTACATTATACTACTATGTTATATCTATTGCAATGAAAATTAGATGACTTTTAGCAAAAGTAGTCGCCTTATATCCCCATAGCTAAAGCAAGGGGCTTTACGGCGATATTTTGGTAAATCTGCTTGTAATCTGCATTAATCATTCTTCCTAATTGCAATATAACTTATTACAGGATAAATGTCAATGCAGATATTACAAGCTAATTCTCATTATTCTCTTACTACGCCGATTTTCTGCTGTACGTGTTTGCCTTTTTCTATCTCGTCTACCATAGCGGGAACATAGTCCGCATAGCTTATAATACTCGTGCTTTTGCTGTTTAAAGTAAGCTCTTCACCGCTCAGAATATATTTACCGCTTCTTTCTCCATCTGCTTGGAAATCACCGGCAGGACTGATATAGGTCCACTTAACATTATTTCTCTCTTTATCAGTCTTGTATTTTTTTAATATACTGCGCCAGCTCCTTGGCATAATATGTAATATAAATATCTGCACCCGCTCTAAAGGCCGCTGCTGCCATCTCATAAACCGTTTCAGCCTCTTTAATCCAACCATTTAAAGCCGCCGCCTTTATCACAGCATATTCTCCGCTTACCGAATAGGCGGCTACGGGCACATTTACCTCCTGCCTTACCCTGCTGATAATATCGAGATAATTCATACAGGGCTTTACCATAACTATATCCGCCCCTTCCTCTATATCCAAAAAAACTTCCCTTATAGCCTCATTAGAATTATGATAATCCATCTGGTAAGTCTTCCTGTCACCCTTTAGGCTGCATTTTGCCGCTTCTCTAAAGGGTCCGTAAAAATTTGAAGCATACTTGGCTGAATATGACATTATAGGAATATTTTCATATCCGTTTCTATCCAGCAGCTTCCTTATAGCCTCAACTCTCCCATCCATCATATCCGAGGGGGCTACCAGGTCCGCCCCTGCCTGCACCTGAGAAAGTGCAGTCCTGGCAAGCAGCTCTATAGTTTTATCATTATCAACCATATCATTGCAAACAATGCCGCAGTGCCCGTGACTGGTATATTCACACAGACATACATCGGTTATTATGCAGAGGTCTTTATATCTCGCCTTAATACCTCTTAGAGCCCTCTGCACTATGCCGTTTTCATCATAAGCAGAGCTTCCGTATTCATCCTTTTTATCAGTAATCCCAAAGAGCATAAAGGTTTTAATTCCGGCAGAAAGATAATTCTCTATCAGCTCATAACAGCTGTCTATGCTGTAGCGGTACTGACCCGGCATTGATTTTATTTCTTCTTTGGCTGCACTGCCGTCTGTGCCGGCTTCTGTTATAAACAAGGGATAGACAAGTGCTTCCGCACTTAATCTTGTTTCTCTTACAAGCCTTCTTACAATATCGTTTTTTCTAAGCCTTCTTGTCCGTTTAAACATTTTTCTTCCCCTTACTAAAAATAGCTTCTATATTTTTCCGGATATACTCAGCCGCACCGGCAGCAAGCCTATGATTCATGCCTGATGCACATACCCCTATCACAAGCTCATCTTTGCAGACAAGTCCCGGAAAATAAAAATCACAGTTAGTTTTATCACTGCAATCATTAAAAGCAATATTTCTTTTCCTTGCCTCATAGCCTATGTATTTATTATATTTTACATTATCTGTAGCGGCAAGTATAAAATCAATATTTTCCAAATCTCTCTTGTTTAAAGCCCTTTCAAATATCTCAAGCCTATTGTAGCTAAGTTGCTTAAGCTTTTCGTCCGCCTGCTTAGTTACAACCCTTATAAAGGGAGAAAAGCCTGCAAGCGACTTTATACGCCTGTAGGCTATCTCTCCGCCTCCCACTACAAGAATTCTTTTTCCGCTTATATCAATAAACAAAGGAAAGTATTTCTTCATAAACATTTATTCCAATTTCCACTCGGCAGCCTTTTCTCTTTGCAGTATAAACCTTTTATAAATTTTAGATTTTTTCATAAGCTCTTCATGCCTGCCGCTGCTTTCTATGCTTCCATTATTAAGCACTATGATATTATCGGCATTCCTTATAGTGCCGAGCTTATGTGCAATTATAACAGCAGTTTTATCCTTAAGCAGATTATTGATTGCCGTCATAAGCTGTTCTTCATTTTCCGGGTCAACACTTGAAGTAGCTTCATCAAGAATTACAAAACGGCTGGGCTTAAGCATCGCTCTTGCTATACTTATCCTCTGTCTTTCGCCGCCCGAGAGATTGCTTCCTCCCTCCTGCAGCACAGTATCATAGCCCTCCGGCAATTCCATAATAAAATCATGACAGCAGGCTTTTTTTGCCACCTCCATTATTTCCTCATCCTCCGCATCAGGCTTGCCGAATTTAATATTATTTTTAATAGTATCATCAAATAGATATACATCTTGAAATACAAAGGTAAATTTTGAAAGTAAATCGTCATAGCTATACTCTTTTATATTAACTCCGTCAATCATTACACTTCCCTTATCAACGTCCCAGAATCTTGCCATAAGATTACATAAGGTGGTCTTGCCGCTTCCTGAAGGACCTACCACTGCTACAGTGGTTTTATCTTCAATTTTCAAATTAAGCTTGTGAAATAATTTCTCACTCCCTTCATTATAGGCAAAATCTACATTTTCAAATTCAATAGCAGCTCTGTTTATTTCGGTTCTGCTGCCCTCCTCCATAATTTTTATATTTCTCAGCTTAGTTACAGCATCCAAATCCTGTACTGCCACCCCTCTGATATTTTGCATGCTGCCTGTCATTTCAAAGCCTGTAAATACCATAAAGCTTGCCACTATAAGCATAATCGCCTTGTAAACCTCCAGGCTGCCGCTTATATATCTATAAAGGCTGCTGGCTATTATAATGCAGCTTGTGATTCTGAATATCATAAGAAATAAAATGGATACCGGTGCAATTACCTTTTCAACATTGAAAAATCCCTGTTTATTTTCGGATATGGTTTTATTAAGCTCATCAAGTATTTTATTGCCGTGCCCAAAGGATTTTATTACTCCTATGCCCTTGACAAATTCAATCACGCTTGAACTCAGATTTATCTTAAGTGCCTGAAGCCTTTCGGTCTGGCTGTCTGCCTTTGCCTGAAACAAAGCGTTGACGCAAAGCCCTGCACCAAGTGCTATTATTATAATCATACCGGTAAACAAGTCAAAAGGAACTATGAATAAAGCCATAACTGCCGTTTGTATAATGCCTACAATAAGCATTTCAATTATAAGCACTCCTGTCGTTTCCAGTTCACCTATGACTGTAGTAAGTCCTCCTGATATATCTCCAAGCCGGTTTGAGCTGAAATAGCCCATGTTCACCTTTTTAAGTCTGTCACCTATGTAAAGCCTGTTGTCACCACCCATACTATATGAAGCTATATACTTATTTTTATCAGATAAATATCCGAAAGTAATTTTTCCTATAATCCCTATCAGTGCGATTGCCGTAATTTTATAAATATCGGACAGAATTACAGCTCTTTTATCAAAAACCCTTTCGCATACTGTAACTAAAAATAAAAGCACCGCTCCGAGATTAATGCCGTCGAATACACTTTTAAGTGATTCAAAGATAAGCATCTTGGTTAGTCTGTCTGAATACTGCCCTGCAACCGTATAAAGCTCTTTAATAAGTTTTCTCATCACTGTGCCTCCTGTCTGACCTTTATGTGTGACTGCCACATTTTCTTATAGATGCCGCACCCTTCAAGCAGCTCCTTATGCGTCCCCTCTGCTGCTATACTGCCGTGATTTAAAACAATTATTTTATCAGCATTCATTATAGTTGACAGTCTATGTGCTACCATAATTACAGTTTTATCCTTGACAAGTGCATTTATGGATTTTTGTATTACAGCCTCATTGTCGGGGTCTGAATAAGCAGTGGCTTCATCAAGCAAAATTACAGGACTGTTTTTAAGCAATGCTCTCGCTATGGTGATTCTTTGCCTTTCACCGCCTGAAAGACTGCCTCCGGCTTCTTGGACCATAGTGTTGTAGCCCTCGGGAAGACTCGCTATAAAATCATGGCAGCTTGCCCTTTTGCACACCTCCTCTATCTCCTTTAAATCCGCCTCCGGCTTTGCCAGTCTCATATTGTCAGCTATACTTTTCTGAAATAAAAAGTTTTCCTGTGATACATAGGTGACAAGCTCCATATTTTGCTTAAGCGGCATAGAGTTTAAATCTACTCCTCCTATTTGGATACTTCCGGAATCAACATTCCAAAAGCCTGCTATGAGTTTGGTGATAGTTGATTTGCCGCTTCCTGAATATCCCACTATTGCGGTCATCCTGCCTTCCTCTGCCTTAAATGAAAGCCCGTCAAATAACTTGCTGTCCTTATTATATCCAAAGCTTACATTTTTAAATTCAACAGTAAAATTTTCAGGAGCGCACTTTGTTTCTCCCCTTTTAAGCTCAGGCAGCTTCATAACCTTATCAATTTCACTGATTATGACATTAATATTCGCCATGTTGTCTGCATGGCTCATCGCCTTTATAAGAGGTCTGTAGGTAGCGTAAGACAGCAGTACACAGGTAATCAGAGTGCTTTCATCTACACCGCCTTTCATATACAGATACAAAGAAATCGGAAGCACAAAAACCAGGGTCGAGGGAAGCACCTCCATAGCCGCACTGACTGAAAAGCATACGCTTAAATACCAGTCAAGCATCGCATTTTTGTTTTCCTCTACGGCTTCCTTAAATTTTTCGTAGGAGGAAGCAGATTTATTAAAAGCTTTAATTATATTAATTCCTCTTATATATTCTACAAGTGCCGTATTCATATTTTTTGAGGCTTCCTGGTACCTTCTTGACTTAGCTTCATATCCTTTCATCATAAGCATAATAAATATAAAGCCCAGAGGCAGAGTGAGAAGATTTGCGAACCCTATTCTCCAGTCAAAGGTAAATACCGTTATTACCAGCACTACCGGAATTGCAAGATTTGCAATCACCTCAGGTATTACATGGGCTATAGGGCGCTCAAGATTATTTAGCATATCTGTCATAAACTGTGCCCACTGCCCGCTGCTCTTGCCCTCAATTAAGCCCATAGGCAGCTTTGTAAGCTTTAAAGCCAAAAGCTTTCTTGAGGTTTCTATAATACCGAAAGCAAGGTTATGTGAAGCGAGTGTGGAGGCGAAATGAAATAATACTCCCCCCGCAAAGCCTGCCGCTGCCAGATATACCTCAGGCAGATAATCACTCATCTGCCGGCTGCCGGAAATTATCAGCTTTATAATATCCGCCACGGCAAAATAAGGCAGCACTCCGCAGCCTACTCCTATCAGAGCCATAAGTACGGAGAATACAACCTGGGCTGTATGTTTTTTTAATATGTCCATAAATATAAAACCTCCATTTAGAAAATATTATTAGTACCTGCTTAGGCAATAATATATCAAAAATATAGAAGTTTATTCAACTCTATATGGATTATCACTTATCCATTCGGACAATAAATTTTGACGGCGATATGCCATATTCCTTTTTAAAGGCGCTTGAAAATTTTGCAGGATTTTCATAGCCTACCTCCAGTGCGGTCTGAGCTACTGAAAGTCGGTTTTGTATAAGCAGTATTCTTGACTTTTCAAGCTTAATCCTCTTTGAATAGGCATAGATGCTTTCTCCATACAGGGCCTTAAAATATGTTTTAAGAGTTGTCATTGAAAAGTCGGATTTTTTTGCAAGCTCTTTTATTGTAAAACGCTTATCAAGATTATTTACTATAAGATTTCTTATCCCTTTTATTTTATCTGCCTGAGCTTTATTCATAAAAGCGGCGGCTCTTTCCTCTTTATTCCAGTTTATATGCGTAATAAATAAAAGCAGTTCAAGCACCTTTACCTTAAGATAATTTCTTATAAATTCACTTTCTCCCCTGTAAAATTCATAAAATATATGCTCCAGTCTTTCATTGGAGCGAAAGATTTTTATATCCTCTTTATTTGCAAGCTTCTTTATTTTTTCAAAATCTATATTGAATTGTGCAAAAATCTCATTTTTATTGACGTTTTCCAAATCTATCAGCAGCGAAACTCCGTGGTAATGCCCGGTAGGAAAATACACAGTATTTTCGATTAAATCCACCTCTGCGGCGGCAAGGTCGCCTGGAGATAAAAAGCCTATACGGTTTCCCTTAAAATTCACCTCAGTCCTTCCCTCTCTGCAATGGTTGATTTCGAGTATATTTTTTGCATTTTTACTGTTATCGGTATAATACTCCATGTGTATATCATTAAAGGTGACATAGAGTCCTGTATAAAGCTTATAACTTGTTATAATTCCCTTGCCGGTTTCATTTTCTATAATAAATCTTTCACCGTCCTCGCCAAGCAGCACCGTTTCGATATTTCTGCCATACAAATCAAGTATATACTCTTCCAATGCCCAGCTCCTTCTTATAATTTTATCAGTATTTAATCCATCGTTTAAAACCAATGGAATTATGGTCCTCTCTTTTAAATAATTATTTTATAAGGCATTAAAAATTATAAATTCTCTAAAGCAAAGTCTTTGCCAAATCCCCAAGCTGCAAAATTCTAGCCCAGGGCTATCACCTTTATATATTCCTGATTTTTTTCGCTGCCGCCTGATACCTCATACACCGCTTCACAATCGCTGTCCATAAGCTCCTTTTTGCAGTCCTCTGCTTTAAATCTGACACAGGTGCCGCAGGAAGACGAAAGCTTTCTGGGCACAGGCTCCAGCAAAAATTCAATATTATTGTCCTTTAATTTTTTTCCTGTCATCATAGCTGACAGATGGGTATGAAATGTGGCTATATATTCTTTCATCAAACACCTCCTGAAATTAAGATAAAAACAAAACTCCCGTGCTTATTAAACATAGGAGTTTTATTTTATATTATACTTATTTTAATGCTAAAATCAAAGCAATTTTCATTATTTCTTAAGGCTCAGTTTAAAATCCTCTCCCTCTTTTGCCACAGTAACCTTATAGCCGCTGTTTTCTGCAAACCTTGTTACATTTTCAACTGATACCATATTGTCTACCATTACCTCAAGCTGTTTAGCTTTGTTTTTTTCTATCTCCTTCTTTGTCATAACTACAGGCATCGGACAGGAGTATCCTCTTGCATCTACCATCTTTCCCTCCTTATTTCTATAATAACCTTAATAAATAAAGTAGTCTTTTTATATAATAAAATCAATTTGCAATATTATTTGCCGGCTTCCTTAGCCTTAGGCAGATTAATAAATGATATTACAAGAAGCACTACAAGGCAGCCTATAACCGCAGCCTTTCCATAATTGGAGATGCCGCCTACTACAAGCTGTTTAGCTTCATTTAATGAATCCGGGTTTCCAGCAAGCTTGAAATTATGCGCAAATGCGGCACCTGCCACCATGCCTACTACAGTAATTGCCGAGTCACCGTTGCCCTCAGCTGCAAGTATAAGCTGTCTGAAGGGGCAGCCGCCAAGCATTACTGAAGCCCAGCCTACTAAAACCATACCGAGCAGATTCCATATATGTGAGCTGTGACTTACAGGCTGCATTGCAAAGCCCGGTTTAAAGCTCCCAAGTACAAGATTGCCTATAAAAACAGTAAGTAAAATCACTATAAATCCTGATAAAAGTCTTGTATCCTTAAAGAGTATAAAATCTCTTATTCCGCCTACTGTGCAAAGCCTTGACTTTTGAGCAAGCGCACCTACTATAAGTGCCACTATAAAAGAAGCGATTATAGGAGCGTGCTTTGCACCGGGACCTTCCTTGCTTAATAAAAAGAGGGCAGGCACTGCTAAAAACAGTATAAACATCAGTGTCAGCATCCCCGGAAGTACAAAGCCCTCGCTCGTACTCACATCATAGGAGCGCTTAAGTGAAAATCCCTTATTAAGAAAATAGATTCCTATTACTATGCCTATAATAAAGCCGATCAGCCCGGTTACCGCATTTAAATCTCCGCCTCCAAGCCTGATCACCATTCTTAAAGGACAGCCTAAAAATACCAATGCTCCAATAACAACTATCATTCCGAGAATAAATCTTGTAGCCGGCGAAGAGCCTGCCTTTGCCCTGAATTCTTTATTTGCCAGAGCTAAAATAAAAGCTCCCAATACAATTCCTACTATCTCAGGTCTTATATACTGCACCTTGTCTGCCCTATGAAGTCCTACAGCTCCGGCTATATCTCTTAAAAAGCAGGCTATGCAAAATCCCATATTCGCCGGATTTCCCAACTTGGTAAGGATAAGTGCGGCAAGACCTACGCACAACCCTGTTATTAAAATTATGGCATCAGTTAATTTACTTTTCATCTCTCATTCTCCTCCTAAAAGCCTTTCTCAGGCAATTATCTCGCTAATTGCCCTTACAGCTGTATCTACCTCCTCAGCTGTATTATAATATCCAAATGAAAACCTTACACTTCCCCTTAAACCACTTCCCAAAGCTTTATGTGCCATTGGGGCACAGTGAAGCCCGCAGCGTGTAAATATCTTATATTCAGAAGCCAGCCTTGCACAGACAAGTGCATTGTCAAGCTTTATGAAATCAATACTTGCCACTCCGCTGTTATCTCTTTCCTCCTTTCCTAAAATTTTTATATTAGCTTTTGATTTTAATTCATAGAGATTGTTTATAAATCTCTTATGAAGCATACTGCTATGTTCATTAAAAGCTCTGACGCCGATATTTTCTATAAATTCCAATGCCTTCTCAAGTCCGTATATACCCGGAATATTCGGAGTCCCCGCCTCAAATTTGTCAGGCATAAATTCAGGCATAAGCTCACTTTCCGATACGCTTCCCGTCCCCCCGCATATATAAGGGGCAAGCTTTTTGGCAAAGTCTTTCCGCATAAGAATAAGTCCTATGCCCTGAGGTCCCATTAAACCTTTATGTCCCGGAGCTATCAGTGCCGAAAGTCCCGCCTTATAAAAGTCAATAGGATAATGCCCGGCAGTCTGGGCTGCATCAAGGATAAAATCAATTCCATGTGCTCTGCATATATTGCCTATAGGGTTTATATCAAATATCTCACCGCTTACATTTGAAGAATGAAGCATTATAATTGCCCTGGTGTCGGATCTTATAAGTGCTTCAAGCTCTGAATAATCATTATTTAAGCCTGCAGAATAAGGAAAGATGCTGAAATCAGTCTTGGAAGCAGCTTTTTTATTTTCATTAATCAGCAAATTCAAAGGTCTGATTACCGCATTGTGCTCAAGCGGACTTATAATTACATGTCCTCCGCTTTTTAAATAGGAGTTAATCACCATATTCAGACCAAGTGTAGCACCTGCGGTTATAACTACATGAGCAGGACTGTCGAAGCCGAATATCCTGCAGGCTCTTTCTCTGAGAGTCAAGGCAGTCATACCGGTATCTGAAGCAGAGCTGTAGGTAGACCTGTTGATGCTTGCTCCTATCTCGTCAATATAATACTTCACAGCAGCACTTACTCCCGGAGCTTTAGGATAAGAAGTCGCTGCATTGTCAAGATAAATTCCGTCCATAGTCTCTCCTGCTTTTATAATTCTTGCTTTAATTAACTTAACCAATGTGAGTAAATCCCACCGCCTTAAAAGTGTGGAGCTTTAAGAAAATATGCGGAGGGCTTGCATATCTAATAATATTATAACAATAATTGTGAAGTATGTACAGTTTTTTTGTTGTAATTTTATATTTTATGATATTTGAGTGTTATTATTTGTATATTCTATCTTTTCAGCTATTAGCCCCTGACTTGTCCCGTTTCAGAACCAATATAATTAAAAGTCACGCTGCCGCTGATAAATGTCCGGACTCGCCCTCTTTTTAATATTTTGACGATTGACATTTTTACTTTATGATGGTAGCATGGTTATTAAAATCGTCCTTATTATATATTTTCAGAAAAATTCAGGTCGATTAAAAATATTTTTAAAGGAGTCTTTATGAAAAAAGTTTTAACTGGAGCCGCTGTATTAATGGCAGTTATTGCTATGGCAGGATGCAGCTCAGGTAATAAAAATGCTCAAAGCAGTTCCGGCAGTGCAAATACCGCAATGTCGGAATCTCAAGCCGGTGCAGCTCAGTCTGCAGATACGAACCAGATGTCAAGCCAGGCAGCAAATCAGGAGTCTAAAGTTGATGGTACGGTAAAGACCTATACCAACAGCAGTATGCCCGAGCTTGAACTGATTGTCACCTATAAAGATGATACAGTGCTTACTATATCACAAAAACAGATTCTCACAGGCTATGATTCCTTAGGTGCCACAAATAAGGAAGATGCCAAAAAGGCTGCTCAGCAGATGAATGAGGCAGGTAAGAATCAGGCAGCAGAGGGAGTAAGCACCAATTTTGAAGTTACCGATACTGGAATAATATCCTCCACAACCTTTGATATTTCAAAAATAACGGTTGACCCGTCAGGTACCTTGTCAGACCTTGGCTTTAATCCTGACAGCAACAGCTTTAAAGCTTTAGATGCAAATCTGCTTTCAGCAGGCTATACAGCTAAATAAATACTAAAGCCAAAAAACAGGCTGCATAAATCACATCTCCTTTTTACTGAAATTCCGGTAAAGAGGGGATTTTTTATACAGTCTGCTTTTTAGCTTTTTATCGGCTGATTTATTTATTATACTAATAAAGCTCAGCTATTATAAAATTCTGCCACGTCGTTATAAACTTTACTATTTTCCTTTTCATTTAAGACTTCATGCTTCATATCCGGGTAAACTATATTCCTTACTTCTTTATAGCCCATAGATTTCAGAGAATTTACGGTGGCTGCAAGTCCCTTTTCTCCTCCGGTTATAGATATATCCTCAGCTCCGCTTATACAAAGTATTTTAAGTGAGGGATTTACAGCTTTATAATGCTTTACGTTATTTAGGCGCATATTTGCTTCAAATACCACTTTATTCGCCATATTGGTAAAGCTTTTGATTATCAGTGTATCATTCTTTATTTTTTCAAGATTTTTCATGTTTTTGCTTATCCAGGACCTGTCTTCTCCTTCCATACCGTTTAAGGATGCAAGTATAGAGCTGTGAGCATATTTTCCTTGATAAAATACTACAGTGTCGGCTATGCAGACTCCTAAGGGTGCCGGCAGCCTATAGGCTACAACTCCGCTTAGCACAAGCTTTTTTATCTCCAGGTCATGCCCTGCCAGATAATGCCTTGCAAACATGCTTCCCATAGAATGAGCAAACATATAAATATCAAGTCCCGGATATACCGCCTTAATGTATTCAGTTACCGCATACATATCCTCCAGCATCTCATTAAGGCTTTTCATATAGCCTTTCGGATATTTATCATTTACGCTTTTTCCATGTCCTCTGCAGTCTGCACTAACTGCGGCAAATCCCTTTGAATTTAAAAAGTTTATAAAGTCTTTATAACGCCCTCTGTGCTCAAGTGCTCCGTGCACCACATACACCACTGCTTTGGGATTTTCCGTATCAAATCTTGAGGCAGCTATATTAAAACCCTGCTCAGTACCGTCAGGCACATTAATAGTTACCTCATATTCATTTTTGCCGGTTTTAGACTCATTTATTTTATTATAAACCTTATTTAAGTCCTGCTTAAATCTCTTTTTTTCTTCTGAGTTTAAATACAGTCTTGGAATCACAATTAATATAATTACTGTCAATACTATAAAAAGCAATACAAATATCATTTTTTATTTCTCCAGTTAATATCATATGTGAAAAAAGACTGCAGCATTTAACTGCTACAGTCTTAATAATCTGCTCCGGTTATACCGCTGCCGCTTTAGCATTTTTTGCGGTTTCAACAAGCTTTGCAAAGCCCTCCGCATCATTTACAGCTAAATCAGCAAGCATCTTTCTATTAAGCTCAATTCCTGAAAGCTTAAGACCGTTCATAAATCTTGAATAGGATAATCCGTTAAGTCTTGCCGCCGCATTGATACGTGCAATCCAAAGCCGTCTGAACTGTCTCTTTCTTTCTTTTCTTCCTGCATAGGCACTGGTAAGTGCTCTCATAACAGACTGCTTAGCAATCCTGTACTGCTTTGAACGGGCTCCTCTATAGCCTTTCGCTAATTTAAGCACTCTGTTATGTCTTTTCTTTGCGTTTAACCCGCCTTTAACTCTTGCCATTTTGCTTATTCCTCCTTAGCTTCCGACCTAGAGATATGGTAAAATCTTTTTCATCACCTTTGCATTTGAAGCATCAGTAACTATATCTTTTCTAAGATTTCTTTTTCTCTTTGTAGTTTTTTTAGTTAAGATATGTGATTTATTTGCTTTATTCCTCACAAGCTTGCCCGTTCCCGTAACTTTGAAACGTTTTGCTGCTGCCTTCTTTGTTTTGATTTTTGGCACGACATCCATCCTCCTTCAAATATTTTTAGCCCATTAAGACTTTTTTGCCGATAAAAACATAATTAAACTTTTACCTTCAGCTTTTGAAGGCTTTTCAATAACGGATACATCAGCCAAAGCCTGAGCAAAATCATCCAGTATGTACTTAGATTTATACATACGAACCATTTCTCTGCCTCGGAATCTTAATGTCACCTTTACCTTATTGCCCTTTTCCAAAAACTTTCTGGCTGCACTTATCTTGGTGTTTAGGTCATTAGTATCAATATTTGGGGATAAACGAACTTCCTTAACCTCAATAACCTTTTGCTTCTTTTTAGATTCCTTATCTTTTCTTGCAAGCTCGTAACGATACTTGCCATAATCTATAATCTTGCATACAGGCGGTTTTGCCGTAGGTGCTATAAGCACCAAATCTTTATCAGCAGCATCAGCCTTTTCTAAAGCCACATTAATAGCCACGATACCAAGCTGCTCTCCATCTTCGCCTACAAGACGCACCTCTCTTGCTCTAATTTGTTCGTTAATCAATAATTCGCTAATTGCCTTACACCTCCGTTTATGTTTTTAATACTGCCGCTTATGCATAGATAACAAAGATATCTAGTAGTAAATTTCGTATAAGCTCCATAAAAAACTCTGATTTCTACAACATAAAAAACAGCCGATAGAAAAACTATCCGCCTTAATAATAGCTAACACAATAAAATATCTAAGTTACAGCAACTTAAATATACTATTTACCCGGGTCATTAAAATGCCGAGGTGAGGCGAACCTGCTTTTCTTTTTGCAACTGTTTTATACTAACAAATAAACTAAAATATGTCAAGTGAGAATATAAATATGTTTGACAAATTTATTTATACGTGAAGTATCCCCACTGCAAGCCCGAAAAAAATCATAAGACTCATAGCGTCAACCAATGTGCTTATAAGCGGAGATGCCATAATCGTAGGGTCTATATTGAGCTTCTTAGCCAGCACCGGAAGCAGCCCGCCTACTATGTTTGCCATTGTCACAGTGCAGAAAAGGCTTAAGCCCACTGTTAAGCCTACATCATACTGACCAGGATATTGCAGTACGACCTTTATAAAATTTACTCCTGCAAGTATCAGCCCTACTATAATGGAAACTCTGAATTCTTTCCAGATAATCTTCAGGGCATCTCCTATTTCCACTTCACCTATTGCCATACCTCGTATAACCATGGTAGAAGACTGAGAGCCGGCATTGCCACCAGTATCGGTAAGCATGGGAATAAAGGTGACCAGTAGCGGCAGCGCCGCAATCTGTTCCTCATATCTTGAAAGTATGCCGCCTGTAATCATTGAGCTGAACATAAGCACTAAAAGCCAGGTAATGCGGTTTTTAGCAAGAATAAATACATTGGTCTTTAAATAAGGCTTTTCCGAGGGTGTCATCGCTGCCATTTTTTCAAAGTCCTCCGTGACCTCTTCTTCCATTACACTGACCGCATCATCAACAGTAACTATGCCTACCAGTCTGTTTTCAAGATCAACTACCGGCAGTGACAAAAGGTCATACCTGTTAAAAAGCTCCACTATCTCCTCTTTATCATCAGTAGTTACCGCCTTTATGATATTGGTGTCCATTATATCGCTGAGCAGGACATCTGTAGGCTTCATAAGCAGCTCTTTTACTGTCACTACTCCCTCAAGCACTCGCTTTTCATCCATAACATAACCGGTATATACATTTTCCTTGTCAAAAGCATTGCCTCTCACATAAGCAAAGGCTTCCTTTACCGTCATTGACTTCTTAAGTCCTATATACTCTACCGTCATTATACTTCCGGCAGAATTATCAGGATATTTAAGCATCTCATTTATAAGCTTTCTAGTAGCCGGAGTGGCATTTGCAAGCACCTTATCGACCAAATCGGAGGGAAGCTCCTCAAGCATGCCTACCGCATCGTCAACATAAAGGTCCTCTATAATAAAGCTTAGCTCCTTGTCCGTCATGCTCTTTATAAGATGCTCCTGTCTGTCCGGCTCAAGACAGGCAAAAACATCAGTAGCAAGGTCCTTGGGCAAAAGTCTGAAGGTAATAAGAGATTTTTCTGAATCAAGACCGTCTATAAATTCGGCAATATCAGCTTCATTTAATTCCTTAAGCTTTTCTCTGAGCTCCCTTAGATTTTTCTTTTCAAGCAGCTCCAAAAACTCACCTTCAAGTATTTCTTTTTTCAATTTCAACCTCCTCCTTTCCGGTTTTTAATCTAAAGCTTATGAGATTCCGTCAAGCAGTCTGACCGCTATCTGAAAATATATAATAAGGCTGAAAGCATCCACTATAGTGGTAATAAGAGGAGCTGCCATGATTGCAGGGTCAAAATTAAGCTTTTTTGCCGCAAGCGGAAGGACTCCGCCTACAATCTTTGCCATCATGACAGTAGCGAAAAGACTTAATACTACAGTAAGACTTATCATATATTCTCCGGGATACATAATTATCAGTCTGATAAAATTTGCTGCACCCAGCACCAGACCTACAAGAATTGAAACCATCCCTTCCTTCCAGACTACCCTAAGTGCATCTCCAGGCTCGATTTCGCCAAGCACCATACCTCTGATAATCATAGTGGAAGACTGAGAGCCGGCATTGCCGCCGGTGCCGGTGAGCATAGGCACAAAAGTCACTAAAAGAGGCAGTGCAGCAAAGGCTTTTTCATACTTTGCAAGTACATTTCCGGTTATCATGCCGCTTATCATAAGAAATAAAAGCCAGGCAATGCGATTTTTTGCCAGCTCAAATATCCCGGTTTTTAAATAAGGCTTTTCGGAGGGCAGCATAGCCGCCATTTTTTCAAAGTCCTCTGTAGCCTCCTCTTCCATAACATCAACTACGTCATCTATGGTAACAATTCCTACAAGCCGGTTCTCATGGTCTACTATAGGCAGGGCTATCAGAGAATATTTATTAAAAATTTCTATAAGCTCCTCTCTGTCAGTGTTGGTCACTGCCTTTACCACCCGGCTGTCCATAATATCGCCAAGTAAAGTATCGTCGCTGTTTATCAGCATTTCCTTTATCGTCACCACACCTTCAAGGATTCTCTTGGCATCCATTACATAACAGGTATAGATAGTCTCCTTGTCTACACCGTGCTTTCTGATATAGTCAAAAGCTTCCGCCACAGTCATGCTCTTCCTCAAGCCTATATACTCTGCGGTCATAACGGTGCCTGCCGAATTTGCAGGGTATTTCAGAAACTGGTTTATCAGCGTCCTTGTACTCGGGTTCGCATTATTAATAACCTTTTTGACAACATTGGCAGGGAGTTCCTCAAGCATATCAACCGCATCATCTAAATAAAGTTCCTCAATAATGAAGCTCAGCTCCTTATCGGTAATGCTGCTTATAATATGCTCTTTATTTTCAGGCTCTAAAAAAGCGAATACACTGGAAGCCATTTCTTTAGGCAGCATTCTAAACACGATAAGAGAGCCCTGTGCATCAAGCTCACCCATAAATTCCGCTATATCAAACTCATTCATAGTGCTTAATTCATCTCTGAGCAGTCTGAACTTTTTTTCTTCTACCAGGCTGTGCAGCTCTTTATTTTTTACTTCATCATACATTCTACTCCCTGCCTTTATCTGCAGATTTTTAATAAATATATTTACTTTTTCTTATTATGAGGATTCCTTCTCCTGCTGCGGCTTTTATCATGAGCATTGTCGGCTGTGCCGTCATCACCGCCATGATTTGCAACTTCAGGGCGGTCGTTAAAATCCGAGGATTTCATGCTGAGGCTTATCCTGCCCTTTGCATTGTCCACCGCTACGACCTTGACAGTAACCTCATCGCCTATACTCAGCACATCTTCAACTCTGTCAAGTCTTCTGTCTGAAATTTTTGAAATATGAAGCATGCCGTCTTTATTCGGGGCAAGCTCGACAAAAGCGCCGAAATCGGCTATTCTGACTACCCTGCCCTTAAATATCATACCTTCCTCTACCTCGGTTACTATGCTTTTGATGATTTCAATAGCTTTGAATATCATTTCTCTGTCCGGACCGAATACACTTACCTTGCCGTCTTCATCAATATCAATCTTAACCTTTGTTTCCTCAATTATCTTATTAATAACCTTGCCCTGCTTTCCTACTACATCGCCTATCTTTGCAGGGTCAATGCTTATCATCTCAATCTTTGGCGCAAATTCTCCTATTTCAGGTCTTGGCTCGTTTATGCAGGGCTTCATACAGGTATCCATTATAAAGAGTCTTGCCTGCCTGCAGGTTTCTATAGCTCCCTCAACAATCTCTCTCGTAAGCCCATTAATTTTAATGTCCATCTGGATTGCGGTAATGCCTGTTTCAGTACCGGTCACCTTAAAGTCCATATCTCCAAAGAAGTCTTCAAGTCCCTGAATATCCGTTAAAAGCACATAATTATCATCTGAATCGCCGCTTACCAGTCCGCAGGAAATTCCTGCCACCATTTTTCTAATCGGCACTCCGGCTGCCATAAGCGACATACAGGAAGCACAGGTAGAAGCCATAGAGGTCGAGCCGTTTGATTCAAAGGTTTCCGATACCGTCCTTATAGCATAAGGAAATTCCGTTTCACTTGGAAGTACCGGTATGAGTGCTCTTTCTGCCAAGGCACCATGTCCTATCTCCCTTCTTCCCGGTCCCCTTGAAACCTTTGTTTCACCTACCGAATATGAGGGAAAATTATAATGATGCATATACCTTTTGGCAGTTTCCTCAGCATTTAAGCCGTCAAGTCTTTGTGCATCCGAAAGCGGAGCAAGAGTGGTTATATTGCAGATTTGAGTCTGCCCTCTGGTAAACATGGCTGAGCCGTGCACTCTAGGTATAATATCAACTTCGGCTGAAAGCGGTCTTATCTGATTCATCTGCCTGCCGTCAGGTCTTTTCTTGTCTTCAAGTATCATCTTTCTTACAATCTTCTTCTGATACTGATACAGAGCCTCATCAATAAAGGCAAGCCATTCTTCATTGGAAGCAAAAGCAAGCTCAAGCCTTTCCTTAAGCTGTCTTATGTTTTCTTCTCTTACCTGTTTTTCATCAGTAAATACAGCCGCTTCCATCTCCTCAGGACTTACTGCTTCCTTAATTGCAGCAAGAAGCTCCTCAGGAATCACACAGGAAGTATATTTATGCTTTTGCCTGCCGCATTCACTTACTATTCCGTCAATAAATTTAATCAGTTCCTTATTCACACTGTCTGCGAGATAAATAGCCTCTATCATGCGTGCTTCCGGAACTTCATTTGCCCCGGCTTCAATCATAATAACCTTTTCTCGAGTAGAGGCTACTGTCAGCTTGAGGTCTGAGGATGCAGCCTGGTTGTCGCTGGGATTTATTATAAATTCTCCATCCAAAAGACCTATCTGAGTAGTAGCACAGGGACCGTTAAAAGGTATGTCGGAGATTGCCACAGCGATTGCTGAGCCTATCATTGCGGTAAGCTCAGGAGAACATTCAGGGTCCACTGAAAGCACAAGATTGCTGATTGTCACATCATTTCTGTAATCCTTAGGGAAAAGCGGACGCATAGGTCTGTCTATGACTCTTGAGGTAAGTATGGCATTTTCACTGGGCTTTCCCTCTCTTTTATTAAATCCGCCCGGCATTTTTCCGGCAGCATACATCTTTTCTTCATATTCTACAGAAAGCGGGAAAAAATCGATTCCCTCTCTGGGCTTTTGAGAAGCAGTTGCAGTAGAAAGCACGGTGGTATCTCCGTAATGCATAAAAGCAGCACCATTTGCCTGTGCTGCAACTCTGCCTATATCGACTGTAAGTGTTCTTCCTGCAAGCTCCATACTGAAGCTTTTATAATTTTTGCTCATTAAATTTCTAATCTCCTTAACTTTTATATAACCGTTTTAGAAAACACATACCTGCCAAGTGCCCGAAACAACTGATAAACTGTTAAAGCAGCTTAAGCTGCTTTAACAGTTTATCAGCGGTTTCGGATTCTTCCCTGAGTATGTGTCTATAAACACTGATTTTACTGAAATATAATAATACAAATATCTCTTTTAATCAAGCCTGAATAAAAGCCCCTCAAGCTTTTTTTCAAGTTCTTCACAGTCTGAATTATTTTCAATCAATACATCGCAGAATTTAATATAATCTTTAGTCAAAGGCTGCTTTTCCATAATATCGCTGATTCTTTCATCACTGTAATTTCTGCTTTCCTTAAGTCTTTTTCTTCTGATTTTTTTATCTGCATATACAAACCAGTAGCTGTCAAACATATTTTTCAGCTCTCTCTTATCTTCAGGAATCAGAGCTGCTTCTACTACTATCAGCGAATTTTCATTTCTTTGCTTTATTGCCCTGATTTTATTGCTTATGCTTTCCCATACCATAGGATGTATAAGCTCATTAATTTTATTAATTAATTCGGTATTTTTATATAATACCTCTCCTATAGCCTTTCTGTTTAATGTGCCGTCTTTATTTAAAATATTTCTGCCCAGCAGCTTAATTACCGCATTATAGCCTTCCCTTTCAGGCTCGTAAAGCTCATGTGCGGTTTTATCCGCTTCTATTACAAAAGCCTTGTACTTTTTCTTTAAAATATCAAGCAGCAGACTCTTGCCTGAGCCTGCCCCTCCAAAAACAAATACAACCAACCTATTCTCCATTTTTGCCGTCTGCTTTCTTGCTCATCTATTTTGCTTCCAACCAGGTATTTCCGATTTTCGCTTCAACCTCAAGCGTCACCTTAAGATTGGCAGCATTTTTCATAGTTTCCTCCACCATGACTCTGACAGCCTCCGCCTCATCCTTTTTCACCTCAAGCAAAAGCTCATCATGCACCTGAAGCACTATTCTCGCATCATAGCCTGAAGCCTCAAGTCTTTTATCGACCTCTATCATAGCTTTTTTCATTATATCCGCTGCCGTGCCCTGTATCGGAGAATTCATTGCTACTCTGTCGCCAAAGGCTCTTTGCATAAAATTTGAGCTTTTAATTTCAGGTATGGGTCTTATCCTGCCGTATAAAGTAGTGACAAAGCCCTGCTCCTTTGCTTTTTTTACCTGTAAATCAAGAAATTTTTTCACTTCAGGGTAGGTTTTAAAATAATTATTTATATATTCAAGTGCTTGGCTTCGGCTTATGCTAAGTCCCTCAGAAAGTCCAAAAGCTGAAATTCCGTAAATAACGCCGAAATTAACTGCTTTTGCATTTCTTCTCTGCTCCTTGCTCACCTGCTCCAGGGGAGTGTTAAAAACTCTTGAGGCGGTAGCGGTATGTATATCCACTGCATTCCTGTAGCTTTCTACAAGATGCTCATCATCTGACATTGAAGCTAATATTCTAAGCTCTATCTGAGAATAGTCGGCATCTACAAAAACATACCCCTCCTTAGGTACAAATATATCTCGGATTTGACTGCCCATCTCTGTCCTTATCGGTATATTCTGTAAATTCGGCTCAGTTGAAGATATACGCCCTGTAGCTGTTATAGTTTGGTTAAAGCTTCCATGTATCCTTCCGTCTTCGTCAATATAGGCTGCAAGCCCTACAGCATAGGTTGAATATAATTTAGTAAGCTGTCTGTAATATAAAATTTTTTTCACTACCGGATAATCAGCGGCAAGCTTTTCAAGTACATCCGCCGCTGTAGAATAGCCACTTTTTGTTTTTTTACCTCCGGGCATTTTAAGCTTATTAAAAAGCACCTCTCCAAGCTGCTTGGGGGAGTTTATATTAAATTCGCTGCCGCTTTGCAGATATATTTCCGCTTCAACCTCGTCTATAAGCTGTTTAAGCTGATTGGCATAAGCTTCAAGCCTGCCTTTGTCAACTCCGATTCCGACAGCTTCCATCTTGGCAAGTGCATAAATAAGCGGAAGCTCTATATTAAAATATAGACTCTCCATATTATGCTCTTTAATCTTTTTAAATACATTACTGCCGGCAAGACATATAATGTGTGCAGCATTGGCAAAATAATTTAAAAAAGCTTCATCAAGCTTTCTTATTCCCTCATAAAACAGCAAAGCTTCCTTGGAGCTTCCCCTAATGTCCTCTCTTGAGGCGAAGCTTATATTGAGATAATCTCTCGCAAGGTCCTCAGTTTTATAGCTGTCCTTGAGCGGATTATTAAGATAAGCTGCTACCGCTGTATCAAGAACATTATTTTTTATTTCCGGCTTAACAAGCTTTAAGCTCCTGATTACAGATTTCAAATCAATCAGATAAATTAATTTTATTTCTTTAAAGCATCTGTTAATTAATTCAACTAAATCGCCGCTCCTTAGCAGTTGTGATTCAGCTTCAACATTTATACAGGCTTCAACCTCCGCAATAAATATATAGCCGCTGCCTTCCTCATCACAGACAGAAAAGCCGACTAATCCTCCCTTTTCATCATAAGCAAAATCCATACCGTATTTTTTTGACTTGTTTATGGTGTTTAATAAATCAAAGGCTTTTTCAGACTGCAAAATCACTTCATAACCGGTCTTAAAATCCCCTGCCCTCTCTGTTATAAGCTCAGCTGAAAAATACCTGATAAGTGATTTAAATTCAAGCTCCTGCATAAGCTTAAGGCTTTCTTCGTTATAAAGACTATTTACCCTCATAGCCTCAAGTGAAGTTTGCAAAGGCACATCAAGCCTGATGGTCACCAGTGTTTTCGAAAAAAGTGCAGCCTCATAGCCTTCTGCAAGTGCCTTTGAAGCTCTTAAAGGCTTGATTTCCTCCACATGCTTAAAAGCATTTTCAATGCTTTTATACTTTTCTATAATCGCAGTAGCAGTTTTTTCACCTATGGATTTTACTCCAGGGACATTGTCGGAGGCATCTCCCATAAGTGCTTTTACATCTATATATTCTCTCGGCAATACCTTATATTCCTTTAAGACCTCTTCTGGGGTATAATCCATAGTTTCAGTTCTTCCCTTGAGTGTCTTCGGCAGCTTAATTTTAATATGCTTATCCGCAAGCTGCAAAAGGTCTCTATCACCTGAAAGTATGCTTACCCCTACCTCATCAGAAGCATATTTTTTTGCAAGGCTTCCTATAACATCGTCCGCCTCAAAGCCCTCCACAAAATATACAGCTATATTCATAGCCTTTAAAACAGCCTTTATAAGAGGGAGCTGCTGTCTTAATTCCTCAGGAGGTACCCTTCTCGTTCCCTTATACTCTGTATATAGCTTATGTCTGAAAGTAGGAGCAGGCAAATCAAAGGCAACCGCCAGATAATCCGCCTGCTCCTCCTTAACTACTTTAAGCATTATATTTAAAAAGCCGTAAACCGCATTGGTATGTCTGCCACTTGAGTCGGTAAGTGTGGGGACTCCATAAAACGCTCGGTTCAATATGCTGTGCCCGTCTATAAGTACAAGTTTTTTCATAAATAATTTCCTCTTAATAAATTTATTTTAAAATGTGCTAATAAAACCATATGCGAAATTGCAGCAGTAAAATTATTACAAGGCTCATTATAACAAGAGTATTTAAGGCATAGTAGATTATTTTTGAAAGCTTAAGCATTCTTAATTTATAATAGGAATTATTTATTTTTTCTTTTAAAGAACCCGCTATATTAAAATTTCCCTTTCTGGCATCCAGCTGCCTTAATCCCACTTCTACCGTATAGTAAATATCCAGCTCTTCACGGCATGAATTACAGTTTTTTATATGCTCTAAAAAGAACTCGGTTTCATTATTATCAAGTTCTCCCCTTATATAGGGGAGAACCATCTTCAAATAAATGTCACAGTCTTTTTTATCATGTGTGTCACAGTCTTTTTTCTTTGTATAGCTATAAGGTTTCATTCTTTAATCTTTTTTTTCTTTTATAAGTCCCTTCTGGAAAGCTGCTCTAAGCTCCTTAAGGTCATTTATTTTTTTCTCAAGCTCCTTGCCTCTGTCGGTATCTCCCACAAGGATTCTCTTTTTCATTCTTTCGCTCACAAATACCTTGGGGGTGCTGTCTTCTTCGGGACGGAAGGGCTTGTGCTCTGCAAGTGAAAGGTTATTTGAGTTGAATATAAGTGTATATCCGCCTATTCCGGTCTTTTTCTGATAAGCCTTGGACAGCCCTCCATCTATTACATAGAGCTTTCCATTTGCCTTTATAGGTGACTGTCCTTCTTTAATTTTCACCGGGATATGACCGTTAATTATATGACTTTCCTCGGCAGGAAGTCCAAATTCCTCAAAAATCTTATTGCAGCATTCCTCGGTTTCACTAAGCTTGTAATAGGGGTCCATATGCTCTTTTCTGGCAGCGGCATCTTCTATAAAGTAATTCTCAAAAGTACGCATAGCATCCTTTCCGAAAAGAGGGGATTTGGCACCACACCAGAGGTAGTACATAAGGTCAGTAGATGACTGTTTTCTTTCATCATCCTCAGGCAGGAAGTATGCCTGAATTATCCTTTTTTCAAGATAATCCATAAATTCCTTTCCCCTGTAGCATTTGCCGTTAATCTCAATCCCTGTAAACTCACCGTCCACATCCATAGGTATGCAACCGTGGAAGAGCAGATTATTATTATATTTAAGGTACATGCTGCCATGTGAATACATAAACTGTATATGCTTTTGTAAAAGGATGCTGTGCTTAAAGCTGAGGGCAAGCGACTCTACAAGCTCTTCCTCCGCAGGAGTCAGCTTATAAGGGTCTTTAGGGTCAACTGTAGGGAAGTTGGTATCAAGCATAGGATATTCCTTGCCGTTTATATTCAGAGTGCCGGCTGCAAAATCTATCTTATCAAGTAAGAGTCTGCCCTCCATATTGTATTCGGGATGCCTTTTTACCAAAGCTCCCTCAACCTTGAACATAATGATAGCTATAGCCTTATGCATCTTTGCCGCAAGCGTAGGCTCTACACTGTCATAGATGTTTTCATCAAGCAAGTGCGGTCTGAACCTTAAACAGGGGTCATCCTTATAGACCTCCGAGGCAAACATAGAAAGCTGACGCAGATTAATGCCGTAAGCATCTTCAAGGATATCAAAATTGTTATAGCTTATGCCTACTCTTAAAACGCTGCATACACAGGCGAGGTTCCCCGCAGCGGCACCCATCCATTCCGCATCGTGGTTGCCCCACTGCATATCAAGCTCATCAAACTTTATCAGCTCCTCCATTATTATATCACCGTGAGGTCCTCTGTCATAGATATCTCCAAGGATATGGAGATGGTCTATAGTAAGCCTTTGTATTACGCCGCAGATTGCTATTATAAACTTATCTCCCACTCCTATGTCAAGTATTGAATTAAGAATTTCACTGTAATAGAGCTTTTTATTTTCATCAAGCTGGTTTACATGTAAAAGCTCATCAATAATATAGGCAAATTCAGGCGGCATTTTTTTACGTACCTTTGAACGTGTATACTTGGTGGATACAACTTTAAGCACCTGAATCAGTCTGTAAATTGTAAGGCTTATCCATTCATCAGTAAGACTTCCTTCTTCAACCTTTTTTTCAATACTCCTTTCTGGGTAATATATAATATTCGCAAGCTCAGTTTCCTCTTTTGCAGTAAGCATGTGCCCGAAGGTATCCTTAACCTTAACCTTGATCACCCCTGAGCAGCTCTTTAAAAGATGTACAAAAGCTCCATGCTCCCCGTGCAGGTCAGAGAAGAAATACTCTGTTCCCTTCGGAAGTGCCTGTATAGCACGCAGATTTATCATCTCACTTACTGCCGCCTTCTCGTTTGGATACTCCCTCGCCATTAAATTAAGGTAATCTAAATCCCTCATATAAACTCCTCCTGAAAATTTATATTTTATATATTAAGCTGTAAAGCTTATTTATCTGCCACGCATAAGCCTTCTTACCATATTATATAAAAACGGCAGGCGGTATTCAAATTTTGTAAAAAACCGGGTCCTTAAATCGAGCTCCTTATAAAACCTTGCATACTCTTGATTAAATATCCTGTCATACTTTTTTGTATTAACATATGTAAGAAATCTTAAACGCTTTATGGCATTATTTACATAATCAGTATATCTGCCGCAGGTAGTCTTATTAAATTCCTCATACATTATCTGCATCTGATTATAATAATCTTCCTGCTTTTTTTCATAATCCCCCTGCTTCATCAGTACAGACCACGAAACCTTATCTCCTATCCTGTAAACACTCATTACTTCATCCATATAGTAAACACTTCCGTTTGCAGCAAGATGAAGCTGCAAGGGTATATCCCCCACTGGACAGCTTGTATAGTAATCCGGCATCCTCCTTGTAAAGCAGCTTCTGAAAATAAGGGAAGCGGTGGGATAGGCTGAATTTTTATCAATAACCTCTTCTGTGCTTATAAATCTGCTTTCATTATAGGGTCTTACTGTTGAATTGGTAAATGAGCCGTCCACCGGCAGATTTTTTGCCGCATGAAAACAAAGACTGCAGTCCTTATGCTTTTCCAAAAAATCCACCTGTTTTTTAAGCTTATATTCATCAGTCCAGTAATCATCCCCCTCACACATCGCAGTGTAGCGTCCCTTTGCTCTGGGGTAGTTAAAAGCCCCGCTGGGATTGGTCACTCCCCTTGAATACTGGTTCTGCTTTTGATATATCGGTTTAATTATATCCGGATATTTTTTTTCGTACTCTCTTATAATATTTACGGTGTTGTCCGTAGAAGCATCATCATTAATCAGAATTTCATATTTAAAATCTGCTTTCTGCATAAGAAAGCTCTCAAGAGTCTGTGCTATATACTGCTCCTGATTGTAGGTAATGCAGCAGATGCTTACCCTAATCTCGTCTTCTTTATCAGTATCTATAATATTTGCAGTATCAGAGCCGTTTTTATTATTTACACTCACAGACATTTTATATTAAGCCTCTTTCTACAGTTATATTTTAACAGGATTACACAAAGTAAATTTTAATTAATTTTTTAACTATTTTCTTATTCTTATACGTCTATATAATACAACCTTTGGCAATTATTTGCAATCATACTCTTACTAAAAATACTATTTTTTTCTATAGACTTTACTGCAATTTGGCATTTTATACAAGGAGGTGCCATATCAGGCACGCAGTAAAATCAAATGCCCCCTTACTGGACAAAATCCAGCAAAGGAGACATTTGTATTTATAGCAGCAAAATAAATTACTGTCACTGGGAGAAAAGATACATAATAATTTGCCGCAGCTGATTAATCAGCAATTTACATGACAAATTCCAATTTATTCGAAACCCGCTTTTCAATTTTGTACAAAAAGAAGCTGCTGCTCTACAGATGAGATTACTCACCTGTTTTGCAACAGCCTCTTCCGGCATTTATTTTAATGTCTAATTTTACGCAGGCTTTTACTGCTTGGGAACCTCAGGGTCTGTAGGATCAAATTTCTGTGAATTCGGAATAGGTGTATCTATAGCATCCTTTTCCACAGGTCCTTTATCCCACTGGTCAGAATAGATGATTACCGGGGTTCCGCCGGGAGCGTTATAATATACCCAGCCGCTTTCTCCGGCTTTTAAGCGTATGCAGCCGTTTGAAACCGCATCGTCCATATAGTTATAGGTAGGAGCACTTAAGTGATATGAATTCGGTGCATCATAATATATAAGTGAATGAATTATAAAGCCCTGATAAAATCTGTTGAGGAACTGGCAATAAATTGTATCATGCATAATTTTCCATCTGTATTTTGCATAAATCCTGAAAGTTCCAAGCGGAGTATCCGGACCGCAGGTAGCCATATAGGTCTTATAGGGGATTATATATCCGTTATCGCCGTCCTTTGCCATAACATAAAAGGTTTTAGTCGCCTTATTAAACTTTATCTGATAATCTCCGGTAAGTCCCATAATAGGCTCAAGGTCTTTAACCACGCTTCCGTCCTGGTCAAAATAATACTTATAGCCGCTTACATACTGCCAGCCTGTAACTACATTGCCCTCATTAAAGTAATACTGCTTATTATTATAATACGCCCAGCCTGTATAGGGCATATCATCAGCTCTTGAATAATGCACGGCACCGTTCTCATCATTATAAGGTCCCTCGTAATGCGGTGCAAGCATCAGAGTTTCCGTCTTTTCAGGGAAAGTATTTTCCTTGTACCAAAGTGCTATCTTTATAGCAACTATATACTTATCAGTGCCTATAGTTCCGGTCGTCTGACCGTTCTTAGCCCAGTCAAGCACTGTTCCGTCATTTAAAACTACCTTATAATAAATATCATCTCGTACTCCGGTATAGCCCTTTACCCTGATCTGAATCGCCTGGACCTTATCTCCGGCAGTCTGGTTGGGGGTAGATTCCTTTGAATTCTGCCACGGGAACCAGCCGTGTGCCGCAGTATACACTCTAAGATAGTATCTGCCTACGCCGCCGTGGTCTATAAACATTCTTTCAAAGCCGTCAGGATTGTAAAGATAGTTGTTAAAAGCTGAAGCGGTATGTGCTATGTCCGCATTGGCAGCATTCCTCAAAGTGTAATGAAGCATAGGGGTTTCGCCTAAAATCGAGTCAGGCGGTGTGTTTCCCTCTCCAAGTGCGTCAAGCCCGGCACTTGCCACTATTTCATCGAGGCTCTTGCCCTCAGGAGCGTTTGACTGTGTTAAAACCTTCGGCATTCCTGAGACTTTTGCAGCGTTGTCCCCCGATTGATTATTCGCATTATTGTCAGATGAGCTTTGCCCTCCGGAATTCTGTTCTCCGGCAACCGGTCCCGACTCCTGAGATTGACTATTGGCAGCTGAAGATTCTCCGGCTGCCGTGCTTGACTGTGCAGCAGAGCTTTCTCCTGAAGCCGAAGCTTCCGAGCTTTGTGCCGCTTGAGAGCTTGCCTCTGTGGACTGTGCGGTACTGTCTGTAGTATCTGCATAAGTGACAGGCGGGATTGAAGACATTACACACGCCGCTGATAAAACAGCAAATACAATTTTTTTATGTTTATACATAATAAATTCCTCCAGTATATTTGTTATAAGTCCTATAAATTACAGTTATATAATAGCTTGCAAAACGCTTATTGCACTTATAAACGCTATCTAGTATAACATATAATTATCATAAAGTGAACTTAGAAAATTTTATATAAATCCTCTTGAATTTATCCAATTTTTCAGCCGAGTATTTGCTTATACCTGTAAACTCTTTTGTATTATTAATAAGAAAAGCCTTGCTTATCGCAGTCTGTTATGCTAAAATAAGTAAGTCGTTTTATATGCCGGTATGGCGAAATTGGCAGACGCACATGACTCAAAATCATGCGGAGCAATCCATGCCGGTTCGAGTCCGGCTACCGGCATTAAAAAGATACCACTTAATTACTTACCACAGTAGTTAAGTGGTATCTTTTTAGTATTTTAAAACTCTGCTTCATAAAATTATAGGCGGCTTCTCTTCCCTGCTTACAAATATTATTATATATCTTCTTTCAATAAAATACCCTACCCATTTGGATAGGGAAATAAAAATAAACCGAAAAATATTATCCACAGATAAGGTTCTCAAGTACGTCATTAGGAGGCACTATAGGAAAGACATCATAAGCCTTATTAATATCGCACTGTATAAACATAGGCTTTGAAGCATCATAGCTTTCAAGCACCTGCCTCAATTTCTCAAGGCTGTCCGCTCTTGCTCCGGCAATTTTACAGGCACCGGCAAGCTCAACATAGTCTATATTAAAGCCTATATCCGTTTCAGAATATCTTTCATTGGAAAACATCTTCTGCCACTGCCTCACCATGCCAAGCGCATGATTATTAAAAAGCAGTATCAACACCGGCACATTGTATTGGCTGAGGGTAGGAAGCTCATTCATATTCATTTTAAAACTTCCGTCGCCGGTAATAAGTACAGTCTTTTTATCAGGGTTTCCCACTGCCGTGCCTATGGCGGCTCCAAGCCCGAAGCCCATAGTACCAAGCCCGCCTGAGGTGATAAAGCTCCTGCCCTGATTAAATTTCCAGTGCTGAGCCGCCCACATCTGATGCTGACCTACATCCGTCACCAATACCGTTTGGTTTTTTTTATCAAGAATATCATTTGCCAGATTAATAATATTTTTAGGGTGAAATTCCTCAGGCTTTACGCCATCCGTCTGCTTATAAGTGTGAATCTCGGTCTTCCATTCTTTATGATTGTTTAAGAGCAGGGCCGACTCGCCTTTTTTATTTAAAAGCTCCAAAACCTCCCGGCTGCTTCCGACAAGTGCAACATCAATTTCAATATTTTTAGCAAGCTCGCTTCTATCAATCTCAATATGAATTATCTTGGCGTTTGCCGCAAAAGCACTGCACAGCCCCGTACCTCTGTCACTGAACCGGGTGCCGACTGCAACTATCAAATCAGCCCTCGAAACCGCAAAATTCGCCTCTCTAAAGCCGTGCATTCCCATAAGCCCTAAAGCAAGCTCGTGTTTTCTGTCAATGCTGCCAAGTCCCATCAGCGTATTGACTACCGGAATATCAAATTTTTCTGCGAATTCTCTTAACTGTTTTTCGCCTCGGCAGGCTTTTACTCCTCCTCCGGCATAGATTACCGGGCGCCTGGCTTCACTAATCAGCTTAAATGCCTTATCTAAAGCTTCACTGAGCTTGCTTTCCGCTTCCTTTTCAAATTCAAAGCTCTTTTTATTAATCGACTCCAAAGCTTCATCTTCAAAAGGCTCAAAGTCAATCTCGGAAACAAAAAGATTTTTAGGAATATCTATAAGCACAGGTCCCTTGCGCCCGCTTTGAGCAATCTTAAAAGCCTCTTTTATCACCGGAGCAATCTCTTTAGTGCTTCTTAAAAGATAATTATGCTTAGTTACAGAAAGTGCGATTCCGGTAATGTCAATTTCCTGAAAAGAATCCTTGCCAAGCATGGCTGTCGGCACCTGACCGCAAATTACTACCAGCGGAGTAGAGTCCATATAGGCGGTAGCAATTCCGGTAATTGCATTGGTAGCACCCGGACCTGAAGTAGTTATACACACTCCGGTCTTTCCGGTACTCCTTGCATAACCGTCAGCTGCGTGAACAAGCCCCTGCTCATGTGAGGTTCTGATATGAAAAAACTCATCTCGATAATCATAAAGTGCATCGTACAGAGGGATTACCGCTCCTCCGGGATAACCGAAAAATGTGTCAACCCCCTCTTTTTTTAAGCATTGTAATACTAATTCAGCTCCATTCATGCCCTCACCTAGCTGCAAATTGCGCCCTCAGCGGCAGAGGATACAAGTCTTACATATTTTGACAAATATCCCGTCACTGCCTTTTTTAACGGCACAAAGCTTTCCTTTCTTCTTTTATATTCTTCATCACTCAGCTCTACCTCTATAGTTGCTTTAATTAAATCAACTTTTATTCTATCACCGTTTTTAATAAGCCCTATCATACCTCCCTCATAAGCTTCAGGAGAAATATGACCTATACAAAAGCCCCTTGTCCCGCCTGAAAATCTGCCGTCAGTCAGCAGACAGACTTCTTTATCAAGTCCCATGCCTGAAAGTGCCGAGGTTGGAGTGAGCATCTCCCTCATGCCAGGTCCCCCCTTTGGTCCCTCATACCTGATTACTACCGCATCCCCGGCTTTAACCTTCCCTGATAAAATAGCCTCTACCGCTTCATCCTCGCTTTCATAAACCTTTGCAATTCCGTCAAATTCCTTAACCTTTTCATCAAGTGCCGATTTTTTGATTACCGCTCCGGCAGGTGCCAGATTACCCTTTAATACCTTGATTCCTCCATCCTTTGAATAGGGCTTGTCAAAATCCCTGATTACTTTGTCATCTGCCTTTTCAATAAAGGTATTGGCTATTTCCGAGCAGGCTACACATAAAGCACTGCCGTCTATTAAGCCTGCCTTATTAAGCTCATTCATTACCGCCTTTACTCCGCCGGCATTATTTAAGTCCTCCATATAAGAATCGCCTGCCGGACTTAATTTGCACAGATTCGGGGTCCTGGCACTTATTTCATTAATTTTATCAAGATTTATCTCAATTCCCGCCTCATGGGCTATAGCTGTAAGATGCAAAACTGTGTTGCTTGAGCAGCCCAGTGCCATATCTACTGTAAGTGCATTATTAAAGGCCTTTTCATTCATTATATCCTTAGGCTTCAGATTTTTCTTTAAAGCCTTCATTATTGCCATACCGGCAGCTTTGGCAAGTCTTTTTCTATCTGCATACACCGCAGGTATGGAGGCATTTCCGTTAAGCGCCATACCAAGCGCCTCTGTCATACAGTTCATCGAATTTGCGGTAAACATGCCTGAGCAAGAGCCGCAGGTCGGACAGGCGGATTCCTCCAGACAGTGGAGCTGTTTATAATCCATAGTATTATTTGCTACCTTGCCTACCGCTTCAAATACAGTAGTTATATCGGCATTTTTATTATTAAATCTGCCGGCAAGCATCGGACCGCCGCTGATAACCACAGAAGGTATATTAATCCTTGCCGCCGCCATCAACATGCCGGGGACCACCTTATCGCAGCTCGGTATAAGAACCAGCCCGTCAAGTGAATGTGCTTTTGCCATTATCTCTATACTGTCGCAAACCACTTCCCTGCTCACAAGCGAATACTTCATCCCCTCATGGTTCATAGATATGCCGTCACATACTGCTATAGCCGGAAATTCAAGCGGGGTACCGCCCTCGGCAATAATTCCCCTTTTTACCGCATCTGAGATTTCTCTGAGTCCTATATGGCCAGGAACTATCTCATTAAACGAGTTTACTACGCCTATGAAAGGCTTGGCAATTTCCTCGTCAGTAAGTCCCGTAGCTTTTAATAAGGCTCGGTGAGGAGCCTTTGTAAGTCCTGTTTTAACTAGTTCACTTTTCATTATAGATTTCCTCTTCCTAGCTTTAACACTGCCAAAATCACTTTTTAGAAGCTTTCCGGCTTTTTTAAAGCTCTAAATAAAATAAGCTGCATGTCCCCGGCTATTATAAATGCCTAAAGACTTAACAGCTTATTTGCTGTTTATTTTTTATTTAAAAAGCTCATCATGCTCCTTAATTCTTTTCCAACTCTAGCAACCTCATTATTTTTGGCTTCCTCTCGGTATCTGTTAAAATTGACCCTGCCGTTTTCATTTTCAGCAATCCACTGCCTTGCAAATTTTCCGCTCTGAATATCAGCCAGCACCTCTTTCATAGACTGCTTTACATGCTCATCTATGATTCTTCCTCCTGATACATAGTCACCATATTCCGCCGTATCGCTGATGCTGTATCTCATGCCCTCAAAGCCTCCTGCATAAAGTAAATCGACTACAAGCTTCATCTCATGCAGACATTCAAAATATGCCACTTCCTTTTGATAGCCTGCTGCGACCAGAGTTTCAAAGCCTGCTTTCATAAGAGCGTTTACTCCGCCGCAAAGCACTGCCTGCTCACCAAATAAGTCAGTTTCAGTTTCCTCTTTAAAGGTGGTTTCAAGTACTCCGGCTCTTGTAGCACCTATGCATTTTGCATATTCAAGCACCACCTTGTCGGCATTTCCAGTATAATTGCTCTGCACTGCAAATACTGCCGGAACCCCGCTGCCCTCCTTAAATACATCTCTTACAAGATGCCCCGGTCCCTTGGGAGCCACCATAATAACATCAACATGAGCCGGAGGCTTAATCTGTCTAAAATGTATATTAAAACCATGTGCAAATACGAGAGTCTGATTTTCTCTGAGATTAGGTGCAATCTCACTGTCATACACCGCCTTTTGTTTTTCATCCGGAATCAGCATGACAAGCATATCGGAGTCTTTCACTGCACGGGCGGCGCTTTTAACCTCAAAGCCGTCTTGTTCAGCCGTGTCGACAGATTTGCTGCCCTCATAAAGTGCCACACATACATTGCAGCCGCTGTCCCTGAGGTTCAAGGCATGGGCATGTCCCTGACTTCCATAGCCTACCACTGCAATCTTCATATCTTTCAATTTTTCTACATTTACATCCATATCATAATACATCTTAGCCATGTTATTTTTTCTCCTGATTTTTATTTAGTTTAATTTATTATGCGGTTTCTACTCTGACATTACTTACATCACATAATTTTACTATATGATTAAGCACTGCCTTTGAGGGAGTTTCATTTTCCATAACTACAATCACCATCTCGTTGCAGTCTGTCGACATGCTCAAGGATTTTAATTTTAGCTCTCTCCTTCTTAAAGTCATAGCTATTCTCAAAAAAGAATCCATTCCCTGTAATAAACTTGCATAAAGTGTTGTTTCCATAATTTTGTCCTCCATTTAATAATAATCCCGATATTTAAGGTAAAGGACTGTGATGCAGCTATAAAACAAAAAAGCTTCCGTCCTTATATGCCTGTTCAGGCAAATCTATAAGGACGAAAGCTGTAAGCATTCGCGGTACCACCTTATTTGCAGATATATAAATATCCACCTCTCAATCGGATCGGATAGGTTTCACTATCTTAATCTTAGCCCTGTAACGCAGGAACACGGTCAATACCTAAGCAATAAGCTTTCAGTATGACAGCTCTGGAGTGATCATTCCCTGCTTACATTTGTGCCTGCTCTCATCAACCAGGCTTGCTGTAACAAACTTCTTAAACAGCTTTGTCTCCGTCATCGCTTTTGAATATTATTTATTTTCGACATTATAGCGATACAAAATAACTTTGTCAACTTTTTTTTATCCTATTCATTCCTCAGGGCTGAAAGCGGACTCAGCTTCATTGCCCTTAATGACGGCAAAAGCCCTGCCACCATGCCGACTATAATAGCAAATATCACTGCCAAGAAGCCCAGCCAGCTTGGAATAATAGCAATATTTCCATTGCTTTGAGTAAGTACATAGCCTACATTTGTACTATTTAAAATAAAAGCGACAAAATAGCTTGCTCCTACTCCTACCACCCCTCCTATAAGCCCTATTAGCGCGGATTCAATTAAAAACATATCTCTTATCTTTGCCATATCACAGCCAAGCACCTTCATAATTCCTATTTCCTTAGTCCTTTCATAAATCGACATCATCATAGTATTGGCTATTCCTATCGCAGCTACAAACAAAGAAACTCCGCCTATCATGCCAAGTGCTGTCTGTATAAGGTTTGACTGCTTCTGGTCCTGCTTTATTACTTCAAGTACCGAATCGGCTTGAAAACCCATGGCTTTTATAGTGTTTTGAATGCTTTCAACATGGGACTGGTCATCAGCCAAAGCTACAGCATTTGAATACACGAAGTTTTTATAGGGCTTGCCGTTTTTTGTAGAGGGCTGCCCTTCTACAACCTTATTTTTCATATATTTTCTAAGCAGAGATTTAAAGGAATCAATATCGGTATAGGCACTGTAGCGATTAAAAGGACTGTAGCCCTTATCCTCCTGCATCATGCCTGATACCTTCACCGTATATTTTTTAGGAGGCTGCACCGCCTTTGAATCCAGAGGGTTATTTTCTCCTTCGCCTCCCGGAGCGACAGCCGCGGAATCAGAGGGAAATTTTGACATCATATAGCCTTGAGTATCATAGATGACAAATACAGTTTTATTCATAATATCCACATCGGTATTATTTCCTCCCATAGCATAGTCACTTAGCTTAGGATTATAAAAATTTCTTCCGATATCACTTGAAGCTATTATTTCAAGCTCAGCACTGCTTTTACCTGGCAGACTGCCCTCGGCTAAGGGTATTTTATTAAGAAACTGTCTGCTTACTCCCGCAATCTGCACATAGCCTTCATATATTCCCTGCTTTAAAATCACTGAAGTTTCCATATAGGGGGTTACCACCTCTACATTTTCAATAGCTGCTATTCTAGCTATGTCCTTATCACTTATATATCTTGAGGGTGATGAGCTGCCTCCCTCATAATAAGCCTTTGACTGTATATTTATCATCTTCGTCACCACGGAGCTTCCCTGAAGCATGGAATTTAAAGCCCTCATACCGATTCCTATGGATACCATAGTCACTACTGAGGCGGTGCCTATCAGCACTCCTAAAATAGTAAGCAGTGTCCTGACCTTTCTCCTTAAAAGATTTCCGACACTCATTCCAAGTAAATCAGAAAATTTCATAAATTTAACCCTTTTTATTCAATATCATCAATTTTATCTTCACTATCCGCTTCTTCTTTCTTTTTAATCTTAAAGAACACTATTACAGCTGCAATTAAAGCTGCCGCCGCTACAACTCCTATTATAAATCTTTTATCCTTGTACCAAGGTGATTTTTCTTCCACAACCTCTCCCATATCCATATCATCCATATTAAAGGCATTCGGATCTTCTTCAAGCACCATAAAATCAGCTTCTCTGTTCACAGAGCTTGTCACGCCATTTTCATCTTCATAAGTGATTGTAATCTTGATTTTACCCTCATCAGCCGTCACCGCCTGACCTGCAATCATTAAATCTACATTTCCGCTCTCCCCGGATTTAATATTTCCCACGTATTGGTCAACCGTCTTAATTGAATCAGCCTCACATTTTACAAATACATTATAAAGAGGCACCTTGCCGGTATTGCTTATCTGAAAGGTCAGATTGCTTTCACCGTCAACTCCTATTGAGGGAGGATTTAAGGTAATAGTACCGGTAGTCAGCTTTGCAGTCTGCTTTACCGGCACATCTATAGCTACACTTTCCTCAGCATTTTTAAACTCCGGCGAATCAAATTTTTCTTTTATTGTCACTCCGTAGGACCTCTGATCTATCACAGGCTTTGATTTCATCTTTACGCTTATCTGAGAGGTGGCATTTGGAGCCAGTGCATTTACTACTACCGAATTAGAGCCTTCTGCAATCGTAAATACTGCACTTTCGGAAACCTTTTCCGATTCAAAGGAAAAAAGTATATTGCTGGCTGCAACAGTCTGTGAAGCATTTTTCATGTTTACTACAAGTTCAAATTCTTCGCCTGCAAAAATTTCCTCAGGTATAGTATAGTAGCTGTCCACTACAAGCCTCGCCTTGACTCTGTCATTTGCATTAAAATCTCTCTCGGGCTTGGCGGTGGTTTCAGAAGTTTCAGCCGCTTTGCTTACCACATGTACATAAAATTCGGTTTCAGCTGTTTTAAGCTCTCCTTCAGAACTCTCCCTGTAGGTAATTTTCATTTTAATAGGATAATAGCCTGTATACGAATCTTTTCTTATAGTAAATTTATAATCAAGGCTCACTGTTTCGTCCTTTGCAATTTTTGCAAATCTCTTATCATAATTTGCCTCATCTATCTCAAAGGGAAATACCTTATCATCTCTGTCAACTACAAGGCTCGCCGTAACATCCTGTGCGGTTACCCGACCTTTATTCTTTAAATTAAGGCTGAAGCTCATAGCTTCCGGGTAGGTTCCTCTGGGAGAAGCCTGGTCTTCACCGACAGCAAAAACTACATCCTTCACCTCATCAGTTTCAGTTTCCTTATCCGTTGATTTCTTAATCCAGACATTTACATATTCCTGGGGACCATGTGAGCCGCCCTCTTTTGAATCTGCAACATATACCTGGACCCCATAATAGCCCTCAGGTATATCCCTCCTGACTCTTGCAGGCAGACTTACCGTCTTTGACTGCCCCTTTTTTATTCTACCGAGATTTTTTCTTGCTGTAGTTTCCGAGCTTACTTCAAAGGGATAGGCATATTTCATGGACTCTCCCGTGCCTTCGTTGGTAGTATCATTTATCTGATCGTCATAAGCAATTCCTATCCAGGCATTTGTATAATCTTTATCTGCCGTAAACTTAAATGTGACATTCATAATCTGACCTGTTTTTCCGGTAGGTATTTTACTTTGAGTAAAATAAGCATTTCCCTCTATATTAACAAGCTCGGCATTTACGTCCAGTATACTGCACGATGCAAAAAAGCACAGTATCATAAGTGCAGATAAAAATCTCATTGCAGCCTTCATCTTATTTTCTCCTTCTAAAATTAATATTAATCAATTAATCTTGCCGTCTACTATCCTTATTTTTCTGTCAGCAAAGTCAGCTATGGTATTATCATGTGTTACCATAATCAGAGTTTTTTCTTCCTTGCCGGCCACTTCTCTCATAAGCTCAAGCACTTCGCCTGTAGTTTTGGTATCAAGATTTCCGGTCGGCTCATCGGCAAATATTATCTTAGGGTTCATAGCAAGAGCTCTTGCTATTCCGACTCTTTGCTGCTGTCCTCCGCTCATCGCATTGCCCTTTTGCCTTGCCTGCTTTTCAAGACCTACAAGCTTAAGGTATTTATTTGCTATGCTAAGTCTTTTTTTAAGATTAACTCCTCTAAACATCAGCGGCATGGCAACATTTTCCACTGCACTCATAGTCTGGAGCAGGTTGTAGGACTGAAATATAAAGCCTACATTCTCTCTCCTAAAAGCTACAAGCTGATTTTCATTAAGCTTTTCTATATGCCTTCCAGCTATAATTATCTCACCCTTTGAGGGCTTTTCAAGTCCTGCAAGCATATTTAAAAGAGTTGATTTCCCTGAGCCTGAGGGACCCACTATAGCACAAAACTCTCCTTTTTTTATAGTAAAATCCAGACCGTCAAGTGCGTGAACGTACTGGCTGCCAACCTTATAGTATTTATAAAGCGAATTGACTCTTATTATAATCTCTCGCTTTTTAGCCTCACCAATTTTTAAATTATTAATATCTTCCATCATTTCAGTGCCTAATTTTATATATTTTAGTGCAGCTCCAATTCATAAAAATTGCAGCTTCCAGCTTGAGCTTAATGTATAAGCACTGCTGTAAAGAAGGCTTATACTGCCCTGACTGCCGGATTTATATACCAACTCACTGTTTAAAGCTATATCCGCTTTAATTAAGGTTAGTATCTTATCGATATTTTTACATTATAGCATAGAGTGCCCCGGCATACTATTAATATATTATTTCTAATTTTTTAACTTAAATCAGCTTTATAAAAATTTTTATAGCCAGCATTTTGCAAATGCAGTATAATACTCAAAATAAAAAGTTAAGGCTGCTTTAACAGTATATTATTCTGCAAAGCAGATATAAATACAGATTTAATAGCAACCTTAACAGAAAATGGGGTAATTTTATGAGACATTTATTAAATCCTCTTGATTTCTCTGTAGAAGAAACCAATGAGCTTATCAGACTTGCCGCTGATATAGCCGCTGAGCCGCAAAAGTATTCAAAATGCTGCAGCGGCAAAAAGCTTGCAGTACTTTTTTACGAGCCAAGTACCCGCACCAGACTTTCATTTGAAACCGCTATGATTAATCTTGGAGGCAGCGTTATAGGCTTTTCCTCTGCCGATTCTTCTTCCGCTGCCAAAGGAGAAAGTGTAGCTGACACTATAAGAGTTATATCCTGCTACGCTGATATAGCTGCGATGCGCCATCCTAAGGAGGGGGCACCGCTTGTAGCAAGCCAGTTTTCTTCAATACCGGTAATTAACGCAGGTGACGGCGGACATCAGCACCCTACCCAAACCCTTACCGATTTACTTACGATACATACTCTAAAGCATAGACTTACAGATATGACAATAGGGCTTTGTGGAGACCTTAAATTTGGACGTACTGTCCATTCACTTATAAATGCACTTGCCAGATACAGCAATGTAGAATTTATTTTAATTTCCCCCCCTGAACTGACTATACCGGAATATATAAGAGATGATGTGTTAAGAGCCGGAAATATAAAATTCCAGGAAGCTTCCAATCTTGACTCGGTGATTTCAAAGCTTGATATTTTATATATGACCAGAGTACAAAGAGAGCGATTTTTTAATGAAGAAGACTATATAAGGCTTAAAGATTCATACATACTTGACCGTGCAAAAATGAAGCTTGCCAAAAAGGATATGTATGTGCTTCACCCCCTTCCGAGAGTCAATGAGATAAGCATTGAAGTTGATAAAGACCCTAGAGCCTCATATTTTAAACAGGTTAAATTCGGCATGTACATACGCATGGCTCTTATTATGACATTACTGGAGGTAAAATTAAATGATTAATATAGGTGCATTAAGCGAGGGCATAGTCCTTGACCATATTCAGGCAGGTAAAAGCTTTGATATATACTACCATTTAAATCTTGATAAACTTGACTGTCAGGTTGCTATAATTAAAAATGCCAAAAGCAAGAAAATGGGAAAAAAAGATATTATAAAAATTGAAGGAGATGTCCTTAATATTATAGACCTTAAGGTACTTGGCTACATAGACCATAATATTACCATCAATATTATTAAAAATTCTGAAATTTCTCAAAAATTAAGTCTTGAGCTGCCTCAGAGGATTAAGAATATAATACACTGCAAAAATCCAAGATGCATCACCTCAGTTGAACAGGAGCTGCCGCATATCTTCTACCTTTCCGACTCGCTAAATGAAACCTACAGATGTTTATACTGTGAAGAAAAGCATTCCTAATCCTGAGCCTTATCTCATTCTCCCGCTTAAAGCTCTCCGCTTTTAAAGCGGGAGATACCTGCATCAGTGCAGACCTGTTTCCTGCACTAGCTGAGCAAGCTGCTTATATTCGCCAATCAGCAGAATAATGGCAATTAAGATAATAATGATGTCATTTACAGGCAGGGCGAGCCATACTCCAAGGACTCTTCCATTTAATATGCGAGGAAGTATCAGTACTAAAGGGACCGCAAGGGCAAATTGCCTCAATGTCACCAGCAAGCCCGCCTGTTTTGCCTTGCCCAGCGCCTGAAAATAAGTTACTGCCATTATAAGCAGCCCATAAGTGGGGAACATATAATACATCAGCCGGAAATTTGACACACCTAAAGCCACAACAGATGAATCAGTAATAAATGCAGCTAATATCTGCACTGAAAAAATTTCAATTATTGCAAAAAAGAATCCGGCAAGGCAGGTAGAGCCTATAATAAATACATTTGTAAGCTGTTTTACCCGAATATATTCTTTTGCTCCAAAATTAGTTCCGACAGCAGGCTGCATTCCCTGGCTCATCCCCCATATCGGCACAAAAGCAAGCTGCATCACTCTTTGAGCTGCTCCCATAAGAGCAATTTGATTTTTTCCTCCAAACTGTACTGCCGTGTTGTACACAACGGTCATCTGAACCAGCATCATAATCTGCATAAACATAGCACTCATTCCCACGGAAAAAATTTCAGGAAATAAATCCTTTGCAGGCTTTATTCCATGAAAACGTACTACCGGACTTTTTTTCAGAAAGTAGATTAAGGTTATCAGCGCCTGAATAAATTGAGAAAGCACAGTAGCGACTGCAACCGCCTGCGGTCCTCTGGACGGCATAAGCAAAATAAAAATTGGGTCTAATATAATATTAAGGATTGCACCTGCCGCCATAATTCCCATTGCCGTTCCCATGCGGCCCTCTGCACGAATAAGCATATTTGCTCCCTGCATGAAATTTACAAATATGGAGCCAAGATATACTGTTCTCAAATAAGAAACGCCCATTTTCAGTACATCGCCCTGTGCCCCGGACAGACGTAAAAATACGGGAGCACCCGCGATACCGATAAGCATCACCGCTGAGGACAGCATAATCACTAAAACAGTGAGATTGCCTATAATCTTATCAATTATTTCCTGATTTTTCTTTCCGATTGCCCGAGAAAGTACAGAGCCTGAGCCTATGCCCAGGAGTACGGCTACTGCATTGTTGACTAAGACAAAGGGAGAGGCGGCAGAAACCGCACTCATCGCATCAGTCCCCACCATCTGACCGACATAGATTGAATCCACAAAGGCATATAAGCCTACTATTAATTGTCCCAAAATCGCAGGCAAACTAAGGTGGAGCATCAGCTTCCAGGGGTTTTCAGTAAGCAATTTATCACGTACATCCATTGTAAATTTCCTCCTTAATATTTTTATTTATAGATTCTTAATTCATATTTAATCTGTATTCACAGCAGGCAGCCATAAATTCCTAATCATGTATTTTTTACCTACCAGACTCACGGCAAAGCCGCATACCGTAGTAAAAATTACAATAAGCAGAATCCATCCTGAGGTCTTATAATAATAAACATACGAATTGATGTAATTTTTATCCATTCCGCTGCTTTTTGCGAAGCTGTAACAGGCTTCCCAGAAAAACCAAACCGGCAGTAAATTGACACCGTTGTATAAAAGACTGGACAAAGTCCAGGCGGTCGTATTAACAAGAAATTGAATAAAAATAAGCAAGAGGCTCAGCAGGACTACAGTAATCACATCTTTTATTTCCTATTTTAACAGCTTAGATGCTTCATTATTCATTTGCTTTCCCTTTCTTATTTATAAAACAAAAATCACATCTTTCGCCTTTCATTCCCAGAGTCTGACTCCTCTCAAAGACTAAGCCCTCTATATTTCCAAATACAATATGATCACATAAACAGAATATCTCACAAAGCTCCGGACACTCAAAAAAGCTGCAGGTATCCGCCCAAAGGCACTTAAGCACATCTACAGCATAGCATTTACCGTTATCCGATAAAATTTTGCTCTGCCATATTTCCTCTCCCGCCATCCCCTTCCTCATGAAGAAGCGAAATAATCTGAAAAATCCGGGAATATAAAAAAATGTTTTTAACAGTCTATGAGCCTTTTGTGCAATATGAAACGAATACTCTTTTACCAATTCCTTTGCCTTGTTTTTAGAAAGCCCTTTATCTATAAAGCATCTGTACAAGGCTATATTAGAGATTATGCTGCGTGTCTGCCTGTGTTTCTGTTTTTCTGTCCATGACCCCTGATTAATTTCTTTAATTAAAAGCCTGATTTTCTTCTTATGCTCTGCGTCTATCTCCTCCAGTATTTGTGCATCCAATCTCTCGGAATAAAATCTTTTATATGTCATGTCCTACCTCCTGATTTACTTCCAAAGCTCTTCTTGTCTTATAAATTACTCCGTTCTCAAAAGATTCCTATAAAAGATAATTCTCTACACTTTCCTTTTCCTCTCCTCTCAAATCCGCAGTTATTTTACCCTCTGATAAAATCAAAACTCTGGAGCAGATAGTTTTTATAAACTCAATATCATGTGTAATGATAAGGAGAAATCTTCCTTCCTCAGCGAGTCTTTCTACTATAGCACCCACTTCCTGCATGCTTTTTAAATCAAGACCGCTGGTCGGCTCATCGAAAATAAGAATTTCTTTATTGCAAAGCAAGCTGATTGCTACTGCAAGCCGCTGCTTCTGTCCTCCTGAAAGCGAGAGGGGATGTCGGCTTTTCAAATCGGCAAGCGAC
>CALBCM010000028.1 GCA_937927235.1 uncultured Johnsonella sp.
CCTCCGCCGTTCCGACTCTTCCCACACTTATAACCTGCTCCATCTTAATATCATGTTCATCATAAGGTATGTCATAAATCTGAAAATCAAAGGCAATGCCTAAGAGCCTTACATTTTTAAATTCAGCCGTATTTTCAAAGTATCTGTCATAATAGCCTGCTCCATAGCCCATTCTATAGCCCGCCTTAGAAAATGCCACTCCGGGCACAAGGACTATTACTCTATTATTTTTATTGCCGACTAAAGTCTTAAAATCTATTTTACATACAGCCGTATTTTCTGTTTTAGGCTCAAGGATTCCAAAATGCCCTAAAGAAAAATCAGCCTCTGAGGAGGCGGTATAAAATTCCATCCTTTTATTTTCTATTTTAGGAAAAGCAAGCTTTATACCGGTATATTCTCCTTTCCAGATTTTGCTGCACAGCCTTATAAGATTGACCTCGTTGCCCTTTGCCCGATAAGCCAAAATATAAAATTCTTTATTTAGCAGCCTAGCTTCATTAACGGAGCTTTTTATAATTTTTTCAAGCTCAGCTATAATCTTAGCTTCTTTTTCAGCTTTTTTTGATAAATCCATATTATTACGTAAATTTATCAGCTTTTTTCTTACTTTCGGTTTAGATTTTGTCATAAATATATCCCCTATATTTTATGTATAAATATTCCGCTTCTGAGCTTAGGCTCAAACCAAGTCGATTTAGGCGGCATTAAAAGTCCGGCATCTGCCACCGCAAACAGCTCCTTTATGCTTGTGGGACAAAGGCTGAAGGCTGCCGCCATTTCTTTTGAATCTACCAGATTCTCTAAAGCCTTAAGCCCCTTTATTCCTCCTACAAAGCCTATTCTGCTGTCTGTCCTTAAATCCTTTATTCCTAAAATCGGATTCAACACCTTAGCTTCAAGTATGGAGACATCCAGAGCTTCAACTAAGCCTAAGCCTTCTGCCTGCTTTGCAGCAAGCCTGTACCAGGTTTTGTCAATATACATTCCAAAAGTTTTTTTATTTACAGGCTGATAAGCCTCTTCTACCCTTTGTATATTAAATTCAAGGCTTAATTTATTTAAAAATTCTGCTTTACTAAGTCCTGCAAGGTCTTTAACAGCTCTGTTGTAAGGCAGGATAGACAGCTCTTCCTCATCAAATAAAACTGACAGAAAATAATCCGATTCTTCGGCTTTTTGGGACAGATTTTTTCTTCTTGCCAGCCCTGCCTTTACTGCACTGGCAGCTCTATGATGTCCGTCAGCTATATAAGCCGCTTTCATACCTGCAAAAATATCTTTGATTAAGCTAATACTTTTGGCATCACTTATTTTCCACACTCTATGCCTTACTTCGTCATCAGAGATAAAATCATAAAGACAAAGCTCCTGCTTTTTTTCATTAATAATGCTTTTTAGCGGCTCTGAGCTTCTATAAGCCAAAAATATAGCTCCGGTCTGTGCAGACAGTGCCTCTATATGTCTGATTCTGTCCAGCTCCTTGTCAACTCTGGTATTTTCATGCCTTTTGATTCGGTTTTCCAGATAATCATCTATAGAAGCGCAGCCCGCTATCCCGCTCTGACTCCTGCCCTCCATAGTAAGCTCATAAATATAATACGCCTCTTCCTCATCTTTTACATAAATTCCGGCTTTAATATCCTGCTCTAAAAGCTCTCCGGCTTTTTTATAAACCTCATCGGAATACATATCAAAGTCGTCCTCAAAAGCGGTCTCTGCTCTGTCTATACGCAAAAATGAATAGGGCTTGTCCTGAAGATATTCCTTTGCTTCTTGTTTATTATATACATCGTAGGGCAACGCCGCCGTTTTGTCTGCCATAGCCTTTGCAGGTCTTATACAGGCAAAGGGCTTAATATCAAGCATATATCCTCCTTACTCTTTTCATTCCCTCTATACTTTTAAGTGAAGCTTCCGCCTCATCATCCAGACAGCTTTCCAAATCCACCAAAGTATAAGCATACTTTCCCTTGCTTTTATTGGTCATATCAGATATATTAATATTCTTTGCAGCAAGCACCGCACTTATCTGACCTATCATATTGGGAATATTGGCATGTAAAAGCCCTACTCTTGCAGCTACTCTGCACACTCCCATATCACAGTTAGGGAAGTTTACAGAGTTTGTGATATTGCCGTTTTCAATATAATCTATTAATTCCTGAGCCGCCATGAGCGCACAGTTGTCTTCACTTTCTTCGGTAGAGGCTCCAAGATGAGGAGTAGCCACCACCCCCTCCATATCTTTAATATGCTCATTGGGAAAATCTGTAACGTATCTCTTAACCTTGCCTGATTTAAGTGCAGCCTTCATAGCCTCGTCATCAATAAGCTTATCTCTGGAAAAATTAAGTATCACCACTCCCTGCTTCATCAGATTCAGGCTCTCTTCATTTATGATAGCAGCATTTTCATTGGTAAGCGGCATGTGCAGACTTATATAATCACAGTCTTCATATATTTTATGTATGTCTGTTGCCGGATGTACCCTTCTGGAAAGTCTGAAAGCTGCATTAACAGTCATATAGGGGTCATAACCGTAAACCTCCATACCTAAGTCTGAAGCTGCATTGGCAACCTCTGAGCCTATGGCTCCCAAGCCTATAACTCCCAGCTTCTTATTTTTTATCTCATGCCCTGCAAATCTTGACTTGGCTTTTTCTACATCTTTTGTAATGCTGGGGCTGTCTATTATGGATTTTACCCACTCTATGCCGCCGATTACATCTCTTGCCACTATCAGCATAGAAGCTATTACAAGCTCCTTTACTGAATTGGCATTTGCCCCCGGAGTATTAAAGACTACTATCCCTGCCTCCGAGCATCTGTCTACAGGAATATTGTTGACTCCGGCTCCGGCTCTTGCCACCGCCAGTAATCTTTGATTAAATTCCATCCCATGTAAGGCAGCAGAACGCACTAGCCAAGCCTCTGCTTCTGCCGCATTTTCTGTAACTGCATAGCTTTCATCAAAAGCCTCAATACCGACCTTTGAAATATTATTTAAACAATGTATTTTTTTCATAAAGCTTCATTCCTCTAATTCTTTTGTAAATTTGCAAGTCCTCTCCTGTTTCATGCTCTGAGCCTTTGAGGCAGGAAACTGCTTAGCCCAACTCAAATCGTTTCATAAATTCCACAAGCTTTTCTACGCCCTCCACAGGCATCGCATTATAGATGCTTGCTCTCATTCCGCCTACGCTTCTATGCCCCTTCAGCTCTATAAAGCCTGCCTCAGCTGCTTCCTTTATAAATTTAAGGTCAAGCTCTGCATCTGCGGTTTTAAAGCATACATTCATAATTGACCTGTCGGACTTGCCGACCGTAGGCTTAAACATTGTACTCTTATCTAAAAAATCATAAATCAGTGCAGCCTTTTTTCGATTGTATTCCTGCATGGCTTTAAGACCTCCTCTTGCCTTAAGCCATTTAAAAACTTTGCCGCATATATATATTCCATAGGTCGGAGGCGTATTATATAAGGAATCACTGTCGGCATGAGTTTTGTATTTCAGCATAGTAGGAGTTTTTTCATAAATCTCCTCTCTGATTAAGTCCTCTCTGACAATTACTACAACTACTCCGGCAGGACCTATGTTTTTCTGTGCTCCGGCATAGATTAAAGCGTATCTGCTTACGTCTACAGGCTCTGACAGTATACAGGAGGACATGTCGGCTACTAAATCTTTTCCTTTAGTATCCGGCAGAGTATGAAACTTGGTGCCATATATGGTATTATTTTCACAAATATGCACATAATCCGCTTCCTCAGATATATCCAGCTTGCTGCAATCCGGAATGTAGGAAAACATTTTATCTTCACTTGAAGCCACCACTCTAGCATCTCCATAAATGCAGGCTTCCTTATAGGCTTTCTTAGCCCATTGACCTGTAACTATATAATCTGCTTTCTTGTTTTTCATTAAATTCAGCGGTACCATAGCAAATTGCTGATTGGCACCTCCTTGTAAAAACAGAACTTTATAATTATCCGGTATATTCAAAAGATGAATTAAGTCCTGCTTAGCTTCTTCAATAATTCCGGCAAAGCTTTTAGACCTGTGGCTCATTTCCATTACTGAAATGCCGGTGCCATTAAAATCAAGCATTTCTTCTGCTGCCTCTTGTAAAACCTCCTTCGGCAAAACCGCAGGACCTGCACTGAAATTATAAATCTCTTTCATAAATAAACCCCTTTCTTTTATTGTTAGACTTCGCCGCCATACTTTTTTCTAAGGTCGGTAATGCTCCCGTCCGGCTCAAGTATGGATATATTGTTAAGACTTGCGGTCAGATTATTTCTTATGGCTTTAAGATAAGCTTTTCTAAGCTTATCCTGCTCCTTTTTTTCTTCCTCGCTCAGTCCCTCTGCTCTCTGCTTTCTTGCCAGCTCATTTATTCTGTCTATATCTTCCTGCTTCATAAATTCTTCTCCCTTTTTACTAATCATTATAAACCTTAATGATGTTTTCTGCCACCTTAATGCCATCTATAGCGGCGCTTGTAATACCGCCTGCATAGCCTGCTCCTTCACCGCAGGGAAATATTCCTCTTATATCAGCCTGACAGTTTTCATCTCTTAAAAGCCTGACCGGTGAAGAGGTTCTGCTTTCAATCCCGGCAGTTATCGTATCTGCTTTTGTAAACCCTGCAATTTTAGTGTTAAACACAGGCAAGGCTTTACAGATTGAAGCATAAACAAAGTCAGGCAGAATTTTATTAAGCGCTGCAAAGCAGGCATTTCCCTTAAAGCAGTCAAAATCCGCTCTGGTATTATTGATGTCCTGAGCGGTAACTGATGCTTTATTTAAAAAATCACCTAAAAGTTGTACCGGGATATTGCCCCTCCCGACTTCATAAGCTTTTTTTTCAAGCTCTCTTTGAAATTCTATTCCTGCAAGCGGGTCAGAGCTTTTAAAATCCTCAGGACTGACAGTAACTATAATTGCGGAATTTGCGTATTCTCCCGCCCTCGAATGATAGCTCATGCCATTTACTGCAAGCATGCTTTTTTCTGTAGAGGAATTTACTATATAGCCTCCAGGGCACATGCAAAACGAATAAACTCCTCTGCTCCTTAAAGTCCGGGCAGTAAGCTTATAAGAAGCCGGAGGCAGCAGCCCGGCATATTTTATGCCATACTGCGAATTATTTATAAGACTCTGTTTATGTGCCATTCTTACACCTACCGCAAAGGACTTGGCCTCTATCTTCAGTGAATTTTCATACAGCATTTTAAAGGTATCTCTTGCACTGTGACCTATGGCAAGCACAAGGCAGCTGCAGGGTATTTCTTCAAAATCTCCTTTTTTTAATTGAGATATTATAATTGATTTAATCTCTTTATTTAAAATATTAATTTTTTCAAGCTTTGCAGAAAATCTGAATTCTCCTCCAAGTCTTATTATTTCTTTTCTGATATTTTTGATAACTTCTCTCAGCTTATCAGTCCCTATATGAGGATTGTTTAAATAAAGAATTTCGCTGTCAGCCCCAAAATCTGCCAAAGTCTTAAGCACAGCTTCATTTCTTCCTGCCCGGTCCTTCACCATAGTATTTAGCTTACCGTCGCTGAAGGTTCCCGCACCTCCCTCTCCAAAGGAAACATTTGAGTTTAAATTAAGAGTGCCCTCTTTCCAAAAGCACTCTACTGCTTCCGCTCTTTTATCAACCTCTTCTCCTCTTTCAATTATTAAAGGGCAAAGCCCTGCCCTCGCCAGAGTCAGTGCACAAAAAATTCCCGCAGGTCCAAAGCCCGCTATTACAGGCCGCAGCTCAGGCTTTTTAAGGCTGTACTCTGCTGAGTACAGGGGTTTAGCTTCAAGCCTAAATATATTATTGCTTATTTTTATGCCCTGCTTTTCATAAAGTTTTTTAATTACCTGCTTTTCGCCGCTCACCCTGACATCTATTTTATAAGAATATTTTATACAGGATTTATCCCTTGCATCTATAGATTTTTTGATAATATTATAGCTTAAAACAGCCTCCGGTTTAATCATAAGCAGCTTGGATATTTTCCTGAGAAGCTTGCTCTCAGCTTGAGTTACCTCCAGCTCTATCTCGTTAATTCTAATCATGCTTAAATCCTCCTGAAGCAGCTTTTCCGGCTATATACCCGCTTGTCCATGCCCATTGCAGATTATAGCCTCCGCACATTCCGTCAACATCGACTAATTCACCTGCAAAATAAAGTCCCTTATGGAGCCTTGATTCCATGCTTTCAGGCTCTATCTGAGCAAGGCTTACGCCTCCGCAGCAGACCTGAGCCTTGCCAAAATCCGCAGTATTAACAACTCGGATTTTAAAATTACTCAGTATATTAAGCATTACCTTAAAGTCCCTTTCGTCTAAATCCGATACTTTTAAAGAAGGGCTTAGCTTCGCTTCTGAAAGCAGGGCAAGCCATAATTTTTTATTTATCAGCCCATTGCCAAATACTGAAAGCTCGTCTAAGGCATCAAGCCGGATACGATTTTTTAAATATTCCTTTTTGTCTTGTACGAAATATAAAAAATCTATTGAAATCTCAGCCTTTTGTTTATGACTCAGAGCTTTGGATACAAATCTTGAAAGCTGAAACACCGGAATTCCGGAAATGCCGTAATCTGTAAGCTGTACCTCTCCTATATCAGAAAACACAAATTTGTTGTCGATAAAAAGCTTTAAATCTGCTCTTACCCGTACTCCGGTTGACTTTTTAAAAAATTTCTTATTCTCACAAATTAAGGGACATAAGGCGGGAAGCGGAGAAATTATCTTATATCCAAGCTTTTTAATCAGTAAGTTAAAAGAGCCGTCAGAGCCGGTAAAGGGAGCGGCTTTAAGCCCTGAGGCGAAAATAAGCTTATCGAAATGAAACGCTCCCATATTCGTAGCTGCCATGAATCCGTATTTCTTTGACCTGCCTTTTAGCTCAGAAGGCTTATTTATAATTTTATTAATAATTATATTGCTTATAATACATTCAGTAATTATTTCTACACCGAGCCGTTTGGCTTCATATAAAAGAGCCTGCTGAATACTTAATGCCTGCTGGGAATTTGGATACACATAGCCGTTTTTATTAAAAGCCTCAATCCCCAGCTTTCTGAAAAACTCCATGCTGTCAATATTGGAAAATAGAGTCAGAGATTTAGCTACAAACGAATCCTGTCCCATATAATAATTTTGTGGTGATAATTCAAGGTTTGTAAAATTACATTTGCCGTTTCCGGTAGCTAAAATCTTTTTCCCTGAAAATTCGCTATGCTCAAGTATTCTCACTTTTGCTCCGGAATAAGCTGCATTTACAGCCGCCATAAGTCCTGAAGCTCCGGCACCCACAATTCCAATTTCCATTATTTAAACCACCTTTTTATATACTTTTTCTCTACATAAGCTTAAATCGCTCAAGCAGATACACTAATCTTCCGCCTCCGGGCAGGCGTATCAGGTCTTGCGCCTCAAGGGTCCTTAAAGCTATCAAAGCAGGAAAATAGGTAATAAAGGCGGCAAGCATACATACCGGGCAGATAATTAAAAGGCTCTGTGTAAATCTGGTTAAAAGCATATATACTCCAAAAGTAGCCATACCCATAATGAGTGCGGCAAATGCTGGCTTTATAAAGGTTCTGTCAATCTCCTGAACATATTCCAAAAGCTTCTTAATTGACAAAGCATTAAATATACACATTGCAAAAGCAAAGACCATATTTGCAAAGACCAGTGCATAAACTCCCATTTTAAAAACAAACAGCATTAATACCAGAATAATTACATGTATAATCAGAGCCTTAACCGCATTTTTTACCGGAACGCCCATGTGGCTGCTTCCCTGGAGTATGGCATTGCTTAAGGTAGAAAGTGAATACAATACCACAGCAGAGGCCCCTACCTGCATAAGCTCTATGCTTATATCAGCTCCCTTAAATAAAAGACTCAGCAAAGGCCGCCCAAGCACAGTAAGTCCTATTGCACAGGGCATGGCAATAAGCATTGAAAATCTTATCGCACTTCCAACTGTATGCTGCATCCTCTCATTATCGTTTGAGGCGTTATATCTTGAAAGCACTGGTATTATAGAGGAGGAGAGAGCGTTTGATATAGCAACCGGAACATTTATCAGTATCATATATTCATTTGCATAAATACCGTAATCCCCCGCCGTTTCGGCTCCTCTGCCTAAAATATGCATTGCATTTCCAAATATTGCCCCGTCTATAATCCCGTTAATATTATAAATTGCAGTAGAAGCAATCACCGGAATTACGGTCATCACCAAAATTTTTGTAATTTCCTTATAACTTTCAGTTTTAGCATTTAAGCCTGCTTTATACTTATAAAGCCTGTTATAAAGCGCATATAAGAGTATGAGCAGCAAAAGTGCGGATAAAGCACCGGCTCCGGTGCCTATGGTGCCGCCGGCTGCTCCGTAAGAATGTACCTCTGAGGCTTCCCTTTGATGCTCAATCGCATACTGTGAAAGTCTTTGCGCCGCCAATATACTGACCGCCGCATTTACAACCTGCTCAATAATCTGCGATACCGCAGTGGGAATCATTGTCGAATGCCCTTGATAATAGCCCCTGAAAACTCCAAGATATGCCATAACCCATATAGTGGGAGCAAGAGTTTTAAGTGCAAAGGCGGTGTAGGGAGTTTTAAAAAGCACATCTGCAAATAAATCTGCTGAAAAATAGGTTATAGAGCAGCCTATAAAGCCTACCGCAGTAGCATAAATAATTGCCGCCTTAAATATGCGGTTTACATTTACATAGGCGGTTTTGGACATTCTTGCCGATACCATCTTGCTTACCGCAAGCGGCAGACTGTATGAAGAAAGCAGCAGCATTACTGCATATACGCTGTAAGCAAATGAATAATATCCCATACCCTCTCTGCCTACTATATTTACAAGGGGGATTCTGTAAGCAAGTCCTATAACCCTTACTATAATACCCGCAACTGCAAGCACTGAACCTTGCATTAAAAAATTATTTCCTTTTGTAGCTTTTTTAGCTTGTGGTTTTGCCTCCATCTTTGTTAAAGATCTCCATATCTGAAAATTTAGCTTATCTTATATATCCTTGCTCCTCAAGTATAATCTTTTGTTTCTTTTCCATAATTTCTCTTTCAGCTTCATTAATATGGTCATAGCCCAAAAGATGCAGCATACTGTGCGTTACTAAAAAGGCAAGTTCTCTTTTTTGTGAATGATTATATTCAAGTGCCTGTGAAATCACATGTTCTGCTGATATTATTATATCACCGAGCATAAGTGCCTTATTTTCAGGATTAAATAACAAAGATTTCTTATCAAAATCTTTAAAATCAGCCGGACTGCTATAATTTATAAGAGGAAATGAAAGTACATCAGTGGACTTGTCAAGCCCTCTGTATTCATTATTATACTTTCTTATGCCATTATCATCAGTTATAATTACTGAAACCTCACATTCAAACGGGCAGTTCTCATACCTAAGCACTGCCTCCACCATCTCAGCTATAAGCTTTTTATAGTGCATATGCATAATAATATTTTCTTTTTTTTCTATATAAACATACAACTGCTTTCCCTCCTCATTATATAATTAATCCTATCAGCTTTTTCTGTTTCTGCTTTTTTTCTGATTAGTTTTAAACTTTATTTTCCTGTCCTTAGGCTTTTGATTTTGTGCATTCTCATATTCTTCATACGCAGAAACTATCCTCTGTACCAGAGGATGCCTTACCACATCTGCACTGTTAAGCAGGCAAACTCCTATCTCGTCAAGCTTTGCCAGGATTTTTAATGAAGTATCAAGCCCTGAGGGCATATTACTTGGCAAATCCTTTTGTGTCCTGTCGCCTGTAATAATAACCTTTGAGCCGAAGCCTATTCGTGTAAGAAACATCTTCATTTGTGCCGGAGTGGTGTTTTGGGCTTCATCAAGTATTATAAAGGCATTATCAAGGGTTCTTCCTCGCATATAAGCAAGCGGTGCAACCTCTATCAGTCCCTTTTCAGCATTATGCATAAAGCTCTCAGCCCCCATAATCTGATGCAGTGCATCATACAGGGGCCTTAAATAGGGGTCTATCTTACTTTGTAAATCTCCGGGCAAAAACCCGAGCTTTTCTCCTGCTTCTATTGCAGGTCTGGTAAGAATTATTCTATTTACACTTCCCTCCTTAAAAGCCTGTATCGCCATCGCCATCGCCAAATAGGTCTTTCCGGTTCCGGCAGGTCCCACCCCAAATACTACCATCTTTTCTCTAATAAGGTCAATATATTGTTTTTGACCTATAGTTTTCGGTTTGATAGGCTTTCCGTTTACTGTACGTGCTATAATGTCCCTGTCTATTTCAATTAATTTATCTTGAGACTCAGAAAATGAGAGGGCTATGGCATAGTCCACGTTCTGCTCGCTAATCGGAGTCCCTCTTTTAGAAAGCTCAAGCAGAGCCGAAAAAACGGCTTTCGCTCTCGCCGCCTGTGTATCAGCCCCTATTATTTTAATAGCGCCGTCACGTGCTATCATAGTCACATTTAGTGTTCTTTCTATTTTTTTCAAAAATTTGTCAAATTCACCACAGACATTTTTTTCATGCTCTATTGGTATATCAACTATATTTTCAATAATACTCAAATTTTATCTCCTGTATACTGCAAAATTGCTGTTATCAGCTCTTATATTTCTGATTAAGCTTATTTACTCAAGCTCCTCGATGCTGGAATTTATATAAACTGCTTTTGTTTTTGAATAGGGGACCCTCTGTGCACTGTAAAGCCCATAATAGCCTGACAGGGTAAAGCAGACGGCTATAGCGATGACATAGTAGGGAAGTCCTGCCAAACCAAAGAGCTCTATTGCCATGAAAACAGAGGAAATAGGGCAGTTGGTAACTCCTGCAAAGCATGCCGCCATGCCGCAGGCAGTGCTTAACTGCAGCGGCAAGCCTAAAAACCTAGTGCAGGCACAGCCAAAGGCTGCTCCTACGGTAAAGGTAGGCACAATCTCGCCTCCCTTAAATCCTCCCCCTAAAAGCAGCGCTGTAAACAGCATTTTAAGTAAAAAAGCTTCATAGCCCACACCATCTTTCATACACCTTTCAACGAGAAGAAATCCGCCTCCTCTGTAATCATCTGTACCGACAAGCAAAGTGAGAATTATAAAAATAAAGGCTGCTGCTAAAACCCTGAGATAAGCATTCTTAAAATACTTTTTATATAAATACTCACTTTTATGGAGCAGGGTACAAAATACTGCCGAAACTACTGCACAGAGCATGCCCATAATTATAGAATAAGCCGCAGTTTTTATATTAAATTCAGGAGCATACAGTACCGGAAACACTTCGTGTACCACCCCTGCACAACGTGCGGCAGAAGCCGCAATATAGGCTGAAAATACACAGGGAATCAGTGCTGCATGATACATAATTCCTATACTTATAAATTCCATACAAAATATCGCCGCCGTAAGCGGAGTGCCGAACACTGCTGCAAAGCATGCACTCATACCGCACATCACGGCTACATTTCTGTCCTTGGCATCTAGCTTGATAATCTTGGAAATCAAATTTCCAAGACTTCCGCCAAGCTGCAGTGCAGCTCCTTCACGACCGGCTGAGCCGCCTCCCGTATGTGTTAGAACCGTTGATATAAATATAAGTGGAGCCATCTTAATGTCTATCTCTTCACCCGAAGAAATGGAAGAAATAACAAGATTTGTTCCGCGCGGATTATAAGCCCTTGCAAGTCTGTAAAGCAAAACTATCATCAGTCCGCTCACAGGCAGCAAAAATAATGCCCACCTAAAGCTTTGCCAGAAAACTCCTGCTGCATTTACACAAAGGGCGAAAGCAGAGCCGACAGCTCCTACGCCAAGTCCTGTAAATACCGCAATTAAAGTCCATTTAATAAAATATCTTACATTTCCTATATATGATTTGGCAAATGAACTTGCAAAAGATTCCTCAGATTTTTCTGATTTCCTTTCCATAAATCCCTCCTCATACTTTATTTATACTAATCCATCAAATTTGTGATTCTAAATTTTAAGTTTGACAATATTTTAATGAATGTATGAATGACTTATCTGAACTGTAAGCCTAATTTTCACCCTCTGCTCCGAAAAGAGCGTTTACAAATTCCTCAGCTTCAAACCTGTTAAGGTCATCCAGCTTCTCTCCTACACCAATGTACTTAACCGGGATCCCAAGCTCGGACTGAATTGCAACCACAATCCCCCCTCTTGCAGTCCCGTCAAGCTTAGTAAGCACAATTCCGCTTATATCTGCCACTTCTTTAAACTGCCGCGCCTGCTCCAGTGCATTCTGACCGGTAGTGCCATCAAGCACAAGCAGAGTTTCTCTTGCAATTCCGCTATATTCCTTGTCAATAATACGGTTAATTTTTTTAAGCTCCTCCATAAGATTTTTCTTATTATGCAATCTTCCGGCAGTATCGCAAATCAGAGTATCTACGTTTCTTGCCTGAGCCGCCTTACAGGCATCATATACCACCGCAGCAGGGTCTGAGCCCTCATGCTGAGAAATCAGATCTACTCCCGCTCTGTCGGTCCATTCCTTAAGCTGGTCTATAGCACCTGCTCTGAAGGTATCGGCTGCTGCCACTAAAACCTTCATGTTTTTCTCCTTAAAGCGTGAAGCCAGCTTTGCTACGGTAGTAGTCTTGCCCACTCCGTTTACACCTATTACCAGTATCACAGACTTTTTGTCCTCAAATTCATAAGCCTCATTATTTATGCTCATGCGCTGCTTGATACTCTCAATAAGAAGCTCTCTGCATTCCATAGGAGTTTTTATATGCTGCTCCTTAACCTTTTCCTTCAATTCTTCTATAATATCAGTTGAAGCACGTATTCCCACATCGAGCATAATAAGAGTTTCCTCAAGCTCCTCATAAAAATCCTCATCTATAGCATCATAGCCTGAAAAAACATTTTCTATCCCTCTTACAAGTGCATCTCTTGTTTTAGAAAGTCCGTCAACAAGCTTCGCAAAAAATCCCTTTTTCTTTTCTTCCATAATAATCTCCAATTTAACTTAAATCATTTTCTACAAGATTTACCGATACAAGAGTTGATACTCCTTTTTCCTGCATGGTAATCCCATAAAGTCTGTCAGAGCCTACCATAGTTCCTCTCCTATGGGTAATCACTATAAACTGTGTTCTGTCGCTCAGCTTATGCAGATACCTTGCAAATCTGTCTACATTTGAATCGTCGAGTGCGGCTTCAATTTCATCAAGTAAGGCAAAGGGTGAAGGCTTTAGGTTTTGTATCGCAAACAGTAAAGCTATTGCGGTTAAGGCCTTTTCGCCTCCCGAAAGCTGCAGCATATTTTGCAGTTTCTTTCCCGGAGGCTGTGCAACCACGCCTATGTCGGCTTCCAAAATATCCGCTGCCTCCTCAATTTCAAGCCTCGTGCTGCCCCCTCCGAAAAGCTCCTTAAATACTTCATTAAACTGCTGTGCAATCTCTTTAAATTTCTCATTAAACTGCTTTCTCATTCCCGTATCAAGCTCGTCTATTATCTGTACAAGGCGGTTTTCACTTTGAACTATATCCTCATGCTGAGTTTTCATAAGCTCGTACCTCTCACTGATTTCTCGATAGTCCTCTATAGCGTTGATGTTTATATTACCTAGTGCTTTAATATCGCTTTTAAGTCCGTCTACAGCCTTCCTCAGATTAGCCTTATCAGCCTTGTCTGGCTTATAATCCGCTTCCCTGGCACTTTTATAAGTAATTTCATATTCATTCCACATATATGCCGAAAGCTCCGCTGCTCTTTCCTCAATTCTTTCTTTTTGAGTCATAAGCCTTAAAAGCTCCTTATCAAGCTCAGCTATATGCTTTGAAGCGGCATCATTTTCACCAAAAAGACTTTTAAGCTCTTTGGCTTTTAAGCCCCTTTCTTCTGAAATAATTTTAAATTTTTCCAAAAGCTTGACTTCAGCCTTCTCAGCTTCCATAATCTCAGCCTCAGCCCTTTCAATTTCAGTATTTTTATTTTTAATATTTTTTTCACTGTCACCTATGCCCAGACTAAGCCGGATTTTTTCACGGTTTAAAGCCGCTGTCTCATTTTGCAGCCTGGTTAAGTTTTCCTTGGCATAATCAATATTTTGCTTTAGGCTTGAAATATTTAATACCAGGCGGTTTACTTCAAGTGCAAGCTCCTCGCGCCGCATTTTTCGGTTCTCAAATTCTGCACTTTCCTCAATGGAAGCTTTCTCTATAGTCTTATCTCTTGCCTCAAGTTCTTTTAAAACTTCACTAAGCTCGTACTTAAGCTGACCGGTTTGATTAATTTCTTCATCAATTTTTATATTTTCAGCTAAAAGCTGGTCTAAGCCCGCCTTAATTTCATCCCGATTTTTATCAACAGAATTTATCAGCATTTCTATTTTCGATTTTTGTAGCAGCTGCTCCTGCCTTTTTTCATTCAGAGCTTTTAAATTCTGCTTGCAAAGTGTAAGCCTTTCTCTTACGGCATTTAATTCTTTATAAAAATTTTCATATTTTTTCAGGCTGTCAGAAGTCTTTGCTTCAAGCTCCTCTATTTCCCTTTTTCTTCCCAACAGGTTGCTCTCATTTTTAAAGGCCCCTCCGCTTATGGCACCTCCTGGATTGACTGACTCTCCCTCAAGGGTTACCAGTCGGTATTCGTAATGATACTTTTTAGCAAAGCTTATGGCATTGTCAATATTGTCAACAACAATAATCCTTCCGAGAAGATAATTTATAAGCCCTGAAAACAGCTCCTCGGTATGCACCAGTGAGGAAGCCACTCCTATAACCCCCCTTTCTTTTAAAAGCTTTCCCGCATCCCAAGCCCTATTTGCTTTCATCGCACTTAAAGGAAGAAAGGTAGCTCTGCCGTATTTATGTTTTTTAAGGTATTCCACCAGAATTTTTGCAGTTTCCTCAGAATCGGTGACTATATTTTGTATTCTTCCGCCGAGTGCGGTTTCAACTGCAGTTTCATATTGCTTATCAAGAATTATTATATCTGCTACTACACCATGTATACCTCTGAGCCTATCTCTTGTGTCCATCACCTGTTTAATCGAGTTCCCGTAGCCCTCATACCTTTCAGCAATGTTTTTCATAGATTCAAGCCTGGCAGAGGCGGTTTGAAAACATCTTTGCATATCAGACAGAGAGCTTGAAAGTATGCTTATTCTTTTTTCATATTCTTTTTTATCTTCCTCACGACCATGAATTTCCGAAAGCACCGCTTCAATTTCTGTAAGTAAGGTATTAAGCAAGGACTTTTGATAACGGTATTTTGCATTAAATTCCGACTCTTCCGACTTTACCGCTAAAATCCGGTTTGCTATCTCGCTCTTTCTAATACGTCCCTGCTCAAGAATAAGCTCATACTTTTGCTGCTGTGAGAATAAATCGGCTCTTTTTTGTATAGAAGCGATAATCCCCTCCTTAGCCGTCTCAATTTTTTGAGAAAGAAGCTTTAAGTCTTTCTCTGCTTCGGCGAGTCTGTCCGCCGCTTCCCTATGCGAAGCCTCCGTCTCAGCATAATCCTTAATAAGCTGCTCCGATTTATTCTTATACTGCTCTAAAGCCCGGCTTTTATCCTGAACATCCTTGTCTATATTGATAATTCTCGAATTAATATGCTCAGAATTTATTTTTTCTGAATTTATCTGTTCTTTTAACAACTCAATCTTGCTTTTATTTTTTTGCTGCTTTATATTTTCTCCGGCCTGCTTTTGTCTGTAAATCTCAAGCTCGGCTTCAAGACCTGACACTGTAGCTTCAAGCTCAATATATCGCCTTTTAAGCTTATCGTGTATTTCCTGAGCCTGGGCTAAATCTTCCTTTACTATAACTTCATTTTTGGCGGTGTCTGAAAGTTTTGCCTCTAATCCGTCATATTCTATTATAAAACTTAAAGTTTCGGTATCTTTCAGAATATTTCTGAGCTTCAGATACTGCTTTGCCGTATCAGACTGCTTTTTTAAAGGTGCCACCTGCTTTTCAAGCTCATCAACTATATCACTTATTCTTAAAAGATTGGTCCTCTCATTTTCAAGCTTTTTCTGCGCAAGCTCTTTTCTTCTCTTGTACTTTGTAATACCGGCAGCTTCGTCAAAGAGCTCTCTTCTATCCTCGCTTTTTTTGCTGAGAATCTTGTCCACCTGCCCCTGACCTATAATTGAATAGCCCTCTCTGCCTATACCGGTATCGTACAAAAGTTCACTTACGTCTTTCAGCCTGCACACAGAATTATTAATCCTATACTCACTTTCGCCAGAACGATAAATATGTCTTGAGATAGTTACCTCGTCAAAATCAATTGTAAGTGCACGGTCCGCATTGTCCATAGTAATTGCAACAAACGCATACCCCAGCGGCTTTCTCAGTTCTGTTCCCGAAAAAATGACATCCTGCATATTCTGACCGCGAAGCTGTTTTGCACTCTGCTCACCCAGTACCCATCTTACTGCATCGGATATATTGCTCTTGCCTGAGCCGTTAGGTCCCACAATTCCTGTAATACCGCGATGAAAATCAAATATTATCTTATTTGCAAAGGACTTGAATCCCTGAACCTCAATTTTTTTCAGATACATATTAATTAATAACTCCAAGTTTTTTTAATGCTTCATGAGCTGCAAGCTGTTCAGCACTTTTTTTGCTTCCTCCCTCGGCTCTTGCAATTTCCTTGCCCGACACATTTACTGATACGGTAAATATTTTTAAATGATCGGGTCCCTCCTCCGAGATAAGCTTATACTCCAATTCCCGGCAGGAATCCTTTTGTATATTTTCCTGTAAGATAGTTTTGCTATCAAAAAAGAACTTTTTACTTTCAATATCATTTAAAACAACTTTAAGCACAAGTTCTTTTGCACTAGCAAAACCACCGTCAAGATAGACCGCACCTATAAGTGCTTCAAGTGCATCTGATAGGACGCTTGCTCTAAGTCTGCCTCCGGTTGAGGCTTCTCCCTTCCCAAGTCTGAGAAACATTCCCAGATTGAGAACATCGGCACAATAAGCGAGAGCAGGTTCACATACAAAACTTGCTCTTGTTTTAGTCAAATACCCCTCGGGCTCGTCCTTATATCTGTTGAAGAAAAATTCACTGCTTATCAGCTCAAGCGCCGCATCTCCAAGAAATTCGAGCCTTTCATTTGAGCCTGTTTTTCCAAGCCTGAATTCATTTGCATAAGAGCTGTGAGTAAGAGCCTGCATAAGCAGATTTCTGTCTTTAAAGCTGTAGCCTATAGCAATCTCAAGTTTTTTAATATCTGGCAATATTATCCTCCTTATTATACAGCAGGTATTAATATATAAGCTGAGAGCCTGCATTTTAGCAAACTCTCAGCAGCTTGAAGCGTAGCTTTTAACCTACACTTTCTCTTATTTTTTCTACTGCATCCAAAACTGTAGAAATTTTTTCAGCTTCCTCCTGAGGAATTTCAATATCAAATTCCTCCTCAAGCCCCATAATAATTTGGAAAATATCAAGTGAATCAGCACCCAAATCATCTATAAAGGTCGAATTTAAACCTATATCTTCCTCATCTATATTTAAAACCTCTGCGATAATTTTCTTAATTCTTTCAAATTCCATCTAAATTTCCATACTTTCCCTGATAAGTTCATTCAATCCGCTCTCCCTAAAGTCTATGCATTGGAGTATAGCATTGCAAATCTCATTTGCCTTTGAATTACCGTGCGCTTTTACTACAAGACCTTTAAGCCCCAGAAGCGGAGCACCCCCATAGCTTGAAGCATCGAAATCCTTTAAGGCTCTTTTTAAGGCAGGCTTGATAAGCAAAGCTCCGATCTTGGTAATATTCCCTTCTGTCAGTGCCTGCTTTATTTTTTCAAGCAGTGCCGAGCCTACCCCCTCATAGAGCTTAAGGATGACATTGCCTGTAAATGCCTCACATACTATAACATCAGCACCGCCCTTGGGAATTTCTCTTGCTTCAATACTCCCTATAAAGTTTATATCGGTGCAGGATTTTAAAAGCGGAAAGGTTTCCTTGACAAGAGCATTTCCCTTTTCTTCTTCAGCACCTATATTAACTATAGCTACTCTCGGATTTGAGATTTTCAGCATTTTCTTCATATAAATTGAACCCATTCGGGCAAACTGCACAAGATGCTCAGCCCTTGCATCAACATTGGCTCCGCAGTCTATAAGCAGTGAAACCCCTTTAGTAGTCGGCAAAAGCGGAGCAAGAGGCGCTCTGTGTACTCCTTTTATTCTGCCTGCAATCAGCTGACCGCCTACAAGCAAGGCTCCTGTACTTCCAGCAGATACCAGCGCATCAGCCTCGTCATTTTTTAAAAGCTTCATAGCGACAACTATTGAAGAATCCTTTTTTGAGCGTATCGCAGCTACCGGTGCCTCTTCATTTGTAATAACCTCACTGGCAGGCACTATAAAAAGTCTGCTCTTATCATAGCTTTCCTTTTCTTCAAGCACTTTATTTATAATTTTGGAGTTTCCTACAAGCTTGATTACCACCTGAGTGTCTTTTTTGAGTGCATCCAGACCGCCCTGTATAATTTCCTCAGGTGAATAATCACCTCCCATAGCATCAACTGCCACTGTTACCATCGCAAAAGCCTCCATATAATTGTTGTATTTTAATCACGGCACTTAAGGCGGAGCTTATTTGTGCCGGCAGGCATTAAAAGCTCCTGCGGCTGTCTGCTTTATTTACCAAAGAGCCAAAGAGCTACTGTAAATACTGACAAAAAACATAATAAACTATATTAATTAAAATATCAACTGTTTATAAGTCTTTTTGTTTCCCTTGCGATAGCAAGCTCTTCATTTGTAGGTATAAGCATTACCTTTACTTTTGAAGAGGGCTTTGATATAAGAGTAAGCTTGCCTCTTACATCATTTGCCGCCTCGTCAATCTCTACACCAAGATAGCCCAGGTACTTGCAGATATCTGCACGTCCTGCCTTGTCATTTTCACCTATTCCTGCGGTAAAGGCTATGGCATCCACTCCATTCATTGCGGCGGCATAGGCACCTATGTATTTTGCCACTCCGTACTTAAAGGCTTCAAGAGATATATTTGCCAGTTCATTTCCGCTTTCAGCTTCCTTTTCTATGTCTCTGAAATCAGAGGAAATTCCTCCGCTCATTCCAAGCACGCCTGATTTTCTATTTAAAATTTCAAGCACCTCATCAATAGTTTTATCCTCCTTATGGGCTATAAATTGAATTATTGCCGGGTCTATATCTCCTGACCTGGTTCCCATGATAAGCCCCTCAAGAGGAGTAAGCCCCATTGAAGTGTCTACACATTTGCCTCCTATAGAGGCGGAAACTGAAGAGCCGTTTCCAAGATGGCATACTATCACCTTTGCATTTTTCGGGTCAAGGTTTCCAAATTTAATAGCCTCTCCTGCAACAAACATGTGGCTTGTGCCGTGGAAGCCATACCGCCTGATAGAGTATTTTTCATAATATTCATTCGGAATCGCATATCTGCAGGCTTTTTGAGGCATGGACATACCAAAAGCAGTATCAAATACCACTACATTCGGCACTCCCGGAACAGCCTTTTCAACGGCCTCAATTCCCATAAGATTTGCAGGATTATGCAAAGGTCCCAGGTCAAAGCATTCTCTTATCCCCTCCTTCACTTTCTCATCAACAATGGTTGACTCACTGTATTTCATTCCCCCGTGAACAACCCTATGGCCTACAGCTGAGATTTCCGAAATCTCCTTAATAACTCCGTGCTCCTTATCAGTAAGTGCTTCCATTACAAGGCTTATTGCCACATTGTGGTCGGGCATATCTTTTTCAATCACAAGCCTCTCACCGCCGGCAGGCTCATGGGTAAGCTTTGAATTTGCTATGCCTATTCTTTCACACAGCCCCTTTGCAAGCACTTTCTCGTTTTCCATATCTATAAACTGATATTTAAGTGATGAACTTCCGCAGTTAATTACAAGTATTTTCATTTTTATTCTCCAGATTATTTATTTTATATTTATAATTTAAACAGCTACAGGGAATTTCCAGCTTTACCTATTCCGCCATCGCCTGAACTGCCGTAATTGCTACAACTCCCACTATGTCCTGCCATGAACAGCCTCTTGACAGGTCATTGACAGGTTTGGAAATGCCCTGACACATAGGACCGTAGGCCTCAGCCTTAGCCAGTCTTTGTACCAGCTTATAGCCTATATTACCTGCATCAAGGTCAGGAAAGACAAGTACATTTGCAGCTCCTGCCACCTTTGAGTCCTTTGCCTTGCTCTTTCCTATCTCCGGAACTATAGCGGCATCAAGCTGAAGCTCACCGTCTATCTCAAATTGAGGAGCAAGCTCCTTTGCTATCCTTGTAGCCTCAGCCACCTTATCTACATCGGGGTGCTTTGCACTGCCCTTGGAAGAATGGCTTAGCATTGCTACCTTAGGCTCTGATTTGGTCAAAAATCTAAAGCTTTCTGCGGAGGATACCGCTATACTGGCAAGCTCCTCCGGGTTAGGATTTTGTACAAGCCCTGAATCGGCAAATACAAACACTCCCTCATTTCCATATTCGCAGTCAGGCACTTCCATTAAAAAGAAGGCTGAAACCAGCTTGGTACCCGGCTTGGTTTTAATAATCTGCAGACTCGGTCTTAAGGTATCAGCAGTGGAGTGGCAGGCACCGCTTACCATACCGTCAGCATCGCCCGCTTTAATTATAAGACAAGCATAATAGGCGTAATCACTCAGCATGATTTTTCTGGCTTCTTCATGCGTCAGTCCCTTGGACTTTCTGAGCTCAACAAAGAGGTCTTCATATTTCTGGGTTTTTTCATAAGTATTCGGGTCAATAATTACAGCCTTGCTTATGTCACAACCCGCAGAGTTTTTCTTAATCTCCTCAGCTGTACCTATAATAATAATATTTGCTATACCTTCTTTTAAGATCACTTCTGCCGCCTTAAAAGTTCTTTCATCCATAGATTCAGGCAGCACTATTGTTTTATTACCCTGTCTCGCCCTATCCTTAATTTTATCAATAATTCCCATTTTGATTTTTCCCTTTCAATTTTTTTACAAGTGAAAATAATGTTTATTCCTGTATTATTTGCTATAATTATAGTATATTTATGTAGATAAATACAAGTATAAACTTATCTGTTATACTTTTATCATTAATAAATGCTGATGGGAAAATTTTATGAATAAATATGGCGATAAAACGATACTGGGCATTATAGCTGAATATAACCCCTTTCACAAAGGGCATGAATATCAGATAAAACAAGCTCTTAAAAAATGCGGGGCTGACTATGTCATAGCTGTTATAAGCGGGCATTTTGTACAAAGAGGAGAACCGGCAATCTTTGATACCTATACCAGAGCAGGCATGGCATTAAGCTGCAATATTGATGCCGTCTTTGACGTGCCCTCTCCCTTTTCCACCGCTTCGGCAGAAGATTTTGCCGGATACGGTGTAAGTCTGCTTGATAAGCTGGGAGCAGACTATATATCCTTTGGTTGTGAGGATGCGGATTTAAGGGATTTATACCTCATTGCCTCAACACTGCTTGATGAAAATAAAACTTGTGCTGATAATCCCTACAGCTTTAAAAATATTATACACTCCGAGCTTAGTGCCGGAAAAAGCTATCCTTCAGCAAGAAGCAGTGCCGTTTTAAAAAGCCTGGAGGCTTCAGGCTTTAACCGAGAATATATTGATAAAATTGCAGAAATATTAAAAAAGCCTAATAACATCCTGGGTATAGAATATATAAAATCAATACTGAGGCTTAATTCCAGGCTGAAACCGGTAATAATCAAACGCTGCGGTGCAGAGCATAACAGCACTGAAATCTCTGCAGGTAATTTAGCTTCGGCAGCTTCGATAAGAAAAGTCCTGTTAAATAATTTAAAAAATCCTGAAAGCCTGGCTGCATACCTGCCAAAACCCTGCTACAGGATTATAAAAAGCTCAAAGCCCCTCTTTCCTGATATAATCACAGGATATATTTATAAAAAAATCCTTGAGATTAAGTATACCGCCAAGAACAGCTTGGATTCCTATTCCGATATTTCCGCAGATTTTAAAGAAAGGCTCTATAATACTATAAGTCCAAGTACCTCTTATGAAGAAATGATAAGTCAAATCAAGTCAAAGCAATATACTTATACCAGAATCTCACGAGCCTTAATTCATATAGCCTTAAATATAAAAAAAGAAGATATGCAGCTGTTTAAAAGCGGAGATTATGCATATTATGCCAGGCTGATAGGCTTTAAAAAATCCGGCTCCAAGCTTCTCAGTCTATTAAAGGAAAGAGCAAAAATCCCTATTATAAGCAAGCTGGCTGATGCGGATAAGGTACTCCTTGCCGCCTTTAATGAAGCTTCGCCTTTAAGCTGCGAAGCGGGACGTAAGCTTCTTTTAAAGGAAATTTATGCAGGAGAGCTGTATAATTCTCTATATTATGATATGTACAAAGTCACACTGCCGAATGTATTTGAAAGAAAGTTTTTAACAGTTGATTAATTCCGATTGATTGAGGCAAAATCAGTTGTGATAAATTTCTTGCTTTTTTAATAAAGCTGTGATAAAATTTCCACGTTGTCTAAAAGCGGTGTTCCTCTGCTCTGCAAGCTATTCAATCAGGCATTTACATGTCAAGGCATGAACATCAAATTAAAACAGGAGGATTTATACAATGAATGAATTAATCAGAAAAATAGAAACTGAGCAGCTTAAACCGGCAGTATCTGAATTTAATATAGGAGATACGGTAAAGGTTTACAACAAGATTAAAGAGGGAAACAGAGAAAGAGTACAGGTATTTGAGGGTGTAGTGCTGAAAAGACAAAACGGCGGCATCAGAGAAACCTTTACTGTCAGAAAACTTTCAAACGGTGTCGGTGTTGAAAAAACCTGGCCGGTACACTCACCATTTATTGACAAGATTGAAGTGGTAAGAAAGGGTAAGGTAAGGAGAGCTAAGCTGTTCTATCTGCGCGGACGTATCGGTAAGGCTGCAAAGGTAAAGGAAGCGAGATAAAAAAATAATAATCTGATAGGAAATCAAACTACCAGCCAGACTTTAGGATTGGATGGTAGTTTTTTATTTATATTTAAATAAATCTGAAGCATTAATATTCAATTTATTAGCTCTCAGGTACCGGTATAAGTACTAAGTAAGCTTCATATCCCCTTCTTCTACCCATCCGATTTTTCTTAAAAACATATTTATCAAAGGACAAATAATTGCAGGAAATACAAAAGAAATTAGTATAAGCCCCGCCCAGTCAAAGCCGGTAATGGAGAGTTTACTGCCCTCGGCGAGGTCTTTGACCCAACCAGAGTAAATGCCGATTTGACCGACAAGTCCGCAAGTACCCATACCCGAAGAAACGGCAGCCCCGTCCATGCGAAGCTTAAAAAAACAGGTGGCTAGAGGTCCGGTAATCATGGAAGTGATGCAGGGAGCAATCCAAATGCGGGGATTCTTAACAATATTTCCCATTTGCAGCATGGAAGTGCCTATGCCTTGTGATATAAGCCCTGACCACTTGTTTTCAGGAAAGGACATTACTGCAAATCCTATCATTTGTGCACAGCAGCCGGCAACCGCCGCTCCTCCGGCAAGTCCGGTAAGTCCCAAGGCGGCACAAATGGCAGCGGAGGATATGGGCAGGGTAAGTGCCATACCAACAAGTAAAGCTATAAGTATGCCCATTAAAAACGGTTGAAGCTCCGTAGCCCACATAATTATGTCTCCGAGCTTCATTGCAGCTTTTCCTATAGCAGGTGCCCACCATGCAGAAAGTACAACTCCGACAGCAATTGTAACTAAGGGAGTTACCAAGATGTCTATTTTTGTTTCCTTTGATACCGCCTTTCCGACCTCAGCGGCAATTATTGCGACAAAAAGCACTGCCAAAGGTCCGCCGGCACCGCCGAGAGCATTAGAGGCAAATCCTACCGTTATCAAAGAAAAAAGTACGAGAGGCGGACAATGAAGAGCATAGCCTATGGCAACCGCCATGGCGGGACCGCTTACCGCACCGGCAAGTCCTCCGACCGTATAATCAACGCCGGCAATACTTGCCACCGGGGAGCTTAGGAAAGCTATGTGAAATTGAGTTCCCACGGTATTGATTATAGTACCTATCAAAAGAGAGCAAAAAAGTCCCTGTGCCATGGCACTCAGTGCATCAATACCATAGCGTTTGGCAGAGATTTCAATATTTTTTCGTTTTAAGAATACAAGTATTTTTTTCATCACTTCACCTATATAAAGTTTAAAATCAAATTTTTAGTGAGAGTATATCAAATGGCGGCATGAGCTGTCAAGACCAAGCAATATGATGATAATGAAGTCAATTAAAGCTTTCTGTCATACAGTAAAGCGGCAATCAATACCACAAAACAAGAGCCGACATTATGTACCAATGCTCCCGTAGTGGGGTTTAATATTCCTATAAGAGAAAGCAAAATTGCAAAAAAATTAATACACATGGAAAGGGCTATACCAAATTTTATTGTCTTTACAGTGGCAACGGACAGTTTTTTTAAATAGGGGATTTTTGAAATATCGTCACTCATTAAAGCAATGTCTGCAGCATCGACTGAAATATCGCTTCCCATACTGCCCATAGCCACACTCACATCAGCCGCTTTAAGAGCAGGAGCATCATTTACTCCATCACCAACCATACAGATTTTATGATTTTCCTGCTGCAGTGACTTAATAATGTCAACTTTTTCTTCAGGCATAAGTTCAGCCCGAAGCTCTGAAATTCCTGCCTCTTTGGCAAAATAGTCCGCTGTTTTTATATTGTCGCCTGTAAGAAGGACAGTATGCAGATTCATTGCATGTAAACAGGCTGCTACAGCCCTTGCCTCTGCTTTCAGTACATCAGAAAGCGCTATTACACCAATGTATTTAACTCCCTCAGCCACCAACACAAAAGCCTTCCCCTGTACTTGCAGTCTCTCCAATACAGCTGCCGCTTCATAATCAATTATCACATCATTTTGGGAAAGAAATTTTTTGTTTCCGCAGAGCAGCTTACGTCCTGAAATCTCTGCATAAATCCCTTGTCCTGTTATCATTCGGAAAAATGTCGGCTCTGAAAGCGGAATATTTTTTTGCATTGCTTCGGCAACGATTGCTTTACCTAAGGGATGTCCACTCTTGCCTTCCGCAGAAGCGGCTAAAGTAAGCAGTTCTATTTCAGTAAGAGAATTATTGAAAGGAATAATATCACTGACTGCAAGCTTTCCTAAGGTTAAGGTGCCTGTCTTATCAAAGGCAATCGTATCAACTTTTCCCATTGCTTCAAGAGCTTCTCCGGATTTAATAATTATACCATGCTTTGTTGCCTGCCCGATAGCTGCCATAATAGCTGTAGGAGTTGCCAATACAAGTGCACAGGGACAAAATACTACCAGTACAGTGACCAAGGATATAATATTCCCTGTCACAGTATAAGCTCCAACCGCAATAAGCAGAGCTGCCGGAACAAGCCAGCTTGCCGCTTTATCTGCGATTCTTTGCATAGGTGCCTGCTTACTTTCCGCTTCCTGAACCATTTTTATTAATTTTTGCAGCGAGCTGTCCTCTCCTGCTTTTGTTACTCTTATATCAACCGCTCCAAAGCAATTAATTGTACCGCAGAACACTTCTTCTCCCATTCCCTTATCTACAGGTAAAGATTCTCCGGTTATAACAGATTGTTCCACAGAAGTTTCACCACAAATAATTTTGCCATCCACCGGTATTTTTTCACCGGGCAAAATACGCAAAATATCATTTTGTTTAATTTCTTTTACCAGTATTATTTCTTCTTTGCCGCCGTTCAGTCTGCGCCCCTGCTCAGGAGCAAGGCTGATAAGCTTTTTTAAGCCTTTTTGGGATTTATTAGTTGTGGCTTCTTCCAAAATCGCACCGACTGCCATAATAAAAGCCACCTCTCCGGCAGCAAACAAATCTCCGATTGATATTGCTGCAAACATAGCAATACAAATTAAATGTGCCGAAGATATTTTGCTGATGCCTTTATTATGAACAGTCCTCCATACTGAAAGATAAACTAACGGAAGCCCGCTGATAATAACGCTTACCCATGCCGGATCAAAAGGAAGCCTGTCAAGAGAATACGTTGACCATCCCAATTCACCTGCAAGATGAGGAATTAAATCTATCAAAAGACAAATACCTGCCATAATTGTCATAGGAAGTCCGGAAAGTAAATCGTTTAGTCTTTTAAACATTTTTATACCTCCATATTTATAAAACCTGCTTGTTTTTATTTAAAAATACGGTACAATATATTTAGTACCGAATACTTTATTCTTTTTAAATTATAGTAAAAGCTATACAGCCAAACAAGAAACACCTTTGTATTCCTGTGCGGTATCGAACAAAATAAGCAAATTGTTTTCCGGGAGGTTTTTATGGACAGGCGACAGCAAAAGACACGCAGTGCAATATTTGAAGCATTTAGCAATTTACTTTCTTATAAAAGCTATAGTAAAATTACTGTGCAGGAGATTATTGATTCTGCCAATGTTGGAAGGACTACTTTTTACGCCCACTTTCCGACAAAAGACGATTTACTTCGGGAATCCTGTACCGACTTATTTAACCATGTGTTTTCAGATAATCCGGGTATAGAAGCTACACATAATTTTTCCTTGACAGCAGGAAAACCGGACTCAGCCATAACTCACATTTTATATCATTTACGGGATAACAAGAAAAATATTATAGGTATATTAAGCTGTGAAAGCGGCGAATTATTTCTGCATTTTTTTCAGGAATATTTTAATAAATCTCTTTCTGAATATATAGTAAACAGCAGCTCCTGCACGAATAAAATAATCCCCGCCGACTTCTTAATCAGCCATATTTCGAGCAGCTTCGTAAATTTGGTACAATGGTGGATAAAAAATGATTTAAAGCAATCGCCGGAAAATTTGACAAAATATTTTTTAACCATCATTAAGCCGATTTTATGATAAAATTCCCCTTATTAAATAATTCTTTGTAATTAAAGCCGGTTTTGATTTTATGGAGGTTATTAAGGAAAAAAATAATATCTTTTTAGAACAGCCTTATTCAGGAATATGGAAATTTATTTTTAAGATAAAACAGCCGAAGCTGATAATGCCTAAGCGAGCGCATTAGGTTTTTCGCAGAAAAACCGGAGCGAG
>CALBCM010000029.1 GCA_937927235.1 uncultured Johnsonella sp.
GCCTTTACCGCTCCCATAAGCTGCTCCTTAGGCTCTGTAGGGAAGTCTGAGCCAATTTTAGACTTATATTCCACCTTAAACTGATTTGAAAGCTCCTTAAGGTCTTCAGCAGTAAGCTCAACGTCCTGAGTTACTCCCTTTTGCTCTTTCATCTTGTCAATAAGCTCTTCAAAATATTTCTTGCCTACTTCCATAACCACATCTGAGTACATTTGGATAAATCTTCTGTAGCAATCCCATGCCCAACGCGGATTTCCCGACTTTTTGGCAATTACGTCAACAACTTCTTCATTAAGTCCAAGATTTAAGATGGTATCCATCATGCCCGGCATTGAAGCTCTTGCACCTGAGCGTACCGACACGAGGAGGGGATTTTCTTTATCACCGAACTTTTTTCCTGAAATTTTTTCAAGCTTTGTAATGTGATCCAGAATCTGAGCCATGATTTCATCATTAATATTTTGTCCATCTTCATAATACTGAGTACAGGCTTCTGTAGTTATAGTAAAGCCCTGAGGCACAGGAAGTCCAAGTCTTGTCATCTCTGCAAGGTTTGCACCCTTTCCGCCAAGGGTGTTCCTCATTCCTGCATCCCCTTCTTCAAATAAATATACCCATTTCTTTGTCATAAGTTGACCTCCATAAATTTATTACATAGGATTATAGCATATTACTGCTTCTTTTGGTAGATATTTCCCAAAAATCTATTACAATAATATAAGATTTTTTTATAATATTTTAACAAAATTCTAGCTCTTATTAAGACAGTGAAAATTAATTATCAATATTGACAATTCGCAGCTGTATAAGTGCAGATTATTTTGAGGATGTTTTAGCAAGGATTTCCAACTGCCCGGTGCCTTACACCCTGCTCCTCCTCATTCTATTCATCACCGGGATATATTCTGTATTTATATGCGTTTCACATTCACTGTCACCTTCTTTCTCAGCCTTGATTCTCAATATACTTTTTTAGCATTTCTTCTTTACCGCTTGATATTCAAGTATTTTTCCGGTATTAAAATAATATTGCCTCACATTATACAAAGTGGAATTATATAAGTTTTTGGATATAAGTATTTAAATATAGGATTATTAGGGCTTTAATTCTTAATAATCTCTAAATTTAAAATCTATTTTATATACTACAGGTAATAAATATTTGTGTCTGTTTTTTGGTTTCCATGTTCCCATATCACAAGTTTATAATAATTTTCCACTTTTGGCTACCTTAACCCACCGTCTAAAGCCAGCGGGATTAGTGGGATTGCGGTAGCCTTATTTCAACCTTTCGCTTTTTACTTTCTTAGCATAAATGAAACTATATAAATTTATTACATAAAATTATATCATATTTATGTTTCTTTTAGCAGATATTTCCTAAAAATCCTTATTGCAATAATACAGAAAATTTTTTATAATGTCTTAATGTAGTTTTATGTTGAATTATGTTTTTATAAGTTAATTATATATATTTATAGTTTTATAAAATTATTTTTATATAGAAAATATGAAAAATGGAGAGAATCTATGGTATCTGAAAATATCAAAGAAGCAAAAGAAAAATACCGGGATAAAAATGCAGGCACACCAATCCCTGTCAAAAAGCCGTCTAATATAATCGGCGGCAAACTAACCAGGCAGGAACTTTTTGAGCTTGAAAACAAGCCTAAAACAGCAAAAGAACTTATTATAGACAGATTTATCTGCTTTTTGCCTATACTTGCAGGAATAATTGCCTTACTTGAATATATGTATATTCCGAATTATAAAAATAATTATGCCAGCTATACCTATGTATATTTTATAGGTATCCTAATCACTCTGGTACTAATAGCTTTTGCAGCATCATTTTTTAATAAAGCTGTATTTTACAAGCTTTTATATAAGGCACCCTTTTATACTCTCGTATTTGTGCTGTTTACAGTCTATGACGTTTTAACCCTTAAAAGCTCAAAGCTTATGCTCCCTTACTTTCCCTGGGTTGACCAGATATTAAATTCAATTATAAGTGACAGAGCCTATCTTCTTGATTGTATAAAAAATTCCTTAATCCTTTTATTTACGGGATATTTTACAGGGGCAATTATAGGAATAATTACAGGCATTGCCTGCGGCTATAGCAAAAGAATCAATTACTGGATAGAGCCGTTTATGAAGCTTTTTGGAGCTATCCCTTCAACTACTTGGATTCCTATAGTTATGGTGCTTGCCACCTCACTTTTTAAAGGCAGCGTCTTTATCATAGCACTTGGAGTATGGTTTGCCGTCACGCTTGCCACCATTACAGGCATCAGCAGCATAGACAGTGCCTATTATGATGCCGCAAAAACACTTGGAGCCGGCAACCGACAGCTTATACTTCATATAGCAGTGCCTTCCGCAATTCCGAATATATTTCAGGGATTGATGCAGGCTATGAGCAGTGCCTGCACCGCACTTTTAGTAGCGGAGATGATAGGAGTAGAATCAGGACTCGGCTGGTATATTACCTGGCAGAAAAGCTGGGCACAGTATGCCAAAATGTACGCAGCCATAGTAATAATATGCATTATCTTTGTACTTGTTAATTACATCATGAATCTTATAAAGAAAAAAGTGCTTCGCTGGCAGGAAGGAATAGTTAAATAATGAGTCTTATTATTAAAAATGTTTCTAAAAGCTTTGCAGGTGCATACGATGAAAGCGGTATAACTCATGCACTTGGAAATATTAGCTTTTCTGTGGAAAAAGGAGAATTTATAAGCATAGTGGGACCAAGCGGCTGCGGAAAGTCCACTATACTAAGGCTTGTAGCCGGGCTTTTGCAGCCTACCACAGGAAGTATAACTCTTAACGGCAACGAAATAAAAATCACCGGAACCGAGCGTGGGATGGCATTTCAAAAGCCTACACTTTTCCCATGGCTTACGGTTGAAAAAAATATTAATTTCGGACTCAGAATGCGGCATCAAACCGCAGAGCTTGAAAATAAAACCAATCACATGCTTAAGCTTGCGGGTTTATATGAATTTAAAAATGCCTACCCCCATCAGCTTTCCGGCGGTATGGCGCAAAGAGTGGCACTTGTAAGGACTATGATAAATGAGCCTGAAGTGTTTTTGCTTGATGAGCCCCTCGGCGCACTTGATGCATTTACCAGAATGAATATGCAGGACGAGCTATTATCAATGTGGCAAAAAAATAAAAATATGATGATTATGGTCACCCACGATGTTGATGAAGCCATCTATATGGGCAACAGAGTAATTATCATGGCTCCGCGTCCCGGCAGGATAACCGAAGACCTGAAAATAAATCTCGAATATCCGAGAAACCGTCTAAGCAAGGAGTTTCTTGATTACCGCATACACATACTTAAGGCGCTTGATTTTAAGCAGTAAAAACCTGTAATCAAAAGCTTTACAATAAAAAAGTTTTACAGCCCTGCCGCGGCTGATGAACATAAAAACAAAACCAATTATTATAAAGGAGAATTTCAGTTTATGAAAAAATCTATTAAACAGCTTTTAAATTCAAAAAATCTCACCGGTATTCTAATGTCCGCACTTTTAATTGCAGCACTTTCAGGCTGCAACAGTCAGGTGGGTCAGCAGTCATCTGCCGCAAGCGAAGTACCAAATACGGCAAGCTCCGAAGCTAAAGGCAGCTCGGCTGCAGCAGCGGCAAGCTCAATGTCGAGCGAGGAAGAGAAAGAAGCCTGGAAAAAAGAGCCGGCTTACGGACAAACTATTAAAATCGGTTATAACGGCGGCTTATGCCTTGGAGCCTTCGGCATAGCACAGGTTAAAGGCTTCTATGAGGCTGAGGGACTTAAAACCGAAATTGTAAGCATGAATGCCCAGCAGGACGCAATCGGTACGGGTCAGGTTGATGTTACCGGGGACCATATCGCCTCATTTTTAGTTCCTGCGGTAAACGGCGTTAAAGCCACCTTTACCACAGGCTGTCATACAGGCTGCAAATCACTTTACGTATTAACCGATTCCAATATAGAAAAAACCTCGGACCTTAAGGGCAAAACTGTAGGGCTGCCTGACGGAATAGGCAATTCAGACCATAATATAGCTTTAAGATTCTTAAACCACGACAGTGTGGAGCCTAAGGAGGTCAATTTCAAAGCGGTTACAGGAGATGCGGTAGTTCAGGCAATGTTAAATAATGAAATTCAGGCTGCTGTTTTAAATGACCAGTTTGCAAAGAAATTTGTTGATGCTGGCACTATTAAAATAATACGCTCTCTTACCTTTGATAAGGATTTTGAGCATGAGCCCTGCTGCATACATGCAATCAATTCAGATTTCCTTGAGAAAAACCCTATTACTGCCAAAAAGCTTACCAGAGCGCATCAGAATGCCAGTGACTGGATTGAGGAAAACAAAGAAGAATTTGTCGATATAATGCTGGAAAACAACTGGGCTTCCGGAGATAAGGATGTAGTGCTGGAAATTGCCAAAACCTATAATTTTAAAATTTCGGATGCAGATACACAGACTACACTTAAAAATATTATAGATGACTATAAGAAATTCGGAATCCTTGATTCAAACATAGATACCGAGCAGGCACTTGCTAAAATCTGGGATCCCTTATTGCAGAAATAAATATTGATTAAGCTTTTTAAATAAATCCCCTTGCTGCCGGGCAAACCGTGGCGAGGGGATTTTTATATTTAAAGCCTCTAAATAAAACCTCTATTTGACTTACACTAAAATTACACAGCCCTAATCTGTAAAAAGAGGGGATTTATTTTTTAAAAAAGTCACTTTAAAATACTAAATATGAAGAGATTTTAAATATTCTAAGACTCGGAGGATTTTACATGAAAAAATGAAGAGATTTAAAAACTTAAGGAATATTCTTTACCTGTCTTTAACCTTAATCTTATTGGTAACTATCTTTTTCCTATATTCCTTCTGCAAAAATGTGGATACCGGATAAGAAAATTTAATGATGAAAAATGATGAAGTTAAAGAATACTTTCATTTGTAGAATTGTAGAATTGTCAAACAAAAATAAGCTTTATTAAAAGATAAGAAAGGAAAAATTTTATGAAAAGATTTAGAGGTATTAAATTAGCTTTTGCTACGACAGCTTTGATGGCAGCTTTTGCCTTAAATGCACAGGCAGGATATTGGGCACAGAATACAACCGGCTGGTGGTATGACTGGGGCAACGGCACCTGGCCTGCAAGCTCCTGGCAGTGGATTGACGGTAATTCTGATGGAATAGCAGAGTGCTATTACTTTGACAGATTCGGATATTGCATGATTAATGCAACTACACCGGATAACTATCAGGTAAATGCCTCAGGTGCCTGGGTAGAAAACGGCGTAGTACAGACTAGAGAGGTGGGAGTGAGCAAAAGCTCCAACTCAATAAAGGCTGACAATCCTACAGTAGTAGCCTCAAAAACCAAGAAAAAGAAAAAAGCTGAGGAAGATGAGCAAGGGGAAAAGCAGAAGGCTCAGGAGCAGGAAACTCAGGAGCAAAGGGAAGAAACCCAAAAAACGACGCAGTACAGCGGGAAGTATTTATACGATATGAATCCTATATTAAGAAATTACATAGTTTATTCTGATTCTTTAGTTACCAATAAAGAAAACAAGACTGTTACCAGAGCTTTAAGATCAAATAGTGCTGGGTATGTAGAATATGTAGCCGGTAAGAAATATACGAAATTTAAGGCTACAGTAGCAACTGTAAAAGATGGGGATTGGTATGAATCTCGTAGAATGGTGCTGCAGGTTATGGGAGATGGTGCCGAATTATATGTAAGTCCGGATATTTATTATAATACCGATATGTTTGATATAGAGGTGGATATATCAGGCTATGATATAATAAGGTTGAATGTATTAACAGTTTCTTCGTATGCGGCAGATGTCGCCTTAGTCAATGCCAGATTTGAATAAGTCATTTATAATATAACCAGCAAAACCAGAGTTAAATTTTAAACCTGGTTTTGCTGATTCATTCAGGAAATAATTAAAAAATATTTTTTATAATAAGAGGTTAATTTATGAATATTATGAGAAAAATACAACTAAGAAAAAATACAAAAAGAATATTGTCGGTAATGTTTTCAATATTATTAGGTATCAATACTCTCTTTCCTTCCTTTGGCAATACTCCCAGTGCTACGATGGAGATAAATTATTCTGAGAGTAACTCTAATAATGTTACAGTGCAATCGGAAGAAAGCAAGCCGATTGTAGAGCAGAAGCTTTCAGAAACAAATATTCGTTATTCAGTGGAAATGAATTATTCAGAAAGATATCCTAAGAAATTATATATAGTGGGAAATACGATAAGAATAGAAAAAGTTCCTTTAATATCAAAGTTTAATTATATTTGGTTAAGGTTAAATGATAAAAATGGAGAGAATGTGTATAGTCAAATATCTAGAAATACATTTGGAGATATGAATTTTACAATAAATGATATTTCAGACGGCAGATATTCTGTAGAGGCGTTTTCAGCCCCGGAAAAATACACGAGCTATAAATCAGTACTTCACGGAAAAAATGTAGAGATTATAGTGCAGGATGGTAAGTTAAGCTTGGCATCCTATCCATATTTTGAGCATAATACAAAGGTTTTAAACAATAAAAGAACTGACGAAATTGCGCTTTCATACTATAAGCAGCCATCCTATAATATTCAAAGTGACAATCAGGAGATTATTGATTTGGCAGCCAATATTACAACCGGAATTGAAAATGACTACGATAAAACTGTAGCGATTCATGATTGGGTTGCTAATAATATTTACTATGATTATGATTCTTTTTATAGCGGAAGCTATATTAATCTTGACACTTCAGCATTGGGAACTCTACATTCACATAAGAGTGTTTGTGACGGATATGCTAATTTAATGTCAGCACTTTTAAGAGCAGCAGGTATTCCGACTAAAAAAGTTTCCGGATTTGCTTTAGGTATATCAAATGAAAGCTGGCCTGAGAACTTTGATCCTAATAGAGATAGCAATCATGCGTGGAATGAAGCCTGGCTAAACGGAAGATGGATAATTGTGGATACAACATGGGATAGTCAAAATGCATGGAAAAATGGCGGAATTTCACAAAATGAAGGATTAAGCGGATATCATTATTTTGATATAAGTCCAGATTTGTTTTCAGCAGATCATGTGATAAAGGACTACAGTGAAGAAGATATCCCAAAGACATAGTTATATAAACTATAAAAATAGATTTCACCTCAAATGTGAGATTTATGCACATTTGAGGTGAAACTTTTTAATTAATTGAGACTTAATATAATCTGATAAGTTTTTTAGATAATATGGAGTGACCTCACATTTGTAGTAACGTGGGCAAGGATGATTCCGTCAAGGAATATCTTCGAATGAAGAACGACCACGAACTGGCACTCAAGAAGATCAAGCAACAGATCAATGCTTTCTGCCTGTGCCACGGATTCTTTTACGACGGCAATAAATGGACCATCAAACACTGGGACTGGCTGAAAAAGCTGAAACTGTCGGATCTACTCCGCTTATTTATTATTTTTTTGCCTGACCGTCCCATGCACCATCAGCACCTAAAGTATATCCGTCCACAGTAGTATTAAAGAGCATTATTCCATTGGTGGCATCGGCTGCTGTGCTTAAATAATACCATTTATCTCCAATTACTACCCAGCCGATAAGCATCCTGCCATTGCCGCTGCCGTCAGTCGCATCAAGATAATACCAATTATCATTTAACTTCAGCCAGCCTACAACCATATATCCTTCTGCATTAAAGAAATACCAGTTGCCATTTACTTTCTTCCATTCGCTTTTCGGATATGAGCCATCGCTGTTTTTTATCCACCAGCCTTTATCATCCTTTTCCCAAGTAAATTCATTTGAAGCAGTACCTGCAACAGGGGTTACACCACTGCCTCCGTCCACAACGTGAAAGCCGCCACCGGAGCCTGAGCCTCTACCTCCACCGCCGGAAGAACCACCTCCACCACCGGAAGAGCTGCCTCCATCACCGTTATTAAGGTTATTATTTTGTATCTTATTATATTTGGCGGTTATAACTCTATCAGAGTTTATATTATTGTAATCTCCTTCCCAGCCTGCAAACTGATAGCCCTCTATTGCAGGAGCTTGTGGCACAACTGCCGCCTCTCCTTCTTCTACCGTCTGTGTCGATAAAATACTTCCATCTGGAGCTTTAAAAACAACTGTATATTCTACAGGTGCAGGGTAACGCTCCAAATAAAACTTTTGTGCATCATGACCATGCCAAATATATTGCTGTATATTTACTCCGTTAGAGGTCTGTGCTCCGGTTATGTCCACAACCTTGCCTGAATTCTTATTGACGAATCTATAGGTATTATCCTCATTTTTTACTATATACCAGCTCTCACTAGGCTTATAATGTCTTTCCCAAGTCAATATATTAACTCTATCACTTAAGGAATACCATACTACATCCATATACTGATCATTAAATGTATTTTTAATCAGAAAACTGCCGTCCGACTGCTTTTCAAATCTCCAAATATGTGCAGGATGAATATTGGCTGTATTGTATTCCCAAAGATAGACATTTCTTCCATTAGACATATTATTAGGGTCCGACTCTGTTGTAATACCCTTAGATGTATCTAATTTTGAGCGTATAATATAAGTGGCATTATCCTTAATCTCGGAAGCACTTGTTTCAGATACATTAGGAAGCTCATGCTTTATTAAGTAAAATCTCTGTGCCGAAGATTCATTCGGATAATACTGCCATATATTAGTACCGTCAGCAGAATTTCCACCATATATATCAAGAGAGAAACCGGAGTGTTTGGCAATCAGCCTGTAGCCGTCACCATTTCTGACTATATACCATCTCTGGTTGCTATTTCCCTCTACCTCTTCCCATACCTGTATATTCTTCTCATTTCCAAAGGAAGTCGGACCGCCATAAACATCAAGAACCTTTCCACTTTGTTTTGACCTTATAATAAAGCTGTCATCACTTTGCCTTTCAAGTGTCCAAACATAATCTCCCCAACTATAAAAATCTCTTAGAAATACATTTTGTCCGTTTATATCGGCATTTCCTTCCCAAGCTATACTTCTGCCTTCTGCTACCCCGGAAACTATAGTATAATCTCCGTCAGCTATGCTATCATCACTTCCTCCTGCCGGGGGATCAAGATGATCCGGAGGGGAAGGTGGTGGTGGAGGCGGAGAAACAAAATCCGGACGAATAATATTTGTA
>CALBCM010000030.1 GCA_937927235.1 uncultured Johnsonella sp.
TACAATTAAAAAGCCTCTGTCTTAAAAGTACATAACTTGCAGAATGTAAAGCCGAGTTTTTCTGTAACACTTTTTTAAAAATTTTGAAATAGATTTTTAACTGTTAAAATGCTTATATTTATGGTAATATATAAGTATTAAAATAAAGGATAGAAACAGAAGTAAAATGAAGATAACTAAAAAAGGTACAGTACCCTGCAGGCTTTTAAAAGGTGCTCTGATATTTGCGGCAGTAAGCTCAGTATTTTTCGCAAGTGAAAGTATGACAGCATTTGCGGAGGAGGAATTGAAGGTACCCGAGTTTCAGCAGGGCATTTCAGAAAATGATTTTAATAATAATGCGGGTCCCGGGGTAGAGATTGAAAAAAAGGACAATTCAGGTTCACAGGCACTGCCTCAGGGAAATTCAGCCAGCCAGAACCAGCCCGACAATGGAGGCAAAAATTATAAAATATATGTAAGCAAAAAAAAGATGAAGCTTACCTTATTTGAGGATGGCAAGCCTATAAATCAATGGGACTGCACTATTGGAGCAAATTCTGCTGAGGGAGACAAAGAGAGAGAGGGAGATAAAAGAACTCCGGAAGGCAAGTTTTATATATGTGTTAAAAATGAAAAAAGCGTATGCTATCTTTCACTTGGGCTTTCCTACCCCTCTATAGATGATGCACAAAGAGGAGTTGAGCAGGGACTTATAACCGAAGAGCAAAAGAAATCCATAGAGGAGGCTATCAAGAATAAACAGCAGCCGAACTGGTATACTCCGCTTGGAGGAGAAATCATGATACATGGCGGCTATGTCAAGGGGCAGATGACAAGAGGCTGTGTAGCAGTACCAAATGAGGTTATGGACATACTCTGGCAGTATGCTCAGGTAGGCACTGAGGTTGAGATTGGTCAGTAATATTAATGCTGTCTGAGCCAATATGCTGAAAAAACCGCACACTTTAAAAGTGCGGAGCCTTTGACAGTTACAAAATAATATAAAAAAATACCACTGCGGCATAAAAAAGTCTTGACCAAAATGCAGGACTGTTGTATACTGTAGTGGTCGTTTTATTGGGCTATCGCCAAACGGTAAGGCAGTGGACTCTGACTCCACCATCTCAAGGTTCGAATCCTTGTAGCCCAGTCCTGAATCATTGAACGTATGTCCTAGATGCTTTAAACAGGATGTGCGTTTTTTTTAACGGTATAAGTTTGATATAAATGAAGATTTTATAAGTAGCTGTTCCGGTAATTCGTAAGAGAGGAGGGTATATGTATAGTTTTGAAAGCCGCATCCGTTATTCAGAGATTGATATTCACTCAAGACTGTCGCTCTTTGCAGCAATTAATTATCTTCAGGACTGCTCAACCTTTCAGTCGGAAGACTTCGGACTTGGCATAGAATACCTTAAAAATAAAAACAGAGCTTGGTGGCTGTCTTCATGGTATATAGAGTTTGACAGACTGCCCTTCCTGGGCGAAAAGATAACTGTAAGCACCTGGGCTTACGATTTTTCGGGCTTTTACGGTTACAGAAATTTTATTATAACCGACGAAGCCCAAAATAATATCGTAAGAGCCGATTCAACCTGGTTTTTCTTTGACACGGAGCATTTCAGACCTGTCAAGCCCGGCATTGAAGATATAAAAAGCTATATGGACAATAAAGGACAGAGGCTCAGCTTGGCTACTCCCAGAAGAAAGATAGAAAAATGCGGAAAAAAGTACAGGCTTGAAGACATTATAATTACAAGACGATTTTTAGATACTAACGAGCATGTAAATAATGCCTATTACGCCGCAATGGCAAAAGAGGCGGTCGAGGAGGTTACAGCTGCCAAAATAAATCAAGGCAAAGCCTCTGATGAAAATATTATTACAGCCGTAGATGTGAAAAATTTGCAGATATATTATAAAAAAGCTGCCGTACTTGGAGACAGGGTTAAAAGGATTGTATATGAAACTGAAAAAAATTATATTATAGAGCTTGCAGGTGAGAACGGCATTATTTATGCAGATATAAAGCTCAATATAGGCAAATATTAAATAAAGGAAGATAATAAAAGAATGGAATTAGGCAGGATACAAAAGCTTAAAGTCCTTAGAAAAAAGGATTTTGGAGTTTATCTTGGTGATATTGAGGGCAGTGAAGACAATCAGTCCGTGCTGCTTCCTATCAGGCAGGTGGAGCCCGGAGTTGAGATAGGAGATGTTTTGGAGGCTTTTATTTATAAGGACAGCTCCGACAGGCTGATTGCTACTGTGAATAAGCCTCTTATTCAAACGGGGGAGCTTAAAGTGCTTAAGATAAAGCAGCTGTCGAAGATAGGGGCCTTTATAGATATAGGGCTGGAAAGAGATGTGCTTTTACCCTTTAAAGAGATGGAGGGCAGCCCTAAAGAAGGTGACAGGGTGCTTGTGGCACTTTATATAGACAAATCGGAAAGGCTGGCTGCCACTATGAAGGTATATAAATATCTTGTGAACAGCCACAGCTATAAAAGAGATGATGAGGTAACAGGCATAGTTTACAGAGTAAGAGAAGCGGGAGTTATGGTAGCTGTAGATGAAAAATATTTCGGTATGCTCCCTTCCTCTATGGTATATGAAAGCTATGCTCCCGGCGATGTGATAAAAGCAAGGGTAATCAGGGTCAGAGAAGACGGCAAGCTTGACCTCAGTACAAGAAAGAAGGCTTATCTCCAGATAGAAGCTGATGCCATAATGCTTGAGGAAAAAATGAAAAATGCCGGAGGAAGACTCGACATAGGTGACAAGAGTGAAACTGAAGCAGTAAAAAAAGCTGTCGGAATCAGTAAAAATGCTTTTAAGAGAGCTGCCGGGCACCTTTTAAAAAAGGGAAGGGTATCAGTGGGCGAGCATTATATAGAACTTACAGATAAAAAATAATACAAGACTGAAGCTGTCCTAAGCGGCACCTGCAAAAAATATTATACTGAGAAATTATATTGTCTGTTTTAGTGATTGAGATAACATCAGTTTATAGAATCATCATAAAATATATTGCAATAGAAATTTAAGGGGGAAGGTTATGGCAGAAGTTAAGGACATAGACGCAGGGAGCAAAAAAAATCCTGATATAATCAAGCTTATAAGGCCATATTTTATAATTATATTGGGGAGCATAAGCTGTGCAATAGCGCTGAACTGCTTTTACGACACGCACTCTCTGGTGGTTGGAGGATTTACGGGACTAGGAATGATTTTTGAGAAAAAATTTAATATTCCTATAGCACTTACCAATATAGTGTTGAATGTGCCTCTTTTTTTGCTGTCGGTAAGATATATAGGCTGGGAATTTGTAGGCAAAACTTTATTTGGAGTTTTATCACTTTCCGGTGCAATAGCACTTGTACCTAAAATAGCACTCGCACCGGCGGATGACATACTGCTTGCCGCAGTATTCGGGGGAATCTTTGACGGAATAGGCATAGGGCTGGTACTGTATGCCGGAGGAACTACCGGGGGCACAGATATGCTTGCCGTATTTATACATAGATTTTTAAAGAGCAGAAGTGTAGTTGAAATTATGCAGGTGGCAAACTGGATAATTATATTATTAGGCTTTTCCGTATTCGGAATCAGCAGCGGCATGTACGCACTCATTGCAATTTTTGCTATGACAAAAATGTCGGATAATATAGTAGAAGGCTTTAACTTTGCAAGGCAGGTATATGTTATCTCCGATAAGTCAGAGGAAATTGCAGCAAGTATAATGACGGACATGAGCAGAGGAGTTACCGGAATCAATGCGAAGGGCATGTATTCAAAACAGGACAAGCAGATGCTCTACTGTGTAGTGCCTACTAAAGAAATAGTCAGGCTTAAGGAATTGGTAAAATCTATTGATTCAAAAGCCTTTGTCATAGTTTCCGAGGTAAGAGAGGTATTGGGAGAGGGCTTTATAGAAGATGCTACTTAAGAATTAATATATCAGAAACTTACTCTGATTGTCCGGTATTTTTTTATGCAAAAGACACAAAATATCTATTGCAATTTTAGTGATTTTGCTTTATCATATCTATATAAGTTGTAAAAATTCACAAAGGGAGATAAAAAAATGATCTCAAATCAAATTTTACAAAGTACAGTAGACGGACTTAAGAGTATTACAAGAACAGAGCTTGCAGTGTGTGATGTGGAGGGAAAGCTTTTAGCCTCTACTTTTCCGGATAGTGAACACAATGAAGATATGGTAGCTGCGTTTGCAGGCTCTCCGGCAGATTCACAGGTTATAAACGGATTTCAGTTTTTTAAGGTGTTTGATGAGCAGCAGCTTGAGTATATACTGCTTGCCAAAGGCAATACAGATGATATTTATATGATAGGAAAACTTGCGGCATTTCAGATTGAGAACCTTTTGATTGCCTATAAGGAAAGGTTTGATAAAGATAATTTTATTAAAAATCTGCTCCTTGACAACCTGCTTTTAGTAGATATTTATAACAGAGCTAAAAAGCTTCGTATTGAAGCCAATGCGAGAAGAGTAGTTTTTATTGTAGAAACTAAGCTTGAAAGGGATATTGCCTCGCTTGAAAATATAAGAACCCTTTTTGCCGCCAGAACCAGAGATTTTGTCACGGCAGTTGACGAGCATTATATAATACTGGTTAAAGAGGTAAAGGAAAACTGCACCTATGATGAGCTTGACAAGGTGGCAAAGCTTATCATAGATGACCTTGCAGGCTATGGCACAAATAATGTAAACATAGCCTACGGTACTATAGTAAGTGAGATTAAAGAGGTTTCACGCTCCTATAAAGAGGCTAAAATGGCTCTCGATGTGGGCAAGATATTTTATGGCGGAGCGGATATTGTAGCCTATGCAAGGCTTGGGATCGGAAGACTGATATACCAGCTGCCCATACCTCTTTGCAAGATGTTTATAAGAGAAATCTTTGAAGGCAAGAGTCCGGATGATTTTGATGAGGAAACTCTGGTAACTATTAATAAATTTTTTGAAAACAGCTTAAATGTATCAGAGACCTCAAGGCAGCTCTATATACATAGAAATACTCTGGTATATAGACTTGATAAGCTTCAAAAGACTACAGGTCTGGACCTTAGAGTATTTGAAGATTCTATAACCTTTAAAATCGCTTTAATGGTTGTGAAGTATATGAAATATATGGAAAGACAGGATTATTAATCTGTCAGTCAGGTGAGGAGTTTGTTCCTTACTCCTGTAATTTATTTCCGGAAAGCTTGTTCCCTGAAATTATGTGTAGTGGAGGTTGTAAACTAGATGGAAGATAAGGGATTTGACATAAATAAAACAGACAGTGATAATACAGTAAATAATCAAAATTATAATAATACAAACAATAATGCTTTGCCGACCTTAAATAATCCTCAGCTATCGGGCAGCAGTCAGCCTTATCAATATAATATAGTGGATATGCCTGCTAAAAAAATGAAGGGTTCCAGATTTTGGCCAGGCTTTGGAGCAGGCGTACTTATGACTTTTGTCATTGTGCTTGCATATAGCTTTATCACTTATTCAGGCTCAAAATTGGACGAAATAAAGCAGCTTAGGGCAGGTATTGAAAACGGTGTGACTACCGGAAAGGCTTCAGCTGTCAATAATAACTATAAGCTTGATATGGACAAGATAGGCAGAAAGCTGAATAAGCTCCAGAAAATTGTAAATAAATCCTATTTATTTGAAGAGGATTTAAGTGCGGTTGAGGAGGGGATTTATGCAGGCTTTATGAAGGGGCTGGGCGACCCTTATTCAGTGTATTATACTAAAGAAGAATATAGTGCAATTATGGAAACTACTACGGGAGTCTATCAGGGAATAGGAGCTTCAGTCAGTAAAAACCCTACCACAGGCATTACTACTATAACCAAGGTATTTAAGGGCAGTCCGGCAGAAGAAGCAGGGCTTGTGTCAGGCGACATTATCTATAAGATTAATGGCGAAGAGGTGACAAGCTTAGAGCTCGATGTACTTGTACAGCAGCATATAAGAGGAGAAGAGGGCTCGTCTTTTGAGATGACAATCTTGAGAGGTGAAAACGCCAAAGAGCTGACTTTTACACTCACCAGGAAAAAGATAGAGGTGCCTACTGTAGAAAGCAGGATGCTTCAAGATAATATAGGCTATATAAGCGTGGCTCAGTTTGAAGAGCCTACAAGTGAGCAGTTTAAGGCGGCGGTAGAGGAGCTTAAAGGTCAGGGCATGCAAAGACTTATAATAGACCTCAGGGATAATCCGGGAGGACTTTTATACGCTGTAGTGGATATGCTTGACTATGTGCTGCCTGAGGGGCTTGTAGTCTATACTGCCGACAAGGACGGCATAGGACAGAAGTATTATTCAGATAAGGAGCATGTTGTAAATATTCCGGCGGTGGTGCTGTTAAACGGCAATTCCGCAAGTGCTTCCGAGGTTTTTTCCGGAGCAGTAAAGGATTTTAAATGGGCAAAGCTTGTAGGCACCAAGACCTTCGGCAAGGGCATAGTGCAGAATTTTATTCCTTTAAGTGACGGCAGTGCAGTAAAGGTAACGCATTCTCATTACTATACTCCTTCGGGTTTTGACCTTCACGGCAAGGGAATTGAGCCTGATATAAAGGTGGAGCTTGATGAAAATGCAGTAGTGGGAAGTGAAACTGACAACCAGTTAAAAACCGCAATAGAAGCTGTAAAAGAAATAGCTCCCAAGCAGTAATAAAATAATGAGATCAAAAATATTAATAATATAAAAGGGTGCTCTGAAAGGGCTGAGAGTAAGCGTCTGCTTAAAACCTAAAACCTGATTTGGGTAATGCCAACGTAGGGAAATAACGTATGTGATGCCGGCAGCAATGCACAGGCATAAGCATAATTAAAGGACACGGGGGATTACATCAATCTTTCGTGTTTTTTTATTGAATTACAAATATTTACTTTATTTTATAAAGAGGTGAAAAGATGGTTTTTAAAAAGGGTATGCTTTATGGAATCGCAGATATCAAAGAAGCTGAAAAAGCTGAGAGTGAGGCGTATAAAACCGGGTTTTTATATAAGCTTGAGGAAGCACTGAAGGGAGGGCTTGAGCTGGTACAGCTTCGCTATAAGAAACCCTCTTCAAAAGAGCTGCTCTATGAATACGCTTTAAAAGCCTTTGAGCTGGCAAAAAAATATAATACGGCTTTTATAGTTAATGATTATATTGAGCTGGCAAAGGAGATTGAGGCGGACGGGATTCATCTCGGGCAGGAGGATATTAAAACTACAGGAATTTCCGAGGTAAGAAGAACCTTTGGTGTCGGGAAAATTATAGGAGTAACCGCAAAAACCTTTGAATTCGCCAAAAAAGCACAGGAGCTTGGGGCTGATTACATAGGCAGCGGAGCGGTATTTGCCACAGTCACCAAGGAGGATGCACAAAGTATGGGATTGGCAGAGCTTAAAAGGATTTGTGAAAGTCTTACAATTCCGGTATTTGCAATAGGAGGAATTAATATTTCCAACCTGGCAAAGCTGAGGGAGCTGCCTATTACAGGCGTGGCGATAGCCGGAGGGATTTTTAATACTGACGAGGTAAGAAATCAGGTGTTAAAATTAAGAGAGGCACTTGCAGACTGGGCAGCTTTAACAGCTGAATTTTACTATTAATATAAATATATAGAGGAGGTATTATGAAAACAGCATTAACAATCGCAGGCAGTGATTCAAGCGGAGGGGCAGGCATACAGGCAGATTTAAAAACTATGACTGCACACGGAGTTTACGGCATGAGTGCAATTACGGCGCTGACCGCACAAAATACCACAGGAGTCTGCGGCATACTTGAGGTAGATAAGGAGTTTTTAATTAAGCAGCTGGACTGTATTTTTACTGATATATTTCCGGATTCGGTCAAGACGGGGATGCTTTCTTCCTCGGAAATTATAAGAACAGCAGCGGACAAGCTTAAGGAATATAAAGCTAGAAATATAGTAGTAGACCCAGTAATGGTGGCTACCAGCGGGGCAAGACTAATCAGTGAGGAGGCAATCGGCACTTTAAAAGAAAAGCTATTAGGTCTGGCAGATATTATAACTCCAAATATCCCCGAGGCTGAGGTGCTGTCAGAGATAAAAATCAGCTCAAAGGAGGATATGATAAGGGCAGCAGAAATTATTTATAAAAGCTTCGGCTGTACGGTACTGTGCAAGGGCGGACACGGGGTAAGCGATGCCGACGATTTATTATTTGACAATGAAGGCTATACCTGGTTTTTAGGAAAGAGGATAAATAATCCCAATACCCACGGCACAGGCTGTACTCTTTCTTCTGCCATAGCCTCAAATCTGGCAGGAGGCTGCGATATGAAAACCTCGGTAAAATATGCTAAGGAATATATTTCAAAGGCGCTTGAAAGCATGCTTGATTTAGGCAGGGGCTGCGGTCCCTTAAATCACATGTTTGCAATACAGGGAGCAAAGGGCTTTACAAAAGATTAAAAACTTTATAGTATTGGAGGGGAAAATTTATGAAAACAGAAAAAATCAGTACCAATGTGCAAAGTCATACCTTAAAGATTACGCTGGCAGCCGTATACATCGCCATAGCCGTGGCAGGCTCCACCTTTTCAGTGCCGGTATTCGGCTCACGTTGCTCACCGGCACAGCACCTTATCAATATAATCTGTGCAGTAACGCTTGGACCGGCTTGGGCGGTAGCGGCAGCGTTTTGTGCAAGCCTTATCAGAAATCTGATGGGAATAGGAACACTTTTTGCTTTTCCGGGCAGTATGTTCGGAGCTCTGCTGGCAGGATTGCTGTATAAATATTTTAAAAAGCTTCCGGCGGCTTATCTAGGAGAGGTGTTCGGAACTGCCGTACTGGGAGGGCTTACCGCCTATCCTGTTGCAGCCTATGTACTGCATATAAAGGGCGCGGCGCTTTTTGCCTATATATTTCCGTTTTTTATCAGCACCGCCGGCGGAACCCTTGCCGCAGTAGTAATTTTATTTGCTATGGACAAGAGCGGCATATTAAAAAGGATAAGTATTGAAAAGCATGATATTTGATGAAAAACAAAGAGAATATAAAATAGACATAAAAGGCTTTTATAAAAAAATTTCAAATAAAAATCCGGGCATACACTGCATCACAAATATAGTCAGCGCAAACGACTGTGCTAATATTCTGCTTGCCGCCGGGGCTTCACCCATAATGGCACAGCACTTACTTGAAGCGGCAGAGATTAGCCGGGGCTGTGATGCACTGGTATGCAATTTCGGTGCGACTTCAGCCTATGAAGCTATGAATGCGGCGGCTTTGGAAGCTTCGGCACTTAACCATCCCATAGTGGCGGACCCTGTAGGTGTCGGGGCTTCACAGTACAGGCGAAGAAGCTTTCTCGAGTTTATAAATAGGTTTAAAATCTCCTGTATAAGAGGAAATATTTCCGAAATACGTGCTTTACATGAAAACCGCACCACTGCGAGGGGAGTGGATGTCTCAGAAGCAGAGATTAAGGCTGGAGATGTGGCTTCACTGATTAAAAATGCGGCTTGGATAAAGGCTTTTGCGGCTGAAACCAAAAGTATAGTTATCTGCTCAGGTGCAACCGACATAGTGACCGATGGAAAAATGGTATTTTTTACAGACTATGGCTGTAGTCTGATGTCAAAGGTAAGTGCAACCGGCTGTATGGCTTCCGTCATTACTGCCGCCTTTTTAAGTGTGAAAAACAGTCTGCAATCCGCTTTGGCAGCTACAGCTTTTATGGGAATGTGCGGAGAATACGCCTTAAAGCAGCTTAAAAACTCCGGCATAAAAGCCATCGGGAGCGGGAGCTTCAGAGTGGGCTTAATTGATGCCGCTGGTCTGATATTTAATGAATAATTGCTAAGGTAAAATTTGTGCTGATTTAAAATATTGATAAAACAGGGAGAAAAATATGATTTTACTGTCTAAAGATGATATTAAAAAGCTTTTTACAATGAAGGAAGCCCTAGAGGCGGATAAAAAGGCATTTGCCCTCCTGGCTGAGGACAAGTGCGAGGTACCTTTAAGAACCAAGATACTAAATGAAAAGGATAAGGGCTGCTTTATATTTATGCCGGCATATAGTGAAGAAGCGGGCGTTGCCGCACTGAAAATAGTGAATGTTTTTCCAAACAATGTAAAGCTCGGTTTGTCGGCACATCCCTCACAGGTACTTTTAATAAATGCACATAACGGCGTAGTGGAGGCTTTAATGGATGGAACCTATATTACTGCCCTCAGAACGGGAGCGGCTTCGGGGCTTGCCTTTGATTTATTTGCCAAAAAGGAATGCGAGATTGGGGCAATAATCGGCACCGGAGGACAGGCTTTGTGTCAGCTTGAGGCTATGCTTACTGCAAGGCGGCTTAAGGAGGTCAGAGTCTGCGGCAGAGCTTTTGAGCATACTGAGGCTTTTGTAGATAAAGCCCAAAAAGAGCTGGCAGGATATGGAGCGGAGATAAGAGCGGTAAAAACCTCTGATGAGGCAGTAGAAGACGCGGATTTATTGATTACGGTGACTCCTTCAAAAGCTCCGGTATTTGATGCGGATAAGGTGAAAGAGGGAATTACTGTGAGCTGCATCGGCGGTTATCAGCCTGATATGCAGGAGCTTGATTCAAAAATATTTAAACGCTGTGATAAAATCTACTTTGATTCAAAAGCGGCAGTGCTTGCAGAAGCCGGCGACATATTGATACCTCTTAAGGAAGGGAAGGTTAAGGAAGCGGACTTTACCGGAGACATAGGTGAATACTTGTTAAATAAAATTCCCGGTCGCGAAGGGGAGGATGAAATCATAGTATTTAAAAGTGTCGGAGTTGCCGCACAGGACCTTGTAACCGCCGGAGAAATCTATAAAAAAGCAGTGGAAGCCAGAGCAGGCATTGATACGGCAAGCTTCGGCTATTAATGTAAGAGCCTTATAATTAAAACAACATTGCGGTTAAAACAGCCTATACTGAAGCTGGGACTTTATTTTAATTTGTAGAAAAGGGGGGTTGCAAAATAGTAGAATCATATAATATATAGTATAGAAATCAAGAAATATCTAACCATATATTGTAGAAACACTGAATTTTGCGACACCCTCTTTTAAATTCTGAAATATTATATTAAACCTCAGTATAAAATAAGCTTCTTATTTTTTAACTCAGGTCATCAGCTTATTTTATTCTATAACATAAGCGTCCAAGGCTCTTGCAATTCCCACCGGAACCTCCATATCCGTAGGCGTAACGGCCCTTCTGAAATTAAAGCTGATTTTAACTCTTTGATTGTTATATTTTGCTCCTTCACGCAATCCGGGCAAATACAGCTTGTCGATATCCTCAAGGAAACAATTATCGCCGTCCCCTGACATAATATTAATGATATGAATTCCGTCCAAATAAAAAATTGCATATTTCCGCCTGTGTGCAGGCTCATAATCCGGCGTGGGGTCAAAGCCTCCTCCCAGGGTTGAAATTACCTCATCGTAGCTCATAACTTTTAGAGTGCCTTCAAGCACGGTGCGACCCGGATTTTTAAAGTGGTCGATAGCATCTCCGATATATCTTGTCTGTACCTGGCCGTTAACTGTCCACATGCCTGAAGAATTTAACTGGTAGCCGTCGTAAACTGTGTCAAGCTTGCAGTAGCCGCTGTCATCAAAATAATAGCATTCCGCATAGCCGTCAGAGTTTCCGTCAATCCATTGCCATACTCCATTAGGCCAACCTCCGTCTCCTCTGTCGTACCACCAGCCCCTGCTGTCACGCCTCCAGCCGCCATCGGCATAGGTGGTAATGGAAAATACAGTCATTAAGATAAAAACGAATAAAAATAATTTAATACTTTTCATGATTAATTTCTCCTTTATGTTATAAAGCGGATATTTGTAATCTATTCAGGTTTATTATTTAAAGCTTTGCAGCTGTGAAAAATGAGCACTTTCTGCTACATCCAGGGATTTTGTGCAGCAGGTACTCTGATACCTACTACAAGGTTGGTATAATCCCATACATACCAGTTTCCGTTTTTTTCACGAAGCTCAAGGTATCTTATGCTGTCCGCACCTGAGCTTCTTACATTCACCCGCATATAAGAAGCCTCAAATCTCATAGTATTATTGTAAACCGTAATTTTATACGGTCTGCTCGGAGTATAGTTATTTTCTACACTTGCGCCCACAAAATATGAATCGGGCAGGTATTTTTTATCAATAAATCTGTCCTTTAAAAAGCTTTTGGCATAATTGGACAATTCAACCGGACCTTTTAAATAATTTATCATATCAATGCCGACCTCAGGGTTTTCTACATATCTTTTAAAAGCCGTGATAAGCAGTGCAAGTATAAATCTGGGATTTTTAAAATCTGCAAGCAGCTCCAGCTCCGCTCTGCTTTGAGGAAGTCTGTCAAAGGTATAAGTAATACCGGAATCTGTAATCATCTTGTACCCTCCTTTTTGTAAAAATATAATATTAAAAATGTTAATCTAATTATATTGAATTTTAAAAAAAATTCCCCACCCATAAGGGTAGGGAAAGCATTTTTATTTTTCGCCTCTTTCTTTAATTACCTTAAGTCTGGTAAATTCTTCTCTTTCCTTTTCCTCAAGATAATCGCTGATGCTCTTGCTTAAAGCCTCATATCTCGGGATAGTAATGTTCTTCAGGGCATTTGCACGCTTTTGAGTCTTTTTAATATTTGAAGCGAGCCTGTAGGCTGCATTTTCAATCATAGACAGTCTGACGGTAAGCTCTTTAACCTTGAGAAATCTCTCTCTGGCAATATCTAAGGACTCTCGGGTGGTATAATAAGCGTATACAAGGTCCAGCGGCTGCTGCTCATACTGTACCAGAGGAATCTCAGTGCCCATGACACTGCGGGTTTTGATTCTTATTCCGTTATCAACCGCTACAGAGCCTGATACATCCTTAATAAAGTCAAGTCCAAGCTCAATGGTTGCCTGCATAAGTGCATCGTAGGCGGAGGTAAAGGTGGTATCAATCTCCCTTTGAATGTCCTTAGCCTGGTCAATCAGTCCCATAAGCTCTCTTATCAGGATGTTGCGCTTCCTGTCCATAAGCCCGTAGCCCTGTCTGGCAAGTGCAAGAGAGCTTTTAGCGGCAATCAAATTGCCCTTGGTGGGGAAGGTATTGGTATTCATAATTTAAAGCCTTTCGTAGATTATGCCTGATTGGCAGGGATGATATCATTGTCGGAATTAATTACCGTGGGCACATAGTATTTATCAAGCGTCCTAGTATCCATCCTGTCAAGCTCGGCTCTCGGCATAAGCCCCAGAAGCGACCAGCCAATCGCAAGAGTTTTAAGGATGTCGCGGTTTTCATCGGAATCCTGCTTGATAAAACGCTCCTCAAATTCCTTTCCAAATATGAGGTAGGTTTTGTCGGTGTCGGAAAGCTCATCCTCACCTATAACCGAAGCCAGCGCCCTGGCATCCTGCACTCTGGCATAGCTGGAAAAAAGCTGGTTTGCCACGTCCTGATGGTCCTGTCTGGTATAGCCCTCACCGATGCCGTCCTTCATAAGCCTTGAAAGAGAGGGCAGTATACTGACCGGAGGATAAACCGACTGAGCATTCAAATCCCGGTCAAGCACTATCTGACCCTCAGTGATATAGCCTGTAAGGTCGGGGATAGGATGGGTAATATCATCATTTGGCATCGTAAGAATAGGAATCTGTGTTACCGAGCCGTTAATCCCCTTAACTATGCCGGCGCGCTCATAGATGGAAGCCAATTCCGAATAAAGATAGCCCGGAAAGCCTTTTCTGGAGGGGATTTCTCCTTTGGAGGAGGATACCTCTCTCAAGGCTTCTGCAAATGAGGTCATATCAGTAAGAATCACCAGTATGTGCATTTCCTTTTCAAATGCCAGATATTCGGCAAGAGTAAGTGCGGCTTTAGGGGTAATCAGCCTTTCTACCACAGGATCATTTGCCAGATTGATAAAGGCGGCTACATGAGAGCTGACTCCGCTTTCTTCAAAGGTTCTCCTGAAAAAGTCGGCTACATCGTGCTTAACTCCCATTGCAGCAAATACAATCGCAAAATCTTCACCTTCCTTTGCATTATTTCCAAGCGAAGCCTGCCTGACTATCTGAGCGGCAAGCTCGTCATGGGGCAGGCCATTTCCTGAAAATATAGGAAGCTTTTGCCCTCTGATAAGGGTGGTAAGTCCGTCAATGGAGGAAATACCGGTACGTATATAGTTTCTCGGGTATTTGCGGCTTACTGGGTTTAAAGGCTTACCGTTGACATCAAGGAGCTTGTCATAGCTTACAGGACCAAGCTCATCTATGGGACGGCCTATGCCGTTAAAGGTTCTGCCCAGCATATCGGCTGAAACTCCTATCTGCATAGGATGCCCGGTAAGTCTGGTATGGGTATTTCTGAGCGCCATACCGTCAGTGCCTTCAAATACCTGTATTACAGCCCTGTCATTATTAATTTCAATTATTCTGCCAAGTCTTTTTTCACTGCCGCCTATATTCATCTCAACAATCTCATCATAGGCAGCTCCCTTAACTCCCTCAAGCACTGCGAGAGGGCCGTTAATTGAACTTAGTCCAAGATATTCTACGGACATAAGACCTCCTTAAGCATTTTTCTCTATAACCGCCTCATAAAAGCGGTCAATCTCTTGTTTATATTCATCAAACCTATCAAGCTCGTCATTCGGTACATCGTATTTGATGGAGATTACTCTGTCCCAGATAGCGTCCTCTTTAAGCACGGACATTGGCATGCCCATGTGTATGAGAGATTTAGCTTTGTCATAAAGATAAAGTATGGTATCCATCATCTTAAACTGCTTTGCCATGGGAACACAGGTATCCTCCTTATGAAAGGCATTTTGCTGCAAAAAGCCCACTCTGATAACCTTGGAGATTTCAAGTACAAGCTTTTGGTCATCGGGCAGCACATCGGCTCCAATCAGCTTAACGATTTCCATCAGAGAAGCCTCACGTCCAAGCAGGTAGACGAGCTGATTTCTGTAATCCACAAATCTCTTGTCAACCATCTCATTATACCAGGGAGCGAGCTCGTGCAGATATTCTGAATAGCTTGTCAGCCACTGGATTGCAGGAAAGTGCCTTGCATAGGCAAGATTTTTATCAAGCCCCCAGAAGCAGCGTACAAACCTCTTGGTGTTTTGAGTTACCGGTTCTGAGAAATCTCCTCCCTGAGGTGAAACCGCACCTATTATTGAAACTGAGCCCTCACTGCCGTTTAAGTTCTGCACCATGCCGGCTCTCTCGTAAAAGGCGGAGAGTCTTGAAGCAAGATAAGCGGGAAATCCCTCCTCCGCCGGCATTTCCTCAAGTCTTCCGGAAATCTCACGCAGCGCTTCCGCCCAGCGTGAGGTAGAGTCTGCCATAATCGCCACATCATAGCCCATATCTCTGTAATATTCAGCAAGGGTAAGCCCTGAATAAAGACTTGCTTCACGTGCTGCCACGGGCATGTTTGAAGTATTTGCGATTAGAGAGGTTCTGTCCATAAGAGGATTGCCGGTTTTAGGGTCGGTAAGCTCCGAAAATTCCTCAAGCACCTGAGTCATCTCATTTCCACGCTCTCCGCAGCCTATATAGATTATAATATCGGCATCCGACCACTTCGCTATTTGATGCTGAGTCATGGTCTTTCCGGTGCCGAAGCCTCCCGGCACTGCCGCAGTGCCGCCTTTGGCAAGCGGAAATAAGGTATCGAGGATTCTCTGACCGGTAATTAAGGGCACTGTAGCCGGAAAACGCTTTAATACGGGGCGGGGGACTCTGATGGGCCAGCGCTGAGTCATAGTCAGCTCCACCTCATTGCCGTCATTGCAGGTAAGCTTTACCAGAGTATCCTTAATAGTGTACCTGCCGTCAGGCACAACCTCCGTTACCACTCCCTCCTTGTCAGGAGGAAGCATGATTTTATGTAAAATTGCCGGAGTTTCTTGTACCTGTGCAAATACACTGCCGTGGTAGAGCCGCTCTCCCTTTTTTACAGTAATATGGGTATCCCAGAGCCTTTTTGTGTCAAGGGATTCTACATTTACTCCTCTGCCTATATAGGCTTTGTCCTGCTTTGCTATTTCACTTAAGGGTCTTTCAATGCCGTCAAAGATATTATTTAAGATGCCGGGAGCCAGCGTGACACTCACCGGGGAGCCGCTTCCTTCAACCGATTCTCCCGGCTTCATACCTCCGGTTTCCTCATAAACCTCTATGATGCTCGCCTCTGAGGTAAGACCTATGACCTCACCTATGAGCCTTTCATTGCCCACATAGACCATCTCATGCATACTGAAGCCGGCATTGCCCTCGGTTTTTACTATGGGTCCGTTAATCGAAAAGATAACACCTGTTTTATTATTCATTAAAAGGTCCCTCCAAGCTCAAGCTTTAAATTTTCTCTGGCATCTGAAAGCTTGGTTTCAAATGAATTATCTATAAAAATATTTTTAGCACTGATAACTGCCCTGGTACCACCCATAAATCCGGTGTCGTTTAATTTAATGCTGCTGCCGTATTCTGAAACCAATTCCCTAAGCCAGCCGCCGTCTTTGGGGTCAATATAAATCTGGGCTTCATCAGTACCTGCAAAATCCAATACCTCCCTAATCTGATTTTTGAGCATCTCATAATACGCCCTGGTGCTCATAAAATCTTTCAGCTTAGCTTTAAGCTCTGAAAAGATGGCTTCCTTCAGCTTTTCATGCTCTGTGCCGATTTGCTTTTTTAATGCAGTCTGCTCAATGGAGATGCGTCTGTTGCCCTCGCGCTTAATCTTATCAGCTTCTAAGCTCAGCTGCATAGCGGCACGGCGCTCTTCATCATGCTTATATTCTTCAAAGGACTTATCCAGTGCTGCCTGATAGTCCTCAAGCATCTTATCAGCTCTGTTTCTGGCATCAGTAATACAGAACTTGCTGAAATGTGCAAGTTTATCTTCTAATTTCATAAATTTAACTCCAATATTAAAGTTTAAGTCCTATGGCTTCATTAACATAATCCGTGATAAAGTTGGGGCTTCTGCCGGTGCCGTGCCTGTCAGGAATATCTATAAAAAGTGGAAGCTTATGCTCAAGCTTATATTTATTTACGAGGTCGGGATATTCTCTGGCAAATTTTTCAGTAAGCAAAACTATGCCCACTTCCTTATCAGCTATTACCTTATCAAGCTCTTCCTTTAATTGTGCCTTACTTTCAACTCGGCTTCCCTCTACACCTGCAAGCCGCATGCCTACTATGGTGTCTATATTATCACTTATAAGATACATTTTCATAATTTATAGATTAAACTCCTTTTTGCAGTTTTAGGCTGTATGCTACAGTCTGCCTAAAATCATAACCGCAATTACTACGCCGTAGATACACACACCCTCAGCCAGTCCTATAAATACTAAAGAACGTCCGAAGATGCTTGAATCCTCACTTACTGCACCAAGTGCCGCCGAAGCCGCCGCCGATACCGCCACGCCTCCTCCTATGCAGGCAAGCCCTACTGAAAGTGCGGCAGCAATATATCCGAGTCCAGTCGAGATGCCGCCTGAAGCTGCGGCTGAATCCGCAGCATAAATGCTACCTGAAAAAGCGAACAGAGTAGTAAAGACGAGAGTGAGGGCAAATAAAAATATATTAAATGCCAACGCCTTCTTAAAGCGTTTTTTTGTCCTGTCCCCTGCTTTGAATGCGGCGATTGGAAGCATCACGCTTGCTATAAATGCTATACTTAAAATTACTTTTGCCATTGTGTTCATAATAAAGCTCCTTTGATAACTTATTTTTTATTTTAATTTATTCTTCAGACCTTCCATAAGGGATAAACTCTCTGCCGCTTCCCTTATAAAATCTGGAAAAGAGTTCATAATAATCAAGCCTGAGTACCTGTATTCCTACTATAAGCCCCTCAAGGCAGCAGACGAAGATATTGCCGAGCACCACTACAATCCAGTTAGGGTTGCCGCTTTCATAGCCTGAAAGCATAAGCACAACCTCCATCATTACCGCATGGCTTATAGCAAAGGCTCCGACCCTGACAAAGGAAAGAGTATTTGAAAAATAGCCTAAAAGCACCTCAAAAAGCTCAAAAATCCCTTGGACTATAAACATCACCGCCCCGGCTTTCTCGGCGGCAGCCTGCTTTTTATCAGCAGAAATCATTTTAAGCAGAGGCTCCTTAAACAGCATCATTACAAGCGGAAGCACGAATACTATAAGCAAAAGCCCTGCTGCCGGCAGCCTTCTGCCTGTCATAATAAGCAGCACGACACCTATACAGGAGGCGTAAAATATAATGCCGGCTATACCGTTAGCGTCAAATAAAGCTTCACCGGCTCTTTTAAAGCGTATTTTATTTATAATATTAAGACACATCGTAAAAACTATGATTCCCATACCCAAAAGAATTGAAACCACAAATACGGAATTCAGGTTTCCAAGGATGGGCAGAGCAGTCATAGCCTTAGCCGGTCTTAGCCAAAGCGGCTCAACAATATCCTCAAAGCCGAATACGCTTCCGAACATAAAGCCGAATATAATTGAAAATACCCCGCATCTTGCGAGCACTGCTCCGAGGTCGGATTTTTTAAAATATGAGAAGAAAAGCCCTAAAAGTACAATCAGTGCTCCCTGACCTACATCGGCAAACATAAAGCCGAACAGCAAGGAATAGGTAATGCCTACGAGCACCGTAGGGTCAAGCTCTTTATAATCCGGCAGTCCGTACATCTTAACAAACATTTCAAAGGGTCTGAAAAGTGCATTGTTTTTAAGCTTGGTAGGAGGAGAGCTTAAAAGATTGGAATGGTCCTTTTCAAGTATACAAAAGGCACTCTCGTCCTTCTCCATAGCCTTGCTTAAAGCAAGAGCATCCTTTTCTCTGAGCCAGCCACAGAGAATGTAAAAGACCTTTTGAGAGGCTTTGGTACAAGCGGCAAGCTTTCTTATCTCAAAATTGTCGGCAAACAGCTTAAGCCTTTTATTTGCGGTAAGAAATTCAGTTTTTCTGCTCTCTAAAATAGAAGCAATCTGTGAAGCTATCTCCTCTATCTGAGCCTCGCACTTGGCTATCTCTTCTTTAAGAGCGTTTGAAGCCTCCCTGGGAGTTCCCTGATAGCCTTCAGGCAGGAAAAACCTTTCAAAATGCAGTGAGGAGTAAATCGCATCCACCTTTTTTCTTACGCTTTCAGGTACGAAATAAACTCCCCAGATATAGTCATCTATTTCCTGACACTTGCAAAATACGGAATCTATATCATCCACCATATAGGCGGAAAGCTTATCATAATACTCCCGGCTGATTCTGCCGAAGCGGTATTTGATAAACTTAAAATGAAGCACCGTGCCGAGGTCATAATTGAGCCCTATAAATTGCTCGACCTTTGAAAGCCTGTCCTTATAGTCAGCCTTCTTAGCTTCAATTTCTTCCTTTTGCTCCTGAAGCTTTTTAATATCCGCATAAAGTGCATTGACAGTGTCAGCCGCTTCCCTCACACTTAAGTCAAGCATCTTATCCAGTTTGGTATCCTTGAAATTATGCTTTATATCCTCAGAAAGCAGGTACGTTTCCTTATAAGGATTTGAATCAATATAGGGGTATAAATCCCTTACGTTTTTAAGCTCCGACAGGGCATTTTCCAGTTGAATATCGTACTTGGACAGATATTCTTCTATTACCCTGTCTATGTCCTCCTTTGGACCAGTTATGCTTAAAAACCGCATTTTTTCTATCACGCCGTCGACCTCCTGCCTGTATTATTCTTTTTTAATATTTCAGTCATGATTCTGTCAGCACTGTATCCGAAGCGTACAGCCTCAATGACATTTATTATGTGAGCTATCTCCCTTTCCTTTTCAAATAAGTAGGAATTTAATAAAGCGATTGAATAGGGATTTTTTCTTACCGAAGTAAGATTAATCCTGTGCATAACCTCCTCTGAAAAGCTCTCTATATCAAGCTCCCGGTTAAAAAGCTGCTGCAATCTGCCATAGTAGGTCGCTGTAAAAAGCTTTAAAAACTCGTCAAGATTTTGTGCAGAAGTAAGCCTTTTAATTTCAGATTCTTTTAATTTATAGTAATCAGGGATCAGCATGGAATAAAGCTGAGCCTGTGAGAGGCTGTAGTATTTTTTGGAGCGGTAAATCCACTGTAAATTCAGCAAATCAAGTCTGGTGCCGAAAAAGGCTTCCATAAGCCTTCTGTTTATTTTTGAAACCAGCCTGTCCTTGATTTTCCAGACCGTTTTAAAATACAATAAATCTATACAGAGCTCATAATCAAAAATCACCGCATCACCGTTTTTGTACAAGGCTTCAAGAGGCTCATAATAGATGCTTGCTCTGATACTCTCTAAAAATCCGGCTACAGAATCCGCTCTGATCAGGTTTTCAAAATCCACCTTGGAATGTCTGTCAAAGAAAGCCTTATGCTCGCTTAAATCAATATCAAGTGCCTTTCCGAAAAGACAGTTTCTTAAGCATCTTTTGAGCAGCTCAATTTCATAGCTTATAAAATAAAGATTAAGAAATTTTCTCTGCTTGAGGTTGGCAAATTTATAGAGCTTGCCGAAATCAGTAAACTTACTTCTAAGCAGCAGCTTTTCTATATAGGACCTGTGAAGGTTGCTCTCATTGATGTCCTTAAAAAGCTCCGAATAGTCCTGGTAGCTCTGAAACTTTGACACCGCCTCCATAACACTGCCCGATTCCGCCAGCTTCCGATAATCCCCAAGGGTGAGCAGGCGGCTCCTCATAGCCTTAATCTTAGTATTAATAGCGCTGTATTCTATAAGCTTCATCATAAGCTCACCTTAATAAGCTCATTAAATAATGAATTTACGTAGCTGTCATGGTTTTGGTTGTATAAGGCATGCAGCTTGTCGAGATAGTCTTTAGCCTTGTCCTTTTGGACTTTAAGACTGTTTTCTATATCCTCTCCCATTTCCTGCTTTAACATTTCGATTTTTTGCTGAGTCTGCTGCTCAAGATTCTCCGACCAGTCCTTTTTTCTCCTGTCAAGCTCAAGAGCCATAGTCTTTTTTTTCTGTAGAGCTTCTTCCATTATGGCAGAGGCAGCAGCTTCTATCTCAGATAATTTTCCTATGATTTCTTCCATCTTTGCACCTCCTTTACTGTGGCAGCATCGGTGCAGCTTCTCACTGCTGCCGCTTAAAGCTCTGAAACTTTAAAGCGGGAAGCTGCCTGCAATGCTTCAATAATGCTTGCTTAATTGTAGTTTGTACATATTTTTATCAAACTCAGCCTGCTTATACAGTTAATCTTAACTAAACCTTACCTGCTTTCGTTTATTAATAATATACCTTTTGCCAAAAAAGTAAAGAGGTAAGTATAAATTTTTTTTACTTTATAAAAATGTTAGGCATATATTTTTTATTGTTGTATAATAGTAAACATACTAATAATAAGGAGAGGTTATTTTGCGGATTGTATTTTTTAGCTTTACCCGCTCGGGAGCTTTATTAAGTCATAAGCTTGCTTTAAGCCTTAAGACTGGAAAGGTTTGTCTTTATGCCCCTGAAAAAGCCGCCGAAGCAGCAGTTAAGGAGCTTGAAAGCCAAAGCGGCTCTGAAGGCATATTATTTTATAGATTTGATACCAATCTTTTAAAAACTGTAGCAGTAGAGTTTAATAAAGCCGATGCCCTGATATTTATAGGGGCGGCAGGCATAGCAATCAGAAGCATAGCCCCTTATATAAAGGATAAATTCAAAGACCCTGCCGTACTTTGTATGGACGAGGCGGGAGAGTTCGTAATTCCGCTGCTTTCCGGGCATATAGGCGGAGCAAATGAGCTTGCGGAAAAAATAGCTGAAATTAACGGAAGCCTTAAGGTGATTACCACTGCCACCGATGTCAGAAAGCTCTGGGCGGTAGATGTGTTTGCCAAAAAAAATCAGCTGGCAATCAGCGACAGAAAAGCGGCCAGATTAATAAGTGCTTCGCTGCTTGAGGACAAAAATATAGGTTTTTTCAGCGACTATCAAATTAAGGGCAGGCTTCCGAAACAGCTTTTGGATTCAAAAGAGGGAGAGTATAATGTATTTATAACAAATAAGCTTGAAATTAATAAAACCGTAAAAAATCCCGCCCTAAGACTAATTCCTAAAAATATATGTCTGGGAGTGGGCTGCCGGAGAGATACAGGGTTTCATCAGCTGCTTCGTACCTTAAAAATTTTATTAAAAAATCACAATATTGATATAAAATCAATATCACATATAGCAAGCATAGACATAAAAAAAGATGAAGCCTGTATTATAAAGCTTGCCAATGCTTTAAATGCAGAGCTTTGTTTTTTTAATGCAGCGGAGCTTGCCAAAGCAGAGGGGGAGTTTAATGATTCGGAGTTTGTAAGCCGCATCACCGGAGTGGGAAATGTATGCGAAAGAGCCTGCCGGCTGGTTTATAAGGAGCCGCTCTTTAAAAAGGAGGTGCACAGTGGCATGGCCTTTGCGGCAAGCATTGATTTAGCAAGGGAGTATGAGCTATGATACTTATAATAGCTGAAAGCTTAAAAGCGGCTTACAGCTTAAAAAAGCTTTTAATTAAAGGGCTGATTAAAAAAGCGGCTTTAAAGTCCAAAGCCGGCAAAGCAGCAGGTAACGGACTTTTAGGCGGCATCAGCCAGCAAAACAAGATTTTAATATTTATAGAAAACGGCAGAGTGATAACTCCCGCCTCTGAAAAAGAGCGCTTAAGGCTTGAATACGAGGGAAAAAAAGGGCAGTACCTTGCCGGGAAGGCTTCTGAAGTCTACCTTATCAGAAGAAACGGAGTAAAGCTTATAAAAAAAGAAGGAGAAAATGTTTATGAATAAAGTGCTGAAGCGTCTTTTTAATGAGATTAAGCAGTATAAAATCCCGTCCATAATTACAATAAGCTGCACCTTCGGTGCAGTGTTTTTTGAAATCCTTATCCCTTATGTAATAAGTATGATAATAGACAAGGGAGTGGAGCAGGGAAATATTTCAAATATTATGAAGTACGGCATTATAATGCTGGCACTTGCCTTTGCCGGACTTGCCTGCGGCATAGGCTCAGGCTTTTTCGGAGCTAAAGCCTCCTGCGGCTTTGCAGCAAACCTGAGGCAGAGCATGTATGAGAATATACAGAGATTTTCCTTTGCCAATATAGATAAGTATTCCACTCCCGGTCTAATTACAAGACTTACTACCGACGTTACCAATGTCCAGAATGCTTATCTGATGTGCATACGCCTGCTTTTAAGAGCTCCGGCGATGATATTTTTTGCGATGACCATGACCATAGTTATAAGTCCCTCACTGTCGCTGATATTTTTAGCGGCAATCATAATTTTGGGAGTAATCCTTTTTTTGCTGATGAGGGCAGCTATGAAGTCTTTTACTGTAGTATTTGATAAATATGACGATTTGAATGAAAGCATACAGGAAAATGTCAGAAATATCAGAGTGGTAAAAGCCTTTGTGCAGGAGGGGCAGGAAAAAAGCAAGTTTAATAAGGCGGCTTGGACTCTTTACAAGCTTTTTGTAAAGGCGGAGCAGGAAATAGTTATAGTTACTCCGCTTTTATATTTTATGATTTACAGCTGCATACTGCTCCTGTCTTGGTTCGGTGCCAAAATGATAGTGGGAGGCAGCCTGACCACAGGTCAGCTGACCTCATTATTTTCCTATACTATGAATATAATGATAAGTCTTATGATACTTTCCTTCACCGCTGTAATGGTAATAATATCGGAAGCCAGTGCTTTAAGAATCGTGGAGGTGCTTGAGGAAAAATCGGATATAGTTTCCGGCGAGGCAGCCTTAAAAAATATCGCAGACGGAAGCATTGAATTTAAAGATGTCTGCTTTTCCTATTCCAGGGAAAGCAAAAAGCCAGTGCTTGAAGACATAAATCTAAATATAGCTTCCGGGCAGAGCATAGGGATCCTTGGAGGCACAGGAAGCTCAAAGTCCTCTTTGATTTCACTTGTAAGCAGGCTTTACGACGTAAGCTCGGGAGAAGTGCGGGTAGGAGGAGTAAATGTAAAGGAGTACGACATAGAAGCTCTCAGAAACGGAGTAAGTGTAGTGCTGCAAAAAAATGAGCTTTTTTCAGGCACCGTCCTTGAAAATTTGCGCTGGGGCAATGAAAACGCCGGGCTTGAGGAATGTCAAAGGGCTTGCCGGATTGCCTGTGCGGACGAATTTATAGAAAAGCTCGCCGAGGGCTATAATACCCATGTGGAAAGAGGCGGAGCCAATTTCTCGGGGGGGCAGAAGCAGAGGCTTTGCATCGCCAGAGCACTCTTAAAAAATCCTAAAATCCTGATTCTTGACGATTCAACCAGTGCAGTGGATACCGCCACCGATGCCAAAATTAAGAAAGCCTTTAAAACCGAGCTGCCGGAAGTGACTAAAATCATCATCTCGCAGAGAATTTCTTCAATAAAAGAAGCTGACAGTATAATAGTTATGGAGGACGGAAAAATAAACGCGGTAGGCACACATGAGGAGCTTGTAAAAACCAATGAGATTTATTCAGGGGTGTATGCCGCACAGAATGAAAGCGGCGGCGACTTTGACAGAATGGAGGACTAATATACTATGGAAAGAAAATTTGAAGCAAAAGCTGCAAAAAGGCTTTTAAAGCTTGTAATTAAAGGAAATGAGCTGAGGCTTTCGGCAGTTGCAGTCTGTATACTGTTTTCATCCCTTGCCATGGTGGTGGGAATATCATTTTTAAAGCCGCTTGTGGATAACTATATAGAGCCTCTGATAGGCTCTAAAAATCCCGACTATGCTCCTATGCTTAAAGAAGTGGTACACATGGGACTGATATTTGTATTCGGTACAGTCTGCTCCTATATATATAATGAAATAATGATATTTGTAGGGCAGCAGATAATGAGAGATGTAAGGAGGGACTTATTTGAGCACATGGAGAGCCTGCCCATCTCCTATTTTGATACGCATTCGCACGGAGATATAATGTCGGTGTATACCAATGATACCGATACTCTCAGGCAGTTCGTCACTCAGGCGCTCCCCCAGGTCATAAGCGCTTTAATTACTATAGTGAGCGTATTTATAAGCATGTGCCTGATAAATGTCATCCTGGCCTTTACCGCAGTGCTGATGATGCTGATTATGCTCAAGGTAAGCGGCAAGAGCCTGGCTTTTTCAGGCAAATACTTTATGCTGCAGCAGGAGAAGCTCGGCAGGCTTAACGGCTATATAGAAGAAATGATAAGCGGTCAGAAGGTAATCAAGGTCTTTTGCCATGAGGACAGGGCGGTGGCGGATTTTAAAGTTTTAAATGAGGAGCTGAGGACAAATGCCGAGCAGGCAAACGCCTTTGCCAACATCCTTATGCCTATAGTAACCCAGTTCGGCAATCTCAGCTATGTAATAATCTCCATAGTCGGAGCAGTCTTTATAATAAAGGGCTATTTTGCCTTAACCATAGGCTCTCTGGTAGCCTTTCTCTCGCTGGTAAGAAGCTTTAATTCCCCGTTTTCACAAATAGGAGGTCAGGTTAATTCTATAATCACCGCACTTGCAGGCGCAGGCAGGGTGTTTGAGCTGCTTGATGAAAAATCCGAATATGATGAGGGCTATGTAGTGCTGGTAAATGCCAAAGAAAATGAGGATAAAACTCTTACGGAATGTGATGAAAGAACCGGAATCTGGGCTTGGAAGCATTACCATGAGGCAGACAAATCTACAACCTATACCAGTCTTGAGGGTAACATAGTGCTTGAGGATGTGGATTTTTCCTATGTTGAGGATAAGAAAATTCTGCATAATATAAGTCTTTATGCACATAAGGGGCAGAAGGTAGCCTTTGTAGGCTCCACAGGAGCCGGAAAAACCACCATTACCAACCTGCTCAACAGATTTTACGACATAGATACTGGAAAAATCAGGTATGACGGCATTAATATACAAAAGATTAAAAAAGCGGATTTGAGGCGAAGTCTCGGTATAGTGCTCCAGGATACCCACTTATTTACCGGCAAGGTAATTGACAATATAAGATATGCCAGACCTGAGGCAAGTGACGAGGAATGCATTAAAGCGGCAAAGCTTGCAAATGCCCACAGTTTTATACAAAGACTGCCAAGGGGCTATGACACTGTGCTGAGCGGGGACGGCACCAGTCTTTCGCAGGGGCAAAGGCAGCTCCTTTCAATAGCCAGGGCGGCACTGGCGGATTCTCCGGTGCTGATTCTTGACGAGGCTACTTCCTCCATCGACACACATACCGAGCGCCTGGTGCAAAACGGTATGGATGCACTGATGAAAGACAGGACTACTTTTGTAATAGCCCACCGGCTTTCGACTATCAGAAATGCCGACTGCATTATGGTACTTGAAGCCGGAAGGATTATAGAAAGAGGAAGCCATGAGGAGCTTATAGCACATAAGGGAAAGTATTATCAGCTGTATACGGGGCTGGCGGTGAATGATTAAGGTTTAAAATTTGAGCCGAAGATAAATCATTAGTCACTGCTAACTGAATATAAGTTATTTGTAATGTATTCTTTAGATAAAATTTACAAGTTAGTTAGCTGAGATTTGGAATTTTAGACAAGGTAAATAGAGAATATTATATAAAAATAATAAATAATAGAGAATATTACTAGAGTTAAAAATAGTAAGTGGGATAAAAATTCTTATTAAATTATCGTTTTAAAAAGAAAAGTTTGTTATTCATACAAAATATTAATATTTTCTAAATAATTTGATAAGAAATCATTGTAAAAAATTTATAAAAGTGCTATCATATGACCAACACCTTAGCGAACTCTGTTTGGAGAGGATGTATATGAAACAAAGTTTAGAGTGAAAATAATTTAGAGTAAGAAATTTATATAATAATTATTTATATAATGATTTTTTTGATTGGATAATTTTCGGAACCCTAAGGCTTGTTCGTATAAGGTGTTATACATACAAGCCTTTTGAATTGGGTTCATAAAAGTTGCTCTGAATAAGCAAAAATATAGTATTCGGACAACATTTGAATAACGGCTCCAATTTTTCAAAAAAGAATACAAAAATAAAAGAAGGAGGTAGCTATGACAAAAAACAAATTTGTTAGGCTGTGTCTGTTTTCATCACTTTTTGCACTTTCAATTTCAAGTGCTGCACTTGCAAATGAGTGGAAAGAAAACGGTGGAAACTGGCAGTATGTCGACCCTGCTGGAAACCCTGCTCAAAATAAATGGGTACAGTCAGGTGACAGGTGGTTTTACCTTGGAGGCGACGGCAACATGGTAAAGGATTCTCTCATCCAGGATGGGGGTGAGCTTTACTATGCCGATTCTGAGGGAGCCATGCTTGTAAGGGCATGGAGGGAAGTGCAGGACCCTGACGACGCTAACGAGAAGTTCTGGTATTATTTTGATAAGACCGGAAAGGCTTACAGAAGCCGAAATGATAAGTTTTCCACAAAAGAAATTGATGGAAAAAAATACTTCTTTGACGACAGCGGAAAAATGGTAAGAGGCTATGTCACCTCTGAAGGGCGAAGGGTTGATGCAGACAATAGAGCTCCTTACGTTGATGCTATGTATTTCTTTGGTGAGGATGGTGCCATGTATACAGATAAGTGGTACAGATATGAAAAGGTGGCGGATGACAATCTTTTCAGCAAGCTTGCCGGCAGAGAATACCAGTATTTTAACGAGATGTGGCTCTACTTTGATTCAAATGGTAAAAAGGTCAAGGCGGAAAATGATACCAATGCAAAGGTTAAGGAAATCGGCAGCCACCGATATGCCTTTGATGAAAACGGTATTATGATGCCGCAGTTTTCCGTAAATAATGCAGAGATTTCAATCGCTACAGACAGCAATGCGAAGCTGCGTTACGGCTCGGAAGACAATGACGGTCACCTTGCCGCAGAGTACTGGTCATTTAAGGTACCAAGCGTATCTATGAGTGAAAAGGACTTTGATGAGCAGGAGTTCAGCTGGTTCAGAACAAAGCTTGACGGAACCGTATATAAAAACAGAATCTACGGTGTCTATGGCAGAAAATATGCCTTTGATGAAATCGGGCGTATGCAGACAGGCTTTGTAGTAATGAATGAAGACGGAACCTTTTCAAAGCAGTTTGACGTGGATGCTTTCAGCAGCGGAGATTTTAAAGATACCGCCGCCGGCATAGCAGATGTTTTACCTGTAATTAAGAGAGGAAATCTTTATTTATTCAGCTCTGACGAGTTAAATGACGGTTCTATGATTAACGGCAAGGAAGTTTCTGTAGTGCTTGCGGACGGAGTTGCAGTATTCGGCTTTAAGCAAAACGGCATAGTCTACGGCAATAAAAATCAGCTTCAAAGAGTTTCCGGCAAGTATTATATAAACGGATTAAGACTTAATGCGGACCCCGAGCTTGGCTACGGAGTTATCTTTATCGCAGCGGATGAGGCGATAGTGGTGGATACCGCCGGCAGACAGGTAAGAGGTGCAAACAGAGTTATAAAAGACGGCGAAGGCTATTGGGTAGTTATACAAAACAATAAATTCGTCGCAAGAGTGAGTGATTCCGATAAGCCAAGACTAAAGAATGGAAAGTTTTATCACTATAACAGTGATAAGTCCATCAAAAAGGACGAGGATAGATACAGCAGAGATCCTATAACCTTTTCGGAGGATAATCTTTATCTTGGTGATGGATTTAAAGTTTTTAAAGCAAACTGATATGGGGAGGAAATTTAATTGAGAAAGAGTTTTTTTAAAAAACTTAAATATACCACCGCGGCTTTGTTAGCGGCAGCGATGGTAGTTGGAGGATTACAGGGAGTTGGAAGTGAGATAGGCGTTGCGTATGCAGGTGCTAGTGACCCAGTTTATTTAACTGAGTTGGAGCCTAATGTACCCTTGATGGACGGAAGACCTTATACTTCACTTACACGTAAGCACTATTATAGTCCAACTAAAATTGCAAACAGAAAGGTAAATAATCAGTTTTGGGCAGCTTCCTATGGAAACGGCTCAACCACTGCTTATAAGTATGGCTTTATAAGAGCGGGGGCTTCTGGTTTTAATGGTTGGAAATTTGATATTAACGGTCTTACCAAGGCGGTTAACACTGAGCCTGCTGATGAGCCAGAGGAAGCTTATGCTATATCCGATGCAGCCGGAGCTTTAAGCTCTACCTACCCTACAGGCAATCCGCAGGGTTATACAAATGCTTTATTCTGCGGTCCAAGTCTTCCTGTACCTCTCGGTCAAAATGATATGATTGACTTGGGGAAAAAGGCAGTTTTAAGACCTACTAGTGGAGATGTGAGTAAATTCTATCCTAGTAAAGACGGTGAGATAAGAAACGGAGAGGTAGTTAAGGCATATTATCATGATACAGTAACCAATACGGATATTGACCTTAAGCTTGAGGTAAGACTTTCAATAAAGCCCTCACCTGATAAAAAATATATTCTTGCTGAGTATACTGTATATAATGCAAATGATAATATAAATGATGCGAATGGTAAGATAGTAGATCCTTTAAGGAAAGGTGTTGATGGAGGTCGTACTGTATGGTTTGCTTCAGGCACTGACATAATGGTCGCAGGAGATGACTGGGCACCGGCATGGGCTACTAAAAAAGAAGCTCCGGATGGACAGCATATACAAGGTATACATGCTCAGGGACATAATGGTTCTACTTATAATCTTGGAGCACTTGATATACTTACCTATCATCCTCAGCTTAACTTAGGTATACAGCCTTTAAGAGTTGGAGATACAAGTAAAGTAACGACTTGGATTGGGCAATTTGGTTCTTATCCAAACAATTATGCTACGGACCTTTCAGATATATCTTATATGCCAGGAGGTACAAGCGCAGCACTGGATTCAGGTATAGCCTATTCATTTAAGTTTGACTTGCTTCCTGGTGAAACTAAAACCGGTACTATTGCTTTTTCAATGAGAGGACCTACTTACTATGTTGACCCTGTAAACGGAAGTGACACTTCAGGGGATGGGTTTTTAAGTAGCCCATATAAAACTACTGCAAAAGCTCTTTCAGTAATAGGTAGTGGAACTCCGGAAAAGGCATTTGTATTTCTTATGAATGATGAAGAAATAGATAAAACTATTAAAATACCAAGTGGCAAAGATGTTACGATACAGACTACAGATTATGTTATGGATTCAGCTATGCATGCTAAAACCAAGCCTTTTCCTATAATTATAGACTCTACTACTGGAGAAAGAACTAACTCGAAAACTATTAAGAGAAAAGCAGGTTTTACCGGAAATATGTTTGAGGTAACACATGGCAATTCAAATGTTACTTTTGGAGATATAGTTATAGATGGTAATAAAACAGCGACAGCAGCACTTTCTAAAGATCAGCAGCCTAGGGGCTCTCTGGTTAAGGCAACGGCAGGAAATGTGCTTACGCAGACAGGGGCTATTTTTAAGGACAATAAAATAATACCTGATGGAGAACCCTTTGTTGATAACAATAATAACGGGGTTTATGATGCAGGAGACACTTTTACAGATTTAAACGGAAACGGCAACTATGATGGTGAAAATACCAAGGTAGCAAGTGCCATAGATATAAGTGGCTCTGCAAATCTTAAGATGGACTATGGTACTATTAAAGACAATGAGTCTTATCAGGGCGGTGCTGTAAATATTGCAGGTTCAGGAAATATAACTGTAGCTAATAATGTAAATATCAACGACAATAAGAATGATGCCGGAGGAAATTCAAATGTAAGACTTGGTACCGGAAAAACTGTACTGGTTGGAGAAAAGCTTCCAACCGGTTCGCGTATAGGTATCAGTACAGAGCAGGCACTTACAATTTCAAATATCGGCATCGGTCTTAAGGTAGCTGAAAAAACCGGACAGCATACTTCGCTTCCGTATTCAGCAAATAATTTTCCGGCTGATAATTCACCCGGACAGTGGACTGAATTTGGAGCAGGTACTGAATCAGACAATGTATACTTAAAAGCTACACAGGCGGCTTACAGTGTAAGCTATGTTTATAAAAATGACGTCACCGGAGTTGAAACCAGCTTAAGTAATCCTGTAAATGTGAATAAAGTGGCAGGTGATGCTATTGATCAAGCTCCGGCAACAGTTGCGGATTATATCTTTAAAAAAGTTGAAATAACACCGGACAATCACGGACTTTCAGTGGATGCTAATACCGGCAAGGTAGTTGGCTCTATGCCCGGTGTGGATGTCAGTGTAAAGTATATTTATGAGAGAAATGTGGGTATAGCATACTTTAACTCAAATGGAGGTACTCCTAATACTATAGCTCCTATTGAATCGGCTGCCGGCGGTGCACCAAGTGCAAGCATGCCTACGGTTTCAAGGACGGGCTATACCTTTGGAGGCTGGAGAAAGGTAACGGGTTTTGATGCTTCTGGTAATCCTGATTACACTCAGTACGAAGCTACTGCAACTACAGCACTTCCAAATCCGGTAGCACAGGGTAAGCTTTACTTTATAGCAAAATGGGATGTTGACCCTACTCCTTACCTTTATGAGATAACTCATAAAAATACCAATACTTTGATACCTTTAGTATTTAAACAGGATTCAGATACTACTAATTATAAGTACCTTGATACGACAAGGGCGGATAAGATAACTATTCCGGGATATGTCATGACTGCTTATAATGCCGACCCTTCAAATAAGGGAGTATTTGGTCAGACTTATACTGACAGTGAGGGTACTATTACAGCAGCTACTACCACAGAATATGTAGGCAGGATGCCGCTTGGACCATTAAAGGTAAATTATATATACAGAGTGGATTCTTCACAGAACTTTCCATTTACTGTAGAGCATAAAACCCCGAGCGGTACAGATGTGGGTACAGCTATCCC
>CALBCM010000031.1 GCA_937927235.1 uncultured Johnsonella sp.
TAAACTTTTCAGTTACTTCGTACAGTTTACCGCTGCATTTTTTAGCAAGTATCTTAGCAAGGTTATTTCCGCCGGCTTTGCTCCAGCTTGTATGATTATGTTTCATTCTTTTGGCTATTATGCTCCAGATATGATTTTCCATTGTGCCCAGATTTAAGTATTCAATTCCTTTTGGTGCAGTAGGTAATGATTTAAGCTGAGCCTGATAAGGTAATAAACCGTTTCTGTTATTCTTATAATAGCGAATCAGTGCCTGTACATCTTCAATATCTTTGTCATCTGATAAACTATTACTATACGTTTCAAGGTATGCAAAAACTCCGCTGATATCTTTCTTAGATAGCAGCTCCAATATATCTTTTTGTGCTTGTTTTTCATGAATAAGTTCTCTTACCGCTTTATTTTTATGGAATGGGTCCAGCTGAAAAATCGTATCCCGGTCTTTGACTTTCTTTATCCAGCTTCCTCCATCTCCATTCAATATCCTGACTTCCACTTCATCTAAATTAAATCTTTCTGCTATAACAGCCTCTCTATATTCCTGAAACTCTTTTGATTTTTCAAAGCCTGCTGCAGCTACCTTTTCGTGAAGGCTATACCTGTCCTGACCTTCTTTTTTCCAGCCATCATAAGCTATCGCTACCTTTATTTCTGCTTTTTCCTGGTTGTTATTCTTTCTATCTTTTCCCTGAAGATTAACATATACTCCATCCGCTTCTTCAAACAGCACCGGTGTAATACAGCTTCCTTGAACATGTCCCGCTTTATTTTCCTTTACCAGTTTGCCTTCATCTTCACACACCTTCTCTCCAAGTGCCTTAATCACATTCCATACTCCCATCGCACTTATTGACTGACCGCTTATTTCCGATATTTTATCAGCACTCTCCCTATAAGACATTTCGGTTACACATTTTACCAACAGCTCTGACATATTGCTTGAAATCAAGCCAACATTATCAAGTTCCAGCTCTTCATCCAAAAGATATACAAAGTGCTTTACTCCTTCTTTAACAACTTCATAAACAGCTCTTTTGTATTCTACTTCTCCATACACTGTTTTTATAGTGGTCTTTCGATACCCTTTATTTCTATATTTTAAATGGTCTCTTTCTTTCATTAGATGCTTGTCATACTCTTCTAAAAACTCCCTTGTGCACTTTTGACCGATTTTGCAGATATTTCTGAAAATATTTTGCTCCAACTCCTTGAATGTTATCTTATTTTCCTTTATTATAGTATCCATCATACAGTTCCTTCTTATTTTGTCTGGATAACTTAATAATAAGTCAATTCTGTATGATTGGGAAGCGGTTATTTTGCCACTTCCCTTTTATTTTATATTTTTGCCAATGATTATTTTACTCTATCGCTGAAACTGTAAAAACAGGCAGGAGAACATTCTTTTCTCCTGCCTGCATAGTTATATATTTTTTATAGATTATTTTAAGTGATGTTAGATTTACAATGCCTCGTCTATGTCGGCACCACCGACACATCAAAATATAGTCGTTTTTTCTTTCTGATTCTGTGGACTCTGTGAAGGCGGCTTATTTAGAAGCTTCCATTACAAAGTTATAATAATTATCTCCGCTGTAAGTGATTGTGAAGACCCCGTCCTTGAATTCGCCGTAAAGGCTTGCACCGCCCGAAACGTCACCGTCAAACGATACGGTATCGGAGTAAAAGCTCCATTTCGGAGCAGCAATCTCCTCACCTTTATAGCTTATAGAAGCTGTATGGTCCGCATTCAGGGTTGCCTTAAGTGCACTTGGAGAAACTTCCCCAGAAACATCTTCCTTCATTACGTCAGTTACCGAAGCTCCTTCCCAATCTCCAAGCAGAGCTTTTTCTTCGTCCGGCAAAAAGTTTTCAGGCTTTGCGGCATCGGTGCCTTCTTTTGCAAAGGTCAAATCCATTGAGGCTCCGACCTTTTCTTTTAAAAAGCCTTCAAAAGTGATAGTATTTTCACCGAGCTGTCCGACCATATCGGTTTTTTCGGCAGTAATTGTAATTGTACTGTCATCATTGACCCATTTGCCGTCCAAGGTTGTGCCGTCTACCGACATTGTCACTTTTCCTCCGCTCTTTAATTCGATTGCGAAGCCGGCAATATCATCGCCGGAAAGTGTCATTCCAAATGCACTCCCTTTGACTGAGATATACTTTCCTACCAAAGCTTCATCCGCTCTGCCTGAAGCTTTGCCGCAAGCTGCCATAGACAGAGCAAGTATCATTATAATAATAGCTGAAATAATTTTTTTCATTTCTCTCTCCTTTTTTTAAATTCATTACAGTATCTTTTTTCTTACCATTCCGAAACCCACACACCGTCATAGCTAATATAGTGTGAAAGACCTTTATCTGTTATCCAGGTATTTACCTCCATAGCCTCGCTGTCATGCATCCAGTACCATTTTCCGCCGTCATTTACCCAGCCTGTTACCACATAGCCGCTGTTGTCAAATAAATACCAGACACCGTTAATTTTAGCCTGGGTGCTTTGTAAATATGAGCCGTCACTTCTCTGATACCACCAGCTTTAGCCGTCATGCTTCCAGCTGCTGCTGCCCGTATTGCCGCCCGGATCATCGTAATCATTAAAAGTAAGGTCAACCATAAGCCATTCATTTCCCTGTATGCAGACCATATTCCAAACATGTGCTCCGGTTTTTATCTCTCCGGTAATTTTGTCTCTTGAAATTGCAACTATCCCAGCGTCAGTTACACATATAAAGCTTGCCATCCTTGCCACCAGCTGAAATGCCCTTGCATAAGACGAGTATATTCCCTTGCCATTTATTAAAACTCCATAGGCTTTCCTTGACATAGTTTTAGAAATGTCTTTATCAACTACTTCCTGATCATAAACTGTATGGTCTATTATATAATTATTTAGCTCAAACAGCTCCTCAGCATATTTACCCTCTGTATACATTCCCACTTCATCAATAATCTTTTGCACCTCTTTTGCACCTTATCATACATCTCAAGCTGGCATTTTTTTCTTAAGGCAGGGGCAGCATACAGACTGTAAGTAACACTGATATAATTTTCATATTCTTTCGTTTCATAGTCTTTCTCTCCTCACATTTTTCTCAGTGGCAAATAATTTAATTTTGTTTCTAATCCGGCTTCGCTGCACCGGCACAGCTTGAGTCGCTTTGCCTCGGCAGCAAATGTATTTTTTCTTGTTTTCTCTGACTCGGCAAATTTCCTCCTTTTATAATTTTATAAGTTTAATCGCTCTGAATTTTATATAGTATAAAGCCCTTTTTAATAAAATACCCTACCCTTAAGGGTAGGGTAGAATAAATTTTTAATTAACTACAATTTCACAAGAATCCGAATCTTTTTTCTTACCGTTTTGAAATCCACACACCGTCATAATCTACATAATATCCGTCCGGAGTTATATCATTGGTAAGCATAGCCCCGTCATAGCTCATATAGTATGAAAAACCTTTATCTGTTATACAGCCTCTTATACAATAACTCTGCACAGTACGAGTTTGCTTTCCTATCATTTTTGCTAGTTCACCGATCTTGTAATATTCTTTTGTTAATTCACTTTTCTTAACCATATAACTTCCTTTTTGAATAATTATATCTTAAATTAAAAAGATTATCAGGACCTAATTCTCTGATAATGTTACTGAAAATTTGTTTACTACACTACCCGCACGGGTAAAAAAATAAAAAACACAAAGCATTAAAATCTTATCTGCTCTGCGTTTTTATTTACGATAATATTATTTTTAATCACTGATTAAATTCGTCATACTCTTAAGAGAAATTCCCAGTGTAGACACATTATGCAAAAGAGCCGAAGCGGTGGGAGCCAGCACTCCCGCAGTTCCAAGCAGAATCAGTGATGAATTAAAGCCCATGATAAATCTGTAATTGCTGTTTATTCTTTGGATAAGTCTGTTTGCCAGCTTTTTAAGCATTATAAGCTCATTCAGGCTTTGAGCGGTAATTGTAATATCCGCAATTTCTCTTGCTATGGCAGCGCCGTCGCTTATGGCTATCCCGCAGTCTGCAGCTGAGAGTGCCGGAGAATCATTGATACCGTCGCCCACCATAATCACCGTTTTTCCAAGACTTTTCTCTTTTTCAACAAATCTTGCCTTGTCTTCCGGAAGCACCCCGGCATAAAATTCGTCAACTCCCACTTTTTTTGCAATAGCTTTTGCGGTTCTTAGATTGTCGCCGGTCATCATAACAGTTTTTTTAATGCCAATTTCCTTAAGGCCAGCAACCACCTGAGCCGCCTCCTGCCTTAAGGGGTCTGAAATATAGATTACCGCTACCAGCTTCCCGCCTATTGCAAGGAAAAGATGAGAATACTGCGGGTCCAGCTCCTCTATTATTTTCCGGTCTTCATCAGCTACCTCCGTACGCTCATCTTCAAATACAAAGTGATAGCTTCCTATAATAACATGCTCATCCTTTATAGTGCTTGATATTCCGTGTGCTACTACGTATTCAACCTGAGAATGCATTTCTCTGTGGGAGATATTAAGCTCCTGAGCATACTTAACTACTGCATTTGCTACTGAATGCGGAAAATGCTCCTCAAGACAGGCGGCAATTTTAATCATCTGCCTTTTGTCCTGACCTTCACAGGCTATGACTCTTTCTACAGTTGGACAGGCATAGGTGAGCGTTCCGGTCTTATCAAACACTATAGTATCGGCATAGGCTATCGCCTCAAGATACTTTCCTCCCTTTACTGTGGCATTATACCTTCCAGCTTCTCTCATTGCCGAAAGCACGGCAAGCGGCATTGAAAACTTTAAAGCACAGGAAAAATCTACCATAAGCACTGAAAGGGCTTTAGACACGTTTCTTGTGAGCAGGTAGGTCAGTGCAGTGCCTAAAAATGAATAAGGCACCAGCTTATCCGCTAGATTTGCAGCCCGGCTTTCAGTATTGGACTTTAGCTTTTCCGACTCTTCTATCATCTTAACTATTCTGTCATAACGTCCGCTGCCTTCCTCCGCTTCTACCCGTATGGTCAGCTCACCCTCTTCAAGTACGGTTCCAGCATAGATATAAGCCCCCTTTCTTTTGGCAACCGGTACGGACTCTCCAGTAAGAGAGGCCTGATTGACCATAGCTTCCCCTGAATGCACAACTCCGTCAAGAGGGATTACATTACCTACACCTACACTGATAAAGCTTCCGTTTTTTACAGCCGACACAGGTACCAGCACATCGCCGTCATCCGTTTTTAACCAAACCTTATCTATATTAAGCGACATGGTTCTCGCAAGGTCGTCAATTGATTTTTTATGGGTCCATTCTTCAAGAAGATTTCCCATGCCCAAAAGAAACATTATAGAGCCGGCAGTCGAAAAATCACTTCTTGCTATTGAAATGCCTATTGATACGGCATCAAGCACCTCAACCTCAAGCTTTTTCCTAATCAGACATTTAAGTCCCTTTAATATATAGCCCGCTGATTTAAAAACAGTATAGGCTATGTTTAAAGGAAGCGGCAGAAACAGTTTCCTGCCGACTGCAAATGCAATCTGCCCTACAATCTTTTCCTGAAATTCCCTCGCAAGCATTCTGCCCGAGTTTTCCGGTATTTCGGCGGGAAGCAGCTCGGAGTTAAAATCAAATTTTGCTACAGCACTTAAAGCTGCCTGCCTTTGCTCTTTCCTGAAAAAAATAACTATATCACTGGTTCTCTCATACACTGCCGCCTGCTGTATACTCGGCTGTGCTTCAAGGTAATATAGGAGTATGTCCGCCTGCCGCAGGCTCAGACCGGGTTTTGACAGTCTAAGCCTGATTCTGGCAGAGGATTCATGTATTATCCTGCATTTCATTATAATTAAGCCTCGGTTTCTTCTGCATTAACTACAGCTTCAGCTTCTTTTTTCGCGCGCTCCGCATTAATATCCTTTGCCTGAGCAAGCACATCCTCAGCATTAAGCTGAACATTTGTAACAGTTTCCATTACACTGTCTTTAATTCTGAGTGCTGCCGCCGTGGTATGTGCATATACCTTTTTTGCATCTTTACTGCTTAAAAGCTTGATACCTGCCGAGCCGAAAACCGCTCCGCCTACAAAAAAAGCTAATTTTTTTAATCCTACCATGATTCATCCTCCGTTAATTTATATATTGCTTGATTAATATTTATAATATAATGCTGTTAACAGCAAGTAACTTGCAGCGGCTATATTTAATTACCGTTGTATACTATATACTAGCATAAAATTATCAAGCTGTATATAAGTCATTTTCAGGCTTTGTTAAGTCGGTTATGTCCATAAAGTCCAAGAAGGTAAAGCAACTATTGCTTTCAGGCTTTTTATAATACCTCTTTAACAATAAAATATTTTACGCAAGATAGTTTTTCTATAAAAATATATATCTATATAAAGATATTATCATAAAAATTCATAATGAATAACTATAGTATATAAAATATAGTTAGGCAAACTAACCTAATACCAATAATAACAGGAAACTTTATCAGGTTTGTCTTAAGTATGAGCAGATTAAAATCTGTTGACTATTTTTATTATTATGGTATGATAGTAGAGAATTTTATTTCACAACCGGAGGGAGGTTAGTATTTTTAGATGTCAAACGTGATTGTGAAAGAAAACGAGAGTCTCGACAGCGCACTTAGAAGATTTAAGAGAAATTGTGCTAAAGCTGGCATTCAGCAGGAGATCCGTAAAAGAGAGCATTACGAAAAGCCAAGCGTTAGACGTAAAAAAAAGTCTGAAGCTGCGAGAAAAAGAAAATTTAATTAATATTAAATTTCAATTCGATAAAATTCAATTAATGCTTTTAAAATCCCGGCAGTTAGCCGGGATTTTTATGTGCCGCTTTATATATTTTATATTTTTCTGAACAGCCCCGCGACCTTGCCGAGTATGACTGCTTCCTTTACTAAAATAGGCTCCATAGTGTCATTTTCCGGCTGAAGTCTGATAAATTCTTTTTCTTTATAAAAGGTTTTTACCGTGGCACTGTCTTCAAGCAGGACTACTACTATATCTCCGTCCTGGGCAGAGGTCTGCTTTGCCACTATTATGCAATCGCCATCGTAAATGCCTGCATTTATCATTGAATCTCCGTGTACTGTAAGCATAAAGGCATCAGCCTTCGGAAGCAGCTGTGCCGGAACAGGAAAGTAATCGCTGATGTTTTCCTGTGCAAATATGGGCTGACCGGCAGCCACTTCGCCAAGCAGCGGAATATTTACGGTATTATTTTTTTTATAGCTGAAATCCTCGTCAACAACCTCGATTGTTCTGGATTTATTCGGGGATTTGCGTATATATCCCTTTTTCTCAAGAGCCTCAAGATTGGAATGTACTGAGGAGCTTGAGCTTAATCCTACCGCTGCACCTATTTCTCTGACAGAGGGAGGATAGCCTTTCTTTATAATGCAGCTCTTTATATATTTTAATATTTCACCTTGTCTTTTGCTTAGATTACCGGACATAATACCTCCTTTTAAATTTATCGGCAAATGTGATACCAATTGTCTAAAGCCAATGGATTTCCTGCTTCATAGATCTCGCAACCTACTCTATCTTCACAGGCTTTAATTCGGGCAGTCCCTGCCCTAGGGTATGATTTCAAAAATCCGCTTGATATAATATTTTCATTTGTTTTTGAAAACAGCTTAAAAATATGTTTTGTATATAAATAATAATAGCATATCTTAAGAGAAAAAGCAAACTTTTGTTCAGGTAAAAATATTGATTATTGACAAAATTATCTGTTTTACTCCATAATAGTCAGGAAATCAGATTAGGAGGAGAAAGATTTTGATTTTAAATACTTCAAATCTATGTAAGGCATTTGGAGAAGAAGAAATTATAAATAATGCCTCAATTATAATAAATGAAAATGAAAGGGTTGCCGTGGTCGGAGCAAACGGAGCAGGCAAAACCACCCTGCTCCGCATGCTTACGGGAGAGCTTGCCCCCGACTCAGGCAGCGTATATATATCAAAAAATACAAGTGTAGGCTATCTGCGCCAGATTAATGATATTGACTCCGATTTAAGCATTGAAGAAGAGCTTTTAACGGTTATAAAGCCTATTACAGATATGGAAAACACACTTAAAGGAATGCATAAAGCTATGAAGGGACTTTCCGGAGAGGAACTTGAAAGTCTTTATGATTCCTATACCAGACTTGTACATGAGTATGAGCTTGCAGACGGCTATGCAGCCAAGAGCCGGGTTACCGGCATATTGAAGGGACTGGGCTTTTCAGAGGACGAATTTTCAAAAAAGATAAATATGCTCTCAGGAGGGCAAAAAACCAGAGTTTTTCTGGGCAAGCTGCTCCTGTCCAAGCCGAACATAATAATGCTGGATGAGCCTACCAACCACCTTGACCTTTCAAGCATAGAATGGCTGGAAAATTATTTGCTTAATTATAAGGGGACAGTAATTATAGTTTCCCATGACAGATATTTTTTAGACAGAATCGTTAATAAGGTAATAGACCTGGAGGCTTGTGAAGCTTTAGTATATTCAGGCAATTATACCGAATTTACTCAAAAAAAAGCTCTGCTTAAGGAGGCGGCACTGAAAGCCTATGCAAATCAGCAGGAGGAGATAAAAAGACAGGAAGCTGTCATTGACAAGCTTAAATCCTTTAATAGAGAAAAATCTGTCAGAAGAGCGGAAAGCCGCCAAAAAATGCTTGATAAAATTGACAAGCTTGATAAGCCCACAGAGCCGAATACAGATATGAAGCTTGACCTTACAATGAGCCGTGAAAGCGGAAATGATGTTTTAAGAGCGGAGAATCTTGAAAAAGCCTTTAATAACCATACACTCTTCTCGGGATTAAGCTTTGAAATAAAACGGGGCGAGCATGTGGCAATAATAGGCGATAACGGAAGCGGCAAGACTACCATCCTGAAAATTATAAATAATCTCCTGCTCCCTGATAAAGGCTATGTACAGCTTGGCATTGGAGTTGAAACTGGCTATTATGACCAGGAGCATCAGGTGCTCAATCAGGACAAGACCTTATTTGACGAGCTTCAGGATGCTTATCCCGAGCTTGACAACACCTCGGTCAGAAATGTACTGGCAGCCTTTTTATTTACAGGTAATGAGGTATTTAAAAAAATATCAAGTCTGAGCGGAGGAGAAAGAGGCAGAGTATCTCTTGCCAAGCTCATGCTTGGAAAAGCAAATTTTATAGTGCTGGATGAACCCACCAACCACCTGGATACCTCCAGCAAGGAAATCCTTGAAAGCGCTATAAAGAATTTTAAAGGTACAGTTTTATATGTGTCACATGACAGATATTTTATAAATCAAACTGCTGACAGAATCCTGGAGCTTAAGGACAATAAGCTTTATAACTATATAGGCAATTATGATTATTATCTTGAAAAACGTGACGATGTGAGAAATGCCGCTTTTACAGCTTATAAAGCTCAAAATATTTCTGCACCTTTAAATGAAAAAAAATCGAAGCAGGACTGGCTGGCTTCAAAGGAGAAAGCGGCAAAGGCTAAAAAGCAAAAGGCGGCACTGGAAAATTGTGAAAGCTTAATAGAAAAATATGAAAATGAGATTAGGGAAATAGAGCTTGATTTTGCCAAGCCCGAATTTCAAAGTGATGCTGTAAAGCTTATGAAGCTTCAAAAGCAAAAAGAAGCCGCTGAAGCGGAGCTTGAGAAGCTTTATACTCAATGGGAAGTGCTCTCACAGTAGCAGGGAGGGTTTAATTTATGAAAAGAATACTGGCTTCAGCAGCGCTTATAGCTCTGTTTATATTAATAGCAGCTACAGTAATAGCCGGACTTACAGGAGCACCGGCAAACATACTGCTTGCCTTATTATTTTGTGAGATAGCAATACCCGGCTCAGCCTATGCTTTTATTATAATTACCAAGCAAATCAGAAGATTGAATAAGGTAAATAAAGCGGAGCCGGATACTAAAAAAACACCGGAAAATTCGGATAAGAGTGAGTTAAATTAAAATAAAGAAATGCCGATTTCGACAAAATAGCGATTTCGGCGTTTCTTTATTTTGCAGCCCTTAGTTCTGCCTATAAATAATCTCATCCCTGCCGGGACCGTTGCTTATCATTTTAATAGGTACTTCAAGCTCTTTTTCAATAAATTCGATATATTTTCTGCAATTATCCGGAAGCTTTGAGTATTCCTTAATTCCTCTAATATCGCACTTCCAACCGGGAAGGTATTCATAAACAGGCTTTGCTTTCTTAAGCAGAGGGGTTGAAGGGAAATCCTTTACTACCTTGCCTTCAATTTCATAGCCCGTGCAGACCGGAAGCTCCTCAAGATAGCCAAGTACATCAATCACGGTAAGTACAACCTCGGTAGCTCCCTGAATCCTGCAGCCATAGCGGCTTGCAACAGCATCAAACCAGCCCATGCGCCTGGGTCTGCCTGTGGTCGCTCCGTATTCCCCCTTATCTCCGCCCCTTTTTCTAAGCTCATCGGCAGCAGCCTCATCCGGGATTTCAGTGACAAACTCTCCTCCCCCTACTGCACTTGAGTATGCCTTTACTACAGTAATAATATCCTTGATTTCATAAGGAGGGATTCCTGCACCTACTGCCCCGTAGGCGGCAAGTGTAGAAGAAGAGGTTACCATAGGATAGATTCCGTGATCGGTATCCTTTAGAGAGCCGAGCTGTCCCTCAAGAAGTATATCCTTGCCCTCCTTTACAGCTTCAGCCAAATAAGCGGAGGTATCGCATAAGTACGGAGCAATCAGCTCTCTATAAGAATGCAGCGTAGCTCTAAGCTCTGCCTTATCAATTTCAGGTTTATTATATAAATGCTTAAATAATATATTTTTTAAAAGGCAGATTTTTTCAATCCTTTCATTTAAAATCTCATCATCAAAAAGCTCTCCTGCCTGTATGCCGATTTTGGCATACTTATCAGAGTAAAAAGGAGCTATCCCTGATTTGGTAGAGCCGTAAGCTCTTCCGGCAAGTCTTTCTTCCTCATAGGTATCCTGTAAGATATGATAAGGCATCAAAAGCTGTGCCCGTTCGGATATAAGTATCTTAGGCTCAGGCACGCCCTGGCTTACCACAGCTTCCAGCTCCTTAATAAAATAAGGGATATTAAGTGCAACTCCATTGCCGATAATGCTTGTAGTATGCTCATAGAAAATCCCTGACGGCAGAAGGTGAAGTGCAAATTTGCCGTAATTGTTAATTATGGTATGGCCTGCATTGCTCCCTCCTTGAAAACGTACGATAATATCTGCTTTTTCGGCAAGCATGTCGGTTATCTTTCCCTTGCCCTCATCTCCCCAGTTTGCGCCAACTATAGCTCTTACCATCTTTTTCCCTTTCAGTTATATATTCTTTTGCGGGTAAAGCTCTAAGTATTTACACATTAATCTTTGCTTCAATACCAAGCTCATCCTTATATTTTTTTAATATCGGCTCAATATACTCCTGTATAAATTCCTCAACCTGTTTGGAGCTGCGCCCGGTATACTTTAAAGCCTGAACCTCACTCTTAAGCTGCTCAAGGCTTAGATTAAAGCTTGAATCGGCAGCTATAAGCTCAAGAAGATTATTATCCTTTCCTTCCTCTTTTACCTGTCTGCCGGCTTCTATGGAAAGCTTTCTTATCCTTTCATGTATAGCCTGTCTGTCGCCTCCCGCTTTTACCGCAGCCATCATTATATTTTCTGTTACCATAAAGGGAAGCTCGGCTTTAAGCCTTTTTTCTATTACCTTGGGATATACCACCATACCGTCAAGTATATTAAGGTAAAGATTCAGTATCCCGTCTGTCGCCAGAAATCCCTCCGGTATTGAAAGTCTTTTATTTGCCGAGTCGTCAAGAGTTCTTTCAAACCATTGTGTAGCTGCTACAAGCATAGGATTCATAGCATCACTTATTACAAAATCGGCAAGCGATGCCATTCTTTCGCTTCTCATAGGGTTTCTTTTATACGCCATTGCCGAAGAGCCTATCTGGTCCTTTTCAAAAGGCTCCTCAATCTCTTTAAGATGAGCGAGCAGTCTGATATCATTTGAAAATTTATGAGCCGACTGCGCTATTCCGGCAAGCACATTAAGCACCCTGCTGTCAATCTTTCTTGAATAGGTCTGGCCTGAAACCGGATAGCACTTCGCATATCCCATATAGCCCGCTATAAGCTTATCAAGCCTTCTGATTTTTTCATCATCTCCCTCAAACAGCTCACAAAATGAAGCCTGAGTCCCCGTAGTTCCCTTACAGCCGAGCAGCTTCAGTCCCTCTGTTACATAGCCTAAATCCTCATAATCAAGCAGCAGATCATTAAGCCAAAGTGCCGCCCGTTTTCCCACCGTAGTAGGCTGAGCCGGCTGAAAATGTGTAAATGCCAGTGTCGGCAGCTCTTTATACTTCAGTGCAAACAGACTCAGCTTATGCATTACATTTACCAGCTTTACTCTGACAAGCTCCAGCGCTTCCTTCATAAGAATAATATCGGTATTGTCGCCTACATAACAGCTTGTCGCTCCAAGATGTATAATAGCCTTTGCCTTAGGACACTGCAAGCCGTAAGCATAGACATGACTCATAACATCATGGCGCACGATTTTTTCACGCTCTTTGGCAGCTTCAAAATTAATATCATCCTTAAATCTTTCAAGCTCCTCAATCTGCTCAGAGCTTATATTTAAGCCCAACTCTTTTTCAGCCCTTGCAAGTGCAATCCAGAGCCTTCTCCAGGTCTTAAATTTCTTATCGGGAGAAAAGATATACTGCATCTTTTCTCCCGCATATCTTTCCGACAGAGGGCTTATATATTTATCATACATAGATTAAACCTTTCTTTAATCAGCAAATCCTCTAAAATTAGCGAGATGCCGCTTAATTATTCAATGCCAAGTCTTCTAAAGACCTCCTGATAGGCATCCTCAACATTGCCGAGGTCACGGCGGAATCTGTCCTTATCAAGCTTTTCATGGGTCTGCTTATCCCAAAGTCTGCAGGTATCAGGTGAAATCTCATCTGCCAGAATTATATCGCTGCCGTACCTTCCGAACTCAATCTTAAAATCAATTAAATCTATGTTGAGCTTCCCGAAATAATCTATAAGTACTTCATTAACCTTAAAAGCATAAGTTGCAATCTTATCAATTTCCTCCTGAGTAGCCAGATTCATTGCAATGGCATAATAGCCGTTTATAAAAGGATCTCCAAGCTCGTCATTTTTATATGAAAACTCAAGGATTGGAGCTTTAAACTTAACTCCCTCTTCAACACCCATTCTCTTTGAGAAGCTTCCGGCAGCATAGTTTCTTACAATTACCTCAAGAGGGACTATAGATACTTTTTTAACTGCAGTTTCTCTGTCATTTAACTCTTTTATATAATGTGTAGGCACTCCCTTTTCCTCAAGAATCTTAAAAAGATGATTGGTCATGCGGTTATTTATAGCACCCTTTCCCACTATAGTGCCTTTTTTCTCTCCGTTAAACGCCGTGGCATCATCCTTATATGATACTATTAATACTTCCGGTTCTCCTGTTTTAAAGACTTTTTTTGCCTTTCCCTCATATAATTGTTCAAGCTTCTCCATGGTTAATATCCTTTCATCTTATAAAATTTATTCCCTCCGGCAAGCGCTGGAGTATATTTTCCAGTTGATGATTATAATACATTTTCATTTACCATGCAACCAAAGGCAATATAAATAAGCTTGATAAAATTATCACTCAGCTTATGAGAGCCTTATAACATCCTTCATACTATAAAGTCCTTTTTGCCTGGAAACTATAAATTCGGCGGCTTTTAAGGCACCCTTGGCAAATATTTTTCTGGACAGTGCAGTATGCGTGAATGAAATAATCTCATCCTCACCTGCAAAAATAACCTCATGCTCCCCTGCCATGCTGCCGCCTCTTACTGAAGCTATGCCTATCTCATTTTCAGGTCTTGCCTCCCGTCTGTCAGTCCTGCAGTACACAGGATTGAGCTTATTGCCGAGTGCGGCATTTACAGCTTCTGAAATTGAGATTGCAGTGCCGCTTGGGGCATCTATCTTTCTTTTGTGATGCTTTTCTATAATTTCAATGTTAAAGCCTGAGCTATAAAGGATTTTAGCAGTTTCCGACACAAGCTCAGTTAAAAGATTAATACCGAGCGACATATTGGCAGAGCGCAGTACTGCTGTTTTATCTGAAAGAGCATTAATTCTTGCAAGCTGCTTTAAGCTCAGATTTGTGGTGCAGAGCACCAGCGGGATACTCTGCCTTTCAGTAAAATCCAGCAACGCATCTATTGCCGTTGCCGTAGAAAAATCAATTATTACATCCGCCGTTTTTTTAATATCTTCTCCTAAATCATCAAAATGGCTGTATACTGGATAATCCAAGGCTGTATCAGCCCTTTGCCTGTCAATGCCCGCACAGATAATAATGTGATTTTCGGCTGCGTTTTCTTTAACCAGACTGCTTAATTCTCTTCCCATAGCTCCAAGACAGCCATGCAGTATTATATTCAAAGCCTGCCCTCCCTTTTTTAATTTAAAGTATTTCGTACTCTTTCATAGCTGCCTTCAGAAGCTTTATATGCTCCTCCTCCATATAGGTAAGCGGAAGCCTCAAGCCCCCTACTTCCTTTCCCTGAAGATTCATTGCCGCCTTTACAGGTATGGGATTGACCTCTATAAAAAGATTATTTATAACATCAAGGGCCTCCAGCTGTAATTTTGCCGCTCTTTTGATATCGCCCTCAAGCACCGCCTTGCACATCTCATGAGTTTTTCTAGGTGCAACATTGCTTAATACCGAGATAGCCCCCTTGCCTCCGAGTGCCATTATCGCTATATTCTGGTCATCATTTCCGGAATATACATCTATACCGGTATCCTGGCACAGCCTGAATATTTTAGCAGTAATGGATATATCGCCTCCGGCTTCCTTGACTCCTACAATATTGCTTACATTTTTTACCAGCTGCGCTATAGTGGCAGGAGCAAGTGCAATCCCTGCCCTTCCGGGTATATTGTATAAAATAATCGGAAGCCTCACACTGTCCGCTATTGCGGTATAATGTGCTATAAGACCGTTTTGCGTAGCCTTGTTATAATAAGGCGATACTATTAAAAGCCCGTCAGCGCCGTAGCCCTGCGCCTCCTGTGAGAGCATTATCGCAGTCTTTGTACAGTTGGAGCCTGTCCCGGCTATTACCGGTACCCTTTTATTCACTATCCTTATAGTTTCTTTGATGACCTTAAGCTTTTCTTCATGGCTCAGGGTGGAGCTTTCTCCGGTAGTGCCACAGGAAATTATAGCATCAGTGCCTTCTCTTATTTGTTCTTCAATTAATTCTTCAAGCTTTTGGTAATTTACGCTTCCGTTTTCACTAAATGGCGTGATTAATGCAACTCCTGCTCCTTCAAAAATTGTTGACATAAAAACCTCCTTTTTAATCATATTGCCAAATTTAATAGATTTTAGTGCAGTTTCCAGATGGATATATTTCAATATTTTACAATAAATACAGCCTATAGTCAATAAATTATTGGTTTTTATACCATATAAGCAGATTATAAACCCTTCTATATTTACAATTTAAGCATAAATTTCAGCTCTGATTTTTTTCTCTTATCGGATATAATACCGCCGGTTTATTTTCCGGCTTTACAAAAAAGCTTTTTTCCTCTGAAATAATATGTATATTGCCGCCGCTCTCATTAATTATTTTATCAATGAATTTTTTCTTTTTGTCAAGCCCGGCAACAAATAAAGCTGTAACCCTCTGAGCATACTGCACATCGTACAGCACCACCTCCGCGTTTAGGGCGGTATGCTTCAGCTTTCCAAAATAATCATAGTCACTTTCCGCTTTCAGCAAAAAGCCTTCATGCCTTTCAAGGACAAGACTGGCCTCAAGCCCGGCTGAAGCGGCACTGTGATAGGCCCTGACCAGCCCTCCGGTTCCAAGTAAAACCCCTCCGAAATATCTGGTTACCGCCACAGCCGTATTTATGATGTTTTTTGAGGCCAGCAGGTTGTATATAGGAGTGCCAGCAGTTTTAGAAGGCTCTCCGTCATCAGAAAATCTTACCGTCCTTCCCTCGTCGGTAATATAGGCGTAGCAGTTATGCCTTGCGTCACGATAGCGTTTTTTAACGCTTTCTATAAACTGCTCCGCCTGCTCTTGTGTATATACGGGCTTAACATTTGCTATAAAGCGTGATTTTTTTTCTATAATTTCTGCACTTCCCTCACTGCAGCAAACCAAGGTTTTAAGCTCAATATTTTTTTTCACAAAACACCTTCCTAATGTCTAAGTATTTCTTTCATTATTCTTGATAGTATAGCACTTTTTTTTTATATTTGGTATAATGCAGTAATTAAGTTTACTAAGAAAGGCTGGTAAATGTATGAATTATGGTAAAAAGACTACTGATAAACGTCTTAAACAATCATATTCAAAAAATAAAAGATATACTAACAGGTTTATATTAAGTCTTGGAGAAATTATATTCATGCTCACACTTACCATTGTGGTAATGACCGCAAGTGCAGGCGCAGGTATCTTCATGGGCATTATTCATAATACGCCGAGAATCAATATAGACAGTATAGTTCCGCTTGGATTTGCTACCAATATTTATGATTCGGCAGGTAATCTTACAGATACACTTATAATGGCAGGCTCGAACCGCGAAGAAGCAAGCTACGATGAATTTCCTCCCGACCTTGTAAATGCTTTTGTGGCTATAGAGGACTCAAGATTCTGGAAGCATAAGGGGATAGATACACGTTCTATAATGAGGGCAATCGTAGGACTTGTCCGCAATAATTCCTCACTCGGCGGAGGCTCTACAATAACGCAGCAGCTGATTAAAAACAATGTATTTAACGGTGGACGTGAAAGAAGTAAAGGTGCCAAGATAGAAAGAAAGCTTCAGGAGCAATACCTTGCACTGGAGCTTGAAAAAAATATGGATAAGCAAACCATTATGACTAATTACCTTAATACAATCAATCTTGGCAACAATACGCTTGGTGTCAAGGTTGCCGCCAGAAGATATTTTGATAAGGACGTAAAGGACCTTACCTTATCTGAATGTGCGGTAATTGCAGGGATTACCAAAAACCCGAGCAGGTATAATCCTATTTCGGGCAAGGAAAATAATGAGAGCAGAAGAAAAATCATACTTCAGTATATGTATGACCAGGGGTATATCTCCAAAGAGCAGCAGGAGGAAGCCTTAAACGACAATGTTTATGACAGAATACAAAATGTTGACCTGGTAGCTAAGCAGACTGTCAATACCTACAGCTACTTTACGGATGAATTAATTGAGCAGCTTCAGGAAACACTTGTGAATAAGCTCGGCTACTCTGATACTCAAGCACATAACCTCATCTATGGAGGAGGGCTTACAGTTACTACAACCCAGGACCCGAGCCTTCAGGCTGTAGTAGACGACGAAATCAACAACCAGGCAAACTATCCTGTAACGAAATTTTCAGCTGATTTAAGGCTTTCCATCAAGCATGCAGACGGTGAAACCAAGCACTACTCTACCGAAACTCTCAGAGCTTATCACAAGGAAGTGCTTAAGGACGGCTTTGACGGTCTTTATCCAAGTGAAGAAGCGGTAAGAGCGGATGTCGATGCCTACAAGGCTTATCTTATAAAGGAGGGGGACGAGGTAATTGCTGAAAGGTTTAATCCGGTGCTTGAGCCTCAGGTATCCTTTGTATTAATAGACCAGTCTACCGGCTATGTCAAGGCTTTAAGCGGAGGACGAGGAGCAAAAACCGGCTCGCTTACTCTTAACCGGGCGAGCAATGTTTACCGCCAACCTGGCTCCTCCTTTAAGGTGCTGGTCGCTTTTGCTCCGGCTATAGATGCCTGCGGTAATACCCTCGGCAGCGTCTATTATGACGAGCCCTATACCGTAGGCAATAAGACCTTCCAAAACTGGTATTCCTCACAGGGATTTCTAGGCTATTCAAACATCCGTGAGGGTATAATCTATTCAATGAATATAGTGGCAGTAAGAGCACTTATGGAAACTGTAACTCCGAGTCTTGGAGTGGAATATGCGAGAAAATTTGGCATAAGCAGTCTTACTGATACCGATTTTAATGCTGCTACTGCACTGGGCGGTCTTACCAAGGGGGTAAGCAACCTTGATATGAGTGCCGCCTACGCTGCTATTGCAAATGGAGGGCTCTACACCAAGCCCATTATGTTTACTGAAATCAAAGACCATAACGGCAGGATTTTATATAGAAGCGACCCTGAAACCAGACGGGTAATTAAAGATACCACAGCTTTTCTTTTAACTGATGCCATGGCGGCCTCTATGGTGAGCAATAAAAAATTTGCCCGAAGCGGAATCAGTGTCAATTCCACCAGTACCAGAGCACATCTTGACAACATGAGCTGTGCCGGCAAATCCGGTACCACTACCAGCAATAAGGATATATGGTTTGTAGGCTTTACTCCTTATTACACCGCAGGGGTCTGGGGCGGCTTTGACCAGAATCAGGAGCTGAGCTCAGCCAACGGAGGCACTTCCTTCCATAAGGATATTTGGAAAAAAATTATGACCCGAATCCATGAAGGCAAGGAAGATCCGGGCTTCAGGCGACCGGCTGATATTGAGGAGGTGACTATCTGCCGCAAGTCAGGCAAGCTTGCCATTCCGGGAATTTGTGACCACGACCCGAGAGGAAATGCCACCTATGTTGAATATTTTGCAAGAGGCACGGCTCCTACCGAAACCTGTGACCACCATGCAAGCATGGAGGTTTGTGCCGATTCGCACCAAAGACCCACTAAATACTGCCCTCGTATAGTGTCCAGAGTAATTATTAAAACTCCCGAGGGAAGCAGTGCACAGACTGATGATTCCTATTTCTCGTGGGCAGGAAGATGCAGTATTCATAAAGGTGCGGCAAGCACCCCGGCTCCTGCCAAAAATAACGGGGCTACCAATCCTACCCAAGCCCCTGCTCCGTCTGAGGCTGCGCCCACAGTACCCAGAGGACCGGGCTACCAGTAAAAATAGAAGAGGGTGTTGCAAAATTCGATTCTTTCACAATATAATATTTTTCTGTTTCTATATTATATATTGTATGAATCTACTATTTTGCAACACCCTCTTTTTAATTTGTTAACATCAATCATTTCATTAATTGCCGGAAAGAACCCGGCAGCGTTTTAATAGCCTCTCTCAAGCTTTGCTGAAGCCGCCGCTTCTGAATTAGGGTATTTTGATATTACTTCTTCAAAAAAAGTATTCGCATTCTGGACATCTCCGAGCTGCTTGTAGGAAAGAGCCTTTTTAAACAGCGCCATAGGATTGTTTGTGTTTAGCTTGATGCTCTTATCATAATACTGTATTGCAGCTTCATAGTTTCTTGAATTATACTCCGTATCTCCCAGACTCATCAAGAGATTGTCGCCCTCCGACCTCATATAATTAGACACTTCATCATAAATAGCCTTTGCCGAAACTCCTGAGCCGTCGTCTACATCAAGCAGCTTCTCCTCATTTATCATTGCATAAAGATTTGCCGCCTGGGCATAATTTCCCGATTTATAGGCATCTATCATACCGGCAAGCAGCTGATACTGTGAGATTTTATCAGTAGTAGCCTCATCGGCGGTATTCATGCTTTCTTTGAGCTTGTCAAGCTCAGCCTGAAGTCCGTCTGAGGACTTGGTAATCTCGTCTATTTTAAGATTGGCGGCGTTGAGCTTTTCGCTGACAACTGCAAGCTCTTTATTATGCTCATCGGTCATTCTTGCCTTGTTTGCAGGCATGTATATAAAGAAAATACTTGCCGCACCTATGAGCAGCCCGATTCCTATATTTAGCACGGTCTGCCAGCCTATACTGTCATTATAACCCTTAGGAATGATAACCTCGTCATCTGATATGCTTCTGTGAGAATAAGTATTTTTTAACCTTTTTTTCTCCTGCTTTTTTTTCTTATTTGCAGCGGTAGCTTCCTTTATAGCCTGCATATATTTTAAGGCGGCAGGGTTTTGAACATCTACTTCAAGGACGTTTTTAAGGTATCTTTCTGCATTGCTATATTCTTCATTGTCTATATAAAGCAGCGACAAAAGCAGATTTGCCCTTACGTAATTAGGGGCAAAATCTGCTATTCTAGCAAGAAGCATTATTGCAAGGTCCTTGTTGCCGGAATTGAGATTCATCAGTGCCTGATTATACTTTTTAATATCATCTCCCAGCTTGTCAAGCTCTCCGCTTTTATCTCTCACTCTGCTTATATACCTCTGTGCCGCATTATTATCAGGCTTTATATTAAGGCTTATTACCCACTGAGATAAAGCCTCCGCCGCTTCTCCGGTTTCATAATATGCAAGTCCGAGAAGGTTTCTGGCATTTATATTAGCCTTATTAAAATACAATGCTCTCTTTAAGCATAATATACAGGCTGAAAGATTACGCTCCTGAGCTTTTAAAAGCCCCTGATTGTAATAGCTGTTAGATATTCTTAAATAATGGCTTCTTTCCATTAATACTATTCCTTCACCTGCTTTCTGAGCAATTCCATAATAATATCATTTATATCGCTTATATCACTTTTTACCACATCGTCCTCAACCTCCGAAATTTCAAGTGAGGGTTTAAATTTTTTTAATTCTTCATCAAAATCTATCATAGGCATTTACCTTAAAGGCTTTCAAGTGCAGCAAGCTGAGTTTTAACCTGCTCAAGCATAGCCTTATACTTTTCAAGCTTTTCTCTTTCTTCCTTAACTTTTTCTGCCGGAGCCTTTGTCGTAAATTTTTCATTTGCAAGCATAGAATCCGCTCTCTTGATTTCTGACAAAATAACTCCCTCCTCTTTTTGCAATCTCTGCTTTTCCTTTTCAATATCAACAAGCTCTGCAAGCGGCAGATATATATCGGCTCCGGCAAGCACTGCTGAAACACAGCCCTTTTCAAGTCCCTGCGCCTCAGTCCTTAATATAACCTCCTCCGCTCCGGCAAGCTGTTTTAATAAGACCTCTGAGTTTCCAAAAACCTCTAAAAGCTTTTGATTTCCGGATACTATATAGATTACGGTTTTTTTGCTGTTAGGTACGTTTTTAGAGGCTCTTATAGCTCTTATTTTCTTGATTGCATCCTTTAAAAGCTCAACTGAAGCTTCCTCTTTGGCAAAGCTCAGCTCCGCTTTATAGACAGGCCAATCGGAAATCATTATACTTTCCTGTGTTTCATTCAAATTGCAGAAAATTTCTTCCGTAATAAAGGGTAAAAAGGGATGAAGCAGCTTTAACAAATCACTCAGCACAGTAATTAAAGTCCATAAAGCCGCCTCTCTGGAGGAATCCTCTTGATTCCAAAGTCTTGGCTTGACCATTTCTATATACCAGTCGCAAAATTCTTCCCAAATAAAATCATAAAGCTTTCCAAGCGCTATGCCAAGCTCATACTTATCAAGATTATCACTTACTTCCTTTATAAGAGAATTGGACTTTGAAAGCACCCACTTATCTTCGAGCTTGAGATCGCCGGGCAGCGCCTCTCCAAGCTTAATTTCTGCCTCCCCGATATTCATCATAATAAATCTTGAGGCATTCCATACCTTATTAGCGAAATTTCTGCTGGCTTCAACTCTTTCAAAATAAAATCTCATATCATTTCCGGGAGAATTTCCTGAAATAAGCGTCATTCTGAGTGCATCAGCCCCATATTTATCTATAACCTCAAGAGGGTCTATGCCGTTTCCAAGCGATTTGCTCATCTTCCGACCCTGGGAATCTCTGACAAGCCCGTGTATCAGTACGGTATCAAAGGGTGATTTGCCGGTCTGGTCAAGTGCTGAAAACACCATTCTCACTACCCAGAAAAAGATTATATCATAGCCTGTTACCAGCACATCGGTCGGATAAAAATACCTGTATTCAGGAGTGTCATGCGGCCAGCCAAGTGTTGAAAAGGGCCAGAGTGCACTTGAAAACCAAGTATCCAAAGTGTCCTCATCACGTACAAAGCCTGTGTCCTTGCCGCAGTGCCTGCACCTTACAGGAGCCTGCATCGCCACGGTAATCTCATTGCATTCCTTGCAGTAATAGGCCGGAATCCTGTGCCCCCACCAAAGCTGCCTGGAGATGCACCAGTCCTTGATATTTTCCAGCCAGTGCAGATAAGTTTTTGAAAAGCTTTCAGGCACAAATTCAAGCTTTTTATCCTCTATCACCTTAATTGCAGGCTGCGCAAGCTCTTTCATTCGTACAAACCACTGAGGCTTAATCATAGGCTCAATTACTGTCCTGCATCTGTCATGGCTGCCTACATTATGCAAATGAGGCTTAACCTTTACTAAAAATCCCTCCGTCTCAAGGTCCTTAACTATTTCTTCTCTGGCTTTATATCTGTCCATGCCATCATATTTTGAGCCCGGAAGATTGATTGTAGCATCATCCGCCAGTATATTAATTTCTTCAAGGCTATGCCTTTTCCCCACTTCAAAATCATTCGGGTCATGTGCAGGCGTGATTTTAACGCAGCCGGTTCCAAATTCCATATCAACATAATCATCAGCCACCACAGGTATGAGCCTGTCGGTAAGCGGCAGCCTGAGCTTCTTGCCTATGAGATGAGCATATCGTTTATCTTCCGGATTAACTGCTACCGCACTGTCGCCCAGCATAGTTTCAGGTCTTGTAGTAGCTATCTCTACATACTGCCCCTCCTCGCCCTCAATAGGGTATCTTATATGCCAGAAGCTTCCCTCACTTTCTGCGTGAAGCACCTCAGCATCCGAGATTGAGGTTTTGCATACCGGGCACCAGTTTATAATCCTTGAGCCCTTATAAATATATCCCTTTTCATAAAGTCTTATAAAAAACTCAAGCACTGCATCACTGCAGCCCTCATCCATAGTAAACCTTTCCTTCTCCCAGTCTGCGGAGCAGCCGAGCCTGTGCAGCTGCTTGATTATTTTTGAGCCGTATTCCTCTTTCCAGTCCCAAGCCTCCTTCATAAAGGCTTCTCTGCCTATATCATTTTTATCCCTTCCCTCTGCTTTAAGCTTATCAATCACCTTAACCTCGGTAGCTATCGCCGCATGGTCGGTTCCGGGCTGCCAGAGAGTTTCAAAGCCCTGCATCCTTTTATAGCGTATTATTATATCCTGCATAGTATTATCAAGTGCATGTCCCATGTGAAGCTGACCTGTAATATTTGGAGGAGGCATAACTATACAGAAGGGAGTTCTGTCAGGATTTACTTCTGCATGAAAATAATTTTTATCCAGCCATTTTTTATAGATGCGCTCCTCTATCTCAGGACTGTAGGTTTTATCAAGCTCTCTCATATTAAAATTCCTTTCTTACAATTATATCATATTTCTATACTCATGCTTCCATTCTGTTGCCAGCTTATTTATAAGTATATGCCTCTGATAGGAATCCTTTTTCATTATAGCCTCAAGATATTCCATATGCTCAGAAGCAAGCGCTTTTTGTAAAGCCTCGTCATATTCGCTGTCCCACGACATTCCCCTGCTCTCTCCGATAATATCTTCTGAAAGCTTTGCCAGCTCTTCATTTTCTCCAAGCTTTGAAAGGAAATAGATTTTTTTTAATATCTCCCTTTCACCCAGGTATTCAAAAGCTCTTTTATATGAGTCGAAGGCTTTTTCATATAAAAACAGATTGGCATAAGCACTTCCCATATTGTGATAAACCCTTCCCAAAAATTTATCATTTATGCTTCTGTCATGCGGCAGCTTGCCGATAATACTGTAAAAGCGTATTGCCTTGCCATATCTTTTAATAGTAAACATATAATCCGCCTTAGCCTTAAGAAATTCAAATCTTTTAAGCTTTCTGTAGCCTGCCAGAAGGTTCTTATACTTTGCAATCTCACTGCTTTTATAAAAATCCATCGCTTCAAGGATGTAGATTATTATATTTTCATCACTTACCTTTTCAGCATACATTTTTTCGACTGAGAGAGCCAAAGCTTCTTTTTTAAGCTCAGTTTTTATGAAATCAAAAAGCGCTGTTGAGATAAAGTCCTCTATGACAAGCAAAGGATGCTCATATAAAATATATCCCAGCTCTTCAATACTATAAATATTTATATCCAGTTCTTCAATGTAATACGGATTTTTAGCCGTAATATTTTCACATAAAATTAATCCCATAAACTGACCTCTTGATTGAACACCGCCTCAGGCAGAGCCTTATATATTTCTCCAAAGCCTGCATCCTTCATATTAAGTACCATAGTCATACTGTCCTTGAATTTAATTTCAATATCAAGCCTCACAGTCTTTAGAGGGCGTTTAGGCATAAAGTCAAGCGGTATTTTTATAGTTCGTGCATTTTTATAAATGTCTACAGGTGAAAGCAAAAATTCAAGCTCCTGATTGCCGTCGGCTATCAGCCTTAGGCTTATAGCTGTACCGTACCACAAATCACCAGCGGAAGCTATCTCATAATTGTATTCCGTATCTTTTTTAGTGAGGCAAAGGCTTATATCGGTATCCAGCCTGCCGTCACAGATACATTTAAAATTAAACAGCGGCTTTTTAGAGGATAAATCTACTCCTCTTATGCAAGCCCCCTTTGCGAATAAATCTTCATCCGCAAAAACCTTTCTTCTGGAGCAGATATACTTTATAAAGGACTCTGCCCAGTCGGTTTCTTCAAAGCCCTTTCCGGTAAGAAATATAGTAGAAAACACTTTCTTGCCCAGCATTCTTTCGGCACAGGAGGTAAGAATTCTGTCAGCCATCCTGCTGCCTGAATTGCTGTTGATTATAGACAGATTAAATCTTTCGTCCATTTCTTTGCTTTCAGAATATACTGCCATGCTTCTGGCAGAGCGCTGTACCCTGAGCTCAAAATAGGAAAGGCTTGAATCAGCCAGATAAAACATCCCTACCTGATTATTCCATATATCCTTCCCCTTACTCATCACATAAAATATGAAGCTTTCACACCTGCTTATAATATTGACTTTATCTCTGTCATAGCCAAGCTGCGAAAAACACAGCATAAACTTTTCTATTATTTTTTCATCTATACGAGGTATTGAAATCACTATATGCTCCGGATAATCACCTGTATCAAGAATCCTTGAAGCCTCATCCAGTGCCTCTTTTAAAAAAATCTTCATAAGCTCTAAAGCACTGTACTTGACTTCGTAAATAGTAGCAGAGCCATCCATCAGCATAAGTGTATAAAGCTTATCCGTCTTTAAAGCCTTGTTATCAAGGACTCTGGCGTAGGCTTTTTCACCCACCAGCCACTTATCACTGTCCTTATCCTTTACTACGGCAGTAGGAAATTTCACTGCTATTTCACTTTTATCACATGTCACCGAAGTGCTTTCATCACTTATATCTATACCAAAAACTGCCGGCATACAAGCCCTCCTGTAAATACAAATTTATAAAATCCCAAAACCCTTACATAAGTCCGAAAAGTTCTTTACTAAGCTCGTCCTTTACAATGTAATCTTCAAATCTTTCCTTTATTCCCAAATCCTGAAGATTGCCAGAAGAAACATCTATTTTGTTTAATCTTTCAAACCTGCTTGAAACATTGTCATCAGCTTCAGCCTCATGCTTTATGCTGCCTGAAGCCTTTACAATCTCATGCCCGTCTGCTTCTTCATAAACTGTATACTCCCAGGTATCTCCACTAAACAGCAGCTTCTCTTTTATAAATATATCCATATACATACGCCTTAAATCATCCGTCTTAAAAATTTCCTCATGCGGAAGTATTCTTGATTTAAGCTTAGGCAGTGAAAACTTGTCCCCATAATATATGAGTGTTTCTTTATCCCTGATATCCTGAGGCAGGCGCACCCACTTTGCAAGCTTTTTATAATATGGAAATATAAGCCCCCTATCTATAAGACTGTTGATTATCTTTGAAGCTGCCGCCTGTCTTTCACTGCTCATATGTAAAAGCTCAGAATAATACTTTGTGGTTGCAAGCTTATATATAACCGGAATTTCATTTTCATCATCAGTATTTGAAATTGCATTTTCAAGATATTCAAATACCCTCTTAGGAAGCTTTTTGTCATTAAGAAAATAGTCTGCGGATTTAACTGTAAAATATGCTCTGATAAGCACATCATTGTTTTTCTTTCTGCTTACATACCAGGCAAATGCCTGGTCCAGATTTGCACTGTTGCCGGTAAACATCATTTGTGCTATCAGTCTTTCATCAAGGTCATAGGTATTGACATGCTCACTGACCGAGGTTGAAAGCAGCTTGAACATGTCCTCGGTGCTGCCGTTAAAATACCGGCATAAATATTCAAGTATGGCTATATCATTATAGCCCTCAGCTACTACGTGAAAGGCAGTTCTTAAAAGTCCTTCATTGGCAAAGGCATTGTCAAATATCATAATTTTGCAGAGCTTTGCAAGGTTATATCTTGAGATTATATCATAGCCGTAATTCATTACCATTTCATAGGCTTCTTTGGCATAGCCTATATTAATCAGAGTTTCACAAATCATACTCCTGTCTCTTGAATTAAGGTCTTTTTTATTTATCTCAAGCAGAAATTTATAGTTATCCTCTATGACCCATATATCCGGTCCGCTGGGTTTTTTACTGTCCTCCTTATAAAATTCAAGCAGCTTTGAAAGAATACAGCTCTTAAATAAATCCGAAAAATTGGCATCCTTTCCGGCTTCCTGCAAAAGCCCTGTTTCCTCAGCTGAAGAATCGGATTCTTCAAGCACCCTCCAAAGCTTCTCAAGCTCAAATAAAAGATGCTCAGGATAAAGTCTTTCACATTCATGCTTGATTTCAGGCAAATCAAGCAGCAGCTCCTTTTTTATACCCTGTGCGTTGTACCTGTTGCCCTGTGCGTCTTGTAAAAATATTCTGGCTTTTTCTGAAAACACGGGAACATAGGCGGTCTTTTCATCAAAGGCATAGACATGCTCTCCCTTTAATTCAGGGTAAATAATCACTGCGGATTTTATACTCTTGCTTTGAATCTCAATCTTATAAGCACTTAAGATAGTTATAAGTGATTTTGCTATGCGTTTATCAAGCATATCGAACTTTAAAAATTCTTTGTAAATTACTGCAAGCTTTTCATTTATACGCAGCTGACTTATCTGCTCAAGCATAAAGCTTTTTATCTGCGGGAGATAGTCATTATATACTGCGGAATTTCTGGCAGTAAATTTTATAATATTCTCATATAAAAGAGTTTTAGCAGCCGAATCAAGCACATGCTGATGCACTATAAAATATGATAAAATCTTTTGATTTATGGGCTTAGTCTGTTCTTTCGGAGCTGTATACATAAAATATTCAAAAATACCCTCTCCAGCTGTATTGTCTGAAGCCGTACCTTTATAAGAAATATCTTCTTCTACTGCAAGCTTGAACCAGACATGCAAATTTTTATCCTTGCTGCCGGTTTTTATCAGCAAATTGCAGACAGCAGCAAGAAAGTCCTTATTATGACTCTGCTTATAAAGCTTTTTCAACAGTATGAAGGTTCTCTTATTAAAGCTTTTCAATCTTTTCATTTTTAATGCTACTTCGGCTATAAGAGCTTCCGAGAGCAGCCCTGCATCTATTCCGAAATCAAGTGCCGCAATATCAAACCTTGAAGGCTCATGTATGAAATCCGAATTTTCATTTAAAAGCCGACAGTAGTTTAAATATATAAAAGGACTTCTTACCCCTGCTTCAAAGGCTTCCTTCAGCTGCTTATACAAGCGCTCGCTATTATCTGCCAGGCTTGTATCGCTTTTTACTAAAAACGGCAAATATTCATATAACCCCTCTTTTATAAGCTTTTTCAGCTGCTTTACAAAAAAATCTCTCTGCCCTGCCATTTCGTCAAGCATAAGACTCAGGTATTCAAACAATATATACTCATAATGCTGAGTCAGTTTATTTAATCTTGCAGCCTCTTTTTCTTCCTCAAGTATGGTTTTTGCCAGATAGACTTCTCCCTTTAAGTACAAAGCTTCAGCTTGAAGCAGTCTTATCCTCAGCTTATTGTCTGTAGCTGCCTCAAGCCTTTCAAGCTCCTCAAGCAGCTTATTAATAAGCTTATCATCCTTTTCATATTCATATCTTATACGGTATTTTAAATAGCTGAGCCAATGCTTTTTATATACAAGCTGCTTTCCGGGTGTTTTTTCAGTAAATTTTTTTTGTACTTCCACTGTAAGCTCATAGCAGGCCTCTGCATTGTCAAAGCTTATCACTGCTTTATTGTTTCTTTTAAGGAGTTTTGAAGACACTATCTCTATTTCTAAATTATATTTATTAGAGCTGAAGTCTTTATCTTTTATAGCTTTATTATTTATCTTTATAAATTCCGAGCTTGAATTGACGTTTATATTTAAGTAGCCCCAGCCGCTTTTTTTAATCGGTATCAGATATTTGGAATTTTCAGCTGCGGCAGTAATCTTATATTTTGCTTTTTCAAAGCTAAGCTTGATTGGTGCCTTTGCCCCTGCTGCCACCAAAAACTGCTCAAGGCAGTTATATCTGTCAGGTTTAGAATAAAATCCCTTATACAAAGCCCTTAAATTCATATCATACATAAAAGTAGCAGATATAAAATCCTTATATTCAAAAATGCGAAGTGCCGTATCAGGGTCTTCCTTCGCTATTATGGTAAAGTCTTCTATAGTTTTTAATTTTTTTAAAGTTTCCCCTGTTAATCCGCCAAATGCCGTAAATTTATAGGGGATTTTATACTCTCCCCCATTAGTAATCAAATCTATTTCTCCCGTTATGCTTTCCTTAGTGTTGACATATCTGCTGTCAACTTCTGCATATACATGAGCTGCACTGCCTCCAAATTTTGCAGTGAGCATCTTGACTGCGACATTGTTTGAATATGCAAGTCCTTTTATAGGTATACTGTTTTCGCTTGTTATATCTATTTGTATATTTGCCTCTTGTCCATACTGTACCGGTATGTCAATAGCCTGCGGATTTATTTTTATCTTTGGTATATCATTTTCTATTATACCATTAGCAAGGCGATTTATCTTTTCTCTCATATACCCACCTGTCTGTTGGTTTGTTTTTGATTTGCCTCTATTTATTTGAAAATACGGCAATTTGAAAATACGGCAAAGAGCAGGGCTCTTTTCCATATTCTTAATTATTCTACCATAAAACATCTTGAATTAAAAGGTTAATGTTGGTATGATATTCTTATTCTGCAATTAGAATAGGCTTAATAATATAACTGATAACTGCTGCACATTCTGATTAAACACTATATAATATAAATTTACATGGAGGTAATAGACAGCAGGGTTAAATGCCTTGGCTGTATAAAAATTATGCTATCTGAAACTGAAACACTATATAAACTTATAATACTTTACATGCTTCATCATGTTACTTTTCCTTTAAGCACCTCACAGCTGCTGGAATTTTTTGTAAACCGGCATCAGTATACTGATTTTTTCACTTTGCAAAAGGTCATTTCAGAGCTTGAGGAAACTGAGCTGATTTCCAAAAATACTTCCTCGCATAATGCTTCGTTTTATACAATCACCAGCTCGGGAGAAGAAACTCTTGAATACTTCGGGAAGCGAATCCCTGCCGCCATCCTTGAAGATATAAATGAGTTTTTAAAAGACAATAAGGTTAAGCTCAGAAACGAATCAAATATTACCGCTAACTTCTATAAATCGACCAGTCCCGGATTTATAGCACACTGTGAGGTCAGAGAGGGCAAAAACATACTTATCAGCATGGACATAGCAGTTCCGGATGCCAAAAACGCAGAGCTTATATGCAGCAACTGGAAAAACGCAAGTAATGACATCTATCAATATACTATGAAAAAGCTTTTTGAGAAAGGAGACTAATTATCCTTTCTCTTTTAAGCTGTCAGTAGGGCTTATTTTCTTAATGGTCCGGATTACCTCTCTACTTGATATATAAAGCATAAGCACACTAAATACAAATGCTCTGATATATGAGATAAGCGGCAGCTCCAGCTTCAATGTAAATGCATCGGAAACTAAAAGAGATTCCAGCAGCCGCTTAAAAATAAAAATCATAGGAATGCTCATTATAATGCCGGCAATAAGATACACTACCTGCTCTATAAATATCATCTGCTTAATTTCGGAATCTGTAATGCCCATTATTTTAAGCGTGGCAAATTCGGTTTTCCTTTCACGTATGCTGATAAGTGAAATATTATATATTAGTATGGCACCGGCAAATAAAGTCATAAATATAAACATATTTATCATAAAGGCTGCATTTCTCATCCGGCTTTTATAAAAAGCAAGAGTTTCCTTGCTGCTTGAATAAGCGGATATTAAGGAGGTATTTATAAGTGCGGACTTAACCTCCTCAGCCCTGCCTCTTGAAGTATTTAAAATTATAGTATTGGAAAAATCCGACATCGGCAAAAATTTGCCTATGGCATTTATATCAATATAGCAGCCGCTGCCCATGCTTTCTTCTATCACCGCAATTACAGGTATCCGGGATTTCTTTGAAGGGAAGTAGCTTGTACTTATTTCAGCGGTATCCCCTCTTTTTAATCCCAAATCTGCGGCAATTCTTGAATTCATTATAAGCCCTTTACTTGAAGGATTGTAGGTTTTTTTATCAATACCGTAAATTCTTAATAAGTCGGAGTCTCTATTAAGGCCCGCAAGCAAGGTGAATTTACTTCTGTTTGCCGACTTTATCAGTACGGGAATCTCAGTTATAGCTTCGTATTCAGCAACTCCCTCTACCCCGGCAACTGCGGCTTCGGCTCTCGTTCTTGAAGTATAATTTTCCAGTGATATTTTCACATCATATCTCTGCACGTTTTCAAAATGTGCTATGAAAATATTGTCTATAGCAATATCGGAGGAAAACAGAGTAATTGAGAGCGCAAAGGGGAAGGCTATTGCAAAGGCTAATAAGAGAGTTCTGAACGGGCTTCTGAAAAGTGAGCGTATCCCCATTTTATACATAGCACTAAGCTTTTTTATTAAATTATCAAACAGCGAAAAATTTTGTTTTAAATTGGGACTTGCAGGTCTCATTGCCTCCGCCGGCTGTATGCTTACTATGCCTCTTACTCCGAAAAATACCGCTGTCAGACTAGCTGCCAGTGCGATTATAAGTGCATACAGCCTCAGAATATAGCTGTCATAATATTCTGTAGAGGGCAGTGAAAAAAATATTGCATACTGATTAAACATAAAAATCCCTAAGGGTCGTGCTGTAATGCTGCCTATAATTACACCGGCCACCGCTATCACTACGCCCTGCAGCATATAAGAGCCTATAAGCTCCGAATTTTTAAGTCCCATAGCCTTCATAGTCCCTATCAGACTTCTGTCATTGTCAATAATCTTTTTAAGCACTGTGTACATCATAAATATTGACATAAATAAAAATATAATCGGCAATATGGTACCCGTACCTAAAAGCTCCTCTATCTCGCCGTCAACCATGCTGTAGCTGGCTTGGTCCTGCCTCTCGACTATGCTTTTTAATCCATAAGGCTCCAGCCTCTCGCTTAAAATATACCTTAGCTGCTCATAGGAATACCCCTCAGCCAATTTAAAGCCTATCTCATTTACAATCTTTTCTCTGCCGACCATTTTGGCAAGCTTTTCAGCATTGATTACCGCTATATCATAGTCCTTGCCATCTGAAATCAGTGCCCCGCTCGGAGGCGCCGCATAAATGTAATTCGGTGCCGATGCCATACCGGCTATAATAAATTCATAGCTCTCTCCGGAAACTATGAGATTGATAGGCTGCCCCTCTTTCCAGTTTCTTGCTTTAAGCATCTTTCTGCCTATATAAATATATTCATTTTCAGGTGCCGCATTCGGCTTCAGGCTGATTTTATTAAGCTCATTCTCGGGCTTGTAACCAAATACATGGAGGCTGACTATACTGTCTATCCCCTCTCCTGTAAGCCTGATATCTGCGGACAACACTCCTGAAGCCTTTTCTATACCCTCTATAGCTTCAAACTCTTTAAGCTTGGATTCCGGCATAGCTATAGTTTCAACAAATATATCCGCCATATTACTGGACTGATAATATTCGTAGATTCTGCCTCTAAGATTTATTAGTGTATCATTCATTGAGATAAAGACAAATATACCGAGGGCTATTATCAGCGAAGCGCCTATGTAGGTGCCGATATTTTTTTTTGCCGCTCTGAATATATTTCTTCTGAAATACTTCATTGACCTAATCCTTTTTCATTGTTTTTCTGATGCTTACTTTAATTCCGTCCTCAAGGTCTTCATTATCGGAATTAGTGATAACCCTTTCTCCCTCTTTTAAGCCCTCACTAACCACCGCCTGAGTGCCTGATTTATATTCAATACCTACAGGTGACATCACCGCCCGGTTTTCTATGATTTTAAATACATAGTCCTGCTCTTCATCTTTAAAGACTGCTCCTGCCGGTACTGCTACCGCAGCTTCTTTTTTATAAAGGCTGAATTTGACGCTTACTCCGTACCCGTCTTTTATAATATTGTCCTCCAAAGCACTTTTATCAAGTCTTGCTACCACCTTTACTCTATATTCTTTTAAACCGAGTGCCGATTTTCCCTCCTCTGCAAAATCATAAATTTCAGTAATTTTTCCGGCAGCGGTCTTTTTAACTCCTCTTAAATCAAACTCCACCTCTACAGGCTCGCCAATGTAAAGATAGGAAACCGCATCAGTCAATACTTCACTCTCCACCGTATAACCCTCCTGCGCATTCGTGCTTATAACTGCAAGCTCCTGACCGGCCGATACCATAGATATATCCTTTGCGGCTATTGAAAGCACTACTCCGTCCTGCTCCGCCTTGACCTCACAATCTGCAATCTGCCTGTCGAGCTGAGCCAGTGCCGTCTGCTCGGCTGCTATTGACGCATCAAGCTGCTTTTCGGCACTTTCATAAAACCTTTTATTAATATCTTTTTCAGTAAGCCCTTCTTTTTTAAGGCTTTCAAGATAACTGCTGCTTTCATTTAATCTTATATTTGCCGAATCATAGGCTGAACGTGCAGTTTCATAAGCCGTCCTTGAAGCTTCAAGCTCCAGATTTGAAATCGCTCCCGCTTCAAAAAGAGCCTGCTTTGCCTGATAGTCGGTTTGTGCGGAGTTTAAGGCGGCACCGGCGGAAGCTGCACTCTGTCGCAGTCCGTTAATATATTCAATAGGAGCGGTAGCCATTACCTTGCTTACATTGCTCTCCTCCTTCTTTGCCAAATATCCCTCTATACTGCTGTTTTTTAAGTCCTTCTGATACTGTAAATCCCTGGTATCTATCCTTACAAGCACATCTCCCGCTTTGACAGGGGTATTTTCAGCTACTAGGACCTCCTGAATGCTTCCTGAAGTCTTGGCAATAATATGATATTTATCTCCCGACTTAATCACCCCGTCTTCCTTGTAAACATCATTTACATCAGACAGTACCACAGTATAAGCCTCTACTTCAAGTGCCTTACTGCTGTTTTTCAACATATACATCGCTGCTGCCGCTATAATTGCCGCCGCAATTATTATAAATTTAAATTTTTTCCTTAAAAATTCGGGCAAGCTCTTTTTTCTCTCCATTAAGTTTTAATCCTTTCCAATTCCTTTTTATTAATCCTGTTATCATTTAAATAATACGTATATTCACTACCAAACTACATCCTCAGGTGCAGCCGGATTTTCATTTTGAATTATCCTTTCTATCCTTCCGTCCTTAAGATAAAATACTCTATCCGCAATTTTAGCTACATTTTCATTATGGGTAATTATCATAATAGTTTTATTATAGCTTTTATTAAAATCCACAAGAAGCTTTAAAATCTGAACCCCGGTAGATATATCAAGAGCTCCGGTAGGCTCGTCACATAAAAGCAGCTCGGGATTTTTACATAATGCTCTGGCTATAGCCACTCTCTGCTGCTGTCCCCCGCTCATCTTTCCGGGATAATGCCCCCTTCTGTCCCAAAGGCTTACCTGTTTTAAAAGCTTTTCACAGTCCAGAGGATTATTTGACATCTCAGCAGCAAGCTCTACATTTTCCAGTGCGGTGAGATTGGGCATAAGATTATAAAACTGAAAAATAAAGCCTATATTAGAGCGTCTGAAATAAGTAAGCTCTTTTTCATTCATACTGCTTATATCTATATCCCTGTAAGCTATATAACCTGAGCTTACCGTTTCGATTCCTCCAAGTATATTCAGCAGAGTAGATTTTCCGGAGCCGGAGGGACCTAGTATCACTACAAGCTCCCCGGTATAGACCTCAAAGCTTACATCATCAAGAGCCTTGACCTTAACCTCGCCAAGCAAAAACTCCTTATGTACATTTTTGGCTATTATAAGCTTTTCATCGAATCTGTTGTGCGATTTTCTATTTGATACATTCATTTCCATTTCGTTTATCCTTTTGCAGTAAAGCTTAAAAGCGTGCTTGCCGCCGTTTACTTTCTATTCTTTCCTATTTGTATTCTATTATCATAATATATTTTGTCAAGTTTTTTTAAATAATTGTTTACTCAAGTTTATTAGAAACCAATAAATTACAGAGTATTGCAATAAAATTAATTATATTGCAAAAAATAATCCGGAACACTTAAGTCTTTAGACTTAAATGTTCCGGATTATAATATTCTATATGCAAAAATCTACAAATATATATTTATAATTTGCTAAAGCTTATTTTTCCTGCTGTGCTGCTTTCATAAGCTTTTTTCCGTCACTCCACGCCTGACCGACTTTTTCTGTTGTCACATAATAACCAAACTGAAACTGGTCAAAAATCAAAGCGTTCAGCTTCAGAGGGTCAATTTTGCCCCTCTGAGAAAGCACCTTTTCATCCGCATTGACATTTATTATTTTTCCTACAACGGCATGGAGATTTTCGGTTTCAACAATTTCTGCAAGCTCACACTCCATAGCTACAGGAAATTCCGTAATAATCGGAGCATTAACATGTACACTCTTTTCTGCATGACAGCCGGATTTTTCAAACTTATCCGGCAGCTTATTACCTGTGGCAATTCCGTAATAATCCGCTACTTCTATATGCTCTTTATCTGCAATGCTGACGGTGAAGGCTTTAGTCTGGCGAATCGCCCTAGTTGTAGCATGCTCCTCGTCTATAAAGAGTGCAACCTTATCCATCTCGCTAATCATACCCCAAGCGGCATTCATCACCTGGACCACTCCATTTTTATCATAAGCTGCTACCATAAGAACCGGCATCGGAAATACCGCAGGCTGTTTTCCCAAATCTTTTCTCATCGTGAACTACCTCCAAAAATATGTTTTAAAATAGCAACAGAAGGTTTTTAACATTCGCTTTGTCACCTACTTTTATACTTGAGATTATAGCATATATTGCATAAATATGTTATATATTAGGGTTTTTATTTTATAGCTTTGCTTATTTTGCCGTTTTTTAAGCAAATCTTATAGTCACATACCAGCGTTTGCAGTAATTCATCATGAGTAATAATGATTATAATTTTTCCTGAATTTGCAAGCAGATTTACCCACTCTGCAAAGCTCAGTAACCCCTCACCGTCCATTCCGCTCGTCGGCTCATCAAATATATAGATAGCTGTATTAGAGCAATAGGCGGAGGCTATGGTTACTCTCTGCTTTTCGCCCCCGGATAATGAAGCAGGGTGGGTATTAATATATTTTTCCAATTTGAATAAATCTAATGCAGTCTGAGCTTTTTCTTTCAGCTCTTCAGTCATTTTTTTTCCTATTACTAATTCGTTTCCGACACTGTCGGCATATAATTGATAATCCGCATCCTGCATTACAAAATAACTGATTTTTCGTCTTTGTGAAGCCTTAAGCACTTTTCCATCCCAAATAATGCTTCCACTTTTCTCGGATATTAAACCACAAAGCAATTTGCATAAGGTTGTCTTGCCCGCACCGTTTCCGCCGACTAAAGCTACGATATCTCCCTTTGAAATTTCTATATTAATATTTTCAATCCCAAAATGAGTATTTCTATAATGATAGCATAAATTTTTGAGCAGCAAATCTCTGTTTAATCTTTTATTCCTTTTACATCTATTGATCACCATATCAGGGTGCCTGAATCCATATTCACTAAGCTTGAAGCAGTCCATCTTTATAAATTCCTCCGGCAGCCACACATTCTCTAAAACACCATCTGAAATATGAAAAATTTTATCTGCTAAAGCTGCAAATTCAAAAATGCGGTGCTCACTTATTATTACAGTTGTTCCCTGCTTTTTTATATCTTTAAGCATCCCGACAACAGTATTTATTCCATTCTTGTCCAAGTTAGATATGGGCTCATCTAAAATTAAAATCTTAGGTTTTAATATAAATGCCGCTGCGATTGCTATGCGCTGCTTTTGCCCGCTTGAAAGCTCATCTACATTCTTATCCAATAAGCTTTCCAGCTGCAATAATTTGGAAATATTTTGAATATTGTTAAGAATCAAATCAGAAGCTATTCCAATATTCTCTGCTGAAAAGGCTATTTCATCCTGAACCTTCTGCATAAAAAACTGGCTTCTCGGGTCTTGGAATACCACTCCAAAGATTTCAGCCTTTTCTTTTGCTGTCATTAAGTCAGGAGCTTTATTTAAAATTAAAACTGTACCTTCTAAAATACCTTGATAAAATTGAGGGGCAAGTCCGGTTATCAGTTTTAAAATCGTACTTTTCCCCGCGCCTGACCTTCCGCAAAGCAATATGCATTCACCTGAGCCTATGTCAAAGGATACATTTTTTATCTTCTTATCAGAAGCTTCTTTACTGCTTCCATAATAAAAAACTACATTATTAAAGTTAATCATACTCTTACCTTAAAATAAATTGTCATCATTATTAATGCATAAATTATTATTGTTACCATATCAAAATAAGAAAATTCAGACTTATATAGAGAGGTTCTTTTTCCCTTATATGCCAATCCCCTAAGCTCTGCGGTCGCACCAAGCTCATCAGACAATTTTATGCACCTTATTGTAAGGGGAACAAAAAAGCTTTCATAGGCAAGCAGGGGATGCTTAAAATAATCATACCAATTCAAAAAGATTCCTCTGGCTTTAATGCCAAGCCTGATAGTAATCATCTCTTTCCTTAAAACAGGAAAAAATCTGATTAAAATACAAATCATAATTAATATTGACTTTGGGATATGCATTTTTTCATAGCTCAATAGAATACGGCTGAGATTGCTCTTAACAATTACAGCCGCAAACATCATCAGCGGTATCATACGGGCAAAAGTACTTAGTATAATATACAGTATTGCCATTTTAGAAGCAAAAAATGCGGCTATCAGCTGAATGACTAAATATATAAATCCCAATTTAACGGCATCAGATAACTGCTTGGACTGCCACATATATAATATTCCTAAAATTAAAAAGCAATGAATCGAATTTGCATTCTTATATAAGAACCAACTGACTGTAGCAGTTAAAAGTATAATAATATGCGTTCTAGGGTCTAATTCTCTCATTATACCAATTTTGCTTTCTTTACATGCTTTTTAAAAAATTTTATTCCAACCCAAAAGCCCAGAAACGACAATACCGCAGTAATAAGTCCAATTAACAAAACCATATCCGGGCTGCCGTAATATCTGATTAGAATTTCTTTACCCTCCTCGGTATAAGAGCTTCCCAAACTGCTTAGATACTGCTCTTTAAAGAAGAATAAGGGAATAGAGCTTCCTAATGCATATAATGTCCAATATACTGTATAGCCTATCCCGTTTCTTAAATCCTGCTTATAAGTATTTTCTCCCCACATAATAATTTCACAAATAATTCCTACAGCAAGTATTACTACCAAAAACCATGCAGATCCAAATACAGTCATCATAAGCCCGCAAAAAATTGAAGTAACAAATAAAATACCATGCTTAGCTACTTTATTGGACATAACAACGTAAAGAGGGGCACAAAAAATTCCCATTACACCGACATAAAAAAGATAATTTAGTGCCGGAGTGGCAACCATAGTAATAACTATTTTAACAATTACCATAATAACCAAAATAGCAACATTAAAAATCGAAAGAGTAACTATATCCTTTAATTTCAATTTTGTATTTTCATTGTTTTTATTTTCCATTTTTTCCTCCTAAAATAAAATAGATTAGTTAGTTTTTACTAACTAATCTATGGTATAGCATTTATTTTTTTATATTTCTACTCTTATAAGTCACAACCTATCCAAAAAGCCATTATTTTTTGCTTTATATTCACTTGGCGTATTTCCAATAATATTTTTAAAAGCGGTTGAAAATTTATTAGGATTATCATATCCCATTTCATTTGCTATTTCTATAATAGACTTATCAGTTTCTTTTAACAGCTGACAGGCTTTTTGCATCTTATACTCCCGTCTGAATCTTTGTATCGGTATACCGTAAATTTCTTTAAAGCAGTCTTTCATTACCGTAAGGCTCATATCATATCTTTTTGCCAAATCCTTTAAATAAATTTTCTCGCTTAATTGCCCTGTTATCTCATTTCTAATTGCTTTAACCTTTTTAATATATTCTCTTGCAAAATATTTTGAGGTGTTAAAACGAGCTTCCGGCATAAATTCCGACAGCAGAAAAAATATTTCCAAAACCTTCAAACGCAAATATCCGCTTTTATTATCATTGGAATATTCATATAATTCATTAAATACATGCAGCAGTTCTATCGGTGTTTTAATGACTGTGCATTGATTATCAGGGCAAAATTTTTTTATCAGCTGAGCTAAATTAATAGAAACTCCTTCAACAATCCCCTCAAAAATTTCACCTGTAATATCTAAATCAATTATAATTGCAAAGCCTTTATAAATCCCTAAAGGGAAAGTCGGCTCATCAACCTGTTTATTTAAAATGCTTATTGCAAAATCTCCCTCTCCGACATAAGTGAGAAAATCTTTTTTATACTCACATTCAAATCTTCCGGTTTTACAATAAGATATTTCAACCACATTAGATAAAGTTTTTTCTCTTTTAGCACAGGTAAAGGAATTAAAAAAAGTAAGAGCATAGTCAATCCCGGGAAACAGGTGATAAATCTTCATAGAGCTGTCTTGAGTTTCACATTTTATTTTATATTTTTTTATGTGATTGGAGCTGCTTAATAAAAATGCATCTACTCCATATAATTTCTGCTTTTCTAAATCCATATTTATATTTCCACCGCCTTAAAAATTAATATTATTAACTATCATCAATAAAAGTCTATAATATTTCACTTAATGCATTATAGTATTGCCCGTCGGCAATAGCAATAGTAAGAGGAGGAATTGAGCAAAAATCAAAGCAGGCTAAGAACAGACGGGGGCGGCATAGTCTTTTGACTATGCCGCCCCCTACAAAACAGACATCAGCTAAAAACAGTAAAACGGATAATCATAATCCGCATTGTTGCCTGCTCATTACGGGCGTGTCAACTTTGGAAGCTACCTTTTACAATACTATTCTTATCCTGCTATTTACTAAATCGGAAATTTCATATCTAATTTAATCATTGCCTGAGGGCATAGGCACACCGTGCTTGATTTCTTCCTCAGTAAGCACCAAATTTGTATCATATATTGATTTCATAACCTTAAGCGGTGCACGTCTAAATTCTTCTTCCTCTAAAGCATCCAAACTGTTTATATTTTTCTCATTATTATCCTCAGTTCCGGAAGCATCGGTATAAACTGCCATACTATATAAAAGCAGCATACACAGTGCCAATAAAACTGAAAAAGCTTTAAACTTTTTTTGCTTCATATTTATATACCTCCCTTAATTAATTATAATGGCAGCACCCTGACAAGCATTCATGCCTGCCTCTTATAGCCTGATAAGCCTAGTATGTATAAATATTATATACCGGCTTATAATAAAATACTCCACCCGTAAGGGTAGGATATTTATAAAGCAGCTATTGACAATATGGCTTAAGAAGTTTCAGTAAAGTCAGTCATTAGTAATTTACTTTTTAAGTTAAAAGCTTATTACCTGCTTCAGCTGAAATCATAGGCAATTCTTTTACTGCCGTCATTCATATAGACAATACCGCATCTTTTAAAGCCGTTTTTAAGAATTGCCGACTGCATCGGGATATTATCAACATGCGTATCCACACGCAAATAATCTGTTTTAGATTTGCAAAAATTAAAGCATGCCTCAGCCACACCCTTTACAGTACCGTTTGAAGCTACTCTGTGTATAGCACCATACTCTTTATCACAGCTCCACTGCCCGTCTTCTATATAGGCATAAGCCGAGTCCGGAGCAATAATCAGCGCAAAGACACCGACTATTTTTAAGTCTTCCAGGCAGACATAAATATTGTTATTTTTTATGTCTTCAGTTATTATCTCCCGCTCAGGATAGGTGCCCCGCCATTGCTTTGAATTATTATTTTCCTGCATAAACCTTTTGGCACAGGCATAAACCTCCATTATAGCATCCAAATCTTTTAAAACAGCAGGTCGGATTTCCATAGACTTTACCTCTTAAAGCAAATTATTTTTATTTTATGCTGATAATACAAAGACTGTTTTTCTTATCATTATAATAAAAATCAGTTTTTGTGAAGCCGGCTTTTTTAAGTGCAGCTTCCAGAGCTTCATCACTGTACACCTTCATTCCCTCTATGATTTTAGTCCATTTTTCAGAGCTTCCGGCTACATCATTGCATATCATAAATACACCTTTTGTCTTAAGAATGTGATGTATTCCCTTAAATGCCTCCTCTAGGAAGGGCCAGAAATATATGGTTTCAAAGGCTGATACTATATCAAAGCTTTCAGCTTCAAAGGGCAGTTTCATAACATCACCTTGAATCACCTCACATCTTTTAGCTTCTACCGCCTGACTGTTAAGCTTTAAGGACATATCCACGCTTTCAGGGGAGTAATCCATACCGATTACTTTGCCTTTAGTACACCTGGTTAAAAAAACTGCAAGATTTGCCCCGCCTCCACAGCCTATGTCCAGTACCCTGTCTTCCTCTTTTACATGAAGGTGGTCAAATCCCCATTTAGAATTTTCCACATGCCCGGAATTCATCATCTTAAGCATGAGTCTGCCGCCAAAGCCTAGAGGCTTTGCACAGTTATTAAAAAATTTCTTAAATAAAGCCATAGTCTTTCACCTGTTTTCTGTTAATACCATGTTAAAATCTATCAGCAGTCTGCCTGTTACATGCTTATGCTGTCAACCTCAAGGAGCCTGAAAAGTATAGGTTCAAGCCCTTGAAGGCTAGTGACGCAGCCTACAGCTCGGATTTTTTATTAATATATCCTTCAGCGGTAAGAAGCTCTGCACATAATAATGCCCCGCCGGCAGCTCCTCTTAAGGTATTATGTGAAAGTCCTATAAATTTCCAGTCATAAATTAAATCTTTGCGAAGCCTTCCGACAGTTACTCCCATGCCTTTTTCAAAATCTGCATCAAGCCTTACCTGCGGTCTGTTGTCTTCTTCAATATACTTTATAAACTGCTTCGGAGCTGAGGGGAGTCTAAGCTTTTGCGGAAGCCCCTCATACTCTGCAAGCTTTTTTATCAGGGTTTCCTTATCCGCCTTATGCCTTAATTTTACAAATACCGCTGCGGTATGTCCATTAAGTACCGGTACTCGTACGCACTGGCAGCTGATTAAAGGAAGACTTGCAGGAATTATCTCTGAACCTTCAACCCTTCCAAATATTCTAAGCGGCTCCTTTTCGCTCTTTTCTTCCTCCCCGCCTATATAGGGTATGATATTTTCCACCATCTCGGGCCATTCCTCAAAGGTCTTCCCCGCTCCTGATATTGCCTGATAAGTAGTTGCTATTACCTCATAAGGCTCAAACTCCTTCCAGGCAGCCAGTATTGGAGTATAGCTCTGTATAGAGCAGTTAGGCTTTACCGCTATAAATCCTCTTTTTGTTCCCAGTCTTTTTCTCTGTGCTTTAATAACCTCCAAGTGTTCAGGATTAACCTCAGGTATAATCATAGGTACATCTTTAGTCCATCTATGTGCCGAATTATTTGAGACTACCGGAGTTTCAGTTTTAGCATAAGCTTCTTCTATAGCTTTTATTTCGTCCTTTGTCATATCTACAGCAGAAAAAACGAAATCTACCTTATCAGCTATACTCTGAATATCACTTACATTCATTACAGTAAGCTTTTTTATATTCTCAGGCATAGGTGCAGGCATCTTCCATCGGTCACCCACAGCAGCTTCATAAGCTTTCCCTTCGCTTCTGGCACTTGCTGCAACTACAGCCACCTCATACCAGGGGTGCTCCGCAAGCAGTGAAAGAAATCTCTGACCTACCATGCCGGTAGCTCCAAGCACTCCAACTTTAATTTTAGAATTTATTTCATCAATATTAGGTTTATTATTATCCATCATCTAATTTCGCTACTAAAAATGTATTAAAATATATTCAATACGCTAGAATATTACTACTTCAACGAGCATACTTTCAATAAATTGTATTTACTCATAAATTCTTATACTCTCCATAGTCGTTAATTCCCGACTGGCAATCGGTACATATAGATATTTTATCCTGCTGCTTTTAGTAGACTCTCCTTTTTTATTTATGTTAAAATATCTATGCTGTTATATTATAATCTCCACCTTCAAAATACAAAACCGTCAAACTTTAGGCAGAAAATAGAGTATATTGTATTATATCATCTTATGATAATAAATACAATAAACGCAAAAAAGCGGTATATTTTTAAAACATGCCACTTATATACTTATCAATATTAATAAATTATTTATCGTACACCATGGAATATATCATACTTCCTGCTTCAAGGATTCTTTTTAGCAGTCACAGACTCCTCCCCTTTATCGTGAAGCAGCCTGGCTTTTAATCCGTTAAATACAATTTTTTTAGCATGCTTCGCCTGCTCCAAATCAAGCGGAGGCACTCCCTCAAGCGGATATTTCAGATTAAGGCTGTCATACTTTGTTTTACCCATAGTGTGATAGGGAAGTATATCAAGCGCTCTGATATTTTTAAGCCCTCCCAGAAAATAGCCCAATTCATAGAGCAGCTCATCATTATAAGTAATTCCGGGAATTACAACATGCCTGACCCACATATCCTTTTTATTCTTATCCAAATATTGTGCAAATGCAAGTATATGCTCATTCCTTTCACCGGTAAGCCACAGATGCTTGTCGCTGTTAATATGCTTTATATCAAGCAAAAATAAATCAGTCACCTTTAATAATCTATCAAATTTTTCTATAATTGCAGGATTATTCAAAGAAAAGGTCGCTCCGCTTGTATCCAAACAGGTATGTATCTCTCTTTTTTTAGCTTCTGTAAACAGCTCAATAACAAAATCAATCTGGAGCAAAGGCTCTCCTCCGGTACAGGTGATTCCCCCTCCGTGAAGATAAGGCTTATAAGTTTCATAATCTTCAAGAATTTCATCCACGCTGACCTCTTTGCCTATGCCGGTCTGCCAGGTATCAGGATTATGACAATATTTACAGCGCAGGGGACAACCCTGAAAAAAAACCACATAACGAACACCGGGACCATCAACGGTCCCGAATGTTTCAATAGAATGTATCCTGCCTTTCAATTATATTCCCTCGTGAAATGTTCTTGAAATTACATCATTTTGCTGTTCTTTTGTAAGCTTATTAAAGTTTACAGCATATCCGGATACTCTTACAGTAAGCTGAGGATATTTTTCAGGATGAGCCTGAGCATCAAGCAGAGTTTCTCTTGAAAATACATTTATATTTAAATGATGACCTCCCTTTTGTGAATATCCGTCAAGTAATGAAACCAGATTATCAATCTGAGCATCTGTAACCATTGTTTTTTCCTCCTTAAAAATATATTATAAAAATTGTCTGTATCAATCTTTATCAAAATTGAGATTGGGTATCATGCATGAAGTGCATTTTCCGCTCCTGTTTTCAGTCACCTTAACATCATTTTCCTCATCAGAAAACACATCAACATGACCTGCTCCGCCTGACATTTTGGCATCAAGCATTGCTATAAGTGCATCAATATCATCTTCAGCTTTATTGCTTACCTCAGCCGCAGTCTTTTCTTTATCCATTATATAACCACCTATTCTTTATCTTCAGCCTTAGCTTCTTCTAAAAGCTTGTCAAGGTCAATATCTCCTGCAAATACCTGGTTGTCCTTTCCGAGTGCACCGGGTATTATTGAAAAGGTATTTGAGATACCGTCTTGTGCATCTCTGAAAGGAAGCTTTGATACTGAGGTCAATGAAGCAAGTGCCCCGTGAGTATCACGCCTGTGCATCGGGTTGGCACCGGGTGCAAAAGGCTCTCCAAGGCGTCTTCCGTCAGGAGTGTTTCCTGTCTTCTTGCCATACACTACATTTGAAGTAATGGTAAGTATTGACATGGTAGGAATAGAATGTCTGTAAACATGGTGCTTTCTGATTTTGTTCATAAAGCTTTCAACAAGGTCCACTGCAAGCTTGTCAACTCTGTCGTCATTATTGCCGTATTTCGGGAAGTCTCCTTCTATCTCATAGTCATATACAAGTCCATCTTCATCACGTATAGCCTTCACCTTCGCATACTTGATAGCACTGAGAGAATCGGCAACCACTGAAAGCCCTGCAATACCTGTAGCAAAGAATCTTTTTACCTCTCTGTCGTGCAGTGCCATCTGAATCGCTTCATAAGCATATTTATCATGCATATAATGTATAATATTGAGAGTATTTACATAAAGCCTTGCCAGCCATTCCATCATATCTTCAAACTTAGCCTTGACATCATCAAAGTCAAGATATTCGCCTTCAACCGGTCTGAATTTAGGACCTATCTGAACCTTTGATTTTTCGTCAACTCCTCCGTTGATTGCATAAAGCAGGCATTTTGCCAGATTAGCTCTGGCACCGAAAAACTGCATTTCCTTTCCGACTCTCATAGATGATACACAGCAGGCTATTGCATAGTCATCTCCGTGGTCGGTACGCATTATTTCGTCATTTTCATACTGAATTGATGAGGTGTTTATTGACATCTTGGCACAGTAGCGTTTAAAAGCCACAGGCAGCCTTGGAGACCATAAGACTGTTAAATTCGGCTCGGGTGCGGTTCCCAGGTTTGTAAGGGTATGGAGATACCTGAAAGAAGTTTTGGTGACAAGTGAATAGCCATTGCAGCCCATGCCTCCGATTGACTCGGTTACCCAGGTAGGGTCGCCTGAGAAAAGCTCATTATATTCAGGGGTTCTGGCAAATTTTACGAGTCTGAGCTTCATTATAAAATGGTCTATAAGCTCCTGTGCCTGTGATTCATTTAATAAGCCGTTTTTAATATCTCTCTCTATATAAATATCTATAAAGGTCGAGGTTCTTCCAAGGCTCATGGCTGCACCGTTTTGCTCCTTAATAGCTGCGAGGTAGCCGAAGTAGAGCCACTGTATAGCTTCTTTTGCAGTGGCAGCAGGCTGTGAAATATCATAGCCGTAGATTTTTCCGAGCTCTTTAAGCTCATGTAAAGCACGAATCTGCTCTGAAAGCTCCTCACGAAGCCTTATATTGTCGCCTGTCATTCTTTCAAGCGAAGTATTAAGCTGATTTTTCTTATCTTCTATGAGATAATCCACTCCGTAAAGTGCAACTCTTCTGTAATCTCCTATAATTCTTCCTCTGCCATAGGCATCTGGAAGCCCTGTAATAATGCCCGACTTTCTGGCAGCACGCATCTCAGGAGTATACACGTCAAACACTCCCTGATTATGGGTTTTGCGATATTTTGTGAAAATTTTTTCAACCTCTTCATCGACCTTATAGCCGTACGCCTCACACGCCTGTTCAGCGACTCTTATGCCTCCATAAGGCTGCAGCGAGCGCTTCAAAGGTTTATCGGTCTGAAATCCTACTATAGTTTCAAGCTCTCTGTCCAGATAACCAGGACCGTGACTTGTAATTGATGAAACTATGCCGGTATCCATATCAAGCACACCGCCTGCCTCAGCTTCCTTTTTTGACAACTCCATTACTATCTTCCACAGCTTTAAGGTAGATTCAGTGGCAGGTGCTAAAAACGCCTCATCTCCTGTATACTCAGTGTAGTTTCTCTGTATAAAATCCCTTACATCAACTCTGTCACTCCATTTTCCCGTAGTAAAGCCTTCCCAGCCTTTATACATATTTACGCCTCCTTAATATTAATTAACTTAATTTTGTTAAAAAATTGCTTTGTAAGAATAGTATAGCAAATTAATAGGAATTTACAATATCTAAATTGTTCTTTTATCTATACATGGTATGTACTTTTTCAGGGACATAAAATACATCCCGTTTTGTTAAAATCGGAAAGTTTTCCTGTATCAATTAAACAGTAAAAAACGACCGCATAAACATACAGCCACTTTTTAAAATTTTGTTTCAGATATTCTGTCTGATAAAAGAAATGCCTAGCTACAGCAATTTATAAAATATTTCCCTGCCTAAATATTGCATTGCGGTGCTATGCCAGACTCAGCGCTACCTCCATCATAGAGGTAAATGCCGTCTGTCTTTCCTGTGCAGTTGTCACCTCTCCCGTAATTAAGGAATCGCTTATGGTAAGTATTGCAAGTGCATTTGCACCGGCAGCTGCCGCATTGGTATATAAAGCCGCCGCCTCCATTTCCACTGCCATAACTCCCATGTCCGCCCACTGCATGCCTCCCTGAAGACTTTTAGCCGGTCCGTAAAACATATCGGAGCTTAAAATATTACCGACATGATATTTAAATCCAAACTTTTTGGCATTGGCAGCCGCCCGCTCAAGTAAGGTATAAGAGCAGATAGGAGCAAAGGTGCCGTTAAGTCCCATCAGTGCCGGATAGTTTGAGGTAGTACAGGCTCCCATGCCGAATACTAAATCCTTGATATGCACTTCCGGGCTTAAGGCACCTGCCGTGCCTACTCGTATAAGATTTTTTACTTTATAAAAATTAATAAGCTCATAGGAATAAATCCCTATTGAGGGGCAGCCCATGCCGGTTCCCATAACAGACACCTCTTTGCCTTGATAATCTCCTGTAAAGCCCAGCATATTTCTGGTGGAATTAAACTGCTTTACATTCTGCAAAAAATTATCCGCAATAAATTTTGCTCTCAAGGGGTCGCCGGGAAGCAGAATAGTTTGCGCTATTTCCCCCTCACTTGCATCAATATGCGGTGTTGGTATATTACTCATCATATCCTCCATTATCCGAGCCTCTTACAAATCAGCTGCTCCGGCTTAAGAATCCGAAGCCTCCTGCTTAAAACCGTAAGTGCTCTAATATTATTTATTTAAGCTCCAAGCTCTCGGCATTATACCATACAAAGCCGTTTTTTCTGCAATAAGCCTCTATCTGTTTTAAAAGTGCGGCATCCGCTCCATATTCCAGCAAATACACCGACAGACCGCAGGCTTTTACTTTGGCAAGATACTCCTTATAATAGTCGGTTTCTGCTTCTTTTTGCAGACCGTAAGAGCGGTTTTCAAAATCAATGCTGGTAAAAACCGTTTCCTGATTGATTCCGTCAAATAAAGACAAGGCACTGCCCTCCTCTATACACCTTGACACAAAAGCATCTCCTCCATTAATAATCAGCGGAAGATTATAACCTTTCAGCCCCTTTAGTATGGAGCAAAGCCCCTGAAATACCTCTTCCTGCTGATAATTAAAATAGACATCTGAGTTGTCTAAAAAAAAACCGTCAAATCCCATATCAGCATATTGCTTTCCTAAAGCATTGACGATAAAATCCTGCCAATCTGCAGAGGCTGTATTAATCCAGAGCTCATCGGGCCAGTTTTCGTATGCTCCAAGCGTTACAGCCTTAAAACGGCTATAATAAGGACGATATTTTTCAATCGCCCCTATATTAAGATAAGCATATACTGTCTTTTTTTCTGAATGTAATTTTTCTATCTGAGCTGCATTAAACTCGGAGGGCTCAATTACGATAAGGCTGTATTTCCGAAGTTTAGCTGATTCGCTCGCATTAATTCCTAAAAATACTCCATAACCTGTCAGAGGTTTTGGCATACAGCCTGAAATAAGAAAAACAATAGCTAGGATAAAGGCTTTAATCCTGTTCTTCAACCGTAAACTGCTCACTTTCTGAAATTCTTATTTTAAAAAAATTAATTTGTAGCAAATACTTCTTTAGTTTTAAGACCATAAGCCTGTGCCTGAGCATGGTCATTAAAATAGATGTCTATTTTCTTTCCATCAATACCCTTGCCGGTATCTTCGGCAGTGTAGGTAACACCATCAATCACAACCTTGCTTCCCATAGGTATTACAGCCGGGTCAACCGCAATAGTATGTGACTGCTTCGGCATCACGCCGCTGCTTGTAGCTCCTCCAGCGTACTGTCCCGAGCATATAGCACAGCTGCAGTAAGCGGTAACCTGAAACTTGCCCAGGCTCTTTCCGGCTATATGTGTTGAAGCGGCTTTTGAGGATGAAGCAGCCTTCTGGGATGAAGCTGAGGCTGACTTTGATTTGCCAGCTGAGGCTGATTTGGAGGCTGAGGTATTTTTTGCAGCAGCCTTTGCACCGCCCGACTTTCTGTAAACTTTTTCAGTTTTCATCCCGTATTTTACAGCTGCCTCCCTGCTGTCACAGTAAACCATAATGTTTTCAGAAGCACTCTCTGCAAGAGTGGACTCAACCTTATAAACCTTATCTCCGATTTTTATACTTTCTCCCATATCAAACATACTTAATTTTGCTGATACAGTTCTGCCCGATACAGGTTTTTCCCCATAAAAGGTTTTGAGATTATCACTGTAAGCACTAATATTTAATTTACCCACATAAGAATTATATTCTTCTGCGTAGGCTTTACAGCTTATTCCCGTTAGCAGCGTAAGACAGAATACAAGCATGAACAAAAATAAGCGTAAACTTTTTTTGTACACTATATTATTTCCTTTCTACAAATATATTTATGGTCAATATTTTTTGCATCAAACCAGGAATTAACCATCTTCGTATAATAAGCAGGCAGCAGAGCGGATTGTGAATGTCCGCCTTACCAGGCACAGAATTAATATTTAATTATATTAATCAGCATTTTGTTTAAAATCTGATAAATATTACAAAATATTAAGAATGTATTGCCTATATATTAATAGGTATATCAAAAAACCCCTTATATGTCAAGCATAAATTGCTCGTGCAAAGGCTTTCTTATTTTCTGTCTTGTTATTTCAATTAAATTAAGGGCAGTGATATCAACGGCGGCGGCCTTCAGCGGGTCCTTTTTAAGCTCGCCGTTTATCACCTCAAAAAGCTCCTTCTTATCATTTTCTGAAAGCATATCAATAAAATCAACTACTATAATCCCTGAAATATTTCTAAGCCTAAGCTGCCTTGCAATTTCAACAGCTGCTTCAATATTGGTCTGTCTGACACTTTCCTGAGCATTTTCCTTATTGCTGCGCTTCCCTGTATTTACATCAATCGCAGTAAGACTTTCTGTAGGCTCTATCACTATATAGGCACCTGATTTAAGCCAGACTTTCCTGCTTAAAGCCTCTGATATAAGAGTTTCAATACTGTACAGCTTAGCCAGCGGCAGCAGAAGATCATTATAAAACCTTATTCTCGTAAGATAAGTGCTGTTTTGGATTTCTACGAACTGCCGGATTTCATTGTAGACAGGCTCTAGGTCTGTAAGTATTTCAATCAGCTCCGAGTTAAGATATTTCTTGACCAGATTTATATAGCTTTTATCAGAGGAATACAGCAAGCTTGGAACATTTCTATAAGCAGCTTTTTCCAGCAGGGCATTGAGCTTTGCCTTATATTTTTTCACTTCATTTATAATAAGCTCTGTATCCGCAGTATAAGCATTGGTTCTTAAAAGCAGGTCCATGCCGTCCTCAAGATAATTACTCAGCAGCTCCGCTGTAGATTGCTTCCACTCATTATCTTTAATCTTGGATGAAAAATTAATTCGTCCTCTGCCCACAGACACTACTATATATATGCCGCTCAGCGATATATGCGAGGTTGCGATCGGGACTTTGGCTTTCACTGATTCCTTGATTATCTGTACCAGCACGTCATCGCCCTCTTTAAGCTTCTCATGCGAAATATTATCAAGATATAAATGGCTTTTATTGTCCTTTAAGCTGTAAAAGCATTTTGTATTCTTGCCCTTGCCGTCCTTTTGCAGACAGATTTCAAGAAAAGCGGCATCTATATTCGCAGCGATATTTTTAACCTTGGCTGCATGTATAGAATTTAATAAAGGCTCTCCGGGCAGATGTACATCAATATCATAGGCTTTGCCGTTTATATAAACTACTGAGATAATTTTTTTATTGTATTTTGTAATAATAATCTTACGTGATGTCCTCTCCATAATCCTCCAAACTGCGATGCTGTGAATCATAAAGCTCAGTCCTGATTATACTGCACCTTAGCTTCGGCATATTTACATATTGGGTCAGTGCATTTAAAACCAGCTCCGGCTTTAAATTGTCAATACTGCCCTGAGTAATATTCATAAATATTATATCGCCTGAAAAAGCTTTATTATTTATAAATACAGCTTTTCTATATTCAATATGTCTTATAAGCGGTTTAATATCAAGTATTTTTACCTTGTCCTTGCTTATTTTTTCAATTAAAAGACTTTCCTTTGACATAAAAGCTTTTAAATAGCAGTTAAAATCCTTTTCTGAAAGCTTTAAATTTTCCGTATCCTCAGGATTGAACACAAGCATATAGTCAGCCAGTCCTACCAGTGACATGGCACTTTTGCCTGTGACTTTAAGCTTTTTAAATGAGATTATCTCCATGCCTTCACACATATTTCGATTTAAAAGCTTTACGGCTTTCCCTGAGGTAATTGCTGCCACCTTATCATCATACAGCTCTATATCCAAATATTCTCCAAGCCCCTCAATCCCCATACCTAAAGGTGAAGCAAAGGACATAATCTGGTGAGGAGAAAAACCTTCACTGTATTTAACGGGCAGAGCGGATTTTCTCATAACCTTTTGAAAAAACCTCATTATATCAAGATGCCCTATAAATCTCATATTCCCAATCTTTGCAAATTTTATCCTTATCTCCAATTTAAAAAGCCTCCAATTTGTTTGCTCCTGCCCAAGCTCAACTCAATGCCCACAGCATACTCCCGAATTAAATCTTTTAGCTCCGCAGGCGAGGCACGCCTGTCTGCAGTTCGGTGAAACTCTGCTGTCGCAGGCCGCTTCCCATTCTCGCTTTAAAAAAGCCTTACTGACACCTATATCTATGAAATCCCAAGGCAGAATTTCATCTAGTTCTCTCTTTCTCAAAGTATAAAATTCATAATCTATGCCGGTATTTTCAAACGCCTGCAGCCAGATGTCATTATTAAACCTGTCCGACCAGGAATCATATAAGGCACCAAGCCGGTAAGCTTCCTCTATAACTTTGGAAATTTTTCTGTCGCCTCTTGCAAGCACCCCCTCAAGTATAGTCACCTCAGCATCGTGATACTGGTACTTTATGCTTTTTTTATTTAACTGCTCTTTTAAAGTGTCTTTAACCAGATACGCTCTTTCCAGGTATTCCTCCCTCCTAAGCATGGAAGCCCACTGAAAGGGGGTAAAGGGCTTGGGCACAAAAAATGAAGAGCTTGCCGTTATCTGAACCTTGCCGTTTCTTTCATCCTTCGGTATCTCATAATATTTCTCGGCAAGCTTTTCACACAGCAAAGGTATTCCTTTAATATCATCTTCATTTTCAGTCGGCAGCCCAAGCATAAAATAAAGCTTGACCTTATTCCAGCCGCCTCTAAATGCCTGCATGGCTCCGCCTATTATATCCTCCTCACTTATGCCTTTATTAATTACGTCCCTGAGTCTTTGTGAGCCCGCCTCAGGTGCAAAGGTAAGAGAGCTTTTTTTGACATCCTGCACTCTCTTCATAATGTCAAGCGAAAAAGCATCTATTCTTAATGAGGGCAGCGAGATATTAATTCCGTGTTTTCCGGTATATTCAATTAAAAATTCAAGCAGCTTGCCAAGATTGCTGTAATCACTGGAGCTTAATGAGCTTAATGATATTTCCTCCGCTCCGGTAATTTCAAGCATTGTAAATGCGTAATTTTTAAGGTATTCCACTGAATGCTCCCTAAGAGGTCTGTAAACAAAGCCCGCCTGGCAGAATCTGCATCCCCGGATGCAGCCTCTCATCAGCTCAAGCACTACTCTGTCCTGAGTTACCTTTATAAACGGCACTACAGGCTTATTTATAAAATTTACCTCGTCCATTTCAGTCACTACCTGTCTGCGTATAACCTCGGGTACAGCTTCATATAAAGGAGCAAAGCTTTTTATAAGTCCCTCATCATCATAATCAGTTTTATATAAAAGCGGCACATATAGACCTTCAATCTGTGAAGCCTGTCTTAAAAACTCCACCCTTGACTTGCCCTCTTTTTTGCAGCTTTTATAAAGCTCAAATAATTCGTCATATCTTACCTCTCCCTCCCCTATATAAAACATATCAAAAAATTCTGCCAAGGGCTCGGGATTATAGGCGCAGGGTCCTCCTCCTATAACTATAGGATCTGTTTCATCACGCTCGGCAGCATGAATCGGTATTTTTGAAAGGTCCAGAATTTGCAGTATATTTGTATAGCACATCTCATACTGCAGGGTGATTCCAAGAAAATCAGCCTCCCTTACAGGAAGCTGGCTTTCAAGTGAAAAAAGAGGAATATCTTTTTCTCTCATAAGCTTATCCAGGTCTATCCAGGGAGAAAACAGCCTTTCACAAAAAACATCTTCTCTTCGATTAAACATATCATATAAAATCTGTATCCCGATATGACTCATGCCTATCTCATAAACATCCGGAAAACACATTACAAAGCGAAGCATATTCCCGTCAATGATTTTGCATGCACTGTTCATCTCTCCGCCTATATATCTTGCAGGTCTTTCAACTGAAAGAAGCTCTTCATTACTTAAAGCCAGTTTTCGCATAAAATTACACTTTCCCTCTTTCTATTACAATCTATTTATGGTTGATATGTCTGAGCATCAGGTTCCAATCTTCCCTGCAAATCTTTATTAAGCTGTTCAAGATAATGCAGTATAAAATCTTTTTTCGCATTAATTAAATAAGCTTCCTTAGCGATTTCATTATACGAAAAGCTTTTTTTGCCTCCATCGAGCATTCTTTGCCAGAATTTGTCAAGACCGGCAAACGAAAGATAGTAGGCTTGATTTTTAGCCGCAAAAAAAAGTATTAAAAAGGCTATTCCCCTTTGCCTTTCAAATTCTCTCATAAATTCCATCTGGTGAATATGTATATTGCTCAAAGGAAATATCTCGGAGGCACATTCCTTTGCATCAAAGCATACCGGCACTCCCTGTACCACCCCTATGTAATCTACCGTACTTTTTTTGTCAAAATACGCCAGTGTGATATGTCTGTTTTTTTTATCTATCTGTATAGGAGTGATAGGGGTCGGTATTTTTTGTATAAGTGCCAGCTCTTTTAATTTATAAGCCTCATTTGTATAATTAATCATTTCTTCAAGAGCCGAGCCTCTGAGTCCTCTGGACTTCCAGGTTGCCATTATGTATTCTCTTTCTGTGCAGCATTTTTATATTAAGGCAGGGGCATGAGCTTCTCAAATATCTCAGGAATCGGCGCAGTAAAGGTTCTCTCACTTAAATAAGCAAAATCTCCGGCTATAGGCGGCATTTTTATAGTATAAGCATGCAGAAGCTGATGCCTGAAGCCGTATTTTTTAAATACAGCCTTCATATTAACTGAAGCATTGATATTGTCCCCTTCAATTTGATTTAAAGCTTTATTGGAAAAATACTTGGTATCACCTATTATCTGATGTCCGATAGAAGCTAAATGAGCTCTGATTTGGTGGGTCCTTCCGGTAATTAACCTGACCTCAAGCAGGGTCATGCCTCCTGAGGTTCTAAACGGGGTATACTCCGTTTCAATATATTTTGCATTGGGAAATTCCTGATTTTTAATTTTAACCTTGTTGGTGCCTTTGTCTTTATAAAGCCAGCCGCTTATCAGACTTTTTTCATTAATTATACCCTTGACTATACATAAATATTTCTTATCAATCAAGCGCTCCTTAATAAGCAAATTCATTTTTTTTGCCGCCTTATAGGTTTTAGCACAGATTAAAAGTCCGCTGGTGTTTCTATCCAGCCTGTTGCAGGTCGAGGGTTTAAAAAGCTTTAAGGATTTTTCATCAATTTCTCCTTTTTTAATTAAATAATTAATAAGCAGTTCATTTACAGATATATCGCTTTCAGAAGCTTTTTGCGAAAGCATACCCACAGATTTATTAATCATTATAATATCTGAATCTTCATATACTATATCTCTTGCTTTAAGTACACTATTAAAAAAGCTGTTACTCTCAGACATTTGCTTCTCCTTTCCATCATGTCTGACATGATCTGACTTCAATGTTTTATTAGCTTCATTAAGTATCTTATCCGAAATCCATAGCTTTATGCTGTCACCCTTAGCCAGTCTTTCCGAGCCGGAAGCTCTTTTGCCGTTTAAGGTGATATTTTTCTTTCTAAGCATTTTATATATCAGGCTGCTGTAGCCGCTAAAATATTTTTTTAATAATTTATCAAGCCTCTGTCCCGCATCCGCTTCATTTATCTGTATTTCCCTCATTATAATTATCGCTGCACCTGTCTTAGTATAATTTTACTGTCTTAATTTATTTAATATTTTCAGCAGCAGGCTCTGAGGCATAAGTTTAGCTGAAATTCTGAACAGCTTCATTCCTAAGCTGTAAACCGATATGCCTTTTTTAAGCTCGGCATCAACTATAGCTTTTGACACTACAGCCTTTGCTTCTGCCATAAAAAGCTTTTTATAGAGCTTTGTGCTGTATTTCTTCTCGGCTTTATCAAAAAACTCTGTGGCTACCGGTCCGGGACATACTGCTAAAACCCTTACTCCTCTTTTCTCCTGCTCCTGTCTTAATGCACTTGAATATGAAAGCACATAGGCTTTAGTAGCCGCATATACCGCAAAGCCGGGCTGAGGCATAAAAGCGGCGGCAGAAGCCAGCATAAATATCTCCGAGCCTCGTTTGGTATAGGGCAGGCAAATATTGGTAAGCATCGTAAGTGCCTTTACATTCAAATCTATCATTCGGGCTTCCTCATAAGCCGAATACTTTCCTATCTCCGCTATCAGCCCGAACCCTGCGGCATTTACAAGATATTTGATATTCGGCTTGACTTTTAAAAGAGTTTTTTCAATTAATTTAACTGAATCCTCTCTTTCAAGGTCAAGGATAAATATTCTCACTCTTTTGTTAAGAAGTTTTGCAAGCCTCTTAAGCCTGTTTTCTCTCCTTGCGACAAGCCAAAATTCGTTAATATCCTTATATCCTTTATTTAATTTTAAAGCAAATTCTCGCCCAAGCCCTGAGGAAGCTCCTGTTATAATCGCTATATTCATAAATTAAGCCCCTTAACTACATTATTTCCCTGTAATCAATTATATATGCATCTGCAAGGCGCATCTTTTCTTCTTTTAAATGCAGTGAAAATTTATCCTCAACTGCGTAAACTGTCATGCCTGCCGCCTTGCCTGCCATAATTCCTGCCGGAATATCCTCAAATACAAGGCATTCCCTCACATCACTTGAAAGTATATCTGCCACCTTTAAATATACATCAGGGGCAGGCTTGCCCTTTCCCACATCACAGCCGGTAACTATAGTATCAAAATAGCCGGCTATGCTTAGAGAATCAAGTACAGTATCTACTATCATTCTGCTGTTGCTTGTTGCAATTCCGGTTTTTATATCGTTATTCTTTATATAGTTTAAAAAATCATAAACTCCGGTTTTCAGCCCTACTTCATATTTATACTTATTAAGTGACATTAATTCCCAGTCAGCCTTAATCTGCTCCACTTCATCAGACAGGTCAAATCTTTTTTTAAAATATGAGGCAGTTTCAGTAAAGCTCATTCCCTCTATCTCTCTTTCCATACCCTCAGGACAGTCAAGTCCATATCTGGAGAGATATTCTCTATCTATGTCTTTCCACATCCACATAGAATCTACGAGGGTACCGTCAAGGTCAAATATACAGGTTTTTATATTATTAATCATATTTTTATCCATTTTCATCTATATCCATTTTATCATCCATTTATTTGTTTAAAGGCTCTGTGCTTTCAAAGCGGAAACTGTCTGCATAGGTTTAATCGTTTGATTTTATTTATGTCATACGCCAGCCGGGATAATACTTGTTCTTGCACTTAGAGGTATTCTGTTTTATAAAACCCAGCGGAAAGCCCTCAACACCTACAAGTCTGAAATCATTATAGGTACTGTCATCTTCAAGGGTTTCTCCTTTAAGATATTTTATTACCCTGTTATCCTCTATGCTTAGATTAAGCGGATTATCCCATTCCTGAAGCTTAAGATTCATAGCAAGTGCCTGAGAAGGCTCAAATCTTGAATTTTTCATTCGCCCGAGCAAAAGCCCGCTCCTAAGATAATGTATATTCTTATCCAAGCTGTAAAATTCAGGCAGGTAATATATATACTCTCTGTTTACATAAAATCTCTCTTTATCCCAAGTCCTGTTTATATGCTTAAGAAAGCTGAGACAGCTTTCAGGCAATTTAACCTTTAAACCGGCTTTAACAGCTTTGATTTCCGAATTTTCCTCCTGTCTGACACTGCTTCTGAGTCTGGCAAGAAAATGCCCCTCTCCCTCAAGTCTATGAGGAAAAAGCCTGATACAGCCCTTTAAAATATCGGATTCAGAAAAGCCTTCACAGATTTTTAAAGACTCTATATAAAAATCCCCATGCCTGTCAAGAAAATTTAATATAATATTTTCATTTTCTGCTGCCGAATAGGTACAGGTAGAATACATTATGCTCCCTCCGGGCTTTAACAGCCTGGAGGCGGTTTCCAGAATAGAATTCTGTATAGGTACAAAAAACTCCGAGCCTCTTTTTTTATATTCATTTAATACTGTCTGGTCTTTTCTGAACATTCCCTCACCCGAGCAGGGAGCATCCACCAATATACTGTCAAAATATCCCTCAAGGCTTTTTACAAGCCTGCCCGGCTCCTCACAGGTAATAAGCACATTGCCTGCCCCGGCAAGCTCTATATTTTTAAGCAGTGCCTTAGCTCTTGCGGCACTGATATCATTTGCCACCAGCAGTCCGCTTCCGTTAAGCCTTGCAGCAAGCTCGGTGCTTTTTCCTCCCGGTGCTGCACATAGGTCAAGCACCCTATAGCCGGGCTTTATATCTGCAAAAACAGCCGGAGCCATGGCTGAAGGCTCCTGTAAATAATACAGCCCTGCATGGTAGTAGGGACTTTTGGACAGCCTGATGCCGTCTTCAGCATAAAAGCCGTTGTGAGTCCAAGGCACCGGCTTAAACTCTCTTTTAAATAATTCTTTAAATTGTTCGGGAGTAGTTTTTAATGTATTAACTCTGATTCCTGAATACGGCTTTTTGCCAAGGCTTTCAATATAAAGATTATAATCCTCTTTTAAAAGCTCCTGCATGGCTTTAAGATAGTTTTCAGGCAGATTCGTTATATCAAGCATATATTTTTCCAGTTATATTTATAATTCAGTATAGTAAAACATGATTGTCGGGATATTTACAATTATAGCTTAATTTACCAACTCATGCAAGATTCGTAAATTTTTATTGCCTCTGTCATTTCTATGCCCTGCTTTGAACTTGCTTAACGCTATTTCTTTTCCGTTAATATTTATAACAGCTTTAGTATCGCCGGACTGTATTAAATCCGCTGCAATTAATTCCTCGCCTGCCGAGAGCTTCATCGCCCTTTCACCCTTTGCGGTCTTTTTTAGACGGCTTACCTCCTCAATAGAAAATCTGAGAGTATAGCCTTTATCCGAAATCACAGCCGCCTCATCCCCTTCTGAGCAAACAGGCTTAACTGCAATAAGAGCATCCTCTTGGGCAAGCTTGGCAGCAGCAATGCGCCGGTTATTAGTAATAAATTCCTCAAAAGCGGTCTTTTTTATGAATCCCTGTCTGGTGATAAATACCAGTTCTTTGTTTTTGAGTCCTTCTGAGGTATCTGTCAAAAGTATACGCTCGGTATCTGCATCATATTTGCATATATTATCAAGCGGAGTGCCTTTGTCCTTAAGCCTTGCCAAAGAAAAATCTGAAAGCTTTATCTGATGCATCAGACCTGCATCAGTAAATATATAAAGCAATTCATCACTTCTTGCTTCGATAATATATTTGTAGTCATTATAAGCCGACTTATAGCTTAAAGTGCTTTCTGCATCACTGTCATCCGAATTTAATAAAGCTTTTTTATAATTCTTTTCAAAAACCGCTCTGTCAACAGTCTTGCAGTACCCGAATCTGTCCATAAGAAAGACTACTTCCTCGGCGACAGCCTTAATTTCTTCATAAACTATTTCTTTTGAATCCTCTATTAAGGTTCTTCTTTTATAGCCATATTCTTGTTTTATAGTCTCAAGGTCGGCAATAAGAAGCTCATCCATATTTTTTTTCGAGTTTAATATTTTTTCATAATTTTTAATATTTCTAATAACAGCCTTGTACTCCTTTAAGAGAGCCTCCACCTCAAGCCCTATCAGCTTATACAGCCTCATCTCAAGTATAGCCTGAGCCTGAAGCTTGGTAAAGCTGAGCCTTTTAGCCGCTTCCTCAAAGCCCTCGGTTTTAAACTTTATATTTGAAATATTGCCGTTTATAAGGCATTCCCTCGCCTGTGCAAGCGAGCGTGAGCCTCGCAATATCGCTATGATTAAGTCTATGCAGTCGCAGGCTGTAATAAGCCCTTCCTGAATTTCTTTTTTCTCAAGCTCTTGATTTAAAAGTACGGTATATTTTTTATAAGCATTTTCATACTGAAAATCCAGATAATTTTTAAGTATGCCCTTAAGGCTCAGGGTTTCAGGTCTTCCCTTCACTATTGCAAGCATATTTATACCGAAGCTGTCCTCAAGCTTGGTCTTTTTAAATAATACCGCTTTAATCCTGTCTATATCTGCATCCTTTTTAAGCTCAAATACTATCCTCGTCCCGCCTTTGTCTGACTGATTGCTTATATCGACTATCTCCGGGAGCTTTTTAGCTTCAACTAAGGCGGCGGTATCCTGCAAAAATTTATTTATTCCTGCCCCTATCATGGTATAGGGAATTTCCGTGATGATTAATTTATCCTTATCCGTCTTTTTTCTTCCAAGCTCAACCTCTATTTTTCCCCTTAATTTAAGCTTGCCCGCTCCGCTTTCATAGATGCCTTCAAGCTCACTTTTATTCGCTATAATTCCGCCTGTAGGGAAATCCGGTCCTTTAATATAATCCATAAGCTCTTTAGTGCTTATATCCCTATTATTAATATAGGCTATACAGGCCTCGCATACTTCCGATAAATTATGTGAGGGAATGGAAGTAGACATACCCACCGCTATGCCCTCCGCACCGTTTATAAGAAGATTCGGGATTCTCACCGGCAGCACCTGAGGCTCTTTTTCGGTTTCGTCGTAATTGGATACAAACTTTACAGTTTTATCTAAATCACGCAGATAGACATCCTCTGTAAATTTTTTCAGCTTGGCCTCTGTATAACGCATTGCTGCCGCACCATCTCCCTCTATTGAGCCAAAATTGCCATGCCCGTCAACTAAGGGCATACCTCTTTTCCATGCCTGGCTTAAAACTACCAGAGTTTCATAAATTGAGGAATCTCCGTGAGGGTGGTACTTTCCCATAGTATCCCCTACTATGCGTGCGGATTTTCTATGCGGTTTATCCGAGCTTAATTTAAGCTGGCTCATATCATAGAGCACCCTCCTTTGAACAGGCTTTAAGCCGTCCCTGGCATCGGGGATTGCACGTGCAGTAATTACACTCATAGAATAATCAAGATAGGATTTTTGCATCTCCTCCGAATATTCGGTTCTAATTATTGTTTCAGGCATCTTACCTCCTACTTTGCTTTATTTTTATGATTATGCATCTATTACAGCTTCCTCTGCATGACTGTAAATAAACTCCCTTCTTGGAGCCACCTCAGAGCCCATTAATAACTGGGTCAGCTCACCGGCAAGTCTTGCATCCTCTATTTCTACTCTTTTAAGCACGCGCCTTTCAGGGTCGAGAGTGGTTTCCCAAAGCTGAGAAGCATCCATTTCTCCAAGTCCCTTATACCTTTGCAGAGTAAAATCCTTATGCTTTTTCTTATACTGTTCAAGCTCCTTATCATTATACAGGTACTTCGCTTCTCCTTTTTTGGGGATCGCCTTATATAAAGGAGGCATCGCTATGTAGACATGCCCGTCATAAATAAGCTCGGGCATAAATCTATATAAAAAGGTAAGCAGCAAGGTATCTATATGGCTTCCGTCGACATCGGCATCCGTCATGAGAATCACCTTATCATACCTAAGCTTGGCAATATCAAAATCATTGCCGTAGCCTTCTGAAAATCCGCAGCCAAAAGCATTAATCATAGTTCTTATCTCGGCATTTGCAAGCACCTTGTCAATCGAAGCCTTTTCAACATTAAGGATTTTGCCCCTTATGGGAAGGATTGCCTGATATTTTCTGTTTCTTGCAGTTTTAGCGGAGCCTCCCGCCGAATCTCCCTCAACTATAAATATTTCACATTTTTGAGGGTCTCTCGCTTCACAGTTAGCAAGCTTTCCATTTGAATCAAATGAAAACTTGGATTTAGATAAAAGATTTGTCTTTGCTTTTTCCTCAGCCTTGCGTATTCTGGCGGATTTTTCTGCACAGCTTATAATTGCTTTAAGAATTTCCAGATTCCTGTCAAAATACCTTGTCAGATATTCACCTGTGATATTGCTTACCGCTCTGGCTGCATCGGCATTGGCAAGCTTGGTTTTGGTCTGCCCCTCAAACATAGGGTCGGGATGCTTGACGGAAATCAGTGCAGTCATGCCGTTTCTGGTATCCGGACCTGTAAAGTTGGAATCCTTTTCCTTTAAAATCGCAAGCTCTCTCGCATAGGAATTAATAAGCTGAGTAAACCTCGTCTTAAAGCCTACTATATGAGAGCCTCCCTCCTGAGTAAATATATTATTGCAAAAGCCGAGTATATTTTCCTCAAAGGCATCAACAAACTGTATACAAATTTCAGCCTCTACTCCCTCTGCTTTTCCTGCAAAGTAAACAGGTGCATGTACCGCCTCCCTGCCTTTATTAAGGTCCCTGATATAGGCGGTAAGACCCTCAGGCTCATGATATTCAATTCTTTCTTCTTCTCCCTCTCTCTTATTTTCATATATTATAATAAGTCCGGGATTTAAGTAGGCACTTTCATGTATCCTTGATTTAAGCCAGTCCGCTCTGAACTTTATTTTTTCAAAGATTTCATCATCAGGCAGAAAATTGATGCTTGTTCCTGTATGCCGGCTCTTGCCAATTTGAGGAAGCAGCCCTTCAATTAATTCTGTAGTCGGGATACCCCTTTTATAAGTATCTTGATATATAAATCCGTTTCTTGAAATTTTTACGATAAATTTTGAAGAAAGAGCATTTACCACTGAAGAGCCTACACCGTGAAGCCCTCCGCTGGTTTTATAAGCCTCACTGTCAAACTTACCTCCGGCATGTAAAGTAGAAAGCACTATCCTCGCTGCACAAATTCCTTTTTTATGCCGCTCGACAGGTATACCCCTTCCGTTATCCTCTACAGTGCATGAGCCGTCTCCTTCAAGAGTAACTCTGATTTCACTGCAATAGCCTGCAAGATGCTCATCAATAGAATTGTCCATTATCTCATATATGAGGTGGTTAAGCCCCTTTGCTCCTACACCTCCTATATACATTCCGGGACGTTTGCGCACCGCTTCAAGTCCCTCCAATACATTTATACTATCCGCATCGTATGGCTTAGCCATTAAAAACCTCCATTTTTTGATTTACAAAAAGCAAGGCATATTATAAACAATATAATATGCCTTGACAAGTGTCTTCTCTATTACAATATCAAACAAGTGCAGTCATCCTTATTCATATCTTAAGCATTCAATAGGATCCCTTTTTGCCGCCTTTTGTGCAGGATAAATTCCAAAAAATATTCCGACAAGCGCAGAAAATCCTACTGCCAGCACTACTACAAAGGGCTTAATCACCACGCTTTGATTCAGCAAAAGCCCGGCAAGCGTCATCCCTCCGGCTGCTATAATTATGCCTATAATGCCGCCTACAGCAGAAAGCACCGCAGACTCAATTAAAAACTGTGTCAGGATATCTCCCGTAGTTGCACCGAGCGCCTTTCTGGTACCTATCTCTCTGGTTCTTTCGGTTACGGATACAAGCATGATATTCATAATTCCTATACCTCCTACCAAAAGAGAGATAGCCGCAATTCCTCCCATTCCTATGGATACGGCGCCTAGGAAGCCGTCAACCTGCCCCATTTCCTTTCCGACATCAGCAAGGTAGTAGTCTTCTGTATTCCTGCCTTTAGTTTTTGCTATATACTCAAGAAATTCATTATTAAATTTGGCAAGCCTTGCACCTCTGAAGCTTGTATCTGCAAAAATTCTAAGGCTTGCTGCTGCATTTCCCTCAGCTTCATAAAATAAAGTCGTGGGTATGTAAGCATTTAAAATCTGGCTGTTTCCCATAAAAACCTTTTGCAGCGGAGACAGTTCCTGACGGTAAATTCCTACTACCAGAAATTCACTTAATACGCCGTTAAACTTCTCTCTAAAGGTTTTCCCCACCGCATCCTCAGTGCCAAACATCTTAAGAGCTGCCGTATCCTCAACTACTGCCACGTATCTTTGCTGATTCATATCACTGGGCACAAAAAATCTGCCATAGATGATTTTGAAGCTCTGAAAGTCGATAAAATTATAATCTGCTCCATTTAAATTTACTTTATTAATCCCAAGCTTTGTCTTAACATCGCCACTTGTCGAGCTGTTAGTATCTATGTAAGCAAGCTGGCTTCCAAATACCTGTTTATACTTCTCAATATCTTCCTTTGTAAAAAAGTCGCTTTCGCGCGCTCCCCCGTCTTCTTGTATGTTGGGATAAACAAATGCCTGTGTTGCTCCGACATTCTCATAAATACTTGACACCATCTTTCTTACTGTATCTCCTATTGCAGTAATTGCAATCACGGAGCCTATTCCTATTATAATCCCGAGCATTGTTAAAAATGAACGCAGTTTATTGGCTACAAGTGCTGAAAGTGCCATTTTAAGATTTTCTATGACCATATAACCTCCTTAACTCTTCCTCTCGCCTAAGCCCATATTATCGCTTATAGGAGTGGGATTTCCATTGATTCGGTCGCTTTCCAGCACGCCGTCCTTAAAGGTAATAATTCTATGTGTGTAGGCTGCTATATTATCCTCATGGGTTACTACGACTACAGTGGAGCCGTTTTGATGAAGCTTGGCAAAAAGCTCCATGATTTCCACTGAAGCCTGAGAATCAAGGTTTCCCGTAGGCTCATCTGCAAGTATTAAGGGAGGGTCGTTTGCAAGCGCCCTGGCTATAGCTACTCTCTGCCTTTGTCCGCCTGAAAGCTCATTAGGCTCATGGTTGATTCTTGCCCCCAGACCGACCATCTCAAGCAGCTCTACAGCTCTGATTCTTCTCTTGGCAGGTTTAATCTTGGCATAGGTCATAGGCACTTCAACATTTTTTAATATAGTCATACGGCTGATAAGATTAAATGACTGGAATACAAAGCCTATTTTCTGATTTCTTACCCTGCTTAATTCATCCTGACTCATATCTGCAACATCTATGCCGTCAAGATAATAATGTCCGAGTGTGGGTCTGTCAAGACAGCCAAGTATATTTAAAAGCGTAGATTTTCCCGAGCCTGAATGTCCCATTATGGCAACAAACTCTCCATGCTTAACACTTAAATTTATCTGGTTAAGTCCAAGTACCTTGATTGCTCCGGTATCATAGATTTTAACCAAATCTTCAAGCAGTATTATTTCATCCATAATATCTGTACCAAGCTTATCCTTTCTATACTTTATATTTATATCGGATTTTACTGGGATTCACCTGAGCCGGCTTCACCGGCGGTCTGTTCTTGTGAAACACCCTTCGGCAAAGCATTTGCAGACATATAATCTACCTCTGTGCCCTCGGCAAGCATAGGGTCATATTTAGACATATATCTTAAAGGCTTTGAAGAATCAAGATTCTCCACCGATTCATCTAAAAGCTCAAGATTCACTTCTCCTTCAATTCCGGTTTTAACCGGTACTATATTAATGATTCCCCTGCCGTTTCCCGTTTCTTTAATAAACTGCATTACACTCTGTCCGGTACCGTCATCTCCTACTGCGCCTATAGGCACAGCGTATACATCATCCTTTTCCTGTATAATAATATTTGCCTTGGCACTTATTCCTGAAATAAGGCTGCTGCTGTCTTTTATATTTACCTTTACCGGAATAACTCTTTCAGCTGAAGCTGAGCCTTGCTTTATCTCTCCTGAGGGACTTATTTTTTCAACCTCACCCTCTACAGTATTTCCGCTTCCAAGCATATCCGCAGAAATTTCGACCTTCTGGCCTATCTTGATTTTCCCTATATTATACTCGCTTACTGCAAGGTTCAGCTGGAGCTTGTCTAGCTTTTCAATAGTAATAAGTGTGGGATTATTGTCAACTGCCTGGTCAGCAAATCTTCCTACCTTGGCATAAACTCTGGTGACAGTACCGCTTATAGGTGCAATAAGGGTAGCACTTTCAAGCTGCTTTTCAAGCCTTTCAACCTCAAGCTTGGCATTATTGATTTGAATATCATAGGATTCACCGGGATCTATTTTTCCGTTTTTGGTTTTAAACTGTGAAAGCTCACTTCTTGCACTGTTCAGCGCATTTGCAGCGGCATCAAGCTCCGACTGAGGAATTGCACCTGCTGCCGCAAGCTCCGCTTTTCTATTGTATTCACCTTGTGCAGCACTTACCGCCTGTGCAGCTTTATTATATCCGCTCTGATCGTTCTTAATCTTTTCTGTCTTATTAGCTACTGCAAGGTCGTATTGTCCCTTTGCGGTTTCTACCCTGTTTAAAAGCTCCTCGGTGTCTATTCTTGCAAGGACAGTTTCATTTTCTACCACCTCATCGCCTTCTTTAACATTGATTTCCGTTATTTTAGCATGTATTCCGGAGGTTATAGTGACACTGTCAGTACCCTCAACCGGACCTGTAACGCTGACGGAATCCTCAATATGCCCTCTTTCAAGTACAGAAGATTCAACCGGAACCGCCGCCGACCTTCTCCCTCCCAGAAGTTGAGAAGCAACAAAAAAGGCTATAAGCACGATAACTGCTAAAATCAGAACTATCTTAAATTTCCCAAGCTTAAATCTTTTCTTTTTATGCCCTCCGGAATTATCATTCTCACTCATAATCTTTGCAATTTCGGACTCCACATTTGTGCCCATGTTTATAACCTCCTCAGTTAATATTTTCAAAATAAAACTCCTATTTCAGCTTTACCTTCAATTAAATTATAAAACTTATTGTTAAGAAAAGGTTAAAAACAATAACGCTTTATAACTGGATAACTATACTCTGAAATTCTACCACCATCTAGTCTATAAAAAAATAGCTATAAATTTAATAATAATTTAATAAACTATTACAATATATCCAGATTTTTATAAAAATTATTGGTAGATAATCATACCTCCATTATTTCTAAAGCCTGAATTCCACATTTTTTTAAAGGAATAATATCGCCAGTGGCTATAGGTCGCCACCTTAACATATAGCTCCGCTTCACGCTCCTCATAGCCCACAATCATGAACCAATGCCATAAAAGCGGCTTAAATTCAATATCGTTATGGATTAAAAGCAAAACCAAAAACCAGTCCTGATTTCCTCCATACGAATTTCCTATATAAAAATAATTAAGCTCTTTCTTCATAAATTTAATACATCATCTATCTTATAATTGCTCTTAAGCTTTTCACTCCATTCCCGCCAGGCGGCTCTGTAGCTTGTATAAACCCCTTTCCCTTTCTCCAGCAATATATCAAGCTCAGCTGCCAGTTCCTGAGGCTCTAAGGGCAGCTCTTTCAATAAAGATTTTACATAATAAGAGGTGGCGGTTCTGGAGTTTTTGCTTACATTAAGACTTGAGAGTATTCCCCTATAGTCTTTCCAGCCGCAGCGCTTGAGCATGCGTATATCTTCAGGGGTGGGCTGTCTTTGCGAAATACGCTTATAAAAATAACTGCCGTACTTCGCTTTAAGCTCCTCATATTCTGGGTTATATAACAGCGCAATCACTTCGTCATAAGAATTTGTATACCTTATCCAATCTCCCTTGTATTTATCAACCTTTTTATAATTAAGCAGGACATCATACCAGCGTATATCAAGGTTTTCAAAAATAACTCTTTCAAGCTTTTGCCCGTAAGAATAAAAGTTCATATTGCCAAGAATATAGCACTTTCTTTTTTCATCATAGCGCAGTCTTAAAAAGCTGTTTAAAATACCAGTTTCATTGTGTTTAAAAGCAATAACATTATTTACAATGGATTTATTAAAATACTCCTCATACCTTTCATATACCGTATTTGCAGACAGAGTCAGCAAATCGGCACAGAAAACGTTTTCAAGACAGGCATCCTTATGCTGCTCAAAAAGCCTTTTTGCCGTACTGAAAAATACCTCATCCGGATTCATAAGCAGGGAGATTTTTAATACATTATTTACAGTTTCCGGTATAAACTTATAGGCTCTTAAAGCACATTCGGCAATTTCCTGCACAGCCTTTCCTCTTGAAGCACACCATAAATTCTCCAAAGCATTTATATCCTTTTTCTTTTCCTCTGCTGCTTCTTTATCTAAAGCTTCTTTAATCGGATTTTTATAATTTTCCAGTTTTTCAAGCCGGCTTTTAATTGCCTGTGCTAAAAGTTCTCCTACCCAGCTTTGGGTCGAATTAAATAAAAGCTCGGATAAGGCTTCGGGTTTCTTTGAAAGTGCCTGCTCCCAGGCTTTTATCGCACCCTCTCCCTCCATGCATGAAAGCGAGGACAGAGCCGCTTCCCTACATTTTCCTCTCTCGGTCTTAACAAGCCCTATTAAAAATTCTTCATTTTCAGGCTCAGCTCCCAGTGCATAGATAGCCGCCTCCCGCACTTCCTTCGAGGCTTCGTCATCTTCAATGAGAGATCTATAAAAATCATTTTCCTGATTCTTGGCTAATGAAGCAATAATCTCCACCCTCCTTGCCATTTCTTTTTTGCCCTTAGCATCAAATCCCCTTTTCAGCAGCGGACATACACTCTTATCTTCCTTTTTAAGCCATTCCTCTGCCAGCTGAGAGATTTCACTGTAGCTGTCGCCAAGTGCATATATAAGCCAGTATTTCATTCGGAAATCTTCAAATATCTCCGGCTCATTTTTATAGGCTTCGGAAATGACCGCATACCTGCCGCCGCCTTGGGAGGAAAAAGCTTCAATCACAGGCTTTAAGCGGCTATAAGGGAGCTGCTTAAAGACTTCACCGCTGTTTAACGAAGTATCAATTTCCACAATACTGTCTTTTTCATCCTGAGTATATAAGCTTCCCTGTGTGCAAAGCAGCGCATCAAGCAGCGCAAGAGTATCAAGCAGCTGACTGGCAGCTTCCGAGCTGTTTTTGCTGCCCTCGAGCAGCTTTAAGCTCATTGAATAAATCTGTTTAAATACCGGATTTAGATTGGTATAGGCTTCTATTTTATCCACTGCACGTTTCAGCCTGAAATCCTCACCTAAAAGTCCGAGTCCGGCTATAGCAGAATCCTCCAGCCTGTCACGCAGTTCATATAAGGCTTCTAAATTCATTTTCCTCCTCCTTAATATTCAAGTCTTAAAATTCCCTTGTCAGTGATTATACTGCAGGGCTGCATATACATCTGTCTATTCTCATTGTCATAAGCAATCTTTCCAAATATCACCTGATTATTTAAAAACCTTTTATCAGGAAGAAGATAAAGCGAATTTAGGGCATTGCCTGCCTCGTCTTCAGCTTTAAGCTCAAGCAGCTTTTTATTTGCATCTTCAAGCACAGTCCTCATGCTGCCGTCACTTTTTTTAATTGATATAATCCTTGCAAACCGTACACAAACCGCCACTTCATTATCTGACAAAATATTTTTAATTTCATTTTTAACCGCTTTTACTGCGCTGTCTATGTCTTTGTAAGCATGATTTTTGATAAGTAAAAACTGCTCAGTCTTAATTTCACCAAACTTTGCACTTTCCCATCTGATACGCTTGTTTATCCCGCCCGGATAATAGCTTAAAACAGGAATATTAAGTAGCGCAAAGCATGAATCCTCCTGTTTAACATATTTAAGTGCCTTTACCGGTCTGTAATTTGCCGTAAAGGATACCTCTCCGCTTTCAAGCTCTATCCAGTAAGCCTTGTCTATAAATTCACCCCTTGCCCTGTCAAAAATTTCTTCAAATGAGAGCTGAATTATTTCGGCATTTTCTTTTTTTAAGCCAAGTGCATTTAGCTGCTCAAGCTTCCAGATGCCCCCGAGTCCCTCATATAATATATCTTCGGTACTTTCCTCAAGCTCATTTTCAAGCTTGTTTTTCAGATATTCAGCCGATTTTTTTTCAAGCGCTCTCAGCCTTTTTAATATTTCTACTGCATTGGTATAATGTATCTTATCACCGTCTTTATGGTAGCTTTCAATTTCAATTATTAACTTATTAAACAATACTCTGGGACCCGGCAGGTAATAATCTCCAAGCTGCTTTGAAAGCTCTCTGTAATCCTTTAAGGATACACTTCCCATAGCAGCCAGCCCGGTACTCATAAGCTGAGCCACTAATTTCCTAATCAGCTCAAGTCCTTCAAGCTGTTTTTTGATTTTTTTAGTTTTCGCAGCTTTGGAAACCGATTTAGCCGCCGATTTTTTTGCAGAGCCTGAATCGGCTTCGGTGCTTTCTTTTTTCAGCTGTCTGGCTTCCAGTTTCTGTCTTTTTTGCAAAATATCTTCAGGCAGGGAAATGATTTCAAAATCAGCTCCTGAATTTATTTCGAGCAAAAGCGCAATGCTGTGCTTGCAGGGCAGCTGCCGGCTTGGGCAGCTGCATCTGAACACAGGATTGGCTTCATTGATAAAATCTGCGGACACAGTGTAATTTGACTTGCCGCTGCCCTTACACTCACCCATATAAAAGGAATCATCTTCCGCTCTCATTCTCTTAACAAAAGCTTTGCTTGAACATATCTTCTTAGCATTTGCCAATGCATTGGCATTAGGAGCAAATGCCAGAATCTGACTTTCATTAAATTTTTTCATCTTTATTTATTCTCTATAAATAGTAAATTTATAATTTTCCTTTCATTAAATTATAATCTGAAAAGCAATTTGAGGTTTAATATAATCCCTGCCGCTTTAATAGTCAACACAATTTTATAGATAAATTATAAAAACCCCAAGCCTTATATCTAAGACTCGAGGTTCACATTTACAAAAGCTCATGGCCGGACTCGAACCGGCGACCTACTCATTACGAATGAGTTGCGCTACCAACTGCGCCACATAAGCATAAAATGCTCTGAGCATATGCCCAAAGCATTTATGACCAATCCGGGAATCGAACCCGGGTTTGCGCCGTGAGAGGGCGCCGTCTTAGCCGCTTGACCAATTGGCCTTACTGTATAAATCGAGGCGACAAGATTTGAACTTGCGACCTCAGCGTCCCGAACGCTGCGCTCTACCAAACTGAGCCACGCCTCGATATCAAATTTTGCTCTTTCCCAGTCGCCTCAAGTAGTATAAGGTAAAAGGCGGTTAATGTCAAGCCTTTTTTTAATTGTTTGTGAAGCGGCTCAGGCAGACAAACTATATAATACTCTGCCTGCCGGGCTGTGCTTAGTTATGCCCAAACTCACTCAGTTTTAATCCGGGATTTCTTTCTTCTATCATACGCACACTCCATGGATTTACAAATATAAGTAAAGGTCTGTCCTTCAAATCCTTGATTTTTTTCATATCGCTGGTTCCCTGAATTTGATTCACATTAATCTCATCAGGATTTTCAATCCACCTTATATGCTCGTAAGGGAGCCTGTCGAGCTTTACCTCAACATTGTATTCACTCTTAAGCCTGTAAGTCAATACCTCAAATTGAAGCTCTCCCACTACTCCCACTATGATTTCTTCCATTCCGGTATTAAATTCCTGAAATATCTGTATTGCACCTTCCTGGGCGATTTGATAAACTCCCTTTATAAACTGCTTGCGCTTCATGGTGTCTATCTGTCTTACCCGGGCAAAGTGCTCAGGTGCGAAGGTAGGAATGCCTTCAAACTCTATTTTTTCATTGGCTGAGCAAAGCGTATCTCCTATGGAAAAAATCCCTGAATCAAACACTCCTATTATATCTCCGGCATAAGCCTCTTCTACTATCTTTCTTTCATCAGCCATCATCTGAGTAGACTGATTAAGCCTTATCTTTTTTCCTCCCTGAGCATGATAAACCTCCATCCCCGGAGTGTACCTACCCGAACAGATTCTCATAAAAGCAACCCTGTCCCTGTGAGCCTTATTCATATTTGCCTGTATCTTAAATACAAAGGCTGAAAAAAAATCATCCTTCATAGGTTCTATTCTTGTCGCTCCCGCACTTCGTCCGAGCGGTGAGGTAGTCATGCTTAAAAAATACTTTAAAAAGGTTTCAATTCCGAAATTAGTCAGTGCCGAGCCAAAAAATACCGGTGACAGCTCTCCCTTTAATACTCTTTCCATATCAAGCTCATCACTTGCTCCGTCAAGCAGCTGTATATCTTCAGTTAATTTATTATAAAAATCCTTTCCCAGCTCCGCTTCCGCCTCAGCTATAGCAATGTCCTTGGCTTCAATTTCTTTCATACCTGCCGAGGCCGCTTTAAAAGTCAGCAGCTGTTTTTTTTGTCTGTCATAAACTCCTTTAAAGCTTTTTCCGCAGCCTACAGGCCAGTTTACCGGGCAGGTTCTGATACCAAGTACACTCTCTATATCATCTATAAGTTCAAAAGGTTCCTTAGTTTCCCTGTCAAACTTATTGATAAAGGTAAAGATTGGTATTTTTCTCATCACACATACTTTAAAAAGCTTAACAGTCTGAGCCTCAACTCCCTTTCCCCCATCTATTACCATAACTGCCGAGTCTGCTGCCATAAGCGTTCTATAGGTATCTTCCGAAAAATCCTGATGTCCCGGAGTGTCAAGGATATTTATGCAGTAGCCGTCAAAATTAAACTGCATTACTGAAGAGGATACTGAAATTCCCCTTTCCTTTTCTATCTCAAGCCAGTCGCTTACCGCATATTTTGCAGTTTTCCTGCCCTTTACGCTTCCGGCAAGGTTGATCGCTCCTCCATAAAGCAGGAATTTTTCCGTAAGTGTAGTTTTTCCCGCATCAGGGTGACTGATTATGGCGAAAGTGCGCCTTTTTTTAATTTCATTAAAATTCAATTTATATTCTTCCTCCATATTGCAGCATTTACAATAAATTTTTACAGTCTAATATTTCATCAAGTAGCTTATGTGCAGCCTCCTGTTTAGTCATAAGCTCAAGCTTTTTTTCATACGAGGGAGTAATCAGGGTAATTATATTGGTATCGCCTGCAAAGCCTGCACCGGCTTCTTTCAGGCTGTTTGCCGCTATCATATCAAGCTTTTTTCTATACAGCTTTTTTCTCGAGTTTTCAATTACGTTTTGAGTTTCCATAGAAAAGCCGCATAAAAATTGATTTTGCTTCTTGTGCTCACCTAAAAAGGCAAGTATATCATCAGTTTTTTCAAGCTCAATTTCCAGTTTATTTTGATTATTGCCTTCCGTTTTTTTAATTTTTTCTGCTGCCGCCTGTTTAGGTCTGTAATCTGCCACTGCTGCCGCCTTTATTATTATATCCTGTGATTCGTATTCAGCCTTGACGGCATTAAACATATCAAGTGCCGAAACCGCCCTTATACACCTGACCTTTATAGGAGGCTTGAGATCGGTACTTCCTAAAACCAGCGTTACCTCTGCTCCTCTTTGTGAGGCTGCTCTTGCAAGCTCTATCCCCATCCTTCCGGTGGAGTGATTGCTTATAAACCTTACTGGGTCTATAGCCTCTTTTGTGGGACCTGCCGTTACCAGAACCCTTTTGCCGCTTAAATCTTTTTTAAAGCCCGCTTCATAAACTATATGCTCAAGCAGAAATTCAGGCTCGGGAAGCTTGCCTATTCCGCTGTCGCCGCAGGCAAGCCTGCCTCCTGCCGGACTTATAATTTTAAATCCATAGGATTCCAGTCTTTTAATATTTGCGCTTACTATGGGATTTCTATACATATTTGTATTCATAGCCGGAGCTATTATTACCGGACACTTGCAGGCAAGTACAGTAGTGGTCAGCATATCGTCCGCTATTCCGTTTGCCAGCTTTCCTATTATATTTGCGGTAGCCGGAGCTATTATGCAGACTTCAGCTTTTTTTGCCAAGCTTATATGCTCTACCTTAAAATCGTGGTTTCTGTCAAAGGTGGAGGTGATACATTTTTGTGAGGTTAAGGCTTCAAAAGTGATAGGGTTTATAAAATTACAGGCATTTTCAGTCATGATTACCTGTACCTGTGCATTCAGCTTAACAAGACCGCTTGCAAGATAGGCAGCCTTATAGGCAGCTATCCCGCCGCAAACTCCTAAAATAACATTTTTAAACATAGCTGTCCTCCATAATTATGCATTTTCTCTGTAAAGTCTTAAGAGTCCCTTCAGTAAAAGATTGTCATCCATTATAATCTGATGGCGGCACAGGGGCAGCACAAAGCGGGCCAGACCGCCCGTAGCAACAGCTGTCAGCTTGCTGCCAAGCTCCTTCTCCATCTGCTCTATACAGCCGTCAAGAGTGCCTGCATGACCGTAAAGGATACCGCTTCTCATACTCTCAACCGTGCCTGAAGCTATAATCCTGCCGGGAGCCTCAAGATCGATGAAAGGCAGCTGTGCAGCTTTAGAGCTTAATGTGTCAAGAGAAACCCTTAATCCCGGATGTATTATTCCGCCAAGGTAGTTATTTTCCTTATCTACAACAGATATTGTAGTAGCGGTTCCAAGGTCGATTACTGCAAGCGGAGGCTGATACTCACTGATTGCCGCTACGGAATCGACGATAAGGTCGCTTCCAAGTCCAGCAGGATTTTCAACCTTAATTTTAAGCCCTGCCATATTCATTTTGTAATTTACCATAAGGCAGTCAATATTTGTTATTTTTTTGACTGCTAAGGCGACTGCCTGGTTTAAAGGAGGTACCACACTGGAAAGTATAGCCCCCTCTATATCAGAAGATTCAAGCTTGTGAATTTCAAGAATACTTTTTATACTCACCGCATACTCAAGGTCGGTCTTAGCTCTGTCGGTAGTAATTCTCTCAAGAAAATATATCTTATTTTCATCAATTCCTCCTACCACAATATTGGTATTTCCCATGTCAATAGCTAATATCATAAATATCCTTTCAGCCTTATAAGCACAAAAAATTACAGCAAATATTCAGCCAATTTCGACTATTACTGCGGATTTGATTTTAACATATCTTAGGAAAAGCCTCAAGTGCAAAATTTCACATAAATATATCGGAAGATTTTTCCTGAAAATATACTTTTTTGCTGTTTGGTATAGTTTCAGAAAAACCTTCCGACAAATTAAGATTATTGTTTATTTTGGTCTATTACAGTCTGAATTGCTTTTATTAAATCCTCAGCCTTCATGCCGCCCTTTTCAGCCATCATCTCAATAGTTGCCTTCGGAATCATCACTCTGGCAAGAGGTGAGTTAAGCAGCTCAAATTTAGAATTGATTTTAGGCAGCTGCTCCTTCAGCCAGGGATATGCCTCCAGTAAGTCTGAAAGCTTTGTACTAAGCTCAAGTTTAATGTCTTTGCCGTTTCCGCTCATTTTTTCTTCTCCTTGTTTATTTATATTATTTTCCTCAGCTTGTGAAACTTCTCCTTCTGTTTCCCAAGTAAGCAGTGTACGTGAACCTGTAAGACTTCTTATATGAGTGCAGTCCTGCATCATTTCAAGCACTCCCTTGAAATTTCCCTTTTCATCTCTTACTGCGACATAGCATATATAGATGAAAAGCTCCGGTTTATTTATCCAAAATTCCGCAAAGCTTTTTTTACCGCTTCTGAAATTATCAATAATTTCCTCAACCACATGAACACTGGTTTTTGGATGACAGTTTTTCACATCTCTACCGATTACATTTTTGCTTCTTGGAAAAATTCTGTGAGTTGTATCAGTATAAAATTTTACTATCTCGTTTTCATCCACATAAGCTAAATCCACCGGCATATGTTTATAAATCAGGTTAATCTGCTCAAGCGTAAGCTTACCCATAGCCACCTCCAATGTCTTATTGCTGTCGATCTGGTAGCCGTGCCTGCTTAAAAGCTTTGCCAAATCCTCCGCAAAGGATGAGCCGCCGCCTTTACCGGTGTCCAAAGCTTGTTCAGCCATTTGTGCAGACTGATTTTTATTTTCCTCAACCTCTATAAGTGCAAAGCCTATCTCCCTGTCTCCCGATTTCATTTCTTCAAATTCCTGAGGGCTTATCATTGCGAGCGAGGTTGGATAAAGTATGCTTTCCTCTTTTGACATTAAATCAAGTATGTCGTCTATAATCATCCGCTGCTTACTAATAAATTCCTCCTCCTTGTCTTCATCAAGCAGCTTTCTTACATCGCTTATTTCATCTCTGATAAAGTCATCAAGCAGCCACATAGTAGTGGTGGGTCTGTCAAATCCCTTTTTCTCAAGCATGGAATAAAGCTGCATCTGTTTTCTTTGAAGATGAACTCTGTAGGCTGCAAGCTTGTCATAAATCTCATACCATTGATTTTTAATCACCGGATACTGAACTAAATCTTCAATTTCTTTTAATACAGCCTTAAATGCGTTATTTTCTCTGTAATAGCACATTATCGGGTGGTCTGAAGGAAGCTCGGGCTGCGAATCATCCATTATATCTTCAAAAAGCTCCATCATCTGCTGAATATCTTCTTTGCGGCAAAGCTCATCATCAAATTCCCTGTGGTCCTGCTCCGCTACTGCAAGCTCATAGGGCTTTAAGCTTCCTACCTTGTCCTTCAGCTCTTTTCTGGCAGCCTCAAGGCTTAGCTTACCCTCAGCATAATCCTGCTTAACTCTCATAACTACTTTTAATTTTTCCTCATCAATATTTGATAAATAATCTCTCATATTTTCCATATCGGCGACCCTCCTTACCAACTGATTTTTATTTTCACCTACATTATATCAGAATATCATTGCAAGTAAATTGTAATTACAACATTTTATACTTTTATATAAATTTCTTATATAGTAAAAATTTTGTAAAGACATAGACTGATAAATACTGTATAATAAGGCTTGTGATAAAATATTACAAATACAAAGCATAGGATAAGCTACTGTACAATTATGGAGGTAAAAATGTCAAAAAAAATTTTTATACCTATATCCTTAGGACTATCTTTACTCTTATTAAATTCATGCAGACAATATCAAAAGGCAGAAACTTCCTCTGATTTAATTTCACCGGCTTCCGCTTCAATCCCGGAAACAACTTTAAAAGAAACCTTGGCTTCTACAAAAATACCCGCCGACAGCACCGGTATTTCAGACAAAAGCAGCAATTCTTCCGGCAGCAGCCAAGAATTGCCCTCTCCTGTCAAAACCCAAATAAAAAATTTTACAGAGGCAAGAGCTAGTATACAATACCCTGTTTTAAGCGGAATTAAAGATAATGAAAAACTTAATAAAATAAATACTCTTATTGAAGATAATGCAAAATCTATTATAAGTACCACCGGTATAGACAGCACCAGCGATATACTTGATATAAAAGCAAATATTATAAGCTCCGACAGAAAGCGCATCAGTATATGCTATACCGGAACTCTACAAAAAGCAGATGAAAGTAACAAAGTTTATATTCTCTACTCAAACACTGTAGACCTGGAAAGCGGCGAAAATCTTGCACTTAAAGATTTTGCCGACCCTTATACTATAGCAGGCTATATTCTTTCCAACGATGTTGAGGTCGTAAGTCTAAATAAAAATGCTTATGATTATTTTATGAAGAATCGCAATAATACAAGTATAGAAGAATACACTGAATTATTGTCAGAAGCTGATTTTCCTTTGAAAAATGAAGACGGAGTAAAAGTATTTCCCAAAAGCTTCAGCTATGTAAAAAACGGAGATATTTATGTAAGCATCCCTACCGAGCGCAGTGCCGGTGACTATGTTTTAATTAAATTCTCACCCAATTCAAAATAAAAATATATAAACATATTAAAATTAATTATTATTAAGGAGAAAAATCAGTTATGAATGAAGTATTTATCAATGACCACCCGCTGATACAGCATAAAATTACCAGATTAAGAGATAAATCAACAGGCACAAATGAATTTCGCTCACTTGTGGGTGAGATTTCAATGCTTATGGGATATGAAGCTTTGAGAGATTTGCCGACTGAGGAGATTGAAGTTGAAACCCCTATGGAAACCTGTAAATCTCCGATTATATCAGGGAGAAAGCTAGCTATAGTACCTATTTTAAGAGCAGGGCTTGGCATGGTTGACGGAATACTTGCGCTTGTTCCAAATGCCAAGGTCGGTCACATAGGAATTTACCGAGACGAAACTACCCACCTCCCGCATGAATATTATTGTAAGCTTCCAAGTCCTATAGAAGAAAGAACCATAGTGGTTACCGACCCCATGCTTGCTACCGGAGGCTCGGCAGTTGATGCCATAAGCCAAATTAAATCTCACGGGGGTGTTAAAATTAAATTTATGTGCATAATCGCTGCACCGGAAGGACTTGAAAAGCTTAAAAATGCTCACCCTGATGTCCAGATTTATATTGGTCACCTTGACAGAGTTTTAAATAAGGATGCTTATATCTGCCCCGGGCTCGGCGATGCCGGAGACAGGATTTTCGGTACTAAATAATTTTATATAACTCCGAGGTAAATTCTCAGAGGCTGCTGCAAGATAAGTGAGTAATCCTCTTATGGAGCAGCAGCTTCTTTTTGTATAAAATATAAACTGACCGTGTTTTCTCTAAAAAACGAGAGATGCCGCTCAATCATCCATTCTGATGATTTTACAGCACCTCCCGTCAGCATCCGTTATCTTATTAAAAATATTGTTTTGCATATTCTGGAAGAGCGTTTTACAATCCCAATATTTTTAAAATTTAATTAATTCTTGCACCGTCACTGTCAACATTATGACCCTCAATCTGAGTATTAACTAAAAGACTTCCGTCTTTATCAAAGTAGTACGCTTTGCCGCCTATATCTACCCAAGAGGAAGCTGCTATATAGCCGCCCTTCTTTGCAAAATACCACTTTCCGTCCAAACTGATCCACTTATCTTCCGCTATACTGCCGTCTGACTCTGCATAAAACCAATTATTACCGTTTAATATCCACTTATTTTCGGCTAAATATCCGCCCGATTCTGCAAAGAACCATTTACCGTTTACCTTAGCCCATTTATTTTCTACCAGCTTACCGGTTTCATCTACTATAAACCACCTGCCATTGTCAAGTATCCATGCGGATTTAGCAATTTTATCGTCCTTTTTATAATACCAGCTGCCATTCTCATAAGACCATTCGCCTTCCTTAACTGTTTCAAGGGTTTCAAAGGATAAGCTTTCCGATGGCTTATTCTCTGGCTTGGCATAAGCTGCTATGCTTCTTGAGCTTGATCCGCCGCCTCTGCCTCCGCTGTACCGAGGAGCGGTATTGTTGTCATTGTCGCCGTTATTATTGCCGTTTCCGCCACTGTTGCCGTTATTTCCGCCATTATTATTGCCGTTTCCGCCATTGTTGGCGTTATTTCCGTCATTATTACCGCTGCCGTTATTATTGTCGTTATTTTCTCCGCTATTATTGTCATTGCCGTTATTATCCGGTTTTGGCGGATTCGGCTTGTCCGGCTGCAGCTTTGCCAGTGCGGCTTTAACTGCCTGATAATAGGTATAAGAGCTGACTGTAGCGGTTGAGATTGCGTCAATTCCTAAATCCGAGCTGTTGGCGGAAGCATTAATTTCCTCAACACTCTTTCCTATATATCTTAAGAGTACAGGCTTTGCTGTTTCAAGATAGCCCTCATTATGCTTCTCATCTTCATTCGGGTCATCCGACTCGGTTTTATTGTCTTGAACATATACAATCCTGCCGTCCTTTACCCAGACTCTGACTTTTATTGTATAAGGCTCTATATAATGAGTCTTCATAACCTCGGCTTCACCATCATAGTATTCCTTGCCATAAATTCCTTCAGAATCAAGCCTTGAGATTGCAAGCTCCAAGTCACCTGCAAGCTGTTTTACCTTTTCATCTGAAATATTTACAACCATAAGATACCTTTTGGCATAATTATAAGCTATATCCACATCATCCCAAAGTGTCTTGTTAAAATCTGAAGCCTTATTTTCCAAAGCTTCTTTTTTGCCCATCTGCCTGCTCAGCTCAACTCTGCCTTCGGCAAATTTAAGATTTTCTATTGCTCCTCCTATATTTGCAGCAGAAACCTTCTCAGTTTCCAGCAATCTTTTTCCGCCTGCAAGAGTTTCCGTGAAATATTCTTTAAAGCCTTTACCAAGACTTTCTTTATCGATGCCTTCAAGTCTTTCCACTATAGCCCTTAAGGCTGCAATATCAGCTTCACTTGCTAAAACCTCCGGGTCTATCACAAAGGTGCCGCTTATATCATCAGGAATCTTATTTATATTCTTTTTATCCTTGGTATGCAGCACTACCGCACCATTATATTTTTTAATTCCGGGATTGCCTACAAACGCCTGTATTTTTACAGTCTTGAGTGAATCCGGTATATCAAGCTCGGTAAACTGGTTGTTTCCAAATGCCTGTGAGCCTATTTCCTCAAGCCCCTCAGGCAGCTTAACTTCAGTAAGTGAGTTATCGGCAAAAGCAAGTGAATCAATCTTTTTAAGATTATTTCCGGCAAAGGTCAAGGTTTTAAGACTGCACTTCCTGAAAGCCGCATTTCTGACAACCTCAACAGAAGCCGGCAGTTCAAGCTCCTTAAGCGGACAGGCAAAGAAGCACGCCTGGTCTATATACTTAAGTTTCTGATTAAAGTTAATTTTGCTCAGATTATCATTTGCCATTACCACACCCATTCCGAGAGTTTCCAAATCTCTGGGCAGGGTAAACTCTGTAAGGTCGTTGAACTGGAAAGCATAATCTCCTATCTCCACTACTGTATCGGGAATTTTTACACTTTCCAAATCAAAATTGACATTTAAGCCTCTGAAAGCATCTTGGTCTATCTCAAGCACAGGCTTATTGTCAGGGGTAAGGTCAGGAATTATAAGCTTTCTGTTTTTCTTGACCTTTTGATAGCCCTGAGCTGAAAATCCGTCTACTCTCTGATTTGTATACTTAAAGTCCTCTGCCGTCCACTTGCTATAGTCTATATCATCAGGATTTTCAGGTGCCTTGGGGTCTACTATATATTCATTGCTCTCCGGCAGGTTTTTAGGATTATTTCCGGAGGCGGTTCTTAAGACGAGCTTGCCTCCGTAGCCTGCTTTTCCGGTATTCTGGGCAAACGCCTGTTTCCCTATACTTTCAAGAGAATCCGGTATATTCACCTCTTCAAGACGGTTTTCTCTGAAAGCGAAATTGTCTATTGCGGTTATATTGCCTTTAAATACCAGCTTTGAAAGCTTATTTCCTCTAAAACAGGATATAGGGATATAAGTAACCTGTGCCGGTATTTCCACCTGAGCTATTTCATTTCTGAAAAAGGCTCCAAGCCCGAAGTCCTTTAAGCTTGCAGGCAGCACAAGCTCTCCGCCTATGCTGTTAAAGGCAAAGGACATGGCACCTATATAGGTATAGCCCTCTGGGATGGTCACGCTCTCAAGTCCCCTTGTCGGAAAGCTGCCCACAAAGGCTCTGTCGGCTACCGCTTCTATCTGCTTGCCTTCTGCATCGGTTTCAGGCAGCTCAAGCTTTTTATTCGTTTTATATTTTTCCTTGCCTGCATCGCTGAAGCCGGCAACGGCATACACCTTTATAGTGGTTTCACCCTCCTGGAGAGAAATTTCTTCATAATTAAAATCACTCTTTAACCATTGGGATGATTCCTGTGGGGCTTGAGGTGAGCTACCCCTAACTTCAAGCTTTACAAAATCGCTTTTATTGTCGATGGCATTTAATCTGCTGCTTGAAGAAACATAGCCCGTGACGGTATCTCCCGCCTGCCTGTAAAAAGCATTTTCACCTATGCTCTCAAGACTGTCCGGCAGCTCAACCTCATTGACCACCGCTTCCCAGAAAGCCATATCGCTAATTTTGGTATAGCCCTGTGGAATTACAATCTTATCAACCTCAGGCATATCATCATAAAATGCAGAATCGCCTATTTCTTTTATAGGATTTGATTTTACATCCCTTTCCGGCAGATTAAGCTCTACAGTTTTTCCGAGCTTGTCGTATTTTCTCTTGCCTGAAGCGGAAAATCCTGTCAATACACCGTTTTCAACAGTAAAATCCTTGGCTGTATAGGTGTTGTTTTCTGTCGAAGGGTCAACTATGAAATTTCCTCTGTTAATAAGGTTATTGGGATTATCTCTATTTTCTGTCCAAAGTATAACCTTTTTCTGAGAAGGCTTTTCAGGATTTACAAGACCCGGATTATCATCAAAGGCATCGGTTTCTATCCCCTTAAGTCCTTCATAGGTATTCTTTAATGAAAGCGGGATATTAAGCTCTGTAATCTGATTGCCTTTAAACGCCTTTGCAAATATACGCTTGGTATTATTTCCAAAAGTAATATCTGTAATCTTGTTATTCATAAAGGATTCAGGTCCTATAAGCTCACAGCTGTCAGGAAAGGTAATGCTTTTAATTTGATTGTTTTTAAATGCTCCGGTTGCAGCATACTTAAAGGTTGAAGGGAAATTAATCTCTTCAATCTTATTGTCTAAGAAAGCATAGCTGTTGGCATAAATAACACCTTCTTCAAGGGTAAGGGTTCTAATGGCATTTTTTTCAAATGCCCTGTCCTGAATATGGGTATAGTTTCCCGGAACCGTAAGCTCTTCTATGCCAAGTCCCTTAAATGCATTTTCGTCTACCCACACAGGAGTCTTTCCCTTTGAATCCTTATCGGGCAGAGTCAGGCTTTTATTGCTTTCAAGCTTTTCCTTTCCTATATCGGAAAGTCCGGAAACTCCATAATAAACATCAGGATAGCCTTCCTCGTCCTCAGTACCGGGCACAGGGATTTCTCTATATTTAAAATCTGCTGCTACCCATTCATTTGCATTAACTGCCTCTTCAGCTGCAAGAGCCTGTTCTGAAGCAGCTTCTTCATTGCCTGCTAAAATCTTGTTTTCAGTTTCTTCTGTTACTACAGCTGCTTTACGCAGCTCCTCCTTTTTATCGGCAGATTCATCCAATAAAGCTTCTGTAGAATTTTTCAGAAAATCATCTGAAACCTTCTGCTCTTCGGCAAGAGTATTGCCAGCAGCATCGTCTGCGGCGGAGCCGCTGTTATCATCAGCAACAGCTTCTTTTTCCACCCTTTCTGATTTATCGGCTACAATTTCCTGTGCAAACGCAGAGCCTACAGGTCCAAATGCCAGTATAAAAGCCAATAAAAAGCTTGCCAGACTTTTACGCCAGTATTTTCTTAATTTCCTGCAGTCTTTGCGGTTGCCTTCACTCCAGTTAAATTTTCCTTTAAAATTATCATCTGAGCTTCGCATATATAAAAATCCTCCTTTTTAATTTTTATCCCGCCTTCCACTCTTATTTTTTATATAATAAGTTAGTATGCACTAACTGTCAAGAGGTTTTTGTCAATTATATATAGTAAACCTATATATTTCTTTAATTGCCAAGAAAATTTATATAAATATTTTTATATGAATTATAAAAATATATATCTTTATTAGAAAATCCGGTTTAGTATACAGAGTTTTATATAGTATAAATACAAGGCTTGTCTACTGTTTTTATAAGCCTCATTAAGTAAAATCCATCAGAAAAAATGCTGTAAACCGGCATTTTTTCCGATTTACAGCATTTCTATTTTTATTAAGTAATAAATTTATATAATTTATGAGTACAAATTGACAAGTTTTTCAAGATAAGTAAATCTGTCTTTTGCGTCTGCCTCATTCTGTTTAAAGAGCTTTTCAGCTCTTTCAGGATCTTTAAGTGCAAGTGAAGCGTAACGTACCTCGCCCTTAAGGAATTCCTGATAATCTCCGGTAGGAGCTTTTGAGTCAAGAGTAAACTTCTTTTCCGCCGCAGGGTTAAACCTGAAATTATGCCAGTAGCCTGCCTCAACTGCAAGCTTTTCCTCAGTCATAGCCTTGCCCATTCCCTTTTTAATTCCATGTGCTATACATGGAGCATAAGCGATTATAAGAGAAGGACCGGGATATGCTTCAGCCTCCGAGATGGCTTTAACAGTCTGAGCATAATCAGCACCCATGGCAATCTGTGCCACATACACATAGCCATAGCTCATTGCGATACTTGCAAGGTCTTTTTTCTTTGTATCTTTGCCGCCGGCAGCAAACTGCGCTATTGCACCTGTCTTGGTGGATTTTGAAGACTGTCCTCCTGTATTTGAATAAACCTCGGTATCAAATACAAAAATATTTACATCGTGACCGCTTGCTATAACATGGTCAAGTCCTCCGAAGCCTATATCATAAGCCCAGCCGTCACCGCCAAATATCCACTGGCTTTTCTTGGCAAGCATGTCCTGATTTTCAAGAATGTCTTTAACCAGAGGATGATCAAGACCGCTTACAGCCTTTACAAGTCTGTCGCTTGCAGCTCCGTTTGTAGCACCTACCAGGAAAGTATCAAGGTATTCTTTACATGCCTGTTTAACTTTATCAGTTACCTCTTCCGTCATAAGCTTCTCAACCTTTGATTTAAGTCCGGCTCTGACAGCATCATGCGCAAGCGACATGCCAAAGCCAAATTCCGCATTGTCTTCAAACAGTGAGTTTGACCAAGCCGGACCCTTGCCGCTGTCTCTTACGGTATATGGAGTTGAAGGTGAGGAGTTGCCCCAGATTGAAGAGCAGCCTGTAGCATTTGCTATATACATTCTATCTCCAAAAAGCTGAGTAATAAGCTTGGCATAAGGAGTTTCGCCACAGCCCGCACAAGCTCCCGAATATTCAAGCAAAGGTCTCTTAAATTGTGAGCCTTTAACTGTAGTTTCCTTAAATTTAGAAATTACCTCAGGCTTTTCAGGAAGCTTATCAGTATAATCAAAGAATTTCTGGGTATCCTCATACTCTGCAAGACTCTTCATTACAAGGGCTTTTTTCTGCTCTCCGGTGGCTCTGTCCTTTTTGCCCGGACATACATTCGCACAGGAGCTGCAGCCTGTACAGTCAAGAGCGGAAACAGTTACTGCAAATTTATAACCCGGCATTCCGTTAAGCGGAAGATTTTGCATACCCTCAGGTGAATTTGCCGCCTCTTCTTCAGTAAGTGCAATGGTTCTTATAGCTGCATGTGGACATACATAAGAGCAGAAACCGCACTGTATACAATTATCACTGCTCCATACAGGAATGTTTACCGCAACACCTCTTTTTTCAAAGGCAGCAGTACCGCATGGTGTTGTACCGTCTATATAATTGGTAAATGCAGAAACCGGAAGGCTGTTGCCCTCATGTGCATTAACTGCGGTTTGAATAGTATTTACAAAATCAATTACTTCTTTTCTTCCTTCGGTTGCAGGCTTAAAATCAAGTCCCTCGTCCTCACAGTCTTTCCAGTGCTCAGGTACACTTACCTTTACAACCTGCTTTGCTCCTGCATCTATCGCTGCCCAGTTTCTCTTAACAACCTCTTCACCCTTGCGTCCGTAGGTTTTTTCAGCAGCCTTTTTCATAAGCTCTATAGCTTTTTCCTCAGGAATTATCTTTGCAATCTGGAAGAATGCCGACTGAAGTATAGTGTTAATCCTTGTAGCACCCATTCCAGTTTCTATACCTATCTTGACACCGTCAATAGTATAGAAATTAATATTATGCTCCGCTATATATTTCTTAACCTGTCCCGGAAGCTTATTTTCAAGCTCCTTTTCGTGCCACGGACAGTTAAGCAGAAAGCTTCCTCCGTCAACGACCTCCTGTACCATGTTGAATTTTCTTATATAAGCAGGATTATGGCAGGCTACAAAATTAGCCTTGCTTATAAGATATGTTGATTTAATCGGCTTGTGACCGAATCTCAGGTGAGAAACGGTAACTCCTCCCGATTTTTTAGAGTCATAATCAAAGTATGCCTGAGCATACATATCTGTGTTGTCACCTATAATCTTAATAGAGTTCTTATTTGCTCCTACTGTACCGTCTGCACCAAGACCCCAGAACTTACAGTTTTTTGTACCTTCAGGAGTAGTGATAAGCGGCTTTCCCGTTTCAAGAGAAAGATGGGTCACATCATCAACTATGCCCACTGTAAATCTTTTCTTGTCAGTATTTTTAAACACTGCCACCATCTGTGCCGGTGTCGTATCCTTGGAGCTGAGTCCGTAGCGTCCTGAAAATACAGGAACATTATGGAATTTAGTATCTCTGAGTGCTGCCACTACGTCAAGATAAAGCGGTTCTCCAAGTGCTCCGGGTTCTTTGGTTCTGTCAAGCACCTGAATCCTCTTTACACTTTCGGGGATAGTGTCAAGCAGCGCCTTTGCACAGAAAGGTCTGTAAAGTCTTACCTTGACTACTCCGACCTTTTCTCCCTTTGCCAAAAGATAGTCTATGGTTTCTTCTATAGTATCATTTACCGAGCCCATAGCTACAATAACAGTTTCCGCATCCGGAGCGCCATGATAATTAAATAATTTATAATCAGTGCCTATCTTTGCATTTACCTTGTCCATATAGTTCTGAACTATTGCGGGCAAAGCATCATAATACTGATTGCAGGCTTCTCTTGCCTGAAAGAACACGTCCGGATTCTGTGCTGAGCCTCTCTGCACCGGATGCTCCGGATTGAGTGCATGTCTTCTGAAAGCATTTATAGCCTCAAAATCTGCCATTTCCTTGAGGTCTGTATAATCCCAGGTTTCAATTTTTTGAATTTCATGGGAAGTTCTGAAACCGTCAAAAAAATTTATAAACGGCACCTTTCCTTTTATCGCTGATAAATGTGATACAGGAGTAAGGTCCATAACCTCCTGTACCGACGAGCTGCAAAGCATAGCACAGCCTGTCTGGCGGCAGGCATACACGTCTGAATGGTCTCCGAATATACTGAGTGCATGTGTTGCCACCGTCCTTGCAGATACGTTAAACACGCCCGGGAGAAGCTCTCCCGCTATTTTATAGAGGTTAGGGAGCATGAGCAAAAGCCCCTGTGAAGCCGTATAAGTAGTTGTTAATGCACCTGCACTTAATGAGCCGTGCACTGCTCCGGCAGCACCCGCCTCCGACTGCATTTCTGTTACCTGTACTGTCTGTCCGAAAATATTTTCTCTACCCTCAGTCGCCCATTCATCAGTATGCTCTGCCATAACTGATGAGGGGGTTATAGGATAAATTGCCGCAACATCGGTAAAAGCATACGATGCATGAGCAGCGGCTTGATTTCCGTCCATGGTTTTCATTTTTCTATTAGCCATATTACACCTCCTACTTTATGTTAGCATTTTAAAAAATTAAAATCCCTATATTTATTATAATCATTCCATAAAAAAATGCAATTCATAAAAGGGATACATTGTGTATTATTATAGAAACAATCTATATTTTATTTCTCTGTGCCTATTTATAAACATTGGTTAAATTCGTTATATATATAACTAAACCTAATTCTTTAGTTAATATATGTGATTTTTTTAGACTTAAACGCTGTTTTTCTAGATATTTTTACTGAAATCTCTATTTTTACGAAGAAGCTTTTCTAAAACATTTATAAGCGCATAAAATCTCATTCCTAATATCCGATTACGGCATTTAACCATAAAAAAGCAGAGATACAAAATTGTTATTTTGTATCTCTGCTGTATATTTTATCAGCCAATTTAATTTTTTGTTATAGCTTTTATATTAATTGCTTTGGTCCAGAGGAGGTACGGTATCATCTGCAGGCTGAGTCGCTGAGGATTGACGGGCAGCTGAAGAGGACTTCGTTCCGGAAGCTTCCCTGCTGCTTTTTGAAGCATTTGACTCGCCTGAAGAGCTGGACCTTGCACCTGAAGACCTGGCTGTAGTTTCTCCAGCTCTGGTACTTGCCCTGCTTCCATCCGGGAATCCCTCAACTGTTTCACCGGTTTCCGAGCTTGCACTTGTTCTGGAGGATTTAGAGCTCTTTTTGGCACTGGATGAAGAACCTGAGGCTCCGCCTGATCCTGAAGGCTCAGGAGCAGACCTTGCTGCTGCAGTCGCTTCAGTATTTCTTTTAATAATAGGTCCCTTGCCCTTATAAGTGCTGTTATGGAAAAACTCACTTGAGATAATTTCATTTCCTCTTTTTACTATACGCTTGGTTTCCCAGCGGCTTCCTTTTGAAGCTGGCTGAATTTCCTTAGAGGTTCCCATTGGCAGACTGTCATCCTCCTCATACTGAGGTACTGAGGAATCATTTTCGGAAATCTTTTTAGATTCCATGCTGACCTTAACCCCTTCTTCAAGTATAGGAACGCCTACTATAGAAGCTGAAAGCTTCTGGTCCACAAATTTTGCCCTTATTGCAATAGCAGTATTTGAAGTATTAGTAAATTTCATATCGGGACCGGCATAGCCGTCATAGCTTACCATAGCATCCTCACCCGGGGTGCAATAGGTGGGCTCAAAAGTATGAGCATGGCGCTCTGTAGGCTCAAGTCCTGCAAATACTACTGCATTGTATAGGGTTGAAGATACCTGACACACTCCGCCGCCGGGCTCTTCAATTAAGACCCCGTCAAGATAGGCACCCGCAGGCTTGTATCCCCTGTCAGCCGTCCGGTTTCCTGTAGCGCTGTTAAATGAAAACTCTGCTCCGGGCTGTATAATCAGACCGTCAAGTGCCTGACAGGCAAGACTTATATTAGTATTTCTGTCTTTATTTGCGGTGGCAGTGGTGGTAAAGGTGCCGATAACCTTATACATAGCCTTTGCTTGCTCTTTGGTAATTTCAGGTACTACTACCTCAGAATTTGCTGTAATTACTGTTTTAAAATTCTTTGCTTCCAAAGCTGCCTTAATATCCTGAGTCAGCTTTTCCTCATTTATCTTAATGCCGTTTTGTTCAGCATCATATAAAAACTCACCGGTTTCCTTATCAAATCCTGCTATAGAGCCGTTTTTTGCTTTTACATTCCATTTCTGTGCTATAGCAGCCACCTCTGCTGCTATCTCACTGTCAAGTCCTGTAAATTCAAGATTATAGTTTTCCTGCTGTGCCCCTGAATACACCTCATTAAGCAGTTTATCAACAGTAGGCTCGACAAGATTTTTAACTGCATATTCGTCATCAGTTGCAGCGGTACCGCTGAGCTTTACCTTCATATCCCAAGGGTAGGACTTGAGTATCGCTGCTTTTGCCTGCTCTCTCGACATGCCTGAAATCAAAATACTATTATCAACAAATACCTGTCTTTGAAGTATATTTTCTGTAGCTGAAGAAGCACTTGCCACGCCCTTTTTGGAATTTTTGCCGATTCCTGCAATCACCGCTCTAATTCCCACTACAATACATATTATCAGTACAATCAAGCCTCCTCCAAAGATTGCCAGCTTTCTATAATCCCACTCTGCCTGATTATTGTTTTTTTTCTTTGGTCGGTTCTTTGATTTATTACCCGAACCTGTAAGTCTGTACCTAGTATTTCTTTTAATAGCCATTTTTCTCAACCTCTTAAACCGCTTTATTGTATATAAGGCAGACAAAATATAAGCTCTGCCTCAAAACTATATACTGTGATATAGCAAATTAATTACAAGAGGCAGCTTTGCATCCTGATTTTATTTTTGAATTTCTTAATGCATAAGTTACCGTTTCTAAGTATAACATAATTTATCTCTACTTGCCAATGTATCTTTAATGTTTTTTTGCTCAAATTATATTTTGACCTTTATTCCAAGGCTATACAGGAAGGTAGTGAAGCTAACTGCAAATGTCCGCTTTACATAATCATTAAAGCTGTGTTATCCTAACTGAAAAAAGGAAATGAAGCTTATGATACCTAAATATATAGATTTACATGCTCATACCAATGCCTCTGACGGAACCTTGACCCCAACAGAGCTTATACAGCTTGCCAAAGCTTCAGAGCTTGCAGCTGTTGCAATCACCGACCATGACACTATGGATGGTATAGAAGAAGCTTACCAAGCCTCACGTGACATTAAACTGAAGTTTATCCCGGGAGTTGAAATGGGAGCAGTCTATAAAGAAAAAGAAATTCACCTGCTGGGCTATCTTTTAAGTCCGCCTGGTGCCCCCTGTATCCTGCCCTCAGCCAGTATATACCAGGCCTTAAATAAATTTGCGAGAGAAAGAGAAAGCAGAAATGATGAAATACTCAGGCGGTTGCATGCGGACAACATAGTTCTCAATAAAGAGGACTTATATTTCAGCAATCCCAAAGCTCAGATTACAAGAGCCCATTTTGCCAGACTGATGGTAGAAAAGGGTTATGTCAAAAATATAAAGACTGCTTTTTCAAATTATCTTGTTTACAATGGAAAATATGTGCCTCCTAAGACTACAGAGGTAAGTAAAATAATGGATTTTTTTAATACGAATTTCTTTTTTTCTTCACTTGCCCATCCGCTTCAGTACGGTTTTTCCAATTCCGAGCTGGAAGAGCTGCTATTATATCTCAAAAAATCGGGACTTTGCGGCATAGAAGTACATCATTCGACACATACGGTAGCGGATATGATGAAAGTCAAAAAATACTCTTTAAAATACAGTCTCTGCCCTACCGGCGGTTCTGATTTTCACGGTGAAAATAAGCCCGGAGTAATGCTCGGAAAGGGCTGCGGAGGACTTAAAATTCCGGCAGCACTTTTAAAAGATATGGAAAAAAGCTTTTATAAGGACTGAAGCTACATAAAAAATCTATACAGGCAGAAATTAATCTGTCTGTATAGATTTTTTATTATAAGCTATTTTATCACAATATTAACGATTTTTTTAGGCACATAGATTTCTTTTACTATATCTCCCTCAAGCTTTCCTGCACTCTTAAGCGCTTCCTTGGCTTGTGAGATAATTTCAGCTTTTTCAGCCTCAGCTGAAGCCTTTATTAAAAGCTTAGTCTTTCCATTTATCTGAACGGGAATCTCAATTACCTCTTCCTTCATTTTGCTCTCGTCACAGACAGGCCAGCTCTGCTTAAATACCGATTCAGTACCGCCAAGCAGGCTCCAGATTTCCTCCCCTATATGAGGAGCGAAGGGAGCAAGAAGAATTGCAAAGGTTTTTAAGGTTTCCTTATCAATACCGCCCTCTTTTTTAGCAATCTCAATAAGCTTATTATTATACTCCATAAAGCCGGCAATTACCGTATTTAAGCCAAAAGCCTGGAATCTGTGATCAATATCAAAGATAAGCCTGTTCCTAAGCCTTATCATCTCGTCGGTAGGCTTTACCTCTTTATTCAAAGAATCCGAAACAAGATTCCAAAACTTATTTAAAAATCTTGAAACTCCCTCTATTCCCCTGTCGTCCCATTCAGCATCAAGGTCGGGGGGACCTACAAAAAGCTCATACATACGCAGGGCATCACAGCCGTAATCCCTTACAAGCTCATCGGGAGATATCACATTTCCCTTTGACTTGCTCATCTTTACTCCGTTTTTCCCGGTAATCATGCCTTGATTAAAAAGCTTTTTAAAAGGCTCGTCAATGTCAACAGCACCTATATCATAAAGAAATTTAGTATAAAATCTCGCATAAAGCAAATGCAGCACTGCATGCTCAACTCCGCCTATATACATATCTACCGGGAGGTACTTTTTAGCCTTTTCCTTTGATACCAGCTCTGTATTATTATGATTGTCAACATAGCGCAGGAAATACCAGCTTGAGCCCGCCCACTGAGGCATGGTATTGGTTTCACGCTTGGCAGCGGTGCCGCAGACCGGACATTTTGTATTGACCCATTCGGGGATGTCGGCAAGAGGAGATTCTCCGGTACCTGTAGGCTGATATTTTTCAACTTCGGGAAGCAAAAGCGGAAGCTCCTCCTCTGGCACGGGAACATTGCCGCATTTCGGACAATGGATTATAGGAATAGGCTCTCCCCAGTACCTCTGACGTGAAAATACCCAGTCACGAATTTTATAATTAACAGTCTTTTTTCCATAGCCGCGCTCTTCCATTATATGAGGGGCTTTTTCTTTAACCTCAGCAGCTTTCATGCCATTCCAGTCGCCTGAATTAATCATAACCCCGCCCATATCGGTATAAGCTTCTGTCAGCTTTTCACTTTCTTTGCCATCAGGTGAGATAACCTGAAGTATATCAATACCAAATTTTACAGCAAACTCGAAGTCTCTTTCATCATGTGCAGGAACACACATTATCGCTCCTGTTCCATAATCAACAAGCACGTAGTCTGAAAGCCAGATAGGAACAGGTTTATTATTTATAGGATTTATGGCATAGCTTCCGGTAAACACTCCCGTTTTTTCTTTTGACTGCATTCTGTCAACATTTGATTTCATAGAAGCTTCAAATATATACTTATCAACCGCTTCTTTATTTTTTGCCGTAGCAAGCTTGGCAGCAAGCTCATGCTCCGGTGAAAGTACCATAAAGGTAGCACCGTAAAGGGTATCGGGTCTTGTAGTATATACCTTTATGACATCGGTGCCTGCATCCACCTTGAAATCAATTTCAGCACCGTAGGATTTTCCTATCCATTCGCTTTGCATCTTTTTAACTTTTTCAGGCCAGTCAAGCTTATCAAGGTCGTTTAATAATCTGTCGGCATAAGCTGTGATTTTAAGCATCCACTGACGGAGATTTTTCTTTTCCACTTTGGTTCCGCAGCGTTCGCACTCTCCTCCTATAACCTCCTCGTTGGCAAGTCCGGTCTTACATGAGGGGCACCAGTTTATAGGAAATTCTTTTTCATAAGCCAGTCCCTCTTTAAACATTTTCACAAATATCCACTGAGTCCATTTATAATAATTTGGGTCTGTAGTATCTACTTCCATATCCCAGTCATAAATTGCCGCTATTTCTTCTATTTGCTTTTTTATATTTACAATATTTTCTGCGGTCGATTTTGCAGGGTGAACTCCCATCTTTATGGCATAGTTTTCTGCTGGAAGTCCGAAAGCATCCCAGCCCATAGGGTGTATTACATAATGTCCCTTAAGAAGCTGATACCTGCTCCACACATCAGAGATTACATAGCCTCTCCAATGACCTACATGAAGACCTGAGCCCGAAGGATACGGAAACATATCAAGACAATAATATTTTTCCCTCTTTCCGTCATTAACATTAATGGGTTCTTCTTTCCAGATCTTTCTCCATTTCTTCTCAACAGCACTGTGATTATATTGTGCAGCCATATTAGTTCCTCCCATATTTATTTTTTACTGCCCGGTATTCACTGAGGGAATACCGGGCAGTAAATTTGTTTCGCTAGAATATAGCACAAATAAAGCATAGCTGTCAATAAGCAAAATCCTTTATCAGACCTTTGTGAGTAAATAATACAAAGGAGTCTTACATTTTTTCAAGTCTTTCTTTAAGTAATGTATTTCTATTAACTACAGTCAGATTATTGACTGCATAAAGCAAGGCTTTTTTAGTACCTATAAGTATAAGTATTTTTTTAGCTCTCGTAATTCCTGTATAAATAAGATTTCTCTGCAGCATAATATAATTTTGCATTAATACCGGAATAATGACTATAGGATATTCACTCCCCTGTGATTTATGTATTGTGGCGGCATAAGACAGCACCAATTCATCCAGCTCGGAAATATCATAGCTGACCTGCCTGCCGTCAAAGCTTACACTCAGGCTTTTACCTTCAAAATCAATATTTTCAACAGTGCCTATATCTCCGTTATACACCTCCTTGTCATAATTATTCCTTATCTGCATAACCTTGTCCTGTTTTTTATAGATATTTCCCCCTCTTTTAAGCCCGATGTTTCCGGGATTTAAAGCTTCCTGCAATGCCTGATTAAGATTTTGGGTCCCTATGCCGCCTCTTTGCATCGGAGCAAGCACCTGTATCTCGTTCGGTTTAACCTGATAATAATTCGGAAGCTTTGTTTTTACCAAGTCAACTATATTATTAAGTACAGCCTCAATATCCTCTTTTTCTATAAAGAAGAAATCACTGTTTTTCCCATTGGAAATATCAGGGCACCTCCCCTCATTTACCCTGTGTGCATTCAGAATAATGCGGCTGTTTTCCGCCTGTCTGAATATTTTTTTAAGCCTTATCACCGGAAATCTGCCTGAATTTATCATATCTGAAAACACATTGCCTGCACCTACGCTGGGCAGCTGGTCGGTATCTCCGATAAAGATTAGATTCATATTTTGAGGCACCGCTTTAAGCAGGTTATACATCAGCATAAGATCTATCATGGAGCATTCATCAACTATTAAAACATCGCCTGCAAGAGGATTTTCTTCATTCTTATTATAACCCTCCGGAGGCTTTACCTCTAAAAGCCTGTGTATAGTCTTTGCCTGTATGCCCGTAGCTTCTGAAAGCCTTTTTGCCGCTCTGCCAGTAGGTGCGGCAAGCAGTATCCTCGCTCCTACAGATTTAAAGGCGGTGATAATGCCTAAGGTGGTAGTGGTTTTTCCCGTACCGGGTCCTCCCGTAAGAACTAGTATTTTATTGGTCAGTGCAAGATATATCGCCCGAATCTGCGTTTCATCATAATCAATTCCGGTTTGGCTTTTAATCAGAGCTTCCAGCTTTTTATATTGGAGTTTATTTTTATCTCCTCCTAAAATTTTATTAATATTGCCTTTAAAGCTGCTCTCATTTTCATAAATTGATTTTAAGCGCCTTACACAGCCTATTTCCGAAAAATAAAAAGGAGGCAGGTAGATCGCTTTTTCAGCTTCATCGCTTAAATTTTCAATTATCACATCCTTTGTGCGTATCATTTCGTCCAGTGTCATTGAAAGCAAAGCTTCATCAACCTCCAACAGCCTTACTCCTGTGTTAAGCAGCATATCTCTATAGGCATAGCAATGACCTTCTTCTGAAAGCTTATTCAGCGTATATATAAGTCCGCTGCGAAGCCTTACATATTTTTCATGTTCAAATCCCATTTTTGAAGCAATAATGTCTGCCGTTCTAAAACCTATCCCCCTTATATCATCGGCAAGCCGGTAAGGATTTTTACACACTATTTCAATACTCTCATCTCCGTACTGGTTATAAATTTTAGTGGCATGCCCGGTGCTGACATCATGGTTTCTTAAAAACAGCATTATATTTTTAATTTCTTTTTGCTCTGTCCAGCTTTTTTTAATCTGCTCGACACGCAGCCTTCCTATGCCCTCAACCTTTAAAAGCTCATCGGACCTTTCTTCTATTATATTAAGAGTATCCTTTCCGAAATGAGCCACTATTTTCCTGGCAAATTTGGGTCCTATGCCTTTGACCAGTCCGCTGCCAAGATATTTTTCAATGCCGAATACAGTAGCCGGAAGCATTTCTTCATAGCTTTCAATAGAAAACTGCCTGCCATATTTTGAATCTATACGCCAATTTCCTCCAAGATTAAGCACACTTCCCACATGTATTTCATGCATCACACCTACTGCCACTATAAGCTCTTTATATCCCTTTGCACGGCACTTTATGACAATGTATCCGTTTTCCTCATTGTGATATGTAATTCTCTCAACCACACATCTGAGATACTCCAAATTTTCTCTCCCTCCTTTATTTTTTCTTACGCCCTGCATTCCTTTACCGCAGCCTCCGGCGATTCTGCGGCAAGGCTATGCCTTTGCCAAGCTTAAATTTTATTACATTCTGCCAAAATTATAATACAAATCTTATATTATGCCAATGATGAAAGCTATCTTTTATAATCACATTTTTTGCACTGTATCATAGTATTTTCATTGTCCTTAATCCCGTATTCCAGAGTGCACCTTATATCCTTTTCCAGTTTTCTTCGATACATAAATCTCCCGCCTTTCATAATTTTTGCATCTTAAAATCATTATAAATTTAGACTAAAATTTCAACAAGTTACTATGAAAATTAATAGCAGCTTTTAAATTAATTAATATCTTATTTAAAAATGATGTATTTACCGGCTTAAAGCCTCTTTGGAGTGCAGACCCTGAAGTCAGAATTTACTCAGTAGCATAAAAGCTGATTTAGACTGCCGGCATCGCTTTGCCTAAAAATATATCTAGCAAAAAAGGGAGGTCGCAAAATAGATGAGTAATCATCTATAGAGCAACACTCCCTCTATTTTTATACAAATTTTCTTGACTTAAAGAACTTACCTTGCCGATGGGGCAAACTAGTTGTCGCCCAGAAAGCTCTCCATAATAATCTCCATATCTGTCCTGTCGTCCCTTCTTCTGATGGCTGCCTTTACCTCTCTTACATAGTCGGTAATTATCCCGTCTACATCTGAATTGACAAATTTTTCAATAGAGCTTTTAGAATTCACAGTCCATACATAAGCCTTTTTATGTGCCTGCCGTATGATATATAATTTATCAGAAGTTGCCTCTCTTTCTTCCATAATAAGTATATCCGCTCTCATGCTGCCTATCTTTCCTAAGGCAAAGAAATATAAAAAGCCGGTCTGGATTTCAGGATATTTATCCTCAATATAATTTACAAGTCTATAATTGGATACCAGAATTACCACTTCCTTTTCCATCTTTCTTTCCTTGACCATAGCTATAATATCATCTGCCATCTGCCTGTCCGCAGTTCTTCCCTTAAGCTCAAGAAATAATCCTATCCTGCCCTTTGCAGTATCAAGAAACTCCTCCGGAGTAGCAACCTTCTGCGGCTGTCCCATAATATTAAAATTATCCTTAATTCTAAGCTTAGAGATTTCTTCCATGGTCATATCCTTTGAAGCCTTATTTACTCCGGCAAGCCGTCTAAATGTCCTGTCATGGTTAATTATATATTTTCCGTCCTTTGTCCTTTGTATATCGGTTTCACTCCAGGCAGCACCTTCATTTATGGCAGCCTCAAGCCCCACAATAGAATTTTCGGCAGCAAGATTGCCTCCCCCCCGATGTGCCACTATGTCTATTCTATTATACTGCCGGTAAATATTATCAAAATTTACTCCGGAATCCCATGCAAGAATAAAATTAAACCCCAATAATACCAAAAACAATAATGCAAAATACAGCTTGGTTTTTAACTGTATCCTTGAAAAAGCTTCATCACCAAGCCTTTCAGCTTTTACCTGAAGCACTATTTTGACAGGATTGCCGTCCTTTTCATTATATCGGTAAAATAAAACAGTCAGACGGTTGCAGATAAACGGCACTGTCATTAAAGCAAGAAAAGCGGTAAGCTCCGTGACCAGCAGCATTCCCATGATTGTCCAAACTCTGGTCTGAAGCAAAGAGATTGAAAGAATACGTGCGGGAAGCACAGTCAGCACCATTATAAGAAATACCGCCCCCGAAATTATTAATGCCGCTATAAAAAATTGCAGCAGGAAATCTATTATAAATTCTTTCCAATGCTTTTTCATAAGCTTTGAAGCATTTTTCAAGCCCTCGCCTATTTTATCTCCAAGGATAAGTATGTAATGAAATAAAAATATATATTTCAGACTTACAAATAAAAAAAACAGAAATATACTGTAATACACCACGGAATACAGCCGGTTATTAAAAATGACCTCTGTGATAAACTTGGGTATTTGAAAATCTTCCATAGGAGAGATTGCCAGACCGATTCCGGCTAAGGGCACGATTGCAGCCACGTAGAGTATTATAAGTATGCCTGAGGGCTGCAAAAATGATTTGAGAGATTTAATTCCTTCAATAAGCATATTTCTTGCCGTCAGCTTTATACGCTTCTCTTTTATAAGCGCACTCATTATAATAAATCCGTTAATATCAGTGCCTATAAGAAGTATTACAAGAAGCATTCCAAGCAGCAGCGCTCCCACTCCCTGAAAGCTTAGCAGAAATCTTTTATAATCTCCGCTTGATATATTGGTTCTTCCTGAGGTTTTTATAAGATAATTTAAAATCCTTGAGGACAGGTTAAAAACGACAGCAAGCAGTATACCTTTTGTGATTATCTGATACTTGGTATAGAGCCAGGTCACTCTGCCGAATTCAGCAATTTTATTTTCTTTTTTTAATTCCCGTAATTTTACTTTCAGCATGGCAGTAATATTTTAATAATGCGAATTGGAATTATTAGAGTGGAGGTATCTATAATCGGACACCGGCACTATTCTTGCCCCGAAGGGTGCAAGGGCAAGCTTTGCAATTTTAAAAAACTGCATCCCGAAAGGTATGCCGACTATAGTAACACACCATAAACAACCTATTATAAGGTTAGATAAAGCCATCCAAAATCCGGAAACTAAAAACCATATAACATTGACTAAAAACGACACTGTTCCTGTACCGTATTCTACCTCTTTATTAAAAGGGAAAAAAGATATCGAGGCAAACTTAAAGCATTGCAGTCCATAAGGAATACCTATAATAGTCGCACACCACAGACAGCCTGCAAGCAGCCATGACAGACCGCTTAAAAATCCTCCAAAAATAAACCATAAAATATTTCCTAATAATCTCATACTCATCCTCCATCATATTATAATTAGAATATTAAATACATAATTTTATATTTTATACAATAGATTTTTATTATTTTTTTCAGCCTTGAATCAGCTGCATCAGGTTTAAATACAAATATCCATCTGCGGATTTAAAACATCTACAAAGCCTGTTTGCGTTTTGCAGCCGAATATAGCTTTAATATGACTCTCAAGCTCATCTCTTGCATATTTAATCACTAATATTCGCAATCCGCTTTGCTGCTTTAAGCCCTGCATAAGCTCTGCACTTTTGAAGCAGATGACTGCCTACATCGGTTTAGCAGATTCTTATACTAATAATATGGCAAACTGTTTATTACCTAAGCATTATAGCATATCTTAATCCATATATAAATAATTTCTTTATACTTGTCAGCTTATAGGCTATAATATATGATTAATGCCTTTAGGTATTAATATATGATTAATGCCTTTAGGTATTAATATATGATTAATACTTTTAAGTATTAATATACTGATTAATATATACAAGGAGTCAAAAATGGAAAAAAATATAGAACAAGCCGTTTTAGTGGTAAGCTTCGGTACTACACATGCAGATACCAGAGCAAAGACTATTGAAGCACTTGAAAAAGACTTTGAAAATAACTTCAGAAATTTTAAAATCTACAGAGCCTGGACAAGCAGTATAATCATAAAAAAACTCAGGAAAAAAGGAGAGCTTTTTGTAGATGATGTAGCCTCTGCACTAAAAAGAATGCATAAGGAGGGAATTAAAAGGGTTATAGTTCAGCCCAGCCATATTATTAATGGAATTGAAAATGATAACATGCTGAAAGCCGTGCAGGAAGCAAGGCATTTATTTGAAGCTATAGTCTGCTCCTATCCTCTGCTTACCGATGAAAACGATTATCTCGAAATTTCCGATGTATTATCTGAAATTATTGATTCCTGGCATAAAGAAAGAATTACAGCAACAAATATTCTCAACTCTAAAGACTGTGCAGTAGTTTTCATGGGGCATGGAAGCAGCCATCACGCCAATTCCGCTTATGCGGCACTTGAGTACAGCTTAAGGGATAAAAAACTTGAAAATGTTTTTATAGCTAATGTTGAGGCCTACCCCTATATTCATACCGTAATTAAAAGGCTAAAAGCAATGCACTATCAAAAAATCTTCCTCACTCCCTTTATGATAGTGGCAGGTGAGCATGCAAAGGAGGATATGGCAGGTGACGAGAAAGCTTCATGGAAAAATCTCTGCCTGAGAGAGGGATTTGAAGTCGAATACCTGCTAAAGGGTCTTGGAGAATACAAACAAATCAGGCAGCTATTTATAAAGCATGCCAAAGTGGCAGCCGAGCATTTATAAATGAATAATAATATAATCCGTATAGGTACAAGAAAAAGCAGGCTTGCACTTATACAAACCGGTCTTGTGGCAAAGCAGATTGAAAGCTTGTATCCTGAAATAAAAACCGAGCTTGTGCCTATCTCCACCAAAGGAGATTTAATTTCCGACAAGCCTCTTTCTCAGCTTGGTGGCAAGGGGCTTTTTACTCAAGAAATCGAAAATGCTCTAAATTACAAAATCATAGACCTGGCAGTACATTCAGCAAAGGATATGCCCATATTGGCAAAAAACGGACTTAATACAATTCCCGTGCTTAAAAGAGAGGAAGTCTGTGATGTGGTGCTAAGTCTTAAAAACATCGACTTAAAGGATTTTCAAAGAGGCAGTGTCATAGGGACAGGCTCTTTGCGGCGTGAGCATTTTGCAAGGCTGATAAATCCCGAAATAACTGCAAAGCCCATACGAGGCAATGTAATTACCAGGCTTGAAAAGCTTGAAAGCGGAGAATATGATGCGGTAATACTTGCAGCCGCCGGACTTAACAGACTTTATAAAGAGATTGGAGAAGAACTTTTCTATACAAAAAAAACGAAGTCCAAACTTAGATTCAGAATTGAAAAAATGAATCCTGAGTTTTTTCTTCCCGCTGCCGCTCAAGGAATACTTGCTGCACAATATGCAGCCGCCAATGATCCGGTTCACAAGATTTTAATCAGCCTATCAGACCAAGACTGCACTCTTGCCTATAATGTGGAAAGGGAATTTCTTAAAAATATAGGTGCAGACTGCAATGCCTTATACGGTATCTACTGTAAAACCGACAATTCAGATGAGGTAAGGATTTATTCCGCCTACGGAATAGGTCAAATAAAAACTTTAAATTTAAAAGTAAAAAGAAAAAAGGCAATAGAAGCTGCAAAGCAAATGGCAATAAGACTTAAAAATCAAATAAATATATGAAAAATAATAATGGAATAAATAACCTAAACCAAAGTAACAGCAATCGGGCTAAGGCTGAAAATAAAGAGGCAAAAAAAAGCGGAGCAGTGTATATAGTCGGAGCGGGACCCGGAGATAATACACTTATAAGCATAAAAGCCCTTGAAGCTCTTAAAAAAGCAGAGACAATAGTATATGACAATCTGATTAACCCCTCTTTATTAAATGAGGCAGGGCTTGATGCCGAGTTTATCTATGCAGGAAAAAGCGGCAACGCTCATACCCTGGAGCAGGAAGAAATAAATAAGCTGCTGATTACAAAAGCGCTTGAAGGCAAGACAGTGCTTCGGCTAAAGGGCGGAGACCCTTTTTTATTTGGCAGAGGCTCAGAAGAAGCGGAGGAATTAAAAAAAGCTGGCATCAAATATTCAATAATTCCGGGTATAAGCTCAGCCCTCAGTGTCCCGGCAAGTGCAGGCATACCGGTAACTGACCGAAGATATTCATCACAGATTCATATAATAACTGCAAATACACAAAAAAGAAGTGAAGAAAGCTTTAAAAGCGAAAAACCAGACTACCATGCCCTTTCAAAGCTTGATGGAACTCTGGTTTTCCTGATGTCCTTTAATAGACTTGGCGAAGTGGCTGCCGGACTTATAAATGCCGGAAAACCGGTTTCAACTCCGATAGCGGTTATATCCGACGGAACTACTCAAAAGCAAAAAAAATGCATTGCCACGCTCAAGGACATAAGCCTTAAGGTTAAACAGGCACAGCTTAAAGCTCCGGCAATTATAGTAGTGGGTGAAGTGGTTTCACTGTCCTCACAGCTTGATAACTTTTTAGATGAATACAAAAACCTGCCTTTATTTAATAAAAAAATCCTCCTTACCGGGAGCAGATATATGTCGTTAAAATTAAAAAAGCTGCTTGATGAAAAAGGAGCGGATACGGTAATGCTGAGCCTGATAGAAACTGTGCCCGTATACTATAAATATTTTTATAAGGCAATGGAAGAGCTTGAATCCTATACCTGGCTTGTATTTACAAGCTCAAACGGCATCAATACCTTTTTTAATCAAATCACAGGCTTTGAAGAAGCTGACAGGTTAAAATACCCTCTGGATTTAAGGCGGCTGCAAAATATAAAAATTGCGGTAATAGGCAAGGGAAGTGCCGATACTCTTAAAAAATACGGTTTTATCGCCGATTTTATCCCCGAAGCCTATTCTTTGGAGGCTCTTTCTACAGGCTTGGTCAAATTGCTTAAGCAGAATGACAGAGTGCTGATATTAAGAGCAGAAGAAGCCGGCGAAGCTATTAATAAAATATTTGAGGCAAATAATATAAGCTTCAGCGACATACCGGTTTATAAAACTCTAAGAGATTACAGGCGCAAAGCCGAACTAAACAGAATCCTATCCTCCTGTGATTATATATGTCTATGCAGCAGCCTGGGAGCTGAAGCCTATTTTGAAATGGTTGAAGCAAATAAGAAAATAGATGCTAATGCAAAAATAATTTCTATCGGTCCCGTCACCACAGGCACCTGCTTAAAATATGAAGTCCAGCCCTTAGCAGAAGCCTCTCCTTATAGTGCTGAGGGAATTGCCGGTTGTCTATGCCGGCTCCAAGATAATCTCAAAAAATAGAATAACATATTGTAAAACCGAGAAGAAATCTGTATGCTTTGATTTCTTCCCGGCAGATTATATAGTATAAAATGGTGCCAAACAGCCCTATAATTAAATGGAGATATAAGGTTATTAAGGGAAAGCTTTATAAAAGGCAATATAACTATTCTTATAGAAAATGTATTGGCGAATGGGAGCTGGTTGAATAATCTTAAATACTTTATCAGCTTATATACTATATTATATTTACATAACCTACACAAGTATGGCCTTTACCTGCTTTACAGGCTCTGGCAGCCCTTTTTCTTCTCTGAATATCTTCATAAATTCCTGTCCGGTAATGGTTTCCCTTTCAATTAAGAAATCTGCTATTTTATCCATTATATCTCTGTTTTCACTGAGCATTTTCTTTGCGGTCTGGTAAGCCTCTTTAAGTATCTGCATTACCTCGGTATCAACCTCGGTAGCAGTATCATCACCGCAGCTCATTACCGTCCTGCCGCTGAGGTACTTGTCTTCAACTGTGGCAAGTCCCATAAGCCCGAACTTATCGCTCATGCCGTACTGTGTGACCATAGCTCTTGCGATTGCGGTAGCTTTTTCAATATCATTTGCTGCACCGGTGGTAACTGAGCCGAATACTATCTCCTCAGCAGCCCGTCCTCCAAAAAGTCCTACCAGAGTGTCCTCCAGCTCCTCTTTGGATTTAAGATAGGTTTCTTCCTCAGGCACATACATTACATAGCCTAAGGCTCCCATAGTTCTCGGAACTATAGTAATCTTTTGCACCGGCTCGGAATTTTTCTGAAGGGCTGAAATAAGAGCGTGACCCACCTCGTGATAAGACACTATGCGCCTTTCCTTTTGGTTAAGCACTCTGTCCTTTTTCTCCTTGCCTACAAGCACCACTTCCACCGCTTCAAATAAATCCTTCTGGCTTACTGCTATTCTTCCATGCTTTACGGCAAGGATAGCCGCCTCATTTATCATATTGGCAAGGTCAGAGCCTACCGCACCGCTTGTAGCAAGCCCTATTGCGTCAAGATCTACGGTTTCGTCCATTCTTACATCCTTTGAATGTACCTTTAATATGGATACTCTGCCCTTTAAATCCGGTCTTTCAACTATAACCCGCCTGTCAAATCTGCCCGGTCTTAAAAGTGCCGGGTCAAGAATTTCGGGTCTGTTTGTAGCTCCAAGCACCAGCAGTCCCTTTGAGGAATCAAAGCCGTCCATCTCTGAAAGCAGCTGGTTAAGGGTCTGCTCCCTTTCATCATTTCCGCCGTATTTTGAATCTCTGCTCTTTCCGATTGCATCTATCTCGTCAATAAATATAATGCAGGGAGCAGCCTCCTGAGCCTGTTTAAATAAATCTCTCACTCTTGAAGCTCCCACACCGACAAACATTTCCACAAAATCTGAGCCTGATAGTGAAAAGAAAGGTACCTTAGCTTCGCCGGCAACCGCTTTGGCAAGCAGAGTCTTTCCGGTTCCCGGAGGTCCTACTAGAAGTGCTCCCTTGGGCAGCTTTGCACCTATTTTAGTAAACTTTGCAGGATTGTGCAGGAAATCCACTATCTCAGTTAAAGATTCCTTAGCCTCATCTTCGCCGGCTACATCCTTAAAGGTTACCCCTGTTTTTTTCTGGAGATAAACCTTGGCATTACTTTTTCCGACTCCCATAATGCCCCCGCCTCCCATGCGCCTCATCATAAAGTTCATAAAGAGAAGCACGGCGGCAAAGGGAAAGATAAAGCTGATAAGTGAAAATATAATGGAGGTGCTGTCCTGTCTTTCTCTTTCAATTTTTACACCGGCATCATACAATCTGCTTACAAGATTTTTATCCTCGTCAACCCTTACAGTATCATAGTCCTTGGGTGAAAAAAAATCATTGTCCTTCTTTTTCTCGTATTCGCTCTTAAGCTTAATTTTTATATTACTGTCTTTGATAACTACTGAGCTTACCTTGCCCTCATCCACCATTTTCATAAACTCACTGTAGGGAATAGTCGTAGTACTTTGCTGTGAAATCTTTGACGGCAATATTGTAACTAAAAAGAAGGCTATGACCGCTGCAACCAAAATAAAAACAACGGTTTGCAGAGTCATATTCCGGTCCGGCTTTTTCCTGTCCTTATTATCTTTATCGTTCATTAAATATGTTTAAATTATCCTTTCAATATAAATTTGTGCAACCATCCGGACAAAATAACAATTCCCATACATTCCTGTGCCCTGCCTGATAAGTAATCTACTGAATATAGGGATTAAATCCAGACTCAATACATTATAATCGTTTACAACCAATAAAGCAATAAATCATAAATGAATTTATTGTGAAACCGGATTTTATAATTAATTCAGCTGCCAAAAAAATTTTAAACGTACTCCGAAAAATATCAAACAGGCTTTTGCCTGTTCCTATTATAATTTATAAGACAGCCTGCTTTAATTATCTCTTTTTCCTCATCCGTCATAGCCGCAATGCTTAAGTTTATCTTATAGCTGTCTTTTTTAGTACTTATCACATAAGCTTCAATGCTGCTCATATCGCTTTTAAGGCTCTCTCTTATTAAGCCTACATAAATATAATCTCCTACTTCAAATTCAGGCTCCTCCTTCATTAAAAACGGCAGCATTCCCCAGTTTATAAGATTTGACCTGTACCTTTTAGTAGCATACTCGCCTGCAATATTTGCCAGCCCTCCCAACACCCTCTGGCAGCTTGCAGCCTGCTCTCTTGCCGAGCCGTCGCCGGGCTTTCTTGCATAAATCATGCTGCCTATTTCCGTATTCTCAAAATCAGCAGCAGCATCTATTTTCTTAATCTCATTAAATACCCTGCCTAAATCCTCATTGTCTGATTTTAAGTCCAGCTTCTTTTCAAGCCTCAGCTGCTCAATCCTATAGACCTCCTCACTTCTTTTCACATACCCAGGGTCACGTCTTGAAAGTGTAAATTGTGCAAGTCCAAGAGGATTTGAACGATAAGAAGAGGTTTCTCCTGAAGGGATTAACTCGTCGGTGGTAGTTACCTCATCAAGAATTTTTGAGCATACCTTTAAAAGTATATTGGTATTTAAAGCCTCCATCTTGGGCCAGTCCTTGATATTCGGTCCATAAACCAGCTCTTTTTCAGGCTCCGCCTTGCCGAAGCCCTGGTATACTCTGTTTTTATATGCCCTGTCATCATAGCTGTAGGCGGGTATCTTATAATCGTCAACTACCTCCGTTGCAGGTATGAGCACTCCTTTATTGGCTGCAGTTGCCGCTATGGACCTGGCATCCATGAGTGCCACTGCCGACATCTGCCCCGAACCCGGCTTTGAGCCTTCTCTATTAGGAAAGTTTCTTGTAGTATGCCTTATAGATAATCCGTTGTTGGCAGGTGTATCACCTGCACCGAAACATGGGCCACAGAAGGCTGTACGCACGATGGCACCTGCATCCATAAGATCTACGAGAGCGCCATTTTTCATAAGTTCTAAGTAAATTGGTTGGCTAGAAGGGTATACGCTGAACGCAAAACGGCCAGAACCTACACTTTTACCGCGTACGATATTAGCTGCTTGCATGAGGTTTTCATACAAACCACCCGAGCAGCCTACGATAATACCTTGGTCTAAATGCAATTTGCCATCAAAATGCTTTTCAGGCAATTGTAGAGATAAGGATTTATTATCTAATTGCTCAACAGCTTGTCGTTCGATTTCTGCTAATAAATCACGACCACCTTCGTTAATTTCCTTGATAGTATATACATTGCTTGGATGGAATGGCATAGCAATCATGCTTTCCACTTCATCAAGATTAACTTTTACAAGACCGTCATAGTAAGCCACATCACCAGGGTTAAGGTCTTTATAAGCATCACCACGACCATGGAGTGGTAAGAATTCTTTTGTATTGCTGTCTGTTCTCCAAATTGTTGTAAGGCATGTAGTCTCTGTAGTCATTACATCGATGCCATTACGGAAGTCCATGGATAGGTATTCAATACCAGGGCCTACGAATTCCATTACTTTATTTTTTACAAAGCCATTAGCAAATACTGCCTTTTCAATAGCGAGTGCCACGTCTTGTGGACCTACGCCGTGTTTAGGTTTTCCATCGAGGTAAATAGCAATAACTTCTGGACGTTGTACATCATAGGTACGACCGAGCAATTGCTTTACAAGCTCTGGACCGCCCTCACCAATCGCCATAGTACCAAGAGCACCGTAACGAGTATGACTATCGGAACCGAGAATCATTTTGCCACAGCCTGCCATTGTTTCACGCATGTATTGGTGAATAACTGCAAGATGAGGAGGTACATACACGCCGCCGAAGCGTTGAACTGCGGATAAGCCGAATACATGGTCGTCTTCGTTAATCGTGCCCCCTACTGCTGCCAAGCTATTATGACAGTTTGTCAAAATATAAGGGATTGGAAATTTATCAAGACCACTGGCAATCGCCGTTTGAATGATGCCAACATAGGTAATATCGTGAGATGTTAAGGCATCGAATTTGATGCGTAGATTTTGATCACCTTCATGCTGTTGATGGTCCATTAAAATCCGGTACGCCATCGTTTCCTTATAGGTGCGTTCTTTATTAAAAACTTCATGCTGATCAAGGGCTGCACTAGAATCTGCAGGAACGATATCGGTACCATGATATAAAAATACACCATTTGAAATTAATTCAACCATGACTTACTCCTTTATTAACCTCAGGTATATGTAAACCTTTACAAACACTATACTTTCACCACATATACTTGTGAAAGTTTCATTCCTCTGGTTATGACCAATCAGTATAGCCTTAGAACTCTCTCATCTGTACCAACTCTACGGGATAGAGTACAATAATACATATGTAAAGGAGAGTTTATGGACACGAAAGACTGTACAATTTTAAAAACCTTAGCAGAGGAAAATAATATTACCTATGCGGCTCGTCGTCTATTTATGACGCAACCTGCATTGAGTGAACGAATAAAAAAATTAGAAAAGGAATTTAACTGTCCCATCATCAATCGACAAGCTCGCGGTGTGGAATTTACCTATCAAGGCCAGCGCCTTGTGCGCTACGCCGAAGATTTACTAAACTCCTATACTTCGGTGCGCCAAGAGCTATTAGCTATGGGTAGTGAACCGCACGGTACATTAAACCTAGGATGCTCAAATGTATTCGCAAAATATCATATTCCCCATATCTTATCCACCTTTAAAGAGACCTATCCACACATCGATATCATCATGTATACGGGACTCAGCTATAAGCTGTACCACGACTTCCTTGAAGGTCGCCTACACGCTGCCATCATCCGCGGTGCCCACACTTGGGCAGAGTCGAAAGAACATATCTGGTCTGAACCATTTTGTTTCTTCAACAAAACTCCATGTACTGTAGAGGAGTTACCTCGCTTGCCATATATTCACTATCAGACAGATCCGAATCTACAGCAAACTATCGATGATTGGTGGTATTCCCACTACTCACAACCTCCGATGCGCACCATTGAAGTAAACGACATCGATACATGTATGAAGCTAGTTAACCAAGGACTTGGTTTCACCATTCTTACCCAAAGTTGTGGCAATGATTACCCTAACCTATTTAAAGAAACCCTGAAAACTCTTGATGGTCATATCATGACTCGAGATACATGGATGTACACACGTCATAGTGCCCTTGAATCCAAGCCAGTACAGGCTTTTTACTCATTCATGAAAACATGGGCTGAAACAAAGGTATAACAATTATTCCTTTAATACATATAATATATTATGAAAATGCAATAAAAACAAATTGCTCTTTTCTTTGGTGTCCATAAATTTTACTTATATCTTATTATCTTACAAATGCATCTCAGTAATATAATGTCCGACTATACGGACTATATAGATTATACGGAATGTATAAAATCTATCATAACAAGAAAACCCGTCATGATTACATAAATCATGACGGGTTTGTTTTATAGAGTTTTATAGAGTTTTATACATCTATCTGCTATGAGTGTATCGTAAAAACAAATCATCTTACAAGATAGAATTATAGTAACAAAAGCATAATAACTACAGTCGCAATAATACAAGGCACGGCATTGCGTTTCGCCATTTCCATAGGGTTGATACCTGCCAGTCCTGCGATGATGATACCTGCACCAGCTACT
>CALBCM010000032.1 GCA_937927235.1 uncultured Johnsonella sp.
TTTTGCCACTTCCCTTTTATTTTATATTTTTGCCAATGATTATTTTACTCTATCTTTAATAATTTTTAAGAAAATGAATTATATTTTATTTTCAAATAATTAATTATATTTTTACAATACAGTTCCTCTATGCTTATCCTATTTTTAATTAAACACCATAGAAAACTCCGATATTTTTTCTTGTTCAAATAGCTATACTATCTGCCAATAATTCTATATAATACATTTATTAAGCTAAGGGGGAACTTCAAAATGAATAATATAAGATATTGTAAGCACTGCGGAAACCGCCTGTCAACTTCTGATAAATTTTGCCAGGTCTGTAAAGCTGCAAGGGTAATTCCGGTACCTGCACAAGCCGGTAAAAAACCAATCAAGAAGAAATCAAAGCTTACTATATTAATTATGGTTTTATTCACAGCTTTATGTATTTCTGTACTTATGACTTTTGCAGTATTTTTCTTATCTAAAATCAACTCACCTACTGCAAATGCTAAAAATAATACAGGAAAAGCAAATATTAAAAATTCTGATAAGAAAACTATCAATAAGGAATCTGCAGATGAAGCTGATATTGAGAATCAATATTATTTTAAATCAACAACTAAAATTATCTATTTTAAAGATAATTCAATGATGGTCGCTTCACTTAAAAATACCGGTGATAAACATGTCCTCAGTAATAATTATTCAGCTGTAAATGAAATGGCTATTGACAGCCTGAGCCAGCTAAGATGGCTCAGCAATGACGAAAGCTTTTTATACTCTATGGAAGATTATAAAAAGCTTTCAGACGACACCTGCACTTACACCCTCTATAAAACTGCGTCTTCTGCTGCTGACGGACAACAGCAGGCAAACCGTAATGCACTGCATCGGTTCCAGCTTTATAAAGCTGAGGCTTCCGCTCCTGACGAGCCGTCTCCTGTTAAAATCGCCGATAATATCCAAAGGCACGCCCTGCTGACCAGCAACAAGCTGCTTTTCTGGAGTGATAATAAAATCTACTACTATGACGGAAATTCCGCTGCTGCCGTAACTTCGGGAAATACAGTTGCAGGTCAGTTAAGCGATGATGACAATAGCATACTCTATGCAGAAGATAAAGGCGACGGAAAGGCAGATTTATACTATAAAAGCCTTAATAATCTTTCAGATATGAGTCTGCCGTTAATTACAGATATTGTAAAAATTAATGAAGACGGAAATTTCTTTTATACCGATGCTCTGCTTACCGATATTTATGTAAAAAAGGACAACGGTATATATAAAGTAGATTCAAAAGGCACTGTAACAAAGCTTTTAAGTGATGTGGAATTTGTGCTAAGCATAGCTACAGACACTAAAAATAATCAAGTATATTTTACAAGAAAAGGAAGTGAAGAAAGCCTTTATCAGCTTTGTTATTTTAATAATAACGAGGTTACAACCTTAAGTGAGAATTTTATTCCTAAATTAATACAGTATTCCAAGGTAAGAGAAGGCGATTCCGATGCTTACAGTTATTCCCATACAGCCATAAATAAAGACTTTGATTATATAATTTATCCTGAATACAGTGATAATGCTTATAGGTTAAAAATTGCTGTAGAAGGAAAAAATATATTTGATGTACCTGTTCCTACAGATGAAACCGACCTGAATTCAGATGACAATACTTCCAAGCTTATCTATACTGCCAGGGAGGCAGGCAGTGACAAGGCATATTTTTTCATTAAAGGAAAGGAAAATACATTGCTCTACGCTTTAAGCCTAAATTCAACTGCTGAAAAATACGAAATCACAAAAATTTCAGAGAATATTTTAAATAATACGACTCAAATGAAGGCTACAAAGGACGGCATTTATTATATTAATGATAAAGCTTTATATTACAATGAAGATAAAATGGTTGAATACGATGAGCTTAAGCTCGAAACAGAACCCTGCAAAAAGGATAATGTAATTCTCTATTATTTTAACGGAAATAATCTGGGAATTACCTATGAAGATACCTATCAGGAAATACCGGATGCTGCCAACGTAAAAGACGTGTGGTTCAGACCAGATGGAAGCGCTGTTTTCCTGCAAAATTATGATGAAAGTCTTAAGTCAGGAGAGCTTGCTTATTTTGACGGCAAAAGCACGGTAATTATAGACAACGGCGTAAATTTATTTGGACACTAAGTTTCATAGAAATTAAAAAACTATATTCTAAAATATTTTATAATATTTTATAATTATTTATAAAGACATACAAAGCTGCTGCATTAGTGTATAATGACTGAAACGGTCAATTAAATATTCCGCCTTATAATTTATACTTTAATGCAGCAGTATTTATAATTTTTATACTTATACCGACCTGGTTTCCTGTACTCTTTTCTTTGCAATAATCACAGCATCCTTTTCAGCCTTCATGGTCTGAGCGGCAATTTTTCTTATGGTGCTTGCGCAATCTCTTATATTTCTTACCATCTTGTCAATATCCGTAACTATTATATCTGATTTTCTAATAAAGGCGGTCGCTTCATCGCCTTTCCACTGTCCCGTAATTTCAGTAAGCAGGTCCCTGGTCTTTATTACAGCCTGCCTTGACAATTCATCCGCAAGGGTATCCAATCTTTTTGCCTTATCCAGTGCTTCCCAATACTTAACTTCAATACGATGTGTTTTATAAGCAAAATCATCATATCCCATAGCATAACCTCCTTTTTGGTACATACCGAACTATTCCAAAAAATAATCCGGTACGTTTGATAATTCTTCATTAAGCATTTGCTCGTTTATCTCATAAAGCTTCGCTATATCGAACATCTTTGCAGGTATATCTTCCAATTCTTTAAGTACTGTCAAAGCTTTATCTGATAGCTGCATATAGGTATTGGTAGCAGTCGTATAGCCCTCCCCCTCCCAGTAAGACGACATCCTTCTTATAATCTCCTTTTGCTCTTCCAATATGCTTTTCATCTTTTGAATATTTGACACTGTATTTTGTGCTTCCTGCTGCAAGCTTTCCGTACTGACTTTTATCTCAGGCATAAAACCTCCTCTATACATTAAACGAATCAATCAGCTCGCTAAGTTCATTTTTTGCGGCTGCATAATCATTTTGAGACTGTGTAAGTCTTTCTTTAAGCTCTTCCAGCTCTTTTATCATAGACTGATACACGGTCTTTTCTTCTTCAAAATATTTTGCAAATTCATCCGACGCTTCTCCTGCCCATTTACTTTTAAGACCGTTTACCGAGCTTTCCATTTCATTGAAAGCAGCTTGCATTTTTTTAATAGACTCATCCAATTTATTAAGGTCCTTTTGCAATTCATATACATCAATTTTTACATGTACACCCATAGCCTTTCCTTTCTGACATTTATATTAAACTAAGGCTTCCTCCTGAAACTATACCCTGCTGAGCCAAACTGTAATCTAGGTTAAGTACATTTTTATTTTTTCTGTCAAACAGTATCAAATCCGATATATTTCCGGTAAAACCGGTTTTTTCTTTTTGCTCAATCATATGTACAATTTCTTCAATTACCTTTCCTGCCTTGACATCTTCATTAAGCTCAAAGTCATAAAACTTATCAAAAATAACTACATTTACATCTACGATTATCATGTCTCGGACTCCTTTACCTTACTTTTTCTTGACCTCAACATAGGCACATAGACTTCCTCAGCCCCGTTTTCGTCCATGCTGCTTACAAAGGCATAGCCCGGCTTTAGACTCTGACTTTGTTTTTTATAGCTAAGCTTATCAAAGTTTAAAATCGTCTGTGAAATGCAATTGCCGCCAAGCTGTATTCCTTCTGCCTGCCTGCTGAGCAGGTTAAAGAAGGTATAGCCCGCTACTTGTGTGGCCTGACTGCTGTTAATTGTCAATATAAAATACAATCTATGTAATCTGCCTTTTTCTGCAAAGTTTTCCAATATATTTTTTATTATGGCATACTTGCCCTCAGTCTTTTGCAGCTTATCCAAAAATACAGGAAGCTCGTCAATTAGTATAAATATCGGCTGCTCTTTTGCAAATTCAAGTAATATTTCTTCCGGAGTATAGTCCTCTTCTTCCAATTTTTTCTTCCTTTGATTTCTCGCCTTTAAAGGCGGGATTATATCCTGACACATCTTATCAAGCTCTTCATAATCCCTTACTATACTTGCATTCTTGTATTCCGGCAGGTGCAGTACATTGTTGGTCATATCTATATAGTAAACTTTGCCGCCCTTATCGGCTGCCATTCTATATATTATCTTTAATGCATTGGTTTTTCCGGTCATGGATTTGCCTGAAATCATGTAGCCTAAGCTCCTGTCTAAGGCTATGCAATGAGGAAGTGCATTCTTCATATTATATGCAAACGGAAGGAGTCTGTTATCTGCAAGGGCCTCCTTTACCTGAATATTCTGACTGAAATCTTCATAGCTTGCATTTTGAGGGATGGTAGGAATAGGAGCGGCCTTTATTCCATTCCATTCTTCCGCAAGCTCTTTTCCTAAGCTAAGCATAGCTTGAGACCTCTCATAGTCGGAAAGCTTCTCATCTACAACCGCTATCTGACACTCAAGTGCAAAGTCGTCAACTCTTACAAGTCCCCTGCCCTTTACTCCCTGCTCAGGCAAGGTTTCAATCCTCATGAGAGAAATAGCTTCGGCATAATCAAACTTGTCCTTCATTTCAAGAGGATAAACCTGCGTGAAATTTTTGGAAAGCTTTGAAGAAATATCGCCTGCATATAAAGAAGCTGCTGTAAATACTAAATAGACACCGTAAGCTATGCCCTCTTTGCTAAGCTTTATTAAAAAGTCTTCTATCTCATCCTTAACTTGATTTCTAAAGCTGCTGTATTGGTCAATGTATAACATTATAATCGGGAGCTTATCAGCTGCCCTTCTGTTATAGTCCGCAAAGCTTTGACCTCTTATCAGCAGCTTTCTTTCCTCTAAAATGCGCCTCATTAGATGCATAAGTCTTTCAAGCTTTTCCTCTTCGTTCTCAAACACTATGCCGCCGCAATGCGGAAAGCTCTCAAAGCAGCCTGTTATACGGCTGCTGTAGTCTATACCGTAGATTTGCAGCTTATCAGGAGTATTGGTACTTAGTAAGGCATATAATAAGGTCTGCAGGAAAGTACTTTTGCCGCTTCCCGGCAGTCCTATTATCAAGGTATTTCCCATTGACTCCAAATTATATTGGAGTACAAACTGCTCCTGATTATTAGGATGGTCTACAAGTCCCACAGCCACAGTCGATAATCCGTTTTCCTTAAGCGGCTTTTCAGAGCCTCCAGCTTTAAGCCTTTTCCACTCTATTCTTTCTGCAAGCGGCTCAAGCCACAAAGGCTTAACCGGCTTATAATTATTTTCTTTAAAAATTTTGGCAAGATATTCTATAACCGCATCAAGCTGTGTCTTTTGAAGCTCTGTCGGCAAATCCTCTCCATTCGACTCAAGCCTTGACATATAAGCTTTTAAAATGCTTTCTTTATTCAAATTATCATTTTCGGCTATAAATTTAAATAAAGCATATAGCTTTCTTGCGTTTCTTTCATTTTTTTCTATGCTGATAGCATTCTTTTTAAATATGACTTCAAGCCTTTGAATAACTTCTGCTTCCAGTTGAGAACTATAATCCGCATTTTCATTAATATAGTCAATTGCAAGCTCAATTATTTTCAAAATCCAAGCTTCTTTCTTCTCCTTTGCAAGTTTTCTCTGGTTAGCATTCCCCACAAGTGAAACTCTGCCATTAAGCTCAAGCATATTTGCAATTTTTTGATTTTGAGATTGGTCCTGCTCCTGATAGATGGCACCACTGTAGCCAGATTGGAATAATTCATACACTTCATCCTGTCCGACCTGCATATAGCATCTTCCCGGATTGGTAAGATAAGCTGCATCAGGCTTTTTAAGCATATCCTTGGAGTCCTGCACATCCTGTACTCTCAGGCAAAGTCTGAACTTTGAGTTGCTCCATATATTATCATCGACAGTACCTGCCGGTTTTTGGGTTGATAAAATCAAATGTACTCCAAGCGAGCGTCCTACCTGTGCAACGCTTATAAGCTGCTTCATAAAATCCGGCTCTTCCCTCTTAAGCTCGGCAAACTCATCCACTATAATAAGCAAATGCGGCATCGGCTCAGCAATGCTTCCGTCTTTATAAAGTCTGGTATAATTATTTATATTATTAACACCAGCCTCGTTGAGCATTCTCTGTCTTCTCCGATTCTCACTTTTAATTGATGCCAAAGCTCTTTGAATCTGATTTCCGGAAAGGTTCGAGATAGCCCCTACCAGGTGAGGAAGCCCGTCAAAAAGGTTAGCCATACCTCCTCCCTTGTAATCAATTATAAAGTAAGCCACATCATCGGGACTGAAATTAATTGCAAGTGAAAGCAGGTAGGTTTGCAGGGTTTCACTCTTTCCTGAGCCTGTAGTGCCGGCTATAAGTCCGTGCGGACCGTGATATTTTTCATGTATATCAAGAAAACAAGGTTTCCCGCCGTCTTTAACTCCTACCAGAGAACGCATTGATTCATAAGAGCGGTTTTTAATCCATCGGCTGTAAACCCCCAGCTCACTAAGTGAGCTGACTCCATACATTTTAATAAAGTCAATGCCTGACGGAAGTCCTGAAAACCGGGTATTTTCTTTAACCTTATAAGCTGCAAGTCTCCTTGCGGCTGCATCAAGATTCCTCTCACTTATATAATCAAACTTAAGCTCTACTCTGTCATTATAATCTGCCAATAATGAATAAAAGCCTTTAAAATAATTATCATTTTGTATGACAAAATCAACTTCATTGGGAAGCTCGGTAAAAGAGTCGGCTACTATTACAGTATGCAAGCCTACATTTTTCTTGCTGTCTACAAAGCTTTTAATAAGCTCTCCTTCGAGATACTCTTTATCCGTAAGCATAAGTACATAATGAGTGCTGTAGTTATCATTATTTTTTTCTGAATTAAATCTCTCCCTTAAACATTCGCCAAGGTCAAAAAACACTTCTCTTACCTCATCCCTAGAGCCTGCAATATATCTGGTCTTTTTGTCTGTTGACCAGCAATGCGGGAACCACTTCAGAGGCTCAAGCGAAGCTTCTTCGAGCTCCTTATTTTCATCATATATAGCCACAAGCTTAACATCCGTATAGCAATTATTATACGCAATCTGTACTGCTAAAAGTCTTAATATATCAACAGCTCCCTCTCGGCTTCCTCCGCTCACCACACCTATAATACTGTGCTCCATAAGGTCTATGCCTACCGGGACTCCTTTTAAGTCCTTAAATGCCTTCTTAATTTGTTCACCCTTGCCCTGCCACAGATCCTTTTCTACACGAAATCCTTGTTTTCTTACATTGATTTCCGCTAAAGAAGGGAGATTTCCTGTACCGAGTCTATAATACATAAAGTCTTTATGATTTTTATTTCTTGTCCATAGCTTCCCCTCATCAAAGCTGTCCAGATAGCTGTCGGCTTCTGTATACATTCTTCCCAGAGAAGCTCTTCTTTGATTATAATCTTCCTCTATCTCCCTGCCTTTTTCATTGAGATATTCCGTATAGGCTTCAATTCTTCTTCTTTCCTTTTCTTTTCTGTCCCGATTAGCCTTTCTATAATTGCTTACTCCCCATGATACACCGAGTGTAGCCGAGATTAAAGCGGTCACTACTCCTATATAAGCCATAGGGCTGTTGCTTGCCGCACTTGACATCGCACTTCCCGCCATCATGGGCAGGACCATGGTCATGGAAGGTCCCACCTGTCTAAACAAGGAAGCATTGCTTTCCACTTCCTTTTCAGGGGGATTGTCGATATCAAAGCTCTTTTTCTTTATCGGAAATACTGTTCTTGGTGAGCGATGAAAAAGAGCATTATCTTTTTTGTGAATATTTTTAAGTTCACCTTGAAAATAACTTCCGTTAATTTTTTTCAAATCATTAAGCTTTGCAGTGTAGGTACTGCTCTTAGTATCCAAAGCAATGAAGTCGCCCAAAAACATTATGCGTATTCCAATAATGCTTATAATATCTCCCTTGCTTAGCAGCTCCTCTTTGCTTATTTTATAACCGTTCACAAAGGTTCCGTTGGTGCTGGAGTCTTTTATATACCATCCATTGTCTTTAAAATGCAATACACCGTGATGTTGAGATACCAGTTTCTCCGGATTATCAAGCACTATATTACAAACGGAGTCACGACCTATGCTTACTATTTTCTTATCGCCTATAAAAACCTTGGTAAGATCTCTAAATGCTTCAGTAGACTCCTGAAACATAGCAACTATGTAATCTTTTTCATTTTTTTTAATATGTATTACATCAGCCGCTTTAAGTGCCTGCCTCCCGGCAGGTTTTTTGTTAATTGAATAGGGATACCCGCCTGCATTTAATATGTACCAAGTATCATTAATAACTTCAAATCCCAAGGACAATCCCTTAATCTCAGGATATATCTTACTGTCTACAGTAAGCAGGTAATCATTATTATTTATACTTGGCAGGCTTATTTCTTTAAAGCCCGAACGCAAAAAAAACGTTAAAGTGCGTATCATCGCAAGTCCTTTCTGATATATTTAGTAGGTATTAAGGCAGTGTGCATTTAATTTAATTATAAATTAATGAAGCCGCTTCAGGAGGAGGAGATTACCATATCCCACCACCTCCAAAATCTGAAACGATGCATCCGGCAAAGCCGCTTCCTTTACACATGGTTAAGGGCTGAATTATTCCAGCTGCTTGATTAGGATTAATTATATTATTAAATCCTCCTCCTATTTCTCCAATCTTATTAATAAACTTAATAGATGCATCTTTAGTTAAATATGTAATTCCATTTTTAAGCATATCTCTAATTTTATCATTTACATAATATTGCACCTTATCACCAAAGCTTTTAACACGCTCTATATCTACATTTAGTAACCCTTTTTTTATAAAATTAAGACCTTTATTCAATAATTTATCAGCTACAGTATCTTCAAATATAGTTTCAGCAGTCTTTTCAAATAAATTCTTTGCATTCTCCCACGAAAAAAAAGGCTTTTTATCATGTACACAGTCTAATACATTCTGGACTACATTGTTCCCATGTTTTATAACCTTTTTCGCAATACTTGCCATACCTCCGCTGATAGGGTCAAGAAAACCGGTTGCAAAGTCGCTTACTGTATCCGCTGCCAATTTATCCCATCTATAATCCTTAGCATAAGATTTTGCCTGCTCCCATAAATTAAAGCCCTTTCCCTGTGCTGCATTAGCTGCCGCATTGGTTACTATTGCAGTCCCTGCAACTGCGGCTTCTTTAGCCAGATTTACTCCTGCCTTAACGGCTCCGCTTATTAAGCAGACTGTAAAGGGAAAGAATCCGTCCGGGTCCTTTTTGTTTTTAGGATCATTTTGTGCATAGATGTACCTGTTAAAGCTTCTCGGGTTATAAGGATATCCTATTACTATATCTCTGCTTTGAAACCTTGCATTTTCAGGATCATATATTCTGGTTCCGGTACTATACCTGCCCAGAAATTCATCACACTGCATAGCTGCAAAGCCGTAGCCGCTATTAAAGCCTCCAAAAAGCTCCGCTTCTTTTTCAGCTTTTTTCGCAACCCCTCCAAAGGGACTGTAATCAAGCCTTTGATAGACTTCGCCGCTTTCAAATCTCATTACAAGGCTGCTGCCCTCATCAAATACATTCCATATAAGTCTTCCGTTTATTTCCTCTGCCAGAGGGCTGCCGTCAAAGTACTGGTTTTGATTTTTTGATATGCCGCCCTCCTCAACTCTCTTGCAGAGTGATTGAGAGTTAGATACCAAATAATTGATATAATAAGTTTCTTTTATCGCTCTTTTATCAGCACACCTAAATTCTGCCCCGATTTTATTGCCCAAGGCATCATAGCTGTATACGACACTGCCTTTTTCATTTTTCGCAAACAGCAGCTGTCCGAGTGAATTATAAGTAAATTCAGCAATGCAGTTCTGATTAAGATATTCTTTAATCAAATCTCCTCTTGCATTATACTCATAGCTGTATTCCTGATTTTGACAAAGCTTTTTAAGAAGCTGATTTTCCTTATTATAATAATACTCTGTAACTGTGCCTTCTTCTATTGCCCTTATTCTGTTGCCTCTTGCATCATATTCGTATTCGGCACAGAGCTTGTTATTTTTAACCATCTTGGTAAGAAAGGCTTTTTTATTATATTCATAGCCATAGCTAAGGGTTTCCTTTCCTCTTTCCTTAATACTCTGACCTGTCATAAGTCCGTAATAATCGTCATAAGTATAGTCAATTTCAAGCAAAGGCCCTTCTGAATCCTGTACAAGCATATTCTTTACTCTGCCGTTTTCGTGATAGCTGTAGCTATACTTAAATTTTTCGGATTGTTTACTTATAAGTCTGTGCTCTTCATCATATTTATAATTAACCTCTTCTGCTGCAAGGCTTGTCTTTATAAGATTTCCATAGCTGTCATAGGCATACTCCACCTTATTTCCGTCAGGGTAAATCATGGCAGTGCAGAGATTAGCCTGATTCCATTCATAACCGGCTCTACTTCCGTCTTCATAATGCACTCCAACTACGCGGCCGGCAAGGTCGTACTCAAATTTAAGCTTATTATTTAAATTGTTCGCCTCTATGATATTATTTCTGTCATAAATAAATTCGGACTCTTCCTTATAGCTTCCGCTTTCACTTATTTTATTAATTCTGTTAAGTCCGTCATAGCTTAATTCCTTGATATCACCGTTTTCATAAGTGATTTTTTTAATATACTCTCTTGAGGTCAACTCTTTTATTTGAGTTTCACCCAAGGAGTCGGTTATATACATACGTCTGTTTTGGTAGTCTAGGTCAATCTTATAATAAGCTTCGCTTTCACCTTCAAGCCACTCCTTATCGGCAGCATTAAGCTCTTCTTTTTCATAAGCCCTTTTAGTTAAATGATAGATGCCGCTGTTATTATCAAGCTTATCATAGCTAAACACTATAGCCCTTTGCTCCTCATCTCTTATCCAGCTTAAATTTCCTGCAATATCATAGCCGTACTCTACCGCATCATCAAGCTCCTCCATACCTATTGATATAAGCTGGTCGTATCTGTCAAACCTCTGTGTAACTCTTTTGCCGAGATAATTAGTAAATCCTGTTACTCGTCCGGCACTGTCGTACTCAAAGCCTACTTTCTCACCTGCAAGCTCAAGCCTGTCTATTCTTCCAACCCCGTAACCGACTTCATAAGCCGGCTTTCCAAGGAGCTTGCCGCTTTGGAGCCTATTGTACTCGTCATAGCCGTATTGGAGTATATATCCGAAGTCCGCCATAGCAATCAGATTTACATTGGAGTAATTGTCGTAGCTTACTTCCATTTGTGAAAGGAAGGTATTGATTTTCACAAGTCTATCCGCCTCATCATATTCATAGATGGCATATCTTCCTTCCGCATCCATAATGCTTGAGAGCCTTCCGTCCGTATCATATTTATATTCAAACTTAAAATCCTGCATGCTTACCCCGGACAGAAAATGATTGTCGTCATATTCAAGCCCAAGCTCAAGTCCCTCACTATTTTTTATAGAGATTATTTGCTGCCAAAGGTTCCTTTCATACTCTTCTCTGTATCCAAAGCCGTCTTCTACGGCTATTATACGGCTGCCCTCATCATATTCATTCCTTTCAAGCAAAAAGTCTTCCTGATAGTGTGATAAAAGATTTCCCTCCTTATCATACTCAAAATAGTGCCTTTCATTACCCGGAAGTATAGCTTCAGTGACATTTCCCATATCATCATAGCTGTACTCGGCTTTTCTTTTTCCCTCAGTATATGTTTTTAACGCTCCGGCAGCACTATACTCAAGGCTTATATCATTTCCAAATTCATCATTTACATAGGAAAAAAGGTCATTAAATGCATAAGCATAATTTATCTCTCTGCCGCTTGTAAGCCTTACCCCGGTAATCCTTCCTATACCGTCATAAGTATAGTACTCGCTGAAATCCTCAGGAGAATCAATGCTTGATATAAAGCCCTGCTCATTATAGGCAATGCTGCAGCTTTCTCCTTCAGCCTCATAGCCTACCAGACGGTTTTGCTCATCATAATAAAACAAATGAGCAATATCTCCTAAATAGTGTATTGCAATATTGTTCCCGACATTGTCATAATCCAAGCTCAGGTAAACTCTTCCATTAAATATATATTCCTTAAATCTATGCTCTCCATCATATATGAAATTATGCACAAAATTCGAATTGCTTACCGATGCCAACTGACCGAAGTGATTATAGCCGTATCTTGTAATTTCCGAGTCATTAAGAATCTTTTTAGTAAGCCTGCCGTTATCGTCATACTCGGCATCATATTTTATAAGAGGACTTTGCAAATGTATCAGGTTTCCCCTCCGGTCATGTACATATTCTACACTAAAGCCGTCCTGGTCCGTATTAATAGTCCTGCCTTCCTCATAAACAAATTCAAAGTATCTTTCCTTGGAAAGCTCCTGCTTTACTACTCTTCCGTATTTATCATATATATTAGTAAAGAAAGTCTTATTTTCAGGGTCTGTAACCTCTGTCAAATACCTCTGCTCATCATATACAAAGCTATACCTTCTGTTATTATAAGATTTTGCACTGTCTGAGCCCGGCTCCGTGCAAATAGTCAGACTTACCGGCAAATCTCCCTCATATTCAAGCTTAAGGCTTCTGCCTATATTATCTTCTGCCAATATAAGATGTCCGGCAGCATCATAGCTTAGATTAAAGAAGTAACCGTGCTGTGCATTTATCCCTAAAGGTAAATCTTTTTCGTACTCAATGCTCTGAGTTTCTATTTCCCTATCATAGATGCCAACAAGCCTTCCCTCTGTATTAAACTTATAGGATAATTGCTCTTCGGGTAAGTAATACCTATATCCATCTTCTACCCTGACCAGTCTTTGTGTAGTTGGCTGCTGGGGATAGAAAATGCCGTCATCACCTTCGGCAAAAAAGCTTGAGATTCCTCCTCCGTCAGTAACAGCCCATACTTTTAAGTCTACATGTACCACTTCAGTCATAAAATTATGTCTCCAGCCCTTACCAAGCCCATTATCCTTGCTATTTATGCTGTCATAGTAGATTGTGAAATCAAGTACATTTCCAGAATAAGTTGACATAGGGGTAAAATGCCACAGAAAATTACCGGAATACATGCTTACAGGGTCACCTCCGTAAGCCCTTCCGGGAAGCATACCTGACAAGGGCAATGCAGCACCTGCTGCACTGTTGTTTAAAGTATTCGAGATATAAGAGCCTCTAAGTTCCTTTGGAACTGCAGACATCATATTGTTTTCTACAACCTTATTTTCTGCACGCTGCATTATCTCTGAGGCATGCTGCATAGTAGCACCCATTCTCTGTATTCTTTGTGCATGTGCACTGCACTGGTTTGACATTTGGTTTAGACTGCTTTGTAACTGCTCTCCAGCCCTCCCAAGGTTAAGGTTACAGCCTATAGACTTAAGCTCCTGGCTGCAGTTTTCTACACTGCTCTTTATCTCACCGGCTACCCCTGAAAGGCGGCTTATAGAGCTGAAATTCATAAATATATCTCTCACAGTTCCCCCCGTTTTTGTATTTATTATAAATAATTATAAGACTTCAGTTTGTAAAAGGTTTATAAGTAATACGAAAGAGTAATCAGGTTGTGCCTCTTTCCCCGTTAACAATTTTATCGGCTTCTTTGCCGTTTTCATCATAATAAGTCCCGTTGTACGGCTTATCGTCTTTAAATTCTCCCCTGTAGTAAAGATTACCGTTAAAATACAAATCACCATTTAATAAATTATAACCGTAGCCTGCTGCTTCAAATATCCCTTTAAAATTCATTTCCTCTGATTTTCCCGTTTCATTATTTGTATAGGTAGACTCATAAATTCCTTTGGGATTTCCAGCAAAGCCTCCTGTGCCCCAATCACCTGTAGTAATGTACTCATATATTAATTTATCACCTGTATCATTATACTTTTCATCTAAAAATACCCTTTCCTTCACACCGTTTTTTCTTCCTGATGCTGCTAGGCTCCCTTTTTCCCAAGTCCCTATATAGATACAGTCTTTAGTATATTTTCCATCTTCATCAGTACCCTCTCTTCTGTAATAAAAAGCACCGTAACCATTGGGTTCTCCGGATTTTGTTGCACCGACATATATCCCCTTTCTTTCTACAAGCTCATCGTCAATCAAAAATTTTGTTGTATGCTCTATATACTGACCCCTATATTTTTCCTTATCTATTACAAACATATGATCATCGGAATATATTTTTTTTGCTTTAGCGACCTTAGAAGCATTTTCACCTCCAAGCACAAGCATAAATATCGCTGCTATGGCAACAGCTGCCCCTCCTACACCGAGTCTAAGAGTAGTTTTCTTCTTTTTATTTTTTGCTCCGTTATTTTCCTCAATTACACTCTGTCTAATATTGGGGCTCTTGCTTTCTTTTTGTATCAGCTTGTATTTTTCTTGATACAGGCTTCTGGTCTTATTATTTGATTCTTCATCCCCTTGCTCCTCATTATAAGGCTCATTCAATATTCGGCCCGGAATGGACGCTTCTATATTCTCCATATCAGCATCAGGCAGCTCTAAATCTGTATTTTCTGCCTTAGCCCGCGTTTCTGTAGGTATACCCTGCTCCATAAACTCAGCTTCAGGCTGAGCTTGTGTCGTGGTATCCTCTTTAATCACTTCTTCCCGGCTTTTGGTATCGGCAGATTTTCTTAGTCTATTATTTATATCAAGTATTGTTTTCAGTTCCTCGCCGGCTTCGTTTTTGTATTTAACTAAAGCCTTCCTTGCTTCAGCAGCAGTTTGGAATCTGTCTTCCGGCTTATAAGCACACATTTTTTTAATTACTTCATAAATAGAAGCTGAAGACTGCACAGGCTCAGGCAGCGGCTCGCCGGTATTTCTTTTTTGAAAGGCCTTTTCTATGCTCGCACTAGTAAGCTTCTCTTGGCTTATAAAGGGCAGGCGATTTTTATTAAGTAATTTATATAAAATAATTCCAAGAGCATAAATATCTATAGTAGCATTATAATGCTTGCCCATATATACTTCCGGAGCCATATAGTTTTCAGTTCCTTTATATGAAAGACTGCCTTCACTTGCACTCATATCTCTGGCAATCCCGAAATCTCCGAGTTTATAGACTCCCTTATCATTTCTGAAAAGATTGGCAGGTTTAATATCTCGGTGAATAATGTTGTTTTCCTCGCAAGTTTCCAAACATGAGAGTATGTCCTCTCCTATCGCGACCACATCGCCTACTGTTATATCAGTCTTTTTTACATACTTTTCAAGACATTCCAAAAGCTCCATTCTGATAAGCATGTACCAGCCAACTCTGGAATCAAAGGATTCTTTTATCTCAAAGTCATGAATTTTAACAATATTATTGTCATCAAGCTTCATCATCAATTCAATTTCTTTTTTTAACTTATCTAATTGAGGATAAAAATAATCTCTTAATTCTTCATCATCAAGCCCAAAAGATAATCTTACCTTATTAAGCTCCGACTCATCACTCGGTATACGTACCAGCTTAATGGCAGATTCCTGCTTTATACCAAAGCTTTCTTTCTCCGCCTTAAAAACCTGCCCAAATGAGCCTTCACCAATTTTTTCGGTAATAATCCATTCAGGCCAAACTCTTTGTATAATCTCTAAATGTGTCATATAACCTCTTTATTTAATAATTATTCAAGATGTCACAGCTAAGTTTCAGCTTAAATCAAAAAATCGATTCAATTACATCAATTCCAATTATAGTAATGTTATCTTTTCCTCCACGCTCCATTGCCAAGCCAAGCAAAATCTTAATTGATTCCATCAGCTCATATTCATAAACAATCTCGGCTATCTCAATATCTTCCACGTAATCCGTAAGTCCATCACTACATATAATGAAACTATCTTTATTTTCAATATTGAGCTCTTTTATATTAAGGTGAAATCCATATTCCGCAGTATCCATTCCTAAAAATTGACTTATTCCGCCCTTTATCTTTCTTTGAATGCCATTTTCATCAGTAACCGTAATTGTCAAAGAATCAAGCTTATTAAGCCTGCTCAGGCTTTTGTTTCTGATTAAAAAAACCTCGCTGTCTCCCACACTCAGCACATAGGCTTTTTTTTCAATAAAAAAAATTGCTGCCAAAGTCGTTCCCGACTGTTTTACCTTATGCTCACTTGCTATTTTACGCACACGTTCATTAAGTGTGTATATTAAAGACTCGAATATTTGTTCTTTTCTTTTTTTATCAGCTGTACCAAGCTCTGCCAGTACAGCTTGACATCTACAGGAAAAGAAGCTGGCAACCTCAAGCGATGCCTGTGCTCCCAGCTTCTCTCCCCCCATGCCGTCCATAACCGCATATGCCTGCGGCAGCCTTTGTCCTTTCAGCTCCTGCTCCACCTGCTCTTTCTTATCTGCATTTATTAATCTTCCGAAGCTGAAATTATCCTGATTTTCAAATCTTTTTCTGCCGATATCGCTTATCAGACCTGCATTAAGCTTATATTTAAGTAAGCCAAACATTTTATTCTAATATATTGCCCTGAATCTGGCTCGCAATCTGTACATTTTCCTGCTCTGTACTCTTATAAAGGTTGGCAAGCTCAGTCAAGGCCTCAGCATGTACATCTATCATAGTTTTAAGTCTTGTAAAGTTGTCCTGAAATGTCTTAAAACTCGAAATATAGGCATTGGAAGCCTCTCCTCCCCAAGTTGAGCTTATATTTACTGCGGTATTTATCATATCATCAGTAATAGTCTGTATGGTACTTGCAGCGGTTCTAAACTCCTCTGAGGTTCTCTCCAATTCTTCAGGTGTTACTAAAATATTGCCTTCCATATTATTCTCCTCGTATTATATTAGCAATTCACTAAAGTTTTATTACAACTTATTATTTTAAATTTATGTTATCCCCTTCTGCCTGCCGCTTCTGTAGCTCTCGCTTCATTAGCATCATACTTTGCGGCAGTTTCGTCCAATTTAACAATAAAGCTTTTTACCGCCTCCAGAAAATTCTTACAACTATTATAGGTTTGAGTAAAAGCTCCATGAAAGCTTTCCTTTGCTGCACCTTCCCACATACTTCCCAGCCTTTGCTCTAACTCATTAAGCTCATCAAGTCTTCTCGCTATATCATCTTTTTTTGCCTGCAGTTCACTTGAAGTGTCACGAAGCTTTTGTGTTGTTACCTTAATCTCTGCCATACTTTACTCCTTTAAATATATATTATAAAAAATAAAAAGTTATAACCTTTTGCAGCACTATTTTACTACATTTTTAATCCTTTGTCCTCATACTTTCGTGTAATTTATTTTAAATCTATGGCAGTATAGCCGCTTTTTCTATCTCCTAAAAGACTATACCTGTAATCTAGTGTAACCGGGGGGTATTGTGAGATTTCTAGTATTTTTTTCGGACTAAAATATTCTTCTTACATCCAATGAAAAATCTGATTCTTAGGCAATGTACTCTTTCTTTGCTAAAATCTGTTTGCTTTTTATAATTTAAATTCTAGCTCATGTCTTTAAAAAGTAAATACCGTTTTTTTACATATTTCTTAAGTGTAATTTTAGTGTAAATCCTTTGAAACCAATATTTATAAGCTTTTTATTTTTTTAACAAAGCTTTCTTGGATTTATTTGTTGATTTATTTCTACATTATTTCATCTGATATTTACTATTTTATAAATTTTGCAGAAATATCGCTGTCTTCTACACCATCTTTAATAATCAATACATTATCAGTATTGAATCCAGCATCTTTTAAAATAGACACAGCGGTTTTTGCACATTTATCTCCATTATAACAAAGCAGATAAACCGGTTTTGTAGAATCAAGCTGTGTTTTGCTGAACTCATAAAAAGCTGTCTGAGCAGCGGCATTGTCAAACTCTTTTAAAGGAGAATTTAATGATCCTTCCAAGTGACCGGCTGTATAAGATTCAGCATCACGTAAATCAACTATTTGAACACCGCTTAGTTTAATCAAATCTTTGCCGTCAACATATTTCCAGTCAATATTTTCATCAATCCTGCTTGTAGTAAAAGCATCTTTAATACCTGAAAGTGCCTTGGCACCACCTTCAACAGTAAAAATCTTCGACTCGTCTATCCCAGCCTCCTTAAATACTCCTGTAGCTTTTTGGGCACCTCTATTGCCACTGTTACATATAATATAAATATCCTTACCGTCATTTAAATTATCCTGAGCATATTGTTTAAGGCTTTGGACAAGGCTTTCATTTTCAAGCGGAAATATGGGACTCCAAAGAGAATTTATCAGTCTTCCTTTGGAATGCTCTGTCCAAGCACGCACATCAATCACATGAATATCGTTTCCCTTAACAGCATTAATAGCATCCTGTGGACTAACATACTTATATCCATCTCTTTCTGTAATTGATGCACTTCCGGCGGCTGCGCTGCCAGTAGCTGCAGTATTACTGCTTTCACTATTTGAGTTACATGCGTTAAGCATTATTACAGCGGCGGCTGCTAAAAATAACTTAATCAAATTTTTGCTCATTTTCTTATCCTCCTCTGAATTACATAAAATAATATTTTCTATTATATCAATATATAATGCCCCTGAAAAGTCATTATTAAATCCAACTTTTCAGGGGCAGCACCATCCCTACTTTGAAATCGCTTTCTGTAATAAATCTCTAAGCTCCTGCATCTTAATTTCCTTTTCCTGCTCATCATTGGAATTAAAGGCATCTATAAGACAGCCTTCAAGATGGCCGGCTATTACTATAGCATTAACCTTATTTATAATTGCTTTAGTTGCAAGCAGCTGGTTGGAAATGTCAACACAGTACCTGTCTTCCTCCACCATCTTGATAATTCCGTCAAGCTGACCTCTTGCAGTTTTCAGCTGCCTAAGTACAGTATTGGAGTCGGCTCTCATTATTTTACCTCATAACCTACAGCTACTATGGCCTTCCTTAACATATCAGCTGTCACTCTTTCATCATGCTCGACTGATACCTTCTTGGCATCAAGGTCGGCTACTGCCAATAACACTCCGGCAATTTTTTTAAGCTCGGTTTCAACTCTTGACTTGCAGTGAGCACACATCATTCCTTCTACATTAAGTTCTGTCTTCATTATAGTTTTCTCCTCTTTAATTATATGATTATCTGCATTAGCATCAGATTTTTTTATTTTATTATCAGTTAATTCCCTGGCAGCCGCTTCATCAATATTACCGGCACCGTATGACAAGGCTGATTTTGCTGAATTCAGCGAAGACTTAAAGCTCCTCAGCCTAAGTGCATTAGTAACTACAAAGACACTTGACAGGCTCATAGCAGCCGCTCCAAACATAGGATTTAAGCTGAGTCCCAAGCCTTTATAAAATGCTCCTGCCGCAAGCGGTATACAGAGTGCATTATAGAAAAACGCCCAGAAAAGGTTTTGCTTTATGGTCTTAATAGTAGCTCTGCTGAGCTCTATAGCGGTTACAACATCCTTAAGGCTTGAATGTATCAGCACAATATCCGCCGAATCAATCGCTATATCAGTCCCGGCTCCTATTGCTATCCCGACATCTGCCGCTGCAAGTGCAGGCGAATCATTGATACCGTCGCCTACCATCGCCACCTTGTGTCCTGTCTGCATAAGCCGGCTTACCTTTTCTTCCTTTTGAGTAGGCAAAACTCCTGCTATAACCTCGTCTATACCTGCCTGTGCAGCCACTGCCTGTGCAGTAGCCTGATTATCTCCTGTAAGCATTATTACAGAAAGACCTTTTTCCCTCATTGCTTTAACAGCTTCTTTGGAATCTTCCTTTATTGTATCCGCTACAGCTATTATCCCTATAATTTCATTATCTGCACTGAAATACATTGGAGTTTTTCCTGAAAGAGCAGCCTCATCTGCAATTTTCTTTACCCTTTCAAGATTTCCCGCCTTTAATTTGTTTTCACTAATCAGCTCCTCCACGCTTTCAAGATTGCCTGCCCGTAAGATTTTATTGTCGAGAGAAGCACTTACTCCTCTACCTGAAACGCTTATAAAATCACTTACTTCTTTAATTTTAATTCCCTTTGACACTGCATAATCAACTATAGCCTCAGCAAGCGGATGCTCAGAAGCATTTTCCAGACTTGCCGCAAGATATAAAAGCTTATTTTTTTCTACGCCCTCCATTGCAACAACATCTGTAACCTCCGGCTTTCCACGAGTTACCGTGCCGGTCTTATCAAGTACGATTGTATCTATGCTGTGAGCGGTTTCCAGTGCCTGAGCAGATTTTATAAGCACTCCGAAGGAAGCAGCCTTGCCGGTTCCCACCATAATTGCAACAGGCGTTGCAAGTCCAAGTGCACAGGGACATGAAATTACAAGCACTGCAATCGCATTTGACAGTGCAAAGTTCAGCGGATAGCCGACTGACAGCCATATAATAAAGGTAATTAAAGAAATGCCCATTACCACCGGCACGAACACTCCTGCTACCTTATCAGCCAATGCCGCTATAGGAGCCTTTGACGATGAAGCCTCCTCAACCAAGGCTATAATCTGTGAGATTGTAGTGTCCTCACCTACCGCAGTGGCTTTAAATTTTAATATTCCATTTTTATTTATAGTCGCACTTATCAGCCTGTCGCCCTCACTCTTATGTACCGGAATAGACTCTCCTGTAATAGCAGCCTCGTCAACGCTGGAGCTTCCGTCTACGACTATCCCGTCGGCTGCCACACTCTCACCCGGCCTTACTATAATTATATCGCCCTTTTCTATTTCCGAGGCATCTATCTCAACTTCCTGTCCCTCCCTTAAAACTCTTGCAGTTTTGGGACTTAAATCAATAAGCTTGCTTACCGCATCAGTAGTTTTTGACTTTGACATCGTTTCAAAATATTTTCCAAGACTTATAAGTGTCAATATCATTGAAACCGATTCAAAATACAGGTGCATTCTCAGATTCATAAGCAGCTTCAGATTCATGTCAGCCATAGCATAGCCTATGGAATACAATGAAGCAATGCCATGTATAAAAGCTGCCCCTGAGCCTACTGCTATCAATGAGTCCATATTTGGAGAAAGCTTAAATAATGATTTTAAACCATTAATATAATACTTCCTGTTTATATACATTACCGGCAGTACGAGCAAAAGCTGCGTAAGTGCAAAAGCAAAAGTATTTTCAGCCCCAGAAAGAAATTTGGGCTGAGGAAGCTTAAGCATAGAGCCCATGCTTATATACATAAGCACCAGTAAAAATACTGCTGAAAGCTTAAGCCTGAGCTTCATATCCTTAGCCGCCTCCTGAGCTTTATTTTTAATGCTCTCTCTTTCAGCCCTTTGAGCCGCTTTGCCCTTTGCCGTATTGTTTTGAGCTTGTACTGGGCTTGCCCCATATCCCGCACCGTCTACGGCTTTTACTATATCATCCTTACTCAGCATTTCCTCGTCATATTCAACCTGCATGGAATTCGTAAGCAGATTTACATTGCATACCTGCATACCTTCAAGCCTTGATACAGTTTTTTCAACTCTTGAAGAGCATGCGGCACATGACATACCTGTAATATCATATTTTTCTTTACGCATAATCTTCCTCCTTATTCAAGTATACCCCCACCCCGTATTAGTATATTAGAGCGGTTTTATATTTTTGTCAAGTACCTAAAATAAGTATTTGTGAATCCATTATCTCCCTACGCATTATTCACGATGATATTTTATTTTTGGCTTGAAATTTTCATCTTCTTTATTTATAATACTAAAAACCGCTTTTATTTTTTTACCTTTAACTTTTTTTAGCAATAAACAAAAAACAATATTCTTACATTTTACTGTTAGTATTATTATATTTTGTCAAATAACAAAATATAATCTTACTTTCCTACCCATAAGGGTGGTGCAAAATTCAGATTATATTGTTATAATATTTACATAGACAGCATAACTATATTGTTATATCATAAACACTACAAATGTCTGATATACAAATATCTCCCCTGTAAAAATATGGTGAAACTATAAAAGTATCCAAACAAACCTAAGCCTATAATATATGGAGGGATAAGCTATGAAGAAAAAATTATTATTTTTAACAGCGCTCTTTGTCCTTACTTTCTGTATAAGCTCTTTATCTTATGCAGGAAAATGGAAAAAGGACGATAACGGATGGTGGTATCAGGAGGATGACGGCTCCAACCCCAAAGACAGCTGGAGGCATATAAATAATTACTGGTATTATTTCTGGCCAAACGGATATCTGGCGATAAGTACCAGGACCCCTGACGGTTTTTATGTAAACGGCGACGGGATATGGATTCCAAAGCTGACAATAGAATCCGTGTCTGATTTTTTATATACCAGACAGTCTGATGAAGGCAGTGCTCCCGCCTACAGTCTTGAAATATATAAAGATAAAAACAGCGGAATGATATATGCCCATATTTTTAATAACGACAGAGAAACCTATTTTAAAGGTTATCTGTTGGATTCGGCTCCCTTTGGAGTTGACGGCATTAAGCTGATATTTAAGGATGAAGGCCGTACCGACAACAGCATCACCGAAGTATTATTTGACGGTGCGAATCAGCACCATACACCTATAGTTAATATGGCAGGCACCAGCAATGGCAAAATTAACGGATATTATATTTACAATAAAAAAATAACGTATGACTAATGCTTTTAAGTATTAGTATACGACTAATGCTTTTAAGCATTGGTATATGACTAAATGCAGTCCTTTTTACAGAAAGCAAAACTGCCCGGCAGAAAATTGGTTCTGTCAGGCAGTTTCGTTTCCTAAACCTAAAGCAAGTCTACAACCCAAATTAAGAATGTCACCCATAAAATTATTACGAAACAGGATGTCGATATGAGAAGAAAAGACAGAGAAATCACAAACATAAATGAAATACATAACATAATACATAAAGCCAGAATTTTACATCTCGGTATGTTTGACGGAGAATATCCCTATATAGTACCCCTGCATTACGGTTATTCTTTTAATGAAGATAAATTAATCTTTTATATGCACGGAGCAAAATCAGGCAAAAAATACGAGCTCATCAATATAAATCCATCGGTTTTTATAGAAATAGAAACTGACATTGCCCTTGTATCCGGAGGAGATATAGCCTGCAAATACGGCTCCGCCTACGCGAGCATTATGGCAAGAGGCAAAGCCTCTATAGTTGAAGCTGTTGATGAAAAAATTGCAGGCTTAAATTTACTGATGCAGCATCAGACAGGAAAAACCTTCAATATTAATAATCAGATGGCTTTAAGCGTTAATGTGATTAAGGTTGAAGCCTTTGACATTACAGCAAAATCACGCCCGTTGATGTAAATAAACAGAAGGCTTACTGTCTTTGACTGCCCCAGAAAAATAATGCTACAGTACCGGGACCTGTATGACTTCCTATAGTAGTTCCTATATTATTTATGAGTACAGGTTCTTTTAAATTAGGGCATTTTTCCTGAATTAATCCGGCAACCTCCTTCGCATCCTCTATACAATCCGAATGAGAGATATAGCATTTATCACTGTAGTCAATTCCTTTATCCGCAAATTCAAACATCTTCTGTGCTATTGTATAGATAACCTTTTTCTTGCCTCTTATTTTATGTCTTGGTATAAGTTTGCCCTGTGCATCTATATTTAAGAGAGGGCATATATTAAGCACCGAGCCTATAAAACCGGCTGTTTTTGATATTCTTCCTCCTCTTATATAATAGGTCAAATCCGTTGAAAAAAACCAAGCATGTAGATATAGTCTGTTTTCCAATACCCAGTTATAGACCTCCTCTATGCTCATACCGCTGTCTCTTAAATCTGCAAGCTTATCCATAAGCAGACCACAGCCTGATGAAGCTGTGAGTGAATCCGCCACAAATATTTTTCTTTGAGGATATTTTTCCCGAAGCTCCTCGGCTGCCAGAACTGCCGAATTATAAACTCCGCTTATCCCTGATGAAAGGCAGATATGAAGTACGTCCTTTTCGCTTTGAAGCATACTTTCAAAATAGTCGATAAATTCATTAAAATTAACCTGAGAAGTCCTTGTCATAACTCCTTCAGACATAGCTCTGTAAAAATCCGGAAGCTGCTTTTCATCTGCAATATCGTCATCATGCCATACTCCTCCAAGCTCATAGTGAAAGCTTATATATGAAATATTTCTTTTCTTATAATGTTTTGCTGAAATATCCGCTGTTGAACAACAACTTAATATATACACAATCTTACCCCCATAAGTTATGTTTTAATGATTTTTTAATTTTTTAGTATGTCTTTCATCTGAATTGATTATAATTTTAATAATACGGAATGCAGAGCAGAATACACGCAATTTGCCATTTTACTGCCTGCTTAAGCTTCTGCCTCCCATGATTTAACTATTTATTATAATTTACAATTTTTCCAAAATCAGCCTTAAGGCTTGCTCCGCCTACCAGTCCGCCGTCTATGTCAGGCTGTGCAAAAAGCTCTGCCGCATTTTGGGCATTTACCGAGCCACCATACTGTATGCGCAGCTGTGAAGCAGTATCCTCATCATAGATTTCTCTGATACATTCTCTGATTGCAGCACAAACCTCCTGTGCCTGCTCTGTAGTAGCAGTTTTTCCGGTACCTATAGCCCATATAGGCTCATAAGCCACTATTGCATTTTTAGCGTTTTCAGCAGCTACATTAAGAAAAGCTATCTTAATCTGCTTGCGTATCCAGTCTATAGTAATTCCCTGCTCTCTTTGCACAAGGCTTTCTCCGCAGCATATTATAGGTATAAGCTTATGCTCAAAGGCCTTGAGCACTTTTTTATTGACGGTTTCATCAGTTTCGGCAAAATATTCGCGCCTTTCCGAATGCCCTATGATAACATAGCTTATTCCCGTTTCGGTAAGCATCTCAGGAGATATTTCCCCGGTATAAGCCCCGCTTTCCATATAAAACATATTTTGTGCAGCTATCTGTATATTGCTTCCCTTGACCTCCTCAACAGCCGGAATTATATCTATTGCCGGAACAGCAAATACTACATCCGCCTCATTATTTACGACTAAAGGCTTTAATTCTTTTATAAGTGCAGCTGCCTGTAATGGAGTTTTATTCATCTTCCAGTTGCCTGCTATAATTTTTCTTCTTGACATTTTATTTTTAAACTCTCCATAATTTATATATTTATCTGATACCTTTTATGATAAATCAGAAACTAAAACTTATTTAATAATATTTATTATTTATCATCCGCCGCAGCAACTCCCGGCAGCTCCTTGCCCTCAAGAAATTCAAGACTTGCTCCGCCTCCGGTCGAAATATGTGTCATCTTATCCGCAAAGCCAAGTCTCTTAACCGCATTTACCGAATCTCCGCCTCCTATTACAGTAGTAGCATCCTTCAAATCGGCTACCGCTCTGCAGATTTCAAGAGTGCCTTTTGCAAAGTTCTCAAATTCAAACACTCCCATAGGCCCGTTCCATACTACCGTCTTTGCACCTTCAAGGGCTTTTTTATAAAGCTCTACAGTCTTAGGTCCTATATCAAAGCCTGACCAGCCCTTGTCAATCTGCTCAACTACCTTAAATTCAGTATCATTTGAAAACTCCCTGCCTTCTATATGATCCATCGGCAGAAGCAGCTTCACCTTTTTAGCTTCCGCTTTCTTAATCATCTCAAGTGCATAATCCAGCTTGTCCTCCTCGCAGAGAGAATTTCCGATTTCCTCTCCCCTTGCCTTGGCAAAGGTATAAGCCATGCCTCCGCCTATTATCAGAGTATCAACCTTATCGAGAAGATTATTTATAACATTAATCTTATCTGAAACCTTAGCTCCGCCAAGTATGGCTACAAAAGGTCTTACCGGATTTTCAACCGCTTCTCCGAGGAATTTAATTTCTTTTTCCATAAGGTAGCCTACTACATTTTCCTTGCAGTATTTAGTAACTCCGACATTTGAGCAATGTGCTCTGTGGGCGGTGCCGAAAGCATCATCAACAAATATGTTATTGTCGCAGAGCGCCGCAAGCTCCTTTGCATACTGCTCGGCGGCTTCGTCCTTTCCATACTTTGTTTCTTCTGCTCTATACCTAGTATTTTCAAGTAAAAGCACCTCATTTTCCCTAAGCTGCTGAGCAAGCCTTTGGGTGCTTTCTCCGGTTACCTGCGGGTCTGAAACAAATTTCACTGCCACTCCGAGCCTCTCTGCAAGTGCAGGTGCCACAGGAGCAAGACTGAGTTCACGTACAGGCTCTCCCTTAGGCTTGCCAAGATGGGAGCAGAGTATAAGCTTTGCACCCTTTTCCAATAATTTCTTAAGTGTGGGAACTGCACCGTCTATACGATTATAATTCTGTATTTCCCCATCCTTAATCGGCACATTGAAATCACAGCGTACAAGTACCTTTTCTCCCTTTATAGCTTTTAAATCATCAACAGTTTTTTTATTTAACATGGCTGCCTCCTTTATATTTAAAAAGGGGTCCGGCCCTAAAGACCGGACCCCTTACAGTATACGTTACTAAGCAAGTTCTGCAAAATATTTAATAGTCCTTACCATCTGTGATGTATATGAATTTTCATTATCATACCATGAAACCACCTGCACCTGATATAAATCATCGGCAATATGTGAAACCATAGTCTGAGTAGCATCAAATAAAGAGCCGAACTTCATTCCTATAACATCAGAGGATACTATTTGGTCCTCTGTATATCCAAATGACTCTGAAGCAGCCGCCTTCATAGCAGCATTTATATCTTCTTTTTTAAGTCCCTCTTTTTTGACCACTGCACAAAGTATAGTAGTTGAACCTGTAAATACCGGTACTCTCTGTGCTGAGCCTATCAGCTTTCCGTTAAGCTCAGGAATAACAAGTCCTATTGCCTTTGCAGCTCCGGTTGAATTCGGCACTATATTTGCAGCTCCCGCTCTTGCCCTTCTTAAGTCGCCTTTTCTGTGAGGACCGTCAAGTATCATTTGGTCGCCGGTATAGGCATGTATTGTGCTCATAATTCCTGACTGAATAGGAGCAAATTTATTTAAAGTGTCTGCCATAGGTGCAAGACAGTTTGTAGTACATGAAGCAGCTGAAATAATCTTGTCTTCGCTCTTTAAGCTTTTTTCATTTACGCTAAAAACTATAGTAGGAAGATCGTTTCCTGCCGGTGCTGAAATAACTACCTTCTTTGCCCCTGCTTTTATATGAGCCTCTGAAAGCTCTTTTGAGCAGTAAAATCCTGTACACTCAAGGACTACATCAACACCTATCTTACCCCACGGAAGATTCTCTGCCTTAGGCTCCTTATAGATGGTAATTTTCTTTCCGTCAACGGTTATGCTGTCTTCGCCCGCCTCAACCTTATGCTTTCCTTCTCCAAAGTATCCTGCAAATCCGCCCTGTGCAGTGTCATACTTAAGAAGATTTGCAAGCATCTTCGGGTCTGTAAGGTCATTTATAGCTACCACTTCATACCCCTCGGCTTCAAACATCTGTCTGAAAGCCAGACGACCGATGCGTCCAAATCCGTTAATCGCAACTTTTACTGACATTCTAAATCCTCCTTAAAAATAAAAAATATATATTTAGACTATTTGCAATACAACACCAAATGTCCATTTATCTATATTAAACCAAAGCTTTTTTGCTTAATATAAATATTTTAACTAATCACCTTAATTTTACAGGATTATCAATATAAATGCAACTATATAATACAGCTCTGTCAAATTTACTTTTGGCATAACGCTATATTTCTTTCCTCACATAGCCCGCAATATTCATAGCGTGATCGGAGATTCTCTCAAGATTGCTTAATATATCCATAAACACCATACCTGCCTCAGGACTGCATTCTCCCTTTGACAGTCTTATAAGATGCTTTTCACTAAGCTCATCTTCAAGGTTGTCAACCTCATCCTCAAACTGCCCTACCTTTCTTACTGAATCAAGAGAGCCTGTCCTGCGGGCATCTATAGCATAATGCAGGGCATTATAAGCGCTTTCGCTTATCCTTTCCAAATCTGAAACTCCCATAGTCGAAATCTTAATTTCCTTTTCTTTCATATATTTTATATTTTCCGCCAGATTTTCAGCATGGTCGCCTACTCTCTCTATATCGGATACTGAATAAAATAAATGGTTTATAAGGAGCTTTTGCTCCTCGGTAAGTGAAAGATTATCCACCCTTATCAAATATTCCGTAAGAGTATTTTGCATCTTGTCTATAATTTTTTCGGTAGCAAATACCTTGTCCATCTTATCTGAATCATTATGCATTATCATCTTCATAGCAAGCTGTACATTATCAAGTGCAACCTCCCCCATATGAATAACCTCCAGTATAGCAGCTTCTACTGCAAAAGCCGGAGTTTCAAATATACGTGCATCAAGATGCTTTAAGGTGCTTTCATATTCTTCCTCGGTTTCAGCATCAGCTCTTTCATCTTCACCTCTTACTATCAGCCCCGAAAGCTTTACAAGCTGATTTGCAAACGGAAACAGCACGGCCGTATTTGTAAAATTAAACATCGTATGAAAAATGGAAATCTGCACGGAATTTATATTGCTTTCGGCAAACACCGGATTTAAGCTGAACAGTATAAAGCCTCCAACTCCAAATATCACCGCTCCTATTAAGTTGAATAAAAGATGTATGGCAGCGGCTCTTTTAGCCGTTCTGCTACTTCCCATAGATGAAATAAGTGCAGTTACGCAGGAGCCTATATTCTGCCCAAGCGTAATATAGATAGCTGCATTTGTAGTTACCACTCCATTTAGAGCAAGGGTCTGCAATATACCTACAGAAGCCGATGAGCTTTGAAGCAGTGCGGTCACCAGACAGCCGACTATCATGCCGAGGAAGGGATTGCTGCCTAAAAGCCTAAAAGCGTCGGAAAATATAGGCAGGGTGGTATACGGCTTGATTGAGGAAGACATAAACTTAAGCCCCATAAAAAGAAAGCCCAAGCCTATTAAAATTTCTCCCACCAGCTTTTTCTTCTGTGAAGTTGAAAAAACCAGTGCCATAGCGCCGAGCCCTATGAAAAGAGGGGCATAGAATTCAGGATTTACTACGGCAAGTGAATCTCCGAGCTGACTCATTGATACTATCCACGCAGTAATTGTAGTACCTATGTTTGCTCCCATTATAACGCCTACAGCCTGCGTAAGACTCATTACACCGGCACTTACAAAGCCCACTACCATTACTGTCGTCGCTCCTGAGCTTTGTATTATAGCAGTGACCAGAGCACCAAATACTATTGCCATAACACGATTATTTGTCAGCATTTCCAAAAACTTCTGCATCCTGCCTCCGGCAGTTTTCTGCATGCCGTCAGCCATTATGCTCATGCCGTAAAGAAACATGCCAAGTCCGCCCAGAAAACCAAATAAGCTTGAAATATTTTCTATCATTCTCATTTCCCTGCTTTAAATTTTATTTTATAATACTTTTTTATTCTAACATAGTGCTTAGATGCAGGCAATATAAAAAGCTGCAATCTTTGTAAAAAAGGTAAATCCGCAGCTATAAGGCGGCGGCTCCTCTATATATAAGAACTGAAAAAGCAGGCTCCAAAGAGCCTGCCCTCCGTAACTGCTTATTAATTAATTGAAGCCTTATATATACTGTCGATTGAATCTGCAAACAGCTTAGTAAATTCTTCATCACTTTGCTTAGCCGATAAGCCATCTGCCAGGGCTCTGGAAAAGCTTGCTATAAGTCCGCGATTTTCTGATAAAAGCTTATTAGCCTCATCTCTTGAGTATCCGCCTGAAAGTGCAACTACACGAACTACATGAGGGTCTGACATTATTTCCTCATAAAGATTAGCCTCGGTAGGTATAGTTACTTTAAAGATTACTCTTACCTCAGGAGCCAGCTTAGCAAGATGCTCTTTAATATACTTCTTCATAAGCTCCTCGGATTCAGCCTTTCTCGGATTGTGAATATCTACTTCAGGCTCCAATATAGGCACTAAGCCGTGGCTCCATACCTTAAGTCCAAGCTCAAACTGCTGGTCTATAATATCTTTAATTCCCTGCTCGTCATAGTCGAGAATAACTGAGCGCTCCTTAGTTCCAAATATATTGCGCTCCTTGGCAGCATGCTCTAAGGTCTTATCAAGGTCCGGAATCGGCTTCATAAGCTTTACGTGATTTTTTTCTGCTTCCAGCCCCTTATCTATCTTTAATATAGGAACTATTTTTTTAACCTTCCAAAGATAATCGGCAGTATATTCTCCTTCAATCTTACGATCCATAGTCTGCTCAAAGAGAATAGCCGCAAGAATTTTCTCACTGGTAAAAGCCGAATTGGTAATAATTCTGCTCCTCATAGCATGTACGAGGTCGAACATTTCCTCCTCCGTGCTGTAGGCACTTTCTTCAATGCCGTAGGCTTTAAGTGCCTTAGGAGTTGAGCCGCCGCTCTGGTCGAGAGCAGCGATAAATCCCTTGCCCTTATTCATACGCTCTAATTGTTCATGATTCATAATAATTGCTCCTTTCTTAGCTCCAGCTTTGTGAAAATATTATTTTAATTTTCTCCGTTTTTAAATACTGCAAGGCACGAAGTCAGCCGATTTATTGTTTTATTATACACCTTTTATAGAAATTTGATAAGGGTAAAATTTTCCCTATATTAAGCCCTTATCCGATAAGGCTTTTTAATCATTTCCTATAAAAAGCTCCTCTTATTTAAGCGGCAAAGCAAATCGCACATTGTACAATATTGCTTCTTATTATGTCCCCGCTTTTCTAACTCCGGCTAAGGATTAATTAAACAAACCAAAAAGCTCCTCCGCAATTTTTGGTTTAATCACAGAAGAGCCTTTTAGACAAAAGTATTTTATTTATTTTATAAAAATCTTAGTGCAATGGTTAGCTCGCTAATTCTTCGACCTCTGCATCATCACCGAAGAAAAGCTTTAAATCATCTTCAACTGTGCCGATACCTGCAATTCCGAAGTTTTCAACAAGCACCTTAACTACATTTGGAGAAAGAAAAGCCGGGAGCGTAGGTCCTAAATGTATATTTTTAACTCCGAGGTAGAGCAGGGCAAGAAGCACTATCACCGCTTTCTGCTCATACCATGCTATATTATAAACTATGGGTAAATCATTTATATCTTCAAGCCCGAATATTTCCTTAAGCTTTAACGCAATTACCGCAAGTGAATAGGAATCATTGCACTGTCCGGCATCAAGAACTCTCGGAATGCCGCCTATATCGCCAAGCGGCAGCTTATTGTATTTGAATTTTGCACAGCCTGCTGTCAGGATTACGGCATCCTTGGGAAGAGCTTTTGCAAAATCTGTATAGTAGTTTCTTGATTTTGCACGTCCGTCACAGCCTCCCATAACCACAAATTTCTTTATGGCACCGCTCTTTACCGCATCAACCACCTTATCTGCCAGTGCAAATACCTGATTGTGAGCAAAGCCTCCTATTATCTCGCCGGTTTCAATCTCAACAGGCGGAGGGCATTTCTTAGCATGCTCTATGATTTCAGAAAAGTCCTTTTCCTCCCCTATATCGCCGGGGATATGCTTACAACCCGGAAAGCCTGCACTTCCCGTAGTATAGATTCTGTCTTTATAGCTTTCCTTCGGAGGCACTATACAGTTGGTAGTCATCAGTATAGGTCCGTTAAAGCTCTCAAACTCCTCTTTCTGTTTCCACCATGCATTTCCGTAGTTGCCCACAAAATGTGAATACTTTTTGAAAGCAGGATAATAATTGGCAGGAAGCATCTCTGAATGAGTATAGACATCAACTCCGCTGCCTTCAGTCTGCTTAAGCAGCATCTCCATATCTCTGAGGTCATGCCCTGAGATAAGAATTCCCGGACGTGTACCGACACCTATATTTACCTTGGTAATTTCAGGATTGCCGTAAGCAGTAGTATTTGCCCTGTCGAGCAGCGCCATGCCCTCAACTCCGAACTTGCCGGTTTCCAGCACCAGTGCTGTAAGCTCATCTGCACTTAATGAATCGTCCAGGGTGGCAGCAAGTGCTCTCTGCAAAAACGCATCAACCTCTTCATCGTCCTGAAGCAGAGCATTGGCATGCTTGCTGTAGGCTGAAAGCCCCTTAAGCCCGTAAATCACAAGCTCACGCAGACTTCTGACATCTTCATTTTCTGTCGCAAGCACTCCTGTTTCTTTAGCCTTTTTTGCAAATTCAGCCCTGTCAGTGCTGTCCCAGAAAGCAGCCTCAGGCAGTGATGAGGGGTCTGAAACCTCTTTTATAAGCTCTCTTTTTTTCTCAAGAGTCATAAAAATTCTTTTAATAATAGCCTCTTCATCAAAGTTTGCATTTGTAATAGTAATAAAAAGGTTGAGAGTCGCCAGATGATTTATCTCTTGTGCAACCCTCTTTCCCTCTGCTCTAAGCTTGGTAGTTACAGCTGACAATCCCTTGGTAACATATACAAGCAAATCCTGCATTGCAGCCACTTCAGGATTTTTACCGCAGACTCCCATCTGTGTACAGCCCTTACAGCCTGCAGTTTCCTGACATTGATAACAAAACATTTTATTTTCCAAAATTAAAACCTCCTCTTACTTTTATTTAATATTCAGAAAGCTTTATACCGTAAAGCTCTGCACCTTTAAAATAAAGAGCCGCCTGCATCAAGTCCAAATCATATCGCAGGAGGTTTGCAGTTCATTTAATACCTTTTACTTATAAACACCGGAAAATGAGCAGTTTTCCAGCCTGATAAGCCTTAGCTATATAAAGCGTTTCTGCTTTGTTTCTTTTTTGTAATACATTTATATTTTAACAGGCGCTTTATATTCATTCGGTAACTTGAGTTACTTTTAAAGATAATTTCAAAAATTTTTTCACTTTTAAATGTAAAAGCCGCTTTTATCAGGTAAGCCTGTGCTTTTTATATCAGGTCTTCAAGTAACAAAGCATCGGGTATATAAATTTGCTTGCCCTTGATTTCTATAAAGCCGTCCTTTTGCATCCTCATAAGCTCCCTGGACAGAGAGGGTCTGGCAATATTTAACCAATCTGCCAGCTCCTCTCTGTTCATAGCAAGTGCTACAGTGCCGTCAGGCTTCATATTTTTTAAAAGAAGCATAGCTATCTTCTGTCTTAAGCCTGCGCAGGAAAGGATCTGGAGCCTGCTGTTTAAATAGTAGTTTTTCTGTGCAAGTATAGAAAGCATATTTGAGTTCAGCTGCCTGTGATAATCCCCGTTATCTCCAAGCCCTTTATATAAAAAATCCTTGTTTAATTTAAGAATTTTAACCTTGCTCAAAGCCTGTGCATAATGCTCATAATTTTTATTTTTTAAAAATGAAAATACCTCTCCAAAAAGCTCTCCGGGCTGAGTAAATATTGCCGCTATACTCCTTTTGCCGTTTGAAAAATCACTACAGATTGAGATGCTCCCCTCTATAAGCATAAGTATATTTTTCGGTTCATCGCCTTCATGAAATATAATCTCATCCTTATCATAAGAAACTATTTTTGATTCACCGCTTTTAAGGCAGCTTTCTATGTCATTATCTTTAATTCCTGCAAATAATGCGCTTTTTTTAAGTCTTTCAACTATATCCATAAATTTAAGCCCTCCCTATACTTAAAGCACTGTTTACGAATAAATTTATTTTACCTCTCCGTCCTCAGTATAAAGTGCCTCTCCGGCTCTCAGTTTTCTTCTTGCGGACTGCATTACCTCATCAAGCACGTCAAGCCTTGCAAGCAGCCTTTTCTCCTCTGTGCTTGTTTCTATTATCTTATGTATGCCTCCGTTTTTTATAACTATACGCCTGTCAGCCATAAGTGCAAGCAGGGGGTCATGTGTTGCCATTAAAACTATCTTATCCTGTGACACTAAGAGTTCAAGTGCCTTTCTTCTGTCAATTCCGGCATTTTCTATCTCGTCAATCAAAACTATAGGCGAAGAGCTTAAAATCGCAGTATCGGCTATCATAAGCGCCCTTGACTGCCCTCCGCTCAGTCCGGTAACAGGAGTGGTTTCAAGAAAGGATTCGCCCGCAAGGCGGTTTGCTTCCTCCAGTATCCTTTTCTTAACCTCAGGCACATTGCTGACCCTGCGGCTTGCCGCATGCATTTCAACAAAATCTCCTACACTTAAGTCCATAACGAAGTTCATATTCTGCGAAAGCTGTGCTACAAGCTTATTGTTTGAAGAATACCTCCATTTGGAATCCGGCTTTTCGTTATTAATAAGTATGCTCCTGCCGGTGGGAGTGTCATTTTGTGCCGCCCACTCTATATCGGCAAGGAGGCGACTCTTGCCTGAGCCTGTAGGACCCACTATTGAAACTATATGTGAGGGCAGGATATCAAATCTTTCAAAGCCCTCCGGGATGCCGCTTTTATTATGACCCGGAAGTATGGTCAGCGATTTTACCATGCTCCGCTTTTCAATTCCCAGAAACTCAAGCATCTGCTCAATATAGCAGTCAAGCTCTCCGGGCAGTGCCGCTATATCAATAGCACTGTCTTCAAGCTCCTGAGCGCTAAGTGCAGATAAAAACTCATTAAAGCCTATATCCTCATGTCCTTTTACATCAAGCCTGTTCTGTTCAAAAAATTCCTCAGTAAAGGGATATTCGTTAAGTATTTCTCCAATTGTCATCTCTGTTATCATTACTGTTCCTCCCAGAGCATCTTTTTAGTGTTCCCGAGCTGATAGCTCTCCCCTATGCGCGTTTCTCCCAGACAGTAGGAGCACATTGCCGAAGGCATAGGAAAGCGCAGCTTCATCCCCTGAACCGAGCTTATCATCATATCCTCATCATATAAGAGCGTACTCAGCTCATAAGCTCCCTGACCGCTCAATCCATTTACATGCATTACTATTGCTTTAGGATTCACAGCATTCACCCTTGCAGCAAAGACCTCTCTTTCCGCCTGAGAAACTATGTCTCCCTTTGTAATTACCACTATGTCAGCCGACTTTAGCATCGGTCCTATTTTTTTGGGAGTATTGATTCCTGAAAGATTGTCTATAACACAGACTCCCTTTACAGCCTGCAAATACGGCGAGCATCTGTTGCAAAGCCCTGCCGATTCGCTGATAAGCAAATCCAGCCCCTCCTTAAGCCCCCACTTTACCACACCCTCTATATTTGAAGCAAAGAAATGGTCGGGGCATAAACCTCCCGAAAGCCCCTTTCTTACCGGAATATCGGCTTTTTCATACATTATATCGTCATCGGTATATAAGCAGTCAAACTTTACTACTCCCACTCTTAATCCTCTTTTTTTAAAAGAATCTATAGTTTTTAAAATTACTGAGGTCTTTCCTGAGGAGGGAGGACCTGAAAAAATAGTTAAATTCATAAATTACCTCCCCGCTGCAAAAAACTCAGCTTCAGTTTCTTTAAGTAGCTTCCCTATATCCTGTGAATGTATTAAATCCCAGCCTGCCCATACAAATTTCTGCTCCGGAGCAAGCTTGTTGTCTATCTCAGGGTGGGTTGAAGGAAATTTCCCATCAGCACAAAGCGCCTCACTTACCTCTTTTGAAAACAGAAATTTTACAAGCGATGCTGAAGCTTCTTCTGAGCTTGCCTTAGTAAGCAAAAATATAGGGCTTATAATAGCACCCTCCTTAGGCCATACTGCCTTTAAGGGTCCTCCCTCTTTTGCCATCCAAGCAAAGAAATAGGGCATAATGCTTACCACCGGAGCCGAGCCTGCCTTTGCCTTTATCCCCTTTACCATCTGTGCCGGGTGCATGCCCTCAAGCAGATTTTTACCAAGCCTTTTAATGCCCTCCATGCCGTAGAGCTTATACATTCCGAGCATAATCGCATTAAAAAGGTCGAGGTCTTTTACCGGCAGCGATACGCTGTCTTTAAATTCAGGCTCTAAAAGCTCCGCCCAGCTGTCCGGAAATTTTCTGTCCCCTAAAAGCTCGGTATTTACCATAAATATTGCCGGAACTACTCCTATTATTGAATATCTGCCGAGCGGGTCTCTTAAATCTATAGCTTCATTTTCAAAAGCCGGATTTATATGCTCAAACCTCGATATATTTTTAAATACCCCCTTGTCCATGTATTTTCCCATAAGATTCTTATCAAAAAACAAATCAAAGCCTGCCGAAAGATAAATATCTGCCAGCTCCGATTCATCACTGCTTTTTGCCACCTTGTCTTTTATTGCATCAAGCCCCATGCTTGCCGCCTGCAAATCCATATTTATATCAATTTTATTTTCATTTATATAGTTTTCAAGCTTTTCTAAAAACTGCATTTTTACAGGACAGGGAAGCACTCCCTCCATGCTGAGCTCAGCAGTGTCGCTATGTACCCTTGCTTCCTTTAATCCTGTTGAAAAGTCCAGCTTTTTATTTTCTATTAATTCAATCATTTCCCTTTCAAAAAGCTCGGCATCTATATTTTTGCTTTTCAGTGCAAGCTCTATTGATATGGTCTTTCCTATTGTTTTTCTCATTGCCTCATTTTTTAGATTGGTAAAGCCCTTTGCTGCAAATAAATCTATAAGCTGAGGATAACGCTCTGTTACATCGTATACCTTATCATTCATTGAAAAGTATTCATTCATCTTTATAATTCTCCTTTGTCCTGTAATTTTTATAAAAATCTATGCCGGTATAATATTTAAAGCAGGACAGTGCCCGCATTAAATAAAAATATTCTTCTATTTAGCTGACTTCATTATATATTATAAAACACTAAAAAAACGTAACTAATGTTACGTTTTTAAATTTTTATTGTATGTATTTTTATACAATCTATTTTAATATCGGATAAAATTCCGGCTTTCTTTTTTTATATACCGCATATTCCTTAAAACCGCAGTCACTTAACAGCTCTGCAATATCATCAAAGGGATAGGCTATTGCATCCGGTTTATGCGCATCGCTTCCTATAGTGACAAGCCTGCCTCCCAGCTCATAATACTTCTTAAACACCTCTTTTGAAGGATTGGGCTGTCCCAGTCCTCTCCGGTAGCCTCCGGCATTGCATTCAAGTGCCTTATCTTTTTTTATAAGCTGCTCAAGGATAGGGTCTATGTACTCCTTATAAGCCTCATAGCTGTAATATTTATTTTTATTAGGACCGTATCTCACCACATAATCAAGATGAGCAAAGGTATCAAAGCAGTCAAGCTCTTTTATGCGCCTGAGAGTCGCTTCAAAATATCTGTTGTAGGATTCCCTTTCCTCTCTCCCTTCGTAAAATGAAGGTGAAAATACATCTATTCGGTCTACAAAATGGCTGGAGCCTATTATAAAATCAAACTTATTATTGTACTTTGCTTCCAGCTCTTTAAGATAGTCCGCTATATGAAGCTGCAAGCCCAGCTCCACTCCTATCAGCACTTCTATCTTTTCTTCATATTCTTTTTTTACTTTATTCATCTCAACAAAATAAGGCTCAAAATCAAGCAGAAATGTTACGCCTCCATCCGATACCGCATCATAATCATGGTGGTCGGTGATACAAACCCGCTTTAATCCAAGCTCTACGGCTCTGTCAAGCTGATTCCTCACCGGGGTATCACAATCAGCAGAATAATCTGTGTGCATGTGGCAGTCACTTAATATTCTCATAATAATATTTAGTCCTTTCCTGAAAAATCGATTCTGCACATTTTCTAAAATATATAAATATGTTAGAACCGCCTAATAGTATACTCCAGTTATTTTTCTAAATCAATGAAAGAGTCAAATTTTAATGATTATTTTACTCTATAGTCAAAACTAATTAGACCCATTCATATTCCTCGCTTTTAAGGATGGAAAATGTCAATAAAACTGTATTAATTGACAGAAGGCAATTTATATTTTAAAATTTAGAAGAAACTTTAATAACTAATCCTCAAACCCCTTGAAATACAAGGACATTTGCAAGAGAACCGATTGAATTTACTACCAATTTACTACTTTTGAGGAAAAAGCCTTGATGTGCTGTAAAAACTCTTGCAGATAAAAGTATTTTACCACAGATACAAAAGGTATGTTGCAGGGATCAAAATTAAATAGGAAATCGTAAAAGCGGTGATCTTTTACTTCTGTCAAAGGAAGTATAAGGACACCGCTTTTTTCATGCCCATGTTACGAAGTAGAGGCATATACAGCCTTAAAATACAAGGCTTTCAGAGGGCGGTTTTGAAAGAAAAGGCAATATTACCTTTTCTTTCAAAATTGCCCTTTAACTGCGTAACAAATAAAAAACGAAAGGAGCAGAAATCATGGCAGTTTTCAGAGTAGAGAAAAACAAGGGCTATACCGTCATGAGCAATCACCACCTGCGAAACAAGGAACTGACCCTAAAGGCGAAAGGCTTACTTTCTCAAATGCTGTCGCTTCCGGAAAA
>CALBCM010000033.1 GCA_937927235.1 uncultured Johnsonella sp.
CTGAACGTCGATATTTAGGACACCATACTACATGATACTTACAAGAATAGACTACATTGTGGTTTGACTTATACTTCATACTTACATTATACTACTATGTCATATCTATTGCAATGAAAATTAGATGACTTTTAGCAAAATAACAGTCGCCTTATATCCCCATAGCTAAATCAAGGGGCTTTACGGCGACATTTTGGTAAGAGAGCTTGGTATAGATATGCTCAGTGCAAGCTCACATAAATTCTGAGGCCCAAAGGGAGCCGGCTTTCTTTACATTAAAAATAATCTTAAGCTGAAGTCCTTTATGCATGGATGAGCTCAGAAAAGAAACAGGCGGGCAGGCACCGAAAACATCCCTGCCATCATCGGCATGGCGGAAGCCGCTCATATATCATTTAAAAGGCTCGAAGTAAATACAAGGTATCTGAGAGAGCTTCGTGATTATATTATACAAAAGCTTTCGGCTTTAGGGAAGTTCATAAAAATAAATGGAAGCCTGACAGACAGACTTCTAAATATTAATTTCAGCTTGGGTAGCTTTAATTCCAAAGAATTTGACTCGGAATCCCTGATAATCATGCTTGACAATGCAGGCATCTGCGTTTCAGGAGGCTCCGCCTGTGCCACAGGCTCTCTTGATGCTTCACATGTTCTCCCTGCCATGGGGCTTTCAGATAAAATGGCAGGAAGTGCATTAAGAATTACCTTATCTCCTGACAACACTTATCAGGAAGCCAATATTTTTATGCGAGAGCTCAGCAATATAATAAAAGCCTGATTATGATGCCTATTTGCCGCTTATTTTCTTTTTATGCTTAAAGACCCATATACTTGGGGATAGCAATAAGAGCAGAGGAAAAAGCTCCAATCTTCCGGCAAGCATATCAAATATGAGCACAAGCTTACTTACCGGAGTAAACACGCTAAAATTACTGGTAGGTCCCACTAAAGCAAGTCCGGGACCGATATTATTGAAAGTGGCAGCTATCCCGGTAAAATTTGTTACCATATCAAGATTATCAAAAGCAAGTATAAACATACTTACTCCAAAGATAAGCACATAGGTTATAAGATAGGCTGCCACAGTTTTTACCGTATCCTCATCTACTATGTCCTTATCCATTCTGATAAATTTTATGCTCCTTGGATAGATTATTTTAGCCATCTCGGCACCGACCATCTTAAACAGCATAAGTATCCTTGATACCTTTATGCCTCCGCCCGTACTGCCAGCACAGGCACCTATAAACATCAGCATCACCAGTATAGTTTTTGAAAGCTGAGGCCAGGCATCAAAATCAGTAGTTGAATAGCCGGTAGTAGTAATAATTGAGCCTACCTGAAAGGCTGAATAGTGAAATGACATCAGAAAATCACTGTAACAGCCCGATACATTTACCGCAATTATAATGGTACTTATCAGTATTATTATAAAATACCATCTTACCTCCTCCATTTTAAAGGCATATTTTTTGTGCTTTCCAAGCAGGAGATAATAAGCATTGAAATTGACTCCGAATAAAATCATAAATACAGTTATTGTAATTTGTATCGGTATACTGTAGCCTGCTATACTGTTGTTTTTTATACCGAAGCCACCGGTTCCGGCAGTGCCGAAGGTGATTGTCAGTGCATCAAAAAACGGCATGCTCAGTATCAGTAATATTACAAACTGGAGCACAGTCATTGCAAAATAAATTATATAAAGAATTTTGGCAGTTTCTCTTATCTTGGGCAGCAGCTTTCCTACAGTAGGTCCCGGACTTTCCGCTCTCATAAGATGCATGCTGTAGCCCCCTGCCATAGGAAGCACTGCAAGTATAAATACAAATACTCCCATACCCCCTATCCAGTGTGTAAAGCTTCTCCACATCATACTGCATTTGCTAAGTGCTTCAACATCCTTAAGTATGCTTGCTCCCGTTGTAGTAAAGCCTGAAGTGGCTTCAAAAAATGCATCTATAAATTTTGGTATATCCCCGTTAATCACAAAGGGAACAGCCCCTACCATACTCATTATAATCCAGCTCAGAGCTACGCAGGTAAAGCCCTCTCTGGCAAAGTAAAGCTGGTTTTCCGGTTTTTTTCTTGTAAGAAAAGAGCCGGCTGTCCAAGATAAAAGTCCTACTATAAAAAATGCAAAGCCCGCATTTTCCTGGTAAATCAGTGCGGTAATACAGGGAAGCAGCATAAACATCCCCTCATACTTAAGCACCATTCCCAGTATATAAATAATCATCGGAAAATTCATTTCGACCCCTTTTACTATTTAAGTATATCCTTTATATCCTTAAAACCACTTAAAAGCGTGGTGACTACTATAACATAATCCTTTTCCATAATTGTGGAGCTTCCGTTTGGAAAAATTATAGCACCGTTTCTTATTATACAGGATATAAGTACATTTTCTTTTGTACTGAGCTGCTCAAGAGGTATACCTATTACCGGAGAACCGGGCTGTATCCTGAATTCCAGAGCTTCAGCCTTTTGATTAAGAATCCTGTAGAGAGTTTCTACATTGCTTCCCATACCGTTCTGAAGTGCTCTGACATATCTTATTATATATTCAGCAGTAATAAACTTAGGGTAAATTATGCTTCCAAGGTCAAAATTTTCAACTATATCATCAAAGGATATCCTATTTATTTTTGTAATTATCTTTGCATCTGTCTTGCTCTTTGCAAAGAGTGAAAGAAAAATATTTGCTTCATCTATACCTGTTAAGGATACAAAAGCACTGCAATACTCTATTCCCTCCTCAAGCAATATTTCCTGATTGGTAGCATCTCCGCAGATTACGTTTACATTATCATCTAAGAGTGCAGCAAGCTCTCTCTGCCTTTGCTCGCTCTGCTCTATTATCGTTACCTTTACTCCCATGCTGTTGAGTTCTCTCGCCAGATAGTAGGCTATTCTCCCTCCGCCCACTATCATGGCATCCCTTACCTGATGAGTATCAAGCCCTATTTTTTTAAAAAAGCGTTTAGAATTTTCAGAAGGAGCGACTATACTTATAAGATCGTTTTCTTTAAGTACAAAGCTTCCGTTCGGTATAAATACCTTATTTCCTCTTTGAACTGTGCATATAAGCACCTTTTCCTTAATTTTTTTAGGTAAATCCGTCAAACAGAGATCGCTGAGAATTGAGTGCGGCACTATTTTAAATTCAAGAAGCTCCACCTTGCCCTTTGAAAAAGTATCTATTTTAATCGCTGAGGGAAATTTAAGGATTCGAGCTATTTCCATAGCTGCCGCAAACTCAGGATTAATCACCATAGACAGCCCAAGCTCCTCCTTTAAAAATACTATCTCTGAATTATATACTGGGTTTCTTACTCTTGCTATCGTTTTACAATTTGCAGTTTTTTTTGCTATTATGCAGCAGAGCAGATTTAGTTCGTCTGAATCGGTCACTGCAATCAGCATATCCGCCTCTTCTATATCGGCATCAAGCTGCACCTCACGGCTTGCGCCATTTCCCACCTTTCCCTTAACATCATAAGTGCTTACCATTCTGTCAACAAGGTCGGAGCGCAAATCTATCACGGATAAATCATGCCCCTCCAAGACAAGCTGCTCAATTATAGTCTTTCCTACCTTTCCGCAGCCCACTATTATAATCTTCATATATTCTGCCTTTCATTTTTGCCGCTTCTGTACAGAAAAATCTACTATCTCCGCCAGCGAGCCGTGTCTTTGCCTAGAGTGCCTCCATTTCCTTAAGCTCATAAGGAGTATTTTGATAAACATAGAAATTAAGCCAGTTTGCATAAAGTGTATTTGAAAAATTTCTCCATGAAAGTACAGGCTTCTCAAAAGGATTGTCATTGTCGTAATAATTAACCGGAAGTTTCGGATTTAAGCCTTTATTTACATCTCTATGATATTCATTATTTAAAGTCATTCTGTCATACTCCGGATGCCCCTGCACAAAAATTTGTCTTCCTGACAAATCCATTAAAAGCAGCAGCCCGCAGTCATCTCCATGAGCCAGTATTTTCAAATTGGGATGCTTTTCCACGTCCTCCTTTCTTATTTCCGTATTTCTGGAATGAGGGCAGTATACATAGTCGTCCATACTCCTTATAAGAGGAGTTTTTCTATTTTCAGTTCTATGCCTATACACTCCTGAAAGCTTCTCCTTCATAGGATGCTTCTGTATCTCATAGTGATAGTAAAGCCCCGCCTGTGCAGCCCAGCATATATGCAGGGTTGAAGTGACTCTTTTTTTGCTCCATTCCATTATGTCGCATAATTCCTCCCAGTAGGCCACTTCTTCAAATTCCATGTGCTCCACCGGAGCCCCTGTAATTATCATGCCGTCATAGGCTTTATCTCTGATATTGTCAAAATAGTTATAAAATTTATTCAGGTGACTCTGACTTGTATTCTTGCTCTTATGAGATTTTATCATTAAAAATGAGCAGTCAACCTGAATGGGGGTATTTGACAATGCTCTTAAAAGCTGCGTTTCAGTATCTTCTTTTAAAGGCATCAGATTTAATATAAGTATCTGCAAGGGTCTTATGTCCTGAGTATCCGCCCTGGTTTCGTCCATTACGAATATATTTTCTGACTCAAGCACAGCCTTTGCAGGCAATCCATTTTGTATTTTTATGGGCAATTATTTTCCCTCCTGAATTAAAAATCTTATTGTAAGCAGCAATTATAATAAGTAAAACTGATATTTACAAGCCGTTTTGCCGCTCACTAATTAAATTTAAAAAATCATCTTCAGTAATAATGCTGACACCAAGCTCTTTAGCCTTTTTATTCTTTGCAGAGTTTGAAGCATTGTCATTATTTATAAGATAATCTGTATTTGCACTTACTGAGGAGCTTACCTTACCTCCTTTGTCTTCTATAAGCTCCTGGAGCTTCTTGCGGTTTTCAAATTTTTCAGTTTTGCCTGTAATTACAAAGGTTTTTCCTACTATATTTGAATTTTGCGTCAAAGCCGGCTTTTCTTTTTTTATCTCAAGATATTCTAAAAGTCTATTGAGCCTTTCAAGATTTCCGCTGTCTGAAAAATATTCTTCTATTGAAGCAGCAAGCACTTCTCCTATCCCGTCAATCTCAGTCAGCTCCTCTTTTTTTGCACTTATAAGTCTCTCAAGGTTAAAATTAAAATGCCTGCCGAGCAGCTTTGCGTTTGAAAGCCCTATGCCTGTGATTCCAAGTGAATACAAAAGTCTGGGCATAGTAGTATGCCTTGCTTTTTCTATGGAGGCTTCAAGCTTATTATAAGATTTTTCGCCAAAGCCCTCCATTTTCACTATAGCTTCTTTATGCCTTGAAAGCTTAAATATATCGGAAGCTTCCCGTATAAAGCCCAGAGCTATAAATTTTTCCAGAGTTTTTTCTGAAAGACCGTCTATATTTAAAGCCTCTCTGCCTGCAAGCAGGGCAAAGCCCTTAATATGTCTTATAGGGCAACCTTTGTTAGTGCAGTGCAGGGTTTTAACCTCTGCCTCCTGCTTGATTATCAGCTTGCCGCCGCAGACAGGACAGCTTTCGGGTATCTCAATATTTCCTGAGCCTGTAAGGTTTTCAGCGATTTGAGGTATAATCATATTTGCTTTATAAACACTTATTATATCTCCTCTGCCAAGCTTAAGACCTTCTACCAGACTTAAATTATGCACACTGGCACGGCTTACGGTTGTGCCCTCCAGCTCTACCGGCTCAAAAAGTGCTATAGGATTTATAAGCCCTGTTCTTGAAGGACTCCATTCTATCCCTAATAGCTTTGTTTGCTTTACCTCATCCGACCATTTAAAGGCTATGGAATTTTTAGGAAATTTTGAGGTGGCTCCAAGGCTCCTGCCATATTCTATATCATCATATATAAGCACCAGCCCGTCTGAGGGCAAATCGTTTTTTTCTATTTTCTTTTCAAAGGTCTGAATATCTGCTCCAATTTTTCGGGCATCTGTAATTATATATTCAACTGTATCAAAGCCTATGGATTTAAGCCATTCCATCTGATTTTTTACTGAATTGCCAAAGTCCTTCCCCTGAGCAGCTATAAGAGCAAAGGCATAAAAATGCACACACCTTTTCGCAGTTATTTCAGGATTGAGCTGTCTTACCGAACCTGAACACAGGTTCCTGGGATTCTTATATTTAGCATCAATATCGGGGATTTCTTCATTTATTTTTTCAAAATCGGAATAGCTTATCACTGCCTCTCCTCTTAATGCCAGTTCCTCCTTAAAGTCAATTTTAATCGGTATGTTTTTAAAGGTCTTCACATTTTCAGTTATGACCTCTCCTCTGATGCCGTCCCCTCTGGTAACGGCGGTTTTAAGCTCTCCGTTCAAGTAATTAAGCACTATGGTAAGTCCGTCCAGCTTCCATGAAAGCAGTGCCTCCTTATCCTTAAGCCATTCTCTTAAATCCTCTTCACTCTTGGTTTTATCAAGCGAGAGCATAGGAGTATCATGCTCCTTTTTAGGCAGCGACTCCGAAACCTCATAACCCACCTTATAGGTGGGCGAGCCTGAAAGCACGGTATTCGACCTGCTTTCAAGACCGAGTAATTCATCATACAGCCTATCATATTCAAAATTGCTGATTATCTCTTTGTTTTCTTTATAATAGGCTTCAGAAGCCCTATTTAACAGGGCTATCAGCTCTCTCATTCTGTTTAAAATGCTGCTGCTGTCTTCATCAGTTTTATCTATACCCATACGGTAAAGTCCCTCTCCGGCAATTAATTAAGTATTAGGCTGTTTAAGCCTTTCATTCAGCTGAGCTGTTTCTTCAGAGCTAAGCTCTCTCCACTGCCCCGCCTTCAATGCTCCCAACTTTATATTCATAATTCTTGTCCTTTTCAGGCTCGTCACCTTATAGCCAAGCTCTGCACACATTCTCCGAATCTGCCGGTTAAGCCCTTGGGTCAGAATGATTATAAAGCTGTTTTTTCCTTTCTTTTTAACGGTGCAGCTTCTGGTCTTAACCTTTAATTCGCTTAAATACACTCCGTCGCTCATTTTTCTTATAAAAGTATCGTCTATCTCCTTGTCTACTTCAACTAGGTATTCCTTATCATGGAAATTGGAGGCTCTCATAATTTTATCCGCAAGCTCTCCCTGATTAGTCATAAGTATAAGACCTACAGAATCTTTGTCAAGCCTTCCCACAGGGTAAATTCTTAAAGGATAATTGACAAAATCCACTATATTAACCGCACGGTCTTTATCTGAAGTAGTGCAGACTATTCCTTTAGGTTTATTAAGCGCAAGCACTACCCCCTGCGGCATGGCATCGCTGCCGTAGCTCCCTAAAAAACTGCCGTCAAGATATATTTTCTCTCCGGCTTTAATTATATCTCCCGGCACAGCAGTTTTTATTCCGATTTTTACTCTGCCGCTTTTAACGAGTCTGTCAGCTTCTCTCCTGGAGCATAAGCCCATATTTGCTAAATATTTATTAATTCGCATCAATTTCTTCCATATAATATATAATACAGTTATATTTCTTAATATAATACAACAGGAGAAGCAAAAAATGCTTCCCCATTTAATATTATATCAGTGACTGTCAAGTATAAATTTCAATAAAAATCGCCAAACCCGGTAAGTATCGGATTCGGCGATTTCTGGTTTATAGCTTGTTTCACATTTTTACAGTTTACTGTACAGCTCTTATTTATTGATGTAGAGCTTAGAATTATTTGCTTTCTTTCTTGCCGCCTATATTAAGGAAAGTAATCAGCAGCATCGCACCTAATACAGTTCCTACGATCATAGCAATCAAGTACATTACCGGATTAGAAACGGCTCCGACCAAAACGGCAAACATACCTCCATGCGGAGCCTTTGACCTGCAATTAAACAACATGCTTAAAGCACCGGCAACCCCGCTGGAAATAAACAATGCCGGTATTACTCTTATAGGATTGCTTGCTGCAAAGGGTATCGCTCCCTCTGTTATAAAGGACAGTCCCATTACATAGTTTACTAAAGCACCACTTCTTTGTGCCTTTGGCCATATATTTTTATTTATCGTAGCTGAAAGTGCTATTGCCAGAGGTGGTGTCATGCCGCCTATCATAACCGCAGCCATAACATCACTACCTGCTGCACCGGCAGAAGTTACAAAAGCCGTTCCTGTAACATAAGCAGCCTTATTTATAGGACCTCCCATATCTATAGCCATCATAGAGCCGACCACAAAACCCAGAAGAACCTTTCCGCTGCCGCTCAAGCTTTCAATAAAATTTCTAAGTCCCGTCATTACACTTGCCATAGGTGCGTTTACAACAAATAGCATCAGTACACCCATGATAAAAGAGCCAAGTACGGGGAATAAGAAGATTGGCTTGATTCCGTCCAATGAGCGCGGTATCCATGAAAAGGCATACCTCAGCGCAATGACAATGCCGCCTGCCAAAAATCCAGCTACTAAGGCACCTAAAAATCCTGACGGAGTGTAGCCCAGCCACGCTTCGCTCTGTAAGCTCAGTATGCTTGGGTCTGCTAATATACCGCCTACTACTCCGACTATAAAACCGGGTCTGTCGGCTATGCTCCTGCCTATGAAGCCGGCTAATACAGGCAGCATCATACTAAATGACAGCTTACCTAAAACAAATAATAATTCTGCAAATCTATTATAGCTTGGGTCCTCCGGATTAAACGAGTTTATTCCCCAGAAGAAGGATAAGGCTATAAGTATTCCTCCGGCAACTACGAAGGGCAGCATATTACTTACACCGTCCATCAGGTACTTGTAAATTTTGCGTCCTATGCTCTCTCCCTCTGTATTTTCTGTGCCGCTGCCGCTGTCACCCTGGTGATGATAAATATTAGCCTTGCCGTCCAACACAGTTTTTATCAGCTCCTTAGGCTTGTTTATTCCGTCAGCAACCTTGGTGAATAAAGTCGGATGTCCGTCAAATCTCGCAATCTCCACTTTTTTATCCGCTGCAACTATAATGCCTACAGCCCTGTCTATATCTTCTTTTGTTAATTTATTTTCAACTCCGATTTGTCCATTAGTTTCAACCTTAACCTCAAGCCCCATCTCCTTGGCAGCCTCTTTTATCTTCTCTGCCGCCATAAAGGTATGAGCTATACCGGTAGGACAGGCTGTAACAGCTATTATATAGGGCTTGTCTTTTTGCTCCTTACTTTCTGCTTCTGCTACAGTTTCTTTCGGCTCCTGTGTGGCTTTAACAAAGCTTTCAAATACAATCTTAACTTCCTCCTTTGTAGCAGCCTTGTCCAGTCCTGCCTTGACCTCCGCATTCATAAGTGCAGTGGATAAGGTAGCCAGTGCCTTTAAATGCTCGTCTGCTCCATTTGCCGGAGCACATATCATAAAAATATGTTTGGCAGGCATACTGTCAAAGCTTTCCCATTCTATGCCTTCATTACTCTTAGCATAAATTATCATGGCTTTTTCAAAGGCTTTAGCCTTAGCATGCGGTATGGCTATGCCATCTCCTACGCCGGTAGTAGACATGCTTTCACGTTCCAGCAGAGCCTGTAAAAATTCATCCTTGCTTTTTATTACTCCCTTTTCCACCAACATACCTGTCAATTTATCCAAGGCTTCTTTCTTGTTCTTGGCTGAAAAATTAAATTGAACTAAATCAAATTGAATCAGTTGTGTTAATTCCATTTTCCCCCTCCTGAATTTTATTAAAAAATTTATACGATTTTTTCCACCTTGATTTGCGGCAACAGCTCCTCTATCAGCTCTCTCCTGCCTACTCCAGCTGAAAAAGAAGTAGCTCCGCCGGCTGCTGAAGCATACTGCAAACTCAGACCATAATCTTTCGTTTCATCATACTTTGCCACAAACATAGCCAGCATACTGTCTCCGGCGGCAACAGTTGAAACCACCTTGCCTTTTGCTGTATTGGCACTAAACACCTCTCCGGTTTCCGCAAATAACACAGCTCCTTTGCTTCCCCTTGAAACCAGCACATTTTTGCTGCCTTTATCTTGTAATTTTCTGGCATATTTTACTATGTCCTCAAAGGAATTAATTTCTGCTCCAAACATCTCTCCAAGCTCAAATTCATTCGGCTTGACAATAAAGGGGGCATATTTCAAAGTATCCAGCACCAGGTCTTTATTACTGTCCACCACCAGCTTAGCTCCCTTTTCCCTTACCTTTTCCGCTATTCTAGCAAAATCCGACGACTCCATACCGGCTATGATATTTCCGGATAAAAATACAGTGTCTTCACTGTTTAACTCCTCTAAACCGACAAAAAAATCTCTGATATTTTCTTTACTGACTTGACTGCTCTGCCCGTTGATTTCCGTTTCTGTTTCAGTCGTCAGCTTAATGTTTATCCTCGTAAAGCCTTTTGTTTCCACAAAATTACAGCTTATACCGTCTTTTTTCAATTCCTCCTTTATAAAATATCCGGTAAATCCGGCAATAAAGCCAAGCGCCTTACTCTCTTTGCCGATATTTTTTAATAACATTGAAATATTTATCCCCTTGCCTCCTACGACATAACCGGCTTCTCCCGTTCTATTGAGCTTGCCAAGTTCAAAATTTTCAGCCCTTGTAAGCATATCAATAGCGGGATTTAATGTTATTGTATAGTACATCCATACTCCTCCCTTTTTATTTTACATGTAATATAACCAACCTTTAGCATACAAATATATTATATCATAATTACTACTTAATTATATAGGCAATTAGATATTCTTAAAAGGACTGCTAAAGTTTGTATAAACCTCTAAACCGGTATCCTATAATTCCGATTAGGTTTGAAGATTTACACAAAAATTAAAACAGTCCCTTAATTTTTTTAGATTTTTTATTTTAATTCTATATTTATATTTTTAAAATCCTTCCTTTGCCCTATTTGGAGGTGCAGGGCATTGTCGTACATAATGCTTTCTTTCTTATAAACCAGAATCTTTTCCTTTCCCTGCTCATAGACTATAGGTCCCGACCTTTCACCCTTACTGTCTATTGCCAGAAACATATTTTCATACATCTTACCCGTACCCTCTTCTAAGTATAATGCGACATATTCAGGGTAAAACACTGCCTTTTTAATCACTGCGGAGTCCTCTTTAATCTGAATGCCTTTATCCAGTACCTGCTCTTCCTTGTTTTCTTTCCTTGGAGCAAAGGTACACTCCAATCCGTTTATTCGAATTTTTATCTCATCACTTTCATTAATATTGCAAAGGTTTACATAGCAGGTATATTCTGAATCAAACCAATAGCCAAATTCAGACTCGGGCTCAATATTTATACTGATATTTGAAAGACCTATGCCTTTTTTACTCCTATGAATAAATTTCAAATAGGTATCCGTATTGGTATCTTTTATTTTAAATGCCAGCTTGTATACAGGAGCGCTGCCGTATACGCCTATGGGTTCTAGGCGGATGCCCTGCTCATCCGTTTCTGAATAAATATTTTGCTTTTGGCTTTCACCTTCTCCTTCAATGCTTTTATCTTCTGCTTTGGCAGATTTTTTTCTTGTAGGGCTTTGGCTTTCCACAGCGGAGGCTTGACTTGATGAATCCTCGACAGAAGCACAGCCGGACAGCATTAAGCCGACCAATAACAGATAAATCAGATTAAAGCTTGTTTTTCTCATATATAAACCTCCTATCTTCAATTAAAAATATAATGTACCTTTAATTTCTCTCAAAGTATACACCCGCTCTGCCTGCACTTTCAATTAAATTATCTTAAGAATCTTTAAATTCCATGCAACAAATTCATTAATTTTTATACCTACCTTCACTCAATAAAAAAGCCGGAGACAAGCCTCCGGTTTTTTATTAATTAAACAAACTCAAGCACTACTTCCATAGCAGCATCGCCCTTACGCTGTCCGAGCTTGATAATTCTGGTATAGCCGCCGTTTCTGTCGGCATATTTGGGACCATACTCATCAAAAAGCTTCGCAGCGAGGTCGATTTTCTTAGTATTTTTCTTTCTTCCTGCGGCTTCCTTTGGGACAAATTTCGGTACATAAAGCACTGAATAAATCTTTCTCCTTACGTTAAGCCTTGAAGGCTTGTCCTTCTTAATTTCCTTGTCAACTTCATCATAAACGGTAACCTTCCTGCCGTCTACAACTTCCTTAACTCTTTTGCCGCTGCTGTCTTTGCGTGCTACCTTTGCCTTAACAGTAACGGTTTCATAATTGTCTTTTTCTCTTACGGCAGCTGCAACAAGAGATTCAACAATTTTTCTCACTTCTTTCGCTCTGGCTTCTGTAGTAGTTATTTTGCCATAGTTAATAAGTGCGGTAGCCTGATTTCTAAGCAATGCCTTTCTTTGACTTGAGGTCATTGAAAGCTTCTTTTTTCTTGGCATTTATTTTTCCTCCATTCATGGAAGTACATACATGCTTCTTTGGACTTACTGTATGTACAAAGCTGTCTAAAAGCTCATTAAGCTTATGCTTTAACAAGCTCTTAAAGGTTTATATTTTATATCGTTTTTAAATGTCATCCTCCTGCCTGAGAGAAAGTCCAAGCTCCTTAAGTTTTGTAAGAACTTCCTCAAGAGATTTCCTCCCAAGATTTCTGACTTTCATCATATCATCAGGAGTTTTATTGCAAAGTTCCTCAACAGTATTGATGCCTGCCCTTTTAAGACAGTTGTAAGAACGCACTGAAAGCTCAAGCTCATCAATATTCATCTCAAGAGCTTTTTCCTTGCCGTCTTCCTCTTTTTCAACCATTATCTCCGCAGTTTTTGCATTTTCAGAAAGATTAATAAAAAGGCTCAGGTGCTCACTTAAAACCTTTGCTGCAAAGCTGACCGCCTCATCAGGCATCATAGCACCGTTTGTGAACACATCAAGCGTAAGCTTGTCGTAATCGGTCATCTGACCTACACGTGTATTCTCAACAAGCAGGTTTACCCTTTCAACCGGCGTATACTCAGAGTCAATTGATATTATGCCTATAGGTGAATCATCGCCCTTATTCTTGTCAGCTCCTACATAGCCCCTGCCGTTTGTTATAATAAGCTCCATACTGAATTTAACGCCGCTTACAGTGGCGATAATCTGCTCTTTATTTATTATTTCAATTTCAGGACCACATTTAATATCAGCTGCTGTAACCACACCCTCTCCATCAAAATCAATATAAGCGGTAACGTTCTCATTATCCTTATTATTATTATTTTTGATTACAAGGTTTTTTATATTCATTATAATTTCAGTTACATCTTCTTTTACACCATCAATCGTAGAAAACTCATCACGTACACCATCAATCTTAACCTGGCTTACCGCTGTACCCGGAAGTGATGAAAGCATAATCCTCCTGAGAGAATTTCCAAGAGTAGTGCCGTACCCTCTCTCAAGCGGCTCGCACACAAATCTGCCAAAAGTTTTATCTTCTGAAATCTCTGCAATCTCTATATTTGGTTTTTCAAAATCGAACACTTCATTTCCTCCTTCTTATGTTGTAATAAACAGTATCGGCAGATAGATAAGCTCTGTACTGCCTTCAGGTGGACAAAAGCCTGGAAATGCCGGTATACTAAAAAGCATACACGGCATAAACCTGCTGTTATTACTTGGAGTATAACTCGACTATAAGAAGCTCATCTACCGGAACATCTATTTCTTCTCTTGTAGGAAGTGACTTAATGCTGCCCTTAAGATTGTCAAGGTCTGCTTCAAGCCATGCCGGAACCATACGTCCGTTTGTCTGCTCAACAACTTCTTTATATCTTGCAGAAGACTTTACATTTTCTCTGATTTCAATTACATCTCCTGTCTTTACAAGATATGAGGGTATATTTATGCACTTTCCATTTACAAGCACATGCTTATGGTCAACTATCTGACGTGTTTCTCGCCTTGTTCTGCCGAATCCCATACGGAAAATTACATTGTCAAGCCTTCTCTCAAGAAGTATCATAAGGTTTTCACCTACCTGACCCTTCATTCTGGAAGCCTTTGCATAATAATTTCTGAACGGTTTTTCAAGCACTCCGTAAATGAATTTGGCTTTCTGCTTTTCTCTAAGCTGATTGCCATATTCACTTAATTTTCTATTGGCTCTTTTTAAGTCTCTGTTTGATTTCTTATCGATACCGATGTAAATCGGATCAAGTCCGAGTGATCTGCATCTTTTAAGAACGGGAACTCTATTAACTGCCACTTTAAATACCTCCTGTTAGACTCTTCTACGTTTTGGTGGACGACACCCGTTATGCGGTACCGGAGTTACATCCTTAATACTGGTTACTTCTATTCCGCAGGCAGCAAGAGCACGTATTGCAGCCTCTCTGCCTGAACCTGGACCCTTTACCATAACGTCTACATATTTAAGACCATGTATTAAAGCCGCCTTTGCAGCAGTTTCAGCAGCCATTGATGCTGCATACGGAGTAGATTTCTTTGAACCTCTAAATCCAAGACCACCGGCACTTGCCCATGACAATGCATTGCCCTGAGTATCAGTCAATGTAACTATTGTATTGTTAAATGATGACTGGATATGAGCCTGTCCGCGTTCAACGTTTTTCTTAATGCGTTTTTTAGTCACCCTTTTGGTGGACGCTTTATTTGCCATCTAAACTAACCTACTTTCTTTAAACTAAAACAACTTACGTTCCTGTTTTTAAAACATGCAACGTTTAGCATTTTCGTAAAATAACTATCTTTCATTAATTTTAACAAATTATTTCTTCTTATTTGCAACTGTCTTTCTAGGACCTTTACGAGTTCTGGCATTCGTTTTTGTTTTTTGTCCGCGCACCGGCAGACCCTTTCTATGACGTATGCCTCTATAACAGCCTATTTCCTGAAGTCTTTTTATATTAAGTGCAATCTCTCTGCGCAGATCACCCTCAACCACCTGACTTTCAGTTATAACTGCAGCTATTTTCTTCACCTCGTCATCTGTCAAGTCCTTAACTCTGGTATCCAGACTGACAGCAGCCTCTGAAAGTATGCGTCTTGAGCTTGATACTCCTATACCATAAATATAGGTCAAGCCAATCTCTACACGTTTCTCTCTCGGTAAATCAACACCAGCAATACGAGCCATGTCTTATGTTTCCCTCCTTATTAATTTTTTAAAATTAACCCTGTCTTTGTTTGTGCTTGGGATTTTCACAGATTACTCTGATAGCCCCTTTTCTCTTAATGATTTTACACTTTTCACAAATGGGTTTAACCGAAGATCTAACCTTCATTGTAACTCTCCTTTCCCCTCTGCCGACAAAGTCGCCCGAATATTATATCACCGTGATGTAGCTTTATCAAGCAATTTTTGTCTTATTCTTATTTGTCACGCCATATAATCCTGCCCTTTGACAGGTCATAGGGGGACAGCTCTATAGTCACCTTATCCCCCGGCAGGATTCGTATATAATTCATACGAAGCTTGCCGCTTATATGTGCAAGTACCTGGTGACCATTTTCAAGCTCGACCTGAAACATGGTATTAGGTAATTTTTCTACTACCACTCCTTCAATTTCTATAACATCTGATTTAGACATCTATTACCTCCAAACATTTTAGAAAATGTTTAATTTCTTCGTTGGTGATGCTTTGCGAAAGCACTTTATTTACAAACTCAGCATCTTTGGACTCTAAAACCTTAACATGCTTTATGTTTTTTTTCTTAGGCGATTCAAGCTTGCGTATTCTGCCGTCACTGAGCCATACCAAGCCCTTATCCCGATCAACCTTTATTATAATATATGCTTTATTTTTATCATGTCCGGCATTTGAAAATGCCACAGCTCCAATTATCTGCTCCGTCATAGTTTTCACCAAATTTTATTGTATAAGCGACAGAATCTCACAGCCTTCAGATGTTATAAGCACAGTATTTTCATAATGTGCCGAAAGTGAGTGGTCCGCAGTTACTACAGTCCAGTTGTCCTCGAGCCATTCCACTTCCGCTCTGCCTATATTTATCATAGGCTCTATAGCAAGCGTCATACCCGGCTCCAGCTTTATTCCCTTATGATTCATTTTGAAATTTGGCACATCCGGAGATTCATGCAGCCTGCTTCCTATGCCGTGCCCTACAAGCTCTCTTACAACTCCGTAGTTAAAGCTTTCGGCGTATCCACCTATAGCAGAGCATATATCATTCAAATGGTTTCCCGGTTTACAGAATTCAACTCCCTTAAAAAAGGATGCTCTGGTAACCTCTATAAGCTTTGCAGCTTCTGCACTTACTTCTCCTATGGCATGTGTCCTTGCCGCATCTGAATGATACCCCTTCCAGATAACTCCGGCATCAAGGCTTACTATATCTCCCTCTTTAAGGATACGTTTTTTTGAGGGTATTCCATGTACTACCTCGTCATTTAAAGAAACGCATATTGATGCCGGAAAGCCGTTATAATTAAGGAATGAAGGTACACAGCCGTAAGACCTTATAATCTCATCTGCAAGTTTATTTATATCATAGGTTGACATTCCCGGTTTTAATGCAGCTCCCAGCTCTTCATGAGTCTTTGCCAGAATCTCCCCAGCTTTTCTCATTAATTCAATTTCTCTTGCGGATTTTATAGTAACAGCCATTACTCATCTCCCAAGATTGCAACTATAGCTTCAAATACTGTATCCATGCTCTGAGTTCCGTCAACTGTTCTAAGCACATCCTCTTTTTTATAATAATCTATAAGCGGCTGTGTATGCTCATGGTAAACTTCAAGCCTTTTTTTAACAGTTTCAGGTTTATCATCATCTCTTAAAACAAGCTCATGGCTGCAGCTGTCACATACCGCCTCCTTTTTAGGAGGATTAAAGCTTATATGATAAGTGGCACCGCAATTAAGGCAGGCACGTCTTCCCGACATACGGTTTATAATGTTTTCATCAGGAACATCTACATCAACTGCAAAATCAATTTTTTCTGAAAGCTCTTTAAGCACTTTATCAAGACTCTGTGCCTGAGGGATATTTCTTGGAAATCCGTCAAGTACAAAGCCTCCCTTACAGTCATCCTCATGTATCCTGTCAATAAGCATTCCTATAGTAACCTCGTCAGGAACAAGCTCGCCCTTATCCATATATGATTTAGCTTTTATTCCAAGCTCTGTACCAGCTTTAATATTTGCTCTGAAAATATCTCCTGTAGAAATATGCGGTATTGAGTATTTTTCAGCAATCCTCTTTGCCTGTGTGCCTTTTCCTGCACCAGGTGCGCCAAGCATAATAATCTTCATAAAACCCTCCATGTATTTAAGTTGAAATACCGTAAAGCCATGCCGGGAAATCCCGGCACAGCTGCTTATTCAGATAAAAATCCCCTGTAATTTCTTACAAGCATCTGAGATTCTATAGCTTTAATAGTTTCAAGAATAACACCAACTATAATTATAAGTGAAGTTCCTGTAAATGAAAGTCTGCTTACTTTAAAAACTCCTGATATTATAAGAGGTATTATGCATACAATTACAAGACCTGCTGCACCAATAAATATAACATAGTTTAGAATCTTGGTAAGATACTCCGTAGTCGGCTTTCCGGGTCTGACAAAGGGTATCATACCGCCCTGCTTTTTCATATTGTTGGCAATTTCAAGCGGGTTAAAGGTAATTGAAGTATAAAAATATGCAAACAATACTATAAGCACTATATAAATCAAAGCTCCAAGCGTATACGCAGGAGAGGTGGCATCAAACCAGCTTCCTGAATTTAATAATTTAATTATTTTTCCGGGTATGCCCACCTGCAATGACGGTACAAACTGTGATATAACCACCGGGAAGGACATAAGTGACGAAGCAAAAATTACCGGAATAACATTTGCAGTATTTACCTTGAGCGGAATAAACGAAGACTGACCGCCTACAAGCCTGCGTCCCTGTGTTTTTGCGGAATACTGAACCGGTATGCGTCTTTCAGCATCCTGAAGTATTATAACAAATACTACCATTACAAGTATGCAGGCTGCTATTACAAGACCTGCCACCACCTTTATAGCCACCGATTTTCCCTGCATAAATACCTTATAAAGCTCTGAAAGGTCCGATGGAAGTGAAGAAATAATATTAAATAGAAGAACTATGGAAATACCGTTTCCCACTCCCTTTTCAGTAATTCTTTCACCTATCCACATCAGGAAGGCGCTTCCTGCAGTCATAGCACACACTGCTACGACTACACTCTTTAAGCTGAAATTAAATAAAAGTCCCTGTCTTCCAAAGCCTACCGACAATGCAATCGACTGTGCAAGAGCAAGTCCCACCGTAAGGTAGCGGGTGTATTCCATTATTTTCTTTCTTCCGTCTTCGCCATCTCTTTGCATTTCTTCAAGCTTAGGTATGGCTATGGTCATAAGCTGCATTATAATGGAGCTTGTGATATAGGGTGTAATACTGAGCGCAAGCACGCTCATCTGCTCGAACGAGCCTCCTGTAAGAGCATTGACAAATCCAAATGCATTTCCCTGCTGCTGTGATATAAAATCACGTAAAAATTTGTTGTTTACTCCCGGTATGGTAAGATTGCTGCCAAGGCGTATAACAACAAGCATCGCAAAGGTATAAAGAAGCTTTGTCCTTAAGTCCTTTACCTTAAAAGCATCTCGAAGTGTGCTTAACATATTATACCACCTCGCAGGTTCCGCCGGCAGCTTCTATCTTTGATTTCGCACTCTCACTGAATGCATAGGCTTTGACATTGAGTTTCTTTGTCAATTCGCCGTTCCCAAGGATTTTTAAGCCGTCTCTTTCATTTTTGATAATTCCAGCTTCAATCAGTACCTGAGCAGTTACTTCACTGCCGTTGTCAAAGCACTCCAGTCTTGCAACATTTATACCTATTATATCCTTTGAATTGCGGTTTGTAAAACCTCTCTTAGGAATACGTCTGTATAAAGGCATCTGACCGCCCTCAAATCCAGGCCTTGTGCCGCCTGAACGTGCTTTTTGTCCTTTATGTCCCTTTCCTGCTGTTTTGCCGTTGCCCGAACCGTGTCCGCGGCCACGTCTAAAATTATCATTCTGCTTAGAGCCTTCAGCCGGTCTTAAATTAGATAAATCCATGACTGTACCTCCATTCTTTAATTGTACAAACTGCCTTTTAAAAGGCAGTGCCTGCTATATTTCCTCTACCTTTACAAGATGCTTCACATGCCAAACCATGCCTCTTACAGCATCGTTGTCCGGCATTTCAACAGTTTTATTAAGTTTCCTAAGTCCGAGTGCCTCAACGGTCGCCTTATGCTTAGGAATCGCTCCAATAGGAGATTTAACTAAAGTAATTTTTAATTTTCCTGCCATCTTCTCTCCTTCCGACTATCCCAGTATGTCAGCTACCGATTTACCCCTGAGCCTTGCAACCTCTTCTGGTGTCTTAAGAGAAGTAAGACCCTGTAATGTAGCATAAACTACATTGGTTTTATTATTTGAGCCAAGTGACTTTGTACGTATATTTTTAATTCCGGCAAGCTCTGCAACTGCACGCACCGGACCTCCTGCTATGATACCTGTACCCTCAGGAGCCCTCTTAAGCAGTACATTTGCACTGCCGAATTTTCCCACAAAATCATGCGGTATGCTTCTGTTTTCATCTATATTTATTTCAACAAGTGATTTTGTTGCGGCTTCCTTTCCCTTTCTTATAGCTTCGGGAACCTCTCCTGCTTTTCCAAGGCCGACACCGACATGACCGTTGCCGTCACCTACAACTACAAGAGCAGAAAACCTCATAGTACGTCCACCTTTAACGGTTTTTGAAACACGCTTTATGGCTACAACCTTGTCATTTAATTCGAGTGCAGCCGGGTCTATAAATGTACGTTTCATGTATTAATACTCTCCTCCTGTTAGAATTGCAGTCCTGCCTCACGTGCTGCATCAGCAAGTGCCTGAACCTTGCCCTGATAGAGATAGCCTCCTCTGTCAAAGACAACCTTTTCAATGCCTTTCTCAATAGCCCTTTTAGCCACCAGCGTGCCCACACGTGCCGCAGCATTAATATTGTTGGTTTTTTCAATTTCAGATTTTAATTCCTTCTCAAGTGTAGAAGCACTTACAAGTGTATTGCCAACCGTATCGTCAATAATCTGAGCGTACATATGGTTGTTGCTTCTAAATACCGCTAAACGCGGTCTTTCTGCCGTTCCTGCGAAACGGTTGCGCAGTCTTTTGTGCTTTTTGGCACGAACTTCGCTTCTAATCTTTTTGCTAACCACTATCCTACCCTCCTAATTATTTTTTACCGGTCTTGCCGACTTTACGTCTTATCACTTCGTCAGAGTACTTGATTCCCTTGCCCTTATACGGCTCAGGTCTTCTCTTATCTCTAATTTCCGCCGCAAACTGACCTACCTTTTCCTTGTCTATCCCCTGAACCTTTATGAGATTTTGACCTTCCAGCACTGTAGTTATGCCTTCAGGGTCCTCCATCTCTACCGGGTGTGAATATCCAAGTGCAAGCACAAGCTTCTTTCCCTGTTTCTGTGCCCTATAGCCTACACCGTTTACTTCCAGTGTCTTTTCAAAGCCATCTGTAACACCTATCACCATGTTGTTCAAAAGAGTTCTTGTAAGCCCGTGAAGCGATTTCATTCTTTTAATATCATTCGGTCTTGAAACCTGAATATGATCTTCTTCCTGCCTTATCTCCATCTCCTCCGGAAATACTCTCTCAAGAGTTCCCTTAGGACCTTTAACAACAACATGATTGCCCTCACCTATAGTTACAGTCACCCCCGCAGGGATATTTACTGGCATTTTGCCTATACGTGACATTTTCTTTCCTCCTTAAATTATTCGCGGGATTTCCCGTGTTTTCAGGCTGATACTGCCGGTTTTTCCGGCTTTTTTATTTTTACCAGATAAATGCCAGCACTTCTCCACCTACTCCAAGGCGGCGTGCCTCCTTATCCGTCACAACTCCCTGATTGGTTGAAATTATTGCGGTTCCAAGCCCTCCAAGCACCTTGGGAAGTTCTTCCTTGCCTGCATAGATACGAAGACCCGGCTTTGAGATTCTCTTTAATCCGCTTATAATCTTTTCCCTCTTATCAGCACCGTATTTAAGTGTAATACGGATAGTCTTAAAACCGTTTTCTTCAATGAGCTCATATTTCTTTATATAGCCTTCTTCCAAAAGTATGCTCGCAATAGCAACTTTCATTCTTGAAGAGGGTATATCAACTACGTCGTGCTTTGCAGTATTTGCATTACGTATTCTTGTAAGCATATCTGCAATAGGATCGCTCAATGTCATGGAATATTGCCTCCTTATTTTTTATATTGCAATAACTGAATCTTCTCTTTTATCCGAGTATATGCTTTTTACCAAGATGCCTTTTTAACACCGGGTATCTGTCCCCTGTATGCAAGCTCTCTAAAGCATATCCTGCATATACCATATTTTCTGAGATAAGCATGCGGTCTTCCGCATATCCTGCATCTGCTGTATTCCCTTGTGGAAAACTTTGCAGGGCGTGCCTGCTTAATCTTCATTGCAGTTTTTGCCATACTACTCTCCTCCTAATTCTTGAAAAATGGCATATTAAACAGTGCCAAAAGCTCACGTGCTTCTTCATCGGTTTTAGCGGTGGTAACAAATATAATATCCATTCCTCTCACTTTATCTATCTTATCATATTCTATCTCAGGAAATATCAACTGCTCCTTGATGCCAAGGGCATAATTTCCTCTGCCGTCAAATGAATTTGGATTGACACCTCTAAAGTCACGTACTCGTGGAAGCGCCAGATTAATAAGGCGATCTGCAAATTCATACATCTTATCACCTCTGAGAGTCACCTTGCAGCCTATAGGCATACCCTCTCTGAGCTTAAAATTTGCTATTGACTTCTTTGATTTTGTGATTACCGCCTTTTGACCGGAGATAATTTCCAAATCTCTTACAGCAGCATCAAGGACTTTAACATTGTCCTTTGCTTCTCCCACGCCCATATTAATCACTATTTTATCAAGCTTAGGAGTTTGCATAAGATTTTTATATCCGAATTTTTCATTAAGCTTAGGTACAATTTCATTTTTATAAATTTCCCTTAATCTTGCCAACTTAATTTCCTCCTCTCCGTATTAGTCGATAACCTTGCCGGTTTTTTTAGCTATTCTTACCTTTTTGCCGTCTTCTATCTTAAAGCCGACCTTTGTAGGCTGTCCATCAACAAGAAGCACCACATTTGAAACATCTATGCTTCCTTCCTGGCTGATAATTCCGCCATTCTGATTTCTTACACTTGGCTTTGAATGCTTTAACTGCATATTGCAGCCCTGCACAAACAGTCTGTGGTTCTTGGTATCAATCCTAAGCACCTTGCCTGATTTGCCCTTGTCTTTACCTGTTATGATTTTTACTAAATCATCCTTTTTAATTTTCTGCACGGCTCTACCTCCTATAATACTTCCGGAGCCAGAGAAACTATCTTCATAAACTGCTTCTCACGAAGTTCTCTTGCAACCGGTCCGAAAATACGTGTTCCTCTTGGAGTCTTATCTTCTTTTATTATTACTGCCGCATTTTCGTCAAATCTGATGTAGGAGCCATCCCTGCGGCGTGTGCTGTTTACAGTACGTACCACCACAGCCTTCACTACATCACCTTTTTTTACAACGCCTCCCGGTGTTGCATCTTTGACCGAAGCAACAATTACATCACCTATATAGGCATATCTTCTTTTTGAGCCGCCCATAACTCGAATACAAAGGAGTTCCTTCGCACCGGTATTATCCGCAACCCTCAAGCGTGTTTCCTGCTGAATCATTCCTGATACTCCCTCCTGTGAGTTTATTTAGCTTTCTCAATTATTTCAACCAAACGCCATCTCTTGTCTTTTGAGAGCGGCCTGGTTTCCATTATCTTAACGGTATCGCCCTCTGCACACTCATTATTTTCATCATGCGCCTTAAACTTTACCGTCTGCTTTACAATCTTTCCATAAAGCGGGTGTTTTACATGGTCCTCTATGGCAACTGTAATGGTCTTGTCCATCTTATTGCTGACAACCCTTCCAATACGTGTTTTCCTAAGATTTCTCTCTGCCACTTTATCTCCTTCCGGCTTTTAAGCCAATTTTGAATTCTCGGTTATGATAGTCTGTATTCTAGCTATATTTTTACGAACCTCTGCAATTCTTGAGGTATTGTTAAGCTGACTGGTCGCATTCTGAAACCTGAGATTAAAAAGCTCCTTCTTTGCTAAAACCAGCTCCTCGTTTAATTCCTGTGCGGACTTTGCCCTTAATTCTTCAACATATTTATTAGCTTTCACTCTTATCACCGCCTTCTAAATCAGCCTTTGACATTATCTTACATCTGCATGGAAGTTTATGCATAGCAAGGCGGAGGGCTTCTCTTGCCACTTCTTCAGTTACACCTGCTATCTCAAACATAACACGTCCCGGTTTAACAACTGCAACCCAGTACTCTGTTGAGCCTTTTCCCGAACCCATTCGTGTTTCTGCCGGCTTTGCGGTAACAGGCTTATCCGGAAATATCTTGATCCAAACCTTACCACCACGCTTTATATAACGTGTCATAGCAACACGGGCTGCCTCTATCTGATTTGATTTTATCCAGCAGGGATCCAGTGCGATAAGACCGTATTCACCGTTAGAAATGGTATTTCCTCTTAAAGCCTTGCCTGCCATTGAACCGCGAAACTGTTTCCTGTGCTTTACTCTCTTGGGCATTAACATAATTAGCTTACTCCCCCTTCCTTATTTTCTTTTACAGGAAGAATCTCTCCATTATATATCCAAACCTTAACGCCTACCTTGCCATAGGTGGTATCAGCCTCTGCAAATCCATAATCAATATCTGCACGCAAGGTCTGAAGCGGAATAGTTCCCTCTGCATAAAACTCGGTACGTGCCATATCAGCACCGCCAAGTCTTCCTGAGCATGAAACCTTAATTCCCAATACTCCCGCCTTCATACTTCTTCCCATAGATGACTTCATAGCTCTGCGGAAAGATACTCTTTCCTCAAGCTGCTTAGCTATGCCTTCTGCAACAAGCTGAGCATCCTTTTCCTGTCTTTTAACTTCCTTAATATCTATAAATATCTTCTTGTCTGTAAGCTTTGCTACACGGGTTTTCAGCTTCTCAATTCCTGCACCCTGCTTTCCTATCACAAGACCGGGCTTTGCTGTATGAATTATTATCCTTACCCTGTCAGAGGCGCGCTCTATCTCAATATGAGAAATTCCCGAATCATAAAGCTCCTTCTTAAGGAATTTTCTTATATCATAATCCTCTACAAGGCAGTCGGCAAAATCAGCATCTGCATACCATCTGGAATCCCAGTCTTTTATCACGCCAACCCTTAAACCATGTGGATGAACTTTCTGTCCCATCTTCGCCTCCCTATTATCTTTCGTCAAGCACTACAGTGATATGGCTCATTCTTTTTTCTATACGGTAAGCCCTGCCCTGTGCTCTCGGTTTTATTCTTTTCATTATAGGTCCTGAGCCTGCAAAACACTCAGCTATATATAAGTTTTCAGCATTTAAGTTATTATTATTTTCAGCATTTGCTACCGCTGATTTTAAGAGCTTTTCTATAAGCCTTGAAGCATATCTTGGATTGTACATAAGTATACCAAGTGCCTGCTGTACGCTCTTGCCCCTTATAGCGTCAAGAACGAAGCATGCTTTCTGAACTGACACCCTTGCATAAGAAAGCTTTGCTGAAGGCCTTGTATCCTTTTTTTCATTTCTTTCTCTTTTAATCTGGGATCTATGTCCTTTTGCCATAAAATAAACCTCCTTTCAAACCTTTCTTATTATCTTGATGCTTTCTTGTCGTCTGCCTTATGACCTCTATAGGTTCTTGTTGCAACAAATTCACCAAGCTTATGCCCTACCATGTCTTCTGTTACATATACCGGAACATGTTTTCTTCCATCATGTACAGCAAAGGTATGTCCCACGAACTCAGGGAAGATAGTTGAGCGGCGTGACCAGGTTTTAATTACAGATTTCTGATTTGATTTATTTAACTGCTCAACCTTCTTTAATACATGCTTGTCTGCAAACGGACCTTTTTTAAGTGAACGTGACATCTGGCTCCCCCCTTATTTTGAAGTACCCTTACCATCACGTCTTCTGATGATAAGCTTGCTTGACTGTTTTTTCTTATTTCTTGTCTTAAGACCGAGAGCAGGCTTGCCCCAAGGTGTGCACGGACCCGGACGTCCTATTCCCGTCTTTCCTTCACCACCGCCGTGAGGATGGTCATTCGGGTTCATAACCGAACCGCGTACTGTAGGTCTTATGCCCATGTGGCGCTTTCTTCCCGCCTTGCCGATTTTTATCAAAGCGTGGTCCGCATTTCCGACTACACCTATAGTAGCACGGCAGTTAATAGGAACCATGCGCATCTCATTCGAAGGCAGACGAAGAGTGGCATACTTGCCCTCTTTTGCCATAAGCTGTGCCGAGTTTCCTGCCGAGCGTGCAAGCTGTGCACCCCTGCCCGGGTAAAGCTCTACATTATGTATCAGCGTTCCTATCGGTATCAGCGCAATCGGCAGGCAGTTTCCTACTTTGGCTTCCGCATGCTCTCCGCTCACTACCTTCATACCCACTGTAAGTCCCTCAGGTGCTATAATATAAGCCTTTTCACCATCTGCATAGGTAAGCAGCGCTATATTTGCAGACCTGTTTGGGTCATACTCTATAGCCTTTACAGTTGCAGGGATTCCGTCCTTAGTTTTTCTTCTGAAATCAATGATTCTGTATTTTCTCTTAGCTCTGCCTCCGCGATGTCTTACTGTTATCTTTCCCTGATTATTTCTTCCCGAGTTTTTCTTAAGCGAAACCACAAGTGATTTTTCAGGGCTTGTTTTAGTAATCTCAGCAAAGTCTGAGCCGGTCATATTACGCCTTGAGGGGGTATATGGTTTATATTTTTTAATTCCCATTATATTCTCCTTCTGAGCTATGCCGTAAAGCACAGCATAGCCTCGTTTTTATCACGGTTTCTTCCGTATAAGTTTTTTACAGCTTTTTAGAAATTATAATCCTTCAAACAGCTCGATTTCCTTGCTGTCCTCACTAAGCTGCACTATAGCTTTTTTCCTTTTTGAAGTAAAGCCAAATCTATTGCCGCGGCGTTTTTCTTTTCCGGGCAGGTTCATGGTATTTACCTTCTCAACCTTTGTTCCCGGAAACATCTTCTCCACAGCTTCCTTTATCATTATCTTGTTTGATTCGGTATGAACAAGAAATGTATAGCATTTTGAAGCCATCTTCGCCATACTTTTTTCTGAAACAACAGGCTCCAATATTACATCATAATATTTTATATCAGCCATTATGCATACACCTCCTCTATAGTATTGACAGCAGCCTGTGAAGCTACTACCGTATTATACTTGAGAATATCATATACGTTTATAGTTTTAGGAGAAGCAGCCTTTACCCCTTTTATATTCCTTGCGGAAAGCACTGTATTTCTCTCACCCTCAGAAGTAACTATAAGGGCCTTTGAAACCTTAAGGTTTGCTAAAACTGCTGCCATCTTCTTGGTTTTTATCTCATCCATCTTAAAGTCATCAACTACTATGAACTTATTTTCGTTTACTCTGCTGGTAAGAGCGCTCTTAAGTGCAAGCCTTCTCTCCTTTTTGTTAAGCCTTATGCTGTAATCTCTCGGAGTCGGGGCAAATACTACTCCGCCGCCTTTCCACTGTGGCGATCTGATAGAACCCTGTCTTGCATGTCCGGTTCCCTTCTGCCTCCACGGCTTTCTTCCGCCGCCTCTTACTTCGCCTCTGGTCTTTGCTTTCTGTGTCCCCTGGCGCTTATTGGCAAGCTGTGCAACAACTGCTAAATGCACGACATGCTCATTGATTTCAATCCCGAAGATTGCATCATTTAACTCCATATCGCCTACTTCCTTGCCTTCTATGTTATAAACAGATACTTTAGCCATCTATGCGTCCTCCTTTCCTTAAGCCTTTGCCTTAACTGCTTCTTTTATTACTACAAGTGATTTCTTAGGTCCGGGTACCGAACCCTTTACCAGTATAAGATTGTCGTCCTTATCCACTCTTACCACTTCAAGATTCTGTATTGTCACTTTTTCACTTCCCATGTGTCCTGGCATTCCCTTGCCCTTAAACACACGGCTTGGACTTGAGGTGGAGCCATTTGAACCCTGATGGCGATGGAATTTTGAGCCATGTGCCATAGGTCCTCTATGCTGTCCATATCTTTTTACTGCTCCCTGGAAGCCCTTTCCCTTTGAGATTGCACTTGCGTCAATCTTATCTCCAGCAGTAAAAATATCTGCTTTAATCTCGTCTTTTACAGAGAATTCGGCAGAGCTTTCCAATTTAAACTCTTTAAGAAATCTTCCTACAGGAAAAACCTCTCTCTTTTTATGACCCTTTTCAATCGTTACCTTCTCAATGCCTGCCTTTTCAAGATGACCTGCACGCGGTTTATTTACAAGCTTGGTACGGATTTGTCCGTAAGCTACCTGAATTGAATTATAGCCGTCATTTTCTTCAGTTTTTACCTGTGTTACTATACAAGGTCCTGCCTGAAGCACAGTTACAGGAATTAAGGTACCTGCTTCGTTGAAGATTTGTGTCATTCCAAGCTTTGTTGCCAGTATTGCCTTCTTCATTCTATTCCTCCTGATTTTATTCTACAGCGGAGCATTTTCATGCTCATTCTAGAGCAGGATTATCTACTCTTCATTTTAATATCGATATGAACACCTGCCGGCATTTCAAGACGTGACAATGCGTCAATAGTCTTTTCACTCGGTGTAATCACATCTATAAGTCTTTTATGAGTTCTTTGCTCAAACTGCTCTCTTGAATCCTTATACTTATGAACTGCTCTAAGTATTGTAACCACCTCTTTTTTAGTAGGCAGCGGCACAGGTCCTGACACCTTTGCTCCGGTCTTTTTAACCGTATCAACTATCTTGCCTGCCGAGCTGTCAACCAGCTGATGCTCATAAGCCTTTAATATAATTCTCATTACTTGACTTGCCATAAAAAAAGTCGCCTCCTTTTCGCACTTTTTAAAAAAGTTCGACAAGCGGTGACTGTACACTCTGCCGTGCGTGTCCGTATAGATACGCACAATAAACCTGTAGCTTGCTGTTTATCTGTACAGTGACTTGTCGCCAGTTTATAGTAACATGACCTTCGCTCCACGGAAAACCCCGATTTTAATCTAAATTAAAATGCAGCAACCTCACGCTTCACAGCTATCAATGTCACAGCCTCGTAAGAATATCACAGATTTTAAGGGATTGCAAGTATTTTATTTAATACTCTTATAAAAATTAATATCCTCTCTTCTGAAACTTTAAAGCCGGTTTTTTCCAAAAAAGCAGGAGGTGCCGCTTCACCATCCATTTTGATGACTCTGCGGCACCTCCATACAAATAATAATTATCCCACATTATTAAAATCCGGCTCCTGCGGATGTGAATACTCTCCTCCCGCTCCCTCAGTTGAGCCGTTAATATGAGTAAGCACGCCGCTGCCGTCTGTGCGGTACTCCACTTTATCTCCGTCTTTAACCTTACCGTTTTTAGTAATTCTGCCCGAGGAATTTACCACATAGTTGATAAAGCCGTTTCCTGAATCACGCGGTATGGATATTATCAGATACTTGCTGCTACTGTCAGCTTTTTGAAGCTTTCCCATATAGTAAAGATAACCTTCCTTAACTCCGGTATAGCCTCTGCCTGTTGACTCCTGGAAATAGTAGATATTATCTCCGTCCGTTCCCTCAAGCTTGACTCTGCCCTTTTGCATGTGGCTCTGTTTTACAGTGCCGAAATAATAGGCAGTATATTTATCATTATTGCTTCCCGTATACACCTTCTGCAAGCCGTAAACCGGATTTCCTCTATGGTTAAACAAATAAGATTTGCCGTTTATATTTTTTATATCCTTTGCATAAAGGCTGTTCTCTTTTGAAGCATAAGGTATTCCTGAGCTGTCAAAGTAGAACCATTCCACCTCATGCTCATAATTGTCAAGTATATCATCAGGCGGCTGTATGGGTTTCCGTCCCCTATCGGGGTTCTTTATATTCTAATGGCTTACGGGGGAAGGAGGAATAACTATGGTGGAAAATATAGTTTCCGTCCCCTATCGGGGTTCTTTATATTCTAATGAAGGAGAAAGATATGAAAAAAAGACAAATAAAGGTTTCCGTCCCCTATCGGGGTTCTTTATATTCTAATAGAAGGAGAAAGACATATGAAAAAGAGAATTATATGTTTCCGTCCCCTATCGGGGTTCTTTATATTCTAATAAGTTATAAAGATGAAACTACCACCTTGGGCGCTTCGGAAGTTTCCGTCCCCTATCGGGGTTCTTTATATTCTAAGTTTTCTTTGCCGTAGAAACGGATATACATTTTTAACAAGTTTCCGTCCCCTATCGGGGTTCTTTATATTCTAATCTAGCCTCTACATCCCTTTTATATTAAAGGCTTAAAATACACTTTGCGGCGTAAACCGTATTTTTTATATAGTGAGCTGCATTTTATATTTCAAATGCAGCTCAAAACCTTTATTTATCTAATACGGAGCAAAACCGTCTTCAAATGACACAAGACAGGCTCCCATCTGCACTATCCTATCACAATACTTAGTACATTTCAATACTCTTGGTGAAGCACCTTTCAAAATGTCCGCATTATGCTTCTTCCCGGAAAAAAGCTTATTAAGTATCTTTGAAGTCTGATTTATACCCTCTTTCCCTCGTATTGCGGCATAAGTATAGGTCTTTGAAGGGTATCCGATACCACCGCCTATAAAAATCACATTATCTTTAGCGTCAGCCTCTTTTAATTTACCTGCGGTATTAAACTTACTTAAAAACTCATTGCAGTAGTTATTATAGTTTTTAACTACTGCTCTTTTTATATCCTCAATTTTCCATTCAAATATATTCTCATTTATAGTTAAAGGAAATACTATTTCAGTTCCGGGTTTTATGCACTCCCTTAACAGTGGCAGGCTGTTTTGGCTTCCATCCATGTGGCAGTCTATCTTCTGGCAGGCAATAAGAGCTGAAGCTTCACATGGTTTACTGTCGCCTATTGTCAATCCTGACATTATATTAATATATGCCTTTTTATCTTCCTTAAAATCCTTAGAAGAATCAAATATTATTTCTCTGGTAAAAATACCTTCATCAGTATCTTTATAAATTTTGGACATTTTATCACAATAAAACTTATATCTATTATCGTTCTCAGCATTTAATTTTATAACTTCACTTTTAATAGCTCCTGATAAATTCTTTTTCTCTAATATCTCCATATTAGCAAGTACAGTTCTCAATGCACCTTTAAGGCTGCTGCCCGGTATATATATTTTTTTATATGCATCTTTCGTGAAAAGATTGATTCCCTTTTCATCTAATATATCTTTATCAGCTATATGCAAATTATAATCTTCCCATTTATTATATATATCTTCAGATATATTATGTTTTGACAAAAATCTAGCAAGGCTTTTTCCTGTATTTGAATATTTCGTCATATAATTTATATAGTCCTCAATCAATTCATGATTAATAAAAAACTGCATCATTTTATTAATATCAGGTATAATAAGCTTCCCGGTATTATTATTAAAAATATATTCATTTCTTGCTAAAGTTTTACCACTGCCTATATGCACCGGAGTTAAGACTTTTAAGTGTACTGTATAGGTTTTTATATTTTTCATATATTTAAACCCCCATAAACATAGGTTTGGCATAACGATATACTTTATGCGGTACCATATCTGAAGCTACATCATATATATTCCCTTTAAATCTGTTTTTAAATACAGAGCCTGATTGAAATACGTATAATTCTTTTTTCTTTTTTGCAGTTCCTACACAGCTTCCGGAATTTATAAAGCCTCCACGCCTTTTAAGTAAAAAAACGGCATCTTCCAAAGCTGAATCCAGTTCATCATCTTTTGGCAGACATATAGATAAGCTCATATATTTATTAAAAATACTGTCCTTATTTATTTCATTGGCTGAAAGCCTGTTTTTAAGATTTTCAGGAATGTCAGCCGGGCTGCATCTGAATTTTCCAAGACCGGAGGATACCTTCCCGCCTATGCCTGTATATGAAAGCTGATTAAACAAGGTTTCTATAAAAGAATATTCCTTTTCAGAATTATATCCTACGCATATATACAGACCGCTGTTTTCTGAAAATGAAAATACTTCAAGACCGTAGGGCAGAGTGTCGTCCGCTCTCTGAATAAAAGCTTTCTGTCTTAATAAAAAGTCTCCTACATTACCGAGCTTATCCGCAGTTTTTTCTATGTCCAGTCTTCCCTTTAAATAGTCATCAAACTTTGATACAGGTACATAATCAATTTTTTTTAAAGCTTTGGCTTTATTTGAAAATTCATCGTTAATATTATAAATTATTTTTATTTTAGGCTTGGGTATATAAAATTCTTCATCTATATAGGGCATAGCATCTGAAATTAAAAGATTACCTGCATTTGCCATGCTGAACAAATCATCCAAAGCAGTTTCTCCAAAGTTTAACGCTTCATGGCAAAGTGCAGAAAATATGCTGTCTGCATATATAGTTTTATTTCCTTTATCAAGTGATTTTTCTCCAAAATGCACCTCAGTTAAAAATTTTAGCTTAATAATTTTATAATACATAGCTCCCCTCTAATATGCCTTTAAGCTTCAACAATAAATCTTCATTAAGGTTACCTATCACTGTATTTAATGACAAGCTCTTGATTTTAATCTTGCCGTATCCTCGTGAGCCGTGACCTCCCAGATAATCATACTGAATAAGCTTAAAGCCCTCTGCAAGTGTTTCAAAATCCTTTTCTATTTCATTTTCATTAACCACATTATATATAAGCCTGAGTCCAAATTCACTTCCGCGCACTACTCTTTCTATCTGTCTGGGGTTTGACATACCAGTAAGTCTGTTTATCGTATTTTCAAACTTAATCTCTGTTACACTAATATCCATATTCCTTAAATCACTTTCATTTTCTATAAACATATCAGAGAAGATAAGTCTGGCTTTATATAAATTCTCGCTTGAAGCCCCCGCACCGAATAAGCGCAATATTCTATTACAATCCTGTTCAGGTGTTGTAATAATCTTGTCTTTTGAATCATTTTCTTCAGGATTATATTTTTGAGCAAGCAGGGAGCGAAGCTTTCCCTTAAAGCTGCTGCCCGGTATCATAGGTAATTTTTTAAAGCTGTCCGTAACAACAGGAACATCAACTGCTCCTATAGCCGAAAACTGTGAAGACCCTCCTATATGCATCCCTGTGCATACCTCTATAATCCCGCTTATTTCAATTCTTGTATACATCTTTTCTCCTCCTATTCCTTATCCGGTGCATAATATTTTCTATATGCCACTAAGGCTTCCATATAGTGGCAGAAATTTATAAGTTTTTTTCTATCGCTCCCTATATCATCAATTATTTCAAAAATATCTGCTTCCTTAACAAAGTATCCTACTTGATTTTCCCTTCCAGCTTCATAGGCAAAGTACATTTTTATATACTGTATTCTCGAGAGCATCTCATCACTCAGCTTTTCTTTCTTATTTATCCCCTCTCTTGAAACATCGTTATATAATTCGGAAATCATGGCTAAAAGCTTTCTAATTTTTGAAGTAGACAAGTCTATTTTTCTTCTTTCCTTACCATTTTTTGTATAGTATGTTCTAGTCATATTTTGCATAACCTTATCTGCCTTGTCTACATAATTTAATTCAGTCAGCTTTTCTTTTTTTGATTCATTTGGTATAGTATTATTCCTTCTAAAATCTTTCATCCCTACTCTCCTTTTTGTCTTATCAGATATGCATATATATAAATAGCAGTTATAAACTGCTGTCTGTCATTTTCATTAAACCTCCATTTATATATTTTTTCTGCAAATTCCCTATACTCGCCTTTATAATCCTCATTGTTATTTGCATTAAACTCAGCTTCAATACGTCCAAGCAGATAAGCCAGTCTTGCTATATTTATCTTTTTATCATTATCCCTGAAAAGCTCAAGCAGCCTGTATAAAAATCCTGCTCCCTTTTCTTTATATTTAGAAAAAAAGTCTTTTAACGTATTAAATTTTTCTTTTATTACCCCTGACTTAAATTCCTCCCATTTATAGGTATGCTGTTCATTAATTATTCTCTCTTGATTATTGGCTGTACTTTTTTTAAATACTGGTGGACTAAACAAGGTAATAGAATTTTTTCCCTCCTTCTTTTTAGATAAGCTCTCAAGTCTGCCTGCATCCTCAGCTATATAGGAAATCGGATATTTACTCTCATAGACACCATACCCTGCGGAAAGGGTCAGCGAATTAAGAGAAAATTTTTTAAAAGACTCATATAAATCTATTGAAAATTCCAATATGTCTTTCCAGGCACCTACAATAAATAAATCATCTCCCCCTGAATAGATTATTGCAGCATTTCTTTTGCGGGGTTTAGCATCTCCATCAAGGCTGAATACAGGATTTTTCAGTATATTATTTATATAAAACTTAAAAAATATTGATAAATTTCTTGAAAGGGCGGTATTTCTTGAAATTGAATTATAGGCTTTATCAAAGCCCGAGCTTACAGCACTTCCAAGATTATCAACATCAGCTCTTAAAACTCCGAGCCTGTCTATGCCCTCACCGGCTTTTACAAGCTCCTCAAGAGTATTGTGGCTTTTATAATCGCCTATCCAAAGCTTAGTATTTAATGAATAGCCGATATAAAAATCATTCTTTATATAAGATTTTATATAGCCCTTATCAGGTCTTATAACCGCTTGAATTGATTCATTTTTCGGTATCTCTTCTATAACAAGGTATTCACCGTAGGGCAAAGGTACAGTATTTTTTAAAGCCCTACTATTTTTATCAGCTGCCTCACCGGATATAACCTTAAGAAACTGTTTTTCCATGACATCTCTTGAAATATTAATAAATGAATAGCATATCCTGCATATATCCCGCCCTTTGCCGTCACGTATCAGTTTATCTGAGCGGCGGCAGATAGCACATTCTCTTTCTTTATCCGAATTATCCAAATTATTTAAGCCGCGTATAGCTTCGGCGCTGTATCTGTTCATTTTCCTCATTGACAGCTTACTTGATATTCTAGAATAAAGTCCTTTATAGCTTCCTGACTCTTTGTTTTCCTCTGAGGTATTTCCGGATTCTTTATTCTGCAAATCATAGGCATTGCATTCCGTGTATGCCATGGCTATATAGAGGGCGGTTTTAAAATTATCTAAAAACCACTTATTAGTATCTTTTTCAAATTTATTTAAAATTTCTTTTGCCTGAGCAGTGTTTTGTATCAGCAGATAGGCATGTCCGCCGCCTGAATATAATAAATTAGCTCTTGAAAGCTCAAGTCTTTCAAGCAAATTGTCTATTATACTCTCAAGCAGCGTATCAAGATAAAATGACCTTGACCTGAGATTTTTTAAAGCATCCTCACTTTGTATATCATAAATAAAGCTTTGTATACCGGATATATCCATGCTGAATAAGAGCATTATATTTTTCTTATAAAAAATCTGTGATTTAGTATCAAATAATTCCGCCTTGTAATCAGTTATATTTTCCTCATTAAAATATAAATATATACAGGAAGCTATTGCCGCTGTTACTTTTACGTGGTCATAAAGCGATATGTCAGCCAGCTCCTTTTTAGAGGTAGAGGACGGTATAAAGGATAAATCAGCTTCAAGTGCCGATAAAAGTGAGTTTATATAATATTTATCATAATTAATGCTTTTAAGTATTTCGCTAATATGAGTTTTAATTCTATAATAAATGTCCCTATCACTTCCTGCCTTATTTAGCTTATCCTTTTCTATCGGAAAATTTACACTGTTCTTTATTTCTTCAAAGCTTACTTTTTCATAAATCGCTTTTTTCTTATTTTGATTCAGTATGTTAAAGATGCTTTCTAAAGACATATTTATATCAAAGCCGAATTCATCGCTTTCATTATCGCGCCTGTCTGTCGCAGCCGCTATATTATCTGCCATATAGGTGATATATGCAGGAGAGCTTCTGTCTATTTTTGCCTTTTCCAAGTATGCCTTATGATGATACCTTACCTGCTCAAGTATGTTCTTAAGCATACCCTTGTCTTCAATTTTGATACGCTCCTTGAGAAAGTCATACCCACTTTCGCTGTGGTTTCTCCTGTCGTTATCACGATACAGTACCTTGCCTATATCATGCAACAAAGCACCTATTATAATGCTTATATGTTTATTATCCATTTCGACCTCCTGATAGCCTTATATAAAAATTATATTATACTGACAGCTCCCATGCCCATTGAAGTTTTTATTCCCACGCCTGAATAGCTGCCGAATTTTGCAAGCATATAGGCAAGATTAACCATCTGTGAAGTTCCATTTATTTTTATTGCAATTTCTCCTATGAATGAGGGGATTGAAACTCCCTCAAGTGAAAATGCGGTGCTTCTCAGCTTATAGCCGGCTATATATGAATGCCTTTCATATTCTTGGAGGACTTCAGCATCATAGATGCTGCTGTAGCCGGCAGCGGCATCATATTTATTCATAAGGCTTTGAAATATAAGCCTTACACTGGGAAAGATACAGTAGCGGTTATCCTGTTTAAATGCGGCGGGAGTTAAAAATTTTATTTTAAGTAGCCTGCTGTTTTCACTCTCATAAAGAGTTTTACGAAGTTCTTTATAATTGGATTCCTCCACGCTTACTTCTTCTATACAGAGCTTATCCTCAGGCTTTTTTAAAAAAATCTCTCTTTCACCTTCATTATTTATGATATAAAGAATTTTATCTATTATTTCTTTTTTAGCCTGTATATCAAGGGTATTTATATTCCATATCAGGCTTTCACCGTCCTTAATAATGTATTGGCTGTAGGGATTAAGTCTTAAATTATGCAGAAATGAGGCATATCGAGTCGAGATATTTTCCATAATATATCCCTGAGTTAATGAAGAAATATTATAACTGTATTTTTTATTTTCAGCAGATTTCAGTTTTATCTTAAGTTTTGCAAGCATAGTATCCTCCCGAAAATCAATAGTAGTTTTATACTTGTATGCCAGTTGTTCTAAATAATGCATTTATTAATTTTTTCTTATATTTTAGTCTATTACAAATGTAAAATCAATTTGAATAAATAAATAAACACAAAAAAACTCTATTAGCTGATATGATACCTATAAGTACACAAAGCGAAAGCCCCGGAGATGACACTCCGGAGCTTTCTTAACCAGGCGGCAAATATATTATTTCCTAAGCCCTATATCAACTTATCTTTGCTGTTTACTGCACCCTTTGCAGGCTCCACAGCTTATAAAAGAGTCCTTTCTTTTTGATAAGCTCCTCTGCCTTGCCTTCCTCAACCAGTTTGCCCTGATTAATTACAGCTATATGGTCTGCCTGCTCTACAGTCCTCAATCTATGAGCTATTACCAGTACAGTTTTATTTTTTATAAGCCCTGAAAGCGCCTCCTGAAGCTTAGTTTCATTGTCTGCATCAACACTTGCGGTAGATTCGTCAAGAAAGATAACCGGTGAGTTCTTAAGTACCGCTCTAGCTATTGAGATTCGCTGTCTTTCTCCTCCTGAAAGCAGTACGCCATTTTCACCTATACGGGTATTATAGCCCTCGGGCAGGTTTCTGATAAACTCGTCTGCCTGTGCGGTTTTTGCCGCCTCTATAACTTCCTCATCGCTGGCATCTTTTTTTCCTATCCTTATATTTTCCATAACCGTATTGTCAAAAAGCACTACATTTTGAAATACCGCAGAATAATTTTTCAAAAGACATTCAGGCTCTATAGCCTTTATATCAACTCCTCCAAGCTTTATACTGCCTGAATCCGTATCCCAAAATCTCAGCATGAGCCTAGCAAGTGTGCTTTTACCGCAGCCTGAGGGTCCTACCAATGCCGTAACTTCTCCCTGCTTTACCTTAAGGCTGAGATTATCTATGACCTTTCTGTCATCATAACCGAAGCTTACATTATTAAGCTCTATATCATAATTATTTACCTCTATTTCCTCTCCTGCCATAGGCTTAGTAGTCATTATCTCCTCCATGCGCCTTGCAGGTATCTCTACATAGATAAATTCCATTATAAAGGAAAGACAGGCCTCCATAGGGGAATAAATAAGCCCGCAGGCTATAATCATGCATATATAGTAGACTAAATCTATCCTGCCCGAGCTGTATTCTGAAAATCCCACTATAATTGCCGACAACACTCCAAGTCTTAAAAACGCACTTAAGGGTCCTAAAATGATTGGATTATAAACCTCCGTTTTTATATGCTGTGCTTCTTCTCTGTCAAGCAAAGCGTTAAATTCCTTTTTAGTTTTTTCGACTCTTTGAAAGCCCTTTATCGCAAGCATATTTTCAATTATTTCCTGTATTGAGCTGCTGACATCAAGCTTTTTATAATAATGCTCTGCTTCAAGTTCTATCTTTTTCTTTTTGACAAGATTAATCAGAAATATAACTATAGGAAAGGGCCATATTACTGCGGCTGCCATGGCGGGACTTTTGACTGCTATTAAAATTGTAATAATTACCACCGCTATAATATTGCCGTAAAATTGAGGCACCGAATGTGAATAGGCATGCTCCATACTTTCCATATCGCTCATTATAGTGGCGGTAAAGTCGGCTAAATCCCGGTTTTCAAAAAAAGCAAGCGGTATTTTTCTCAAGTGATTTGAAAGTGCTATACGCTTATTTGCGGTTTCCGTATAGGTTGAAGTGTAAACGCTGTCATACTGTGCTTTATTTATTATAAACATAATAATCATGATTATAGGTACAGCTGTTACATAAAACATTATATTATAATGCCCCTTCGTCTTATCAATATATATCTCTATGCTCTCCTTTAAAAACATGTATACACATACCATAGGCAGCATAAAGGAAAAGTCCATTGCCGCACTTAAAACTATGCCTTTAAACATATTTGAAGCGCCTTCTGCCGAGAGTCTGAATTTCTTTTGTAAATATTTATTTACGGCACTTTCTTTTGCATAAGTTTTATCCATTTGCCACCCTCCACTGTATACTTCTTGAATAATCTTCAAATAAATCTTTATAGTAGCTGCTTTTTTTCATAAGCTCCTCATGGGTTCCAAAGGCTTCTATAGTACCCTCCTTCATTGCTATAATACAGTCTGCATTTTTAATTGCATTCAATCTGTGAGCTATCATTATACAGGTCTTGCCCTCCTTAAGCTTATCTATGCTTATTTGTATAGCTTTTTCATTTTCAGGGTCTGCAAAAGCGGTAGCCTCATCAAGCAGCAGTATGTCGGATTCTCTTAAAAATGCCCTTGCTATAGCAAACCTCTGTGCTTCCCCTCCCGAAACATAATTGCCGTTTTCACCTATTACAGTGTCCAGTCCCTTATCAAAGCGCTTCAATATATCCTCACATTGGGCGAGCTTTAAAGCCCTTAATATCTCATTATCTGGCAAATCCTTACCCATAGCTATATTTTCTCTCAGCGTCGTTTTAAGCAGCCTGCTTTCCTGGAACACTATAGCAAGCTTTGACAGCAGCTCATCCTCTTTCAGACTCCTTATATCTTTTCCGTCAATTCTTATACCGCCTCTGTTTATATCATAAAATCTGCCTATCAGACTTAAAACTGTTGATTTTCCGGAGCCGCTTGCACCTACAAGTGCATAGGTTTTGCCTCTTTCAAACCTAAAGCTTAAATCTCTTACTGCAGATTCAGTTTTGGTATTATAGGTAAAGCTCACGTTTTCAAATACTATGCCGCTTTCCTTTAATTCTTTAAAGTCCTCCTGCTTCATCTGAGGCGTATCAAATATATCATCAAGCTTGTCTACTATTACTCCAAAGACATTTTTAGCTTCTGAAACAGTAGTAAATCTCATAAGCACGGAATGCAGCAGCATTGAAATAATTATATAAAGTACGGAATTTATAATTAATGCCACCGGTGCTTTGCTGCTGCCTAAAAGCAGGATACATAAGGGACCCAAGAGCATAGTCGGAGCATATATCGCAACTATATAGATAATCATTGGAGTTCTGCATATATTGACAAATTTTTTGGCACGGCTGTCATATTCCTTAATTGTAGCGTAAAATTTCTGGAAGCTTTCCACGCTCTGATTAAAAACCTTTACTATGGGCATTCCTCTTATAAACTCGACTCCGTTTATACTGAGCCTTTCCGAGCTTTCCATATATTCCTTCATAAACACTTTATTTTTAGGTCCCATTATAGTCATCAAACTGCACATTCCTACCGCCACTCCAAGTATGCACAGCAGTGCAAAGCGTATATCTGCCGTAAATAAAAGTATAATAAATAAAAACGGTACGGTGCTTGCAGCGACTATGTCGGGAAAGGTATGTGCTATAAAAGCATGAGTTTTTGAAGCATTATCATCTATAAGCCTTCTCAGTCTTCCGCTGTCTTCATTTTCAAAATAGCCTATCGGCAGCTTTAAAAAATGAGCTATCATATCCCGCCTTATATTCTTTTCAACACGAAAAGCCATTACATGTGAAGCAAGCAATGCGAGGAAGCCGCTTATAAGCCCTATTACCTGGGTTATAAATATATATAATGCATAGCTGCCTATGTCGGCTTTATGCTGATTTTCAAAAAGCAGGCTTACCGTTTTCCATATCAAATAATACGGTATTACCGCAGCTGCACCGCTTATAATGCCGCAGATAATAGTAATATAATAAAAAGTCATTTTTTCAGGCGCAAATCTTTTTACTACTCCCTTTATACTCCTGTCTTTCTTTTTATTTTTCATAATTTAAGTTGAATTTACCCCCTTTTTAATTTATAATCAGATTAAGGATATACTAATCCAAAATTTTTTTCAATGCCGGAGGCTGATTTATGTCTATATATATTATCTGGCTAATCGTATTAATTTCGGAGGTTGGCATTTATGAGTTCTGTTTATGTGGATTTTATGCTTAAAATGGGATTTAAGCTGGATAGCAGCTGTAAAAAATTTTCTCCTTTAGGCACAACTCTCTCCATATCAAATGAATTTATGGAAGGCTATTACTGGATTTATGACAATAAGGATTTTGCTATAAACATACATGATTTCAAAGTAAAAAAGGATTATATAGTGCAAAACTCCGCTCAAAGAGAAGATACTCCTCTTGTCAGTATCTCCTACTTTAAGACGGCACATGGTGAGACCCTTTCTCCTTACAGGCCGGCTTCCGACAATATGATATTTACTTTTTTTGAATATCAAAAGGTTTTCAGATTTTTTTTGCATGGAGGCTATCCTTTTTTTTCTGTAGGGATTGAATATAAGAAGGATTTTATAGAAAATTATATACCGAAAAGCTTCGGCATAGATAAGGCTGATTTAATTAATGCACTGCAATTATTTGATACCTTTTCCCCTGACAATAGAGTCAAAAGTATAGCCGATGGTATACTTGCCTATAATAATACCACACCCTTAAGTGAAATCTTCTATGAAGTTAAAGCTAAAGAATTGCTGAACATAGTTGTTGATACCTATTTTGAACACAGCAGGGATAAGCTGAGCAGTGCCGATGATACGGCGCTTAAAAATATATGCTTTTATATAAATGACCACTATGCCTCCGATATACCGCAGAAGCTTTTATGTGAGATTGCGTTCATGAGCAAAACCAGCTTAAAGGAAAAATTCAGAAAAAAATACAATATGAGCATCACCGAATATATACAGAGAAGACGTATAACCGTAGCCGAGCACATCCTTATCTCTGCCGACCTCAAAATTTCCGAGGTTGCAAAGGCTGTAGGCTACACTTCACACAGCAGATTTTCCTGTCTTTTTAAAAAATATACCGGTATGTTTCCCAACGATTTCAGAAAAGCCGGATTTTTGCAATAAGAAAGTATGATACAAGTATGGCACAAAAAGTAAAAAAGCCTTGATTTTCAAGACTTTTTAAGCGGAGATGGTGGGATTCGAACCCACGTGCCCCGTAGGACAACTCGATTTCGAGTCGAGCTCGTTATGACCGCTTCGATACATCTCCAGTATTACGCAGGTCAGATTAAAAGCTGACCTGCTAATTATAATATATAAATGCTCAAATTTCCATAGCTAAAATTTAATAAATCATAAAATACTTAGATCACTTGCCGAAGTAAATTCCTACTCCGTCAGCCAGTCCTTTGGCAAGTCCGTTTATAGTGGCATCAGAGTGGTCGCTTGCCTTATCTCCAAGCTCTATATCTATTGAAGCAATAGTTGAATAAGAGGTCTGAGTTAAATCCATCGGAAGTCTTCCATTGTCAAAAATCTTAACTCCTGCATTCTTAAGCCCCTGTACAAGACTTTTGCCAAGTGCCTCATGTTTTTCCCAGGTTGAGGCGACAGGCTCCATATTTCTGTATGAAGCAACCTCAGGAACTCCCATATAAAAAGCTCCCTTATTGCTTGCAGTTGAATCCCAGTGCAGTGCTATGTGGCAGCTCGCAGTATTGTTTGCAATTACAGTCCTTGCTATATTGTCAAGCTGCACATCATCGCTCTCTCTTATCATCAGAACATCATAGCCTCTTGAAAGCAGCTCCGTTTTTAATGCCTTTGCCATTTTAAGGGTTACCGAAGCCTCTGAGGTGCCATCCTGAAAAGTCATTCCCGAAGATACCGCTACCGCAGTAGTTGCACCCTGAGCAGTAGTGCCTCCCGTCACCTTGGGAGTGCCGTCCGGATGACATAAGGTTTTTACTGAAGAACCTCCCTTAGTTCCGTGACCTGCATTTACGCAGACGGTTATGTCCTTCCTGTTGCCTTCAGCCTTGTATAAAGTGGCATAGCCTGAGTTTATCTTTGAATTGCCTGCATACCTCCACTCTGGATTAAGCTTAATCTGTGCTCCCGAAGCAAGCTGTGAGACAGAGTTGCCGCCAGCTGCTGTTGAAGCTTCCGCCGCCTGAGTCGCCGGTGCCTCCAAAGTAAGAAATCTAGTTGAGATAAAGACTGTCTTTCCCTCAACTACTATCCTGCTCCATTCCTCATTTTTACCCGTCCTTTGCACCTTGGTGCCCTTATTAAGCTTTTTTAATACCTCAGAGGAGGTACTGGGCTCTTTTCTTATATTGACGGAATCGGCGGTTACATAAGCTGTTTCGTCCGTATCGGCAAAGCTCTGGACTGCTTCTTTTTTCTTGACACTCATTGAAGTCACCTTAGGCACATTATTATCTGCACTGTTTGTATCGTCTGTATTCAGCACTAAGGTGTCCTTGGTTTCAAATTCCTTCTCCCGACTGTCCTTTGCCTGTGCCTCTGTAGTCTGCGATTCAACAGTCTGTGCGGATAATTCTTTATGATTGGTGCAGGCAGTCATACTTAAGCCTGTCAGAGTAAGCAATGAAGCCGCCATTATACAATTAATTTTATTATTTAATAATTTTCTCATTCCGTTTTCCTTTCTATATATAATATAATTTCTTGTTTAAAATATGCTTTGTTATTTTTATCAATATTTTTTATTTTTAATCTGAAATATCCTGCTCTGCTTTGTTATTTTCCCACGCCTGTAATTGATGCACCGCCTATAACATATCCTTCCTCGTCGTAAAATACCACTGCCTGTCCGGGAGTCGCCGCACGTACCGGCTTATCAAAGCAGACCTTGATTCCCTCTTCGCCGCAGCTTTTTACAGTACAGTATTCCCCCTTATGAGAATACCTTATCTTTGCTCTTGCTCTCAGCGTTTCGCCGGCTCCAATCCCTCCGATGCTCATCCAGTTCATCTTATTGGCGGTAAGCCTGTCCGAATAAACCTCTTCATCGCTTCCAAGTACAATCTCATTTGATTTTGCCCTAATTTCTTTTACAAATATCGGATAGCCAAGTGCTATCCCAAGTCCCTTTCTCTGACCTACAGTATAGTGACTTATGCCTTTATGCCTCCCAAGGATTTCTCCGGATACATTAATAAAGTTTCCTGCTTCAGGCTTTATCCCTGTAGTTTCTTCTATAAAGCCTGCATAATCCTTATCAGGCACAAAGCATATCTCCTGACTGTCAGGCTTATTGGCTACTTTGAGATTAATCCGCTTTGCAATCTCTCTGATTTCTTCTTTTTCATACTCTCCTACAGGCATCAGCGTCCTCGCAAGCTGCTCCTGAGTCAGGCTGTAAAGTGCATAAGTCTGGTCTTTGGAAGCACTTTTTGAGATTTTCAGCGCATATCTGCCGTTTGGGAGCAAGTCAATCTTCGCATAATGCCCGGTAGCTATATAGTCACAGCCTATCTTCAGGCTTTTATCAAGCAGGCTCTCCCACTTGACATACCTGTTGCAGGCTATGCAGGGGTTTGGAGTCCTCCCCCTCATATACTCCTCTATAAAATAATCTATAACCTTATCCTTAAATTTATTCTTAAAATTCATTACATAATAGGGTATACCAAGCTTATCCGCCACTCTCCTGGCATCAGCTACCGCTGAAAGCCCGCAGCATCCTGCATTTGCCTGCTTTCTGTCCTCATCCTCGTCCTGCCATATCTGCATCGTGACGCCTATTACCTCATAGCCTTGCTCTTTAAGCAGATAAGCTGCCACCGAAGAATCGACTCCTCCCGACATACCTACTACAACTTTCTTTCTTTGCATATAGTCTATATTACCAATTTATTCCTCATCAGCATTATTAATATCCTCTTTATCCAGTGAAACCCCTCTGTCTGAATTTCCGAAGCTCCAGCCGTCACTAGGCTTTAAATTCCCTCCGTTATCGCCGGCATTAAAATCAGGCTGCCTGTCTGAAGGCTCAGGTTTAAATTCTTCCCGGCTCCTGCCCGATTCCTTATCGAAATAGCTTTGACCGTAGCCTAAGTGCCCGCTGCTTCCTACATAGGGTCCCCTGCCCTTATCAGTCTGCCAATAACCTGCAGCATCTACTCCTCTTTTACTTTCGTACTCATAATTATCTCTGCCAGCACTCCGACCGGACTGCGGAGGGCTGTAGCCCTTGCTGCTATAGCCATGCCCTGATTGTGAATGATTATACCTGCTGTCATTATAATCGGAATTTTCATTCTTATTATACCATGATTCTTCAAAATCTTCTCTGGAATTTACAGAGTTTTTATAATTGTCAGGCTTATAATAATCTTTTTCAGGAGGATTATAATATCTGTCCAGCTCATTATCATAGGGATATTTTTCATACTCATCCGGTACAGGAGCCAGACCCTTATTTTTAAAGTTCAGCACTGCCAAGGTAAAGAGCACGTAATGTGCAGCGATTCCTATCAGCATTAATCTGCTGTCGAAATTGTAGCCAAGTAATGCCACAATCAGCAGGACACTGATAATAAAAAACGGAGTTTTGGCATATACATCAAGCTTGAAGGTTTCAGAATAAGAAAGCCTTACTCCCAATACCCCTGAAATTATCATTCCGAGTATGCTGTATATTGCTGAAGCGGCAAGTCCTAGCAGTATCCAGAATACAGTAATTACTGAAACTGCGACAATAATTCCAAGATATAAAAACGGAAGATTCTTTTTTAAATTGCCTACCAGCTCAGTCTTAGGAGTATCTCTGCCCAAATCTTCATTTTTATAGCTGACTATTCTGCCGTTGCCGGCATCCTTCATATAAAATTTTTCTTTATCAATAATTAATACATTTTTATAGTTTTCAGCAGCAGCAGCAACCTCTTCTCCGGTTGAATTTTTAAAGCTGTCTTCAGTATTAACATACATAAAAACGCCTCCATTGCTCTCACTTTTAAAATCTATCTGCCCGAAAACCTTTAAAGCTCCGTTTTCTATCTTAAAATCAGGAGTTTCCTTTTCTATTACATTTATAATTCCGCCGGTAATCACCTGAAATTTTACCAATATTATAGCGGCTGCCAAAATAAAGGTAACTAAGGTTAAAAGGTAGGTATAGATCAGTACGCTGCCAACCCCTTTTCTTATAAACTTTCTGTATGAATTTAAATTATAAAATGAGCCTGTTACCTCTTTTAAAAACTTCATAGCACATATCCCACACCTATTTTTATTTAATTCATTATTATATCATATTTAAGTTTTGACACTTCCCATGCCTAAAGGTAGGGGATTCTTGCTACCTGCCACTACATAGTGGCTAACCA